>PKXU01000187.1:0-66413 GCA_003132445.1 Acidobacteriaceae bacterium | reverse complement strand
GCTCATGTCACCAAGCAAAGGGACGTGAGAATCCACGCCGAACTGTGGCATACGGCGAACTGTCTGCTTGAGGCGGGTCAGCAAAGGGCCACAGCCTCAACGCACCAATTCAGAGCAAGTCTAGTTTTCCGGGCGTTCGCTCTTGAAGCGTTTCTGAATTGGCTCGGGCCACAACTCATACCACACTGGAATTATCTAGAGCGGCTGAAGCCGAGAGAAAAATTAGACTTGCTCAACGACTTGATCCACGTGACACCCGATTACGGCTCGCGTCCGTGGCAGATTGTGAAGGAGCTTTTTGCTTTCAGAAACTACCTTGCTCACGGTAAACCTGAGAGCTTGAACGCGGACACTATGGAGGACTTGAACGAAGTTCTCGATTGGAAGTTAGGTCAGACAATCCTGGCTGTGTGGGAGCTGTTCTGCACTGAAGAAAACGCTGTGAGCGCAAGGGAAGATGTTGAAAAGATAGCAGACCTTCTTTACGAGAGGGCGGATGTCAAGCACGAAGGGCCGCGCGGCCCATTTTCATTTGGCTTTCAGAGTGCCTCCGCCGTGTTGAAGCGCTCCGGTTGAGCGGCTAATCACCTGGATGAGGCCGGTCTTATGCCACAGTCCCACTGCCACAGTCCCACATCTTGGATGGAGCGGCAGACCGTATCGAAGACTTGCGGGAAACACTGGCAGCGTTGTGAGCGTTTGTAACCTCCCCCGGCTTCCTCTTAAAACCAATATTTGACACGGGCACTCTCATGGTCCGGGCAACTGTTTCGCATATCATTTTCAAACGCTTTCTTGCGCTTTTCCAATTCACGTTTCGATGTTACACCGTCATTGGCAAACAGCGTCTCATCTCCGCACGCGGGACACTTCCCGATGCTCAAGTAATTTCCAGAGTCTTTGACCTTGATGATTTGTCCATCGCTTCCAACTAGATTGAAAATGTGCGCGTCCGATTTTGCCTCACGACCGGAAGGCGTCCGATAGGTCACGCTGACTGCTAGATCGGCTGTGAGAACTAGATCGCGAAGAATCTTAGTCGTGAGCGGGCAGTCAATCTGTCCATGCGGTGCAACCATCTGGTTTAGTTTCACTTCATCTTCAACGCCTCTAAGAAGCAGCTCAAACGTCACGGCACGCACAAACACTGGTTTGCTGAAAGAAGCTATCCGTGCCATCGCGTTTGTCCCGTGCTGATGAAGGGTGATGACTACGGACGGGTAGCGAGATTGGTACCATTCCTCAATAGGGTGCAAGACGACGCCGACGATAGACGCTAGGTTCAATGTGTTGACCTGCCAGTCATGCGCGGCGGCCCGCTCTCATTTTGTTGGCGCGTTGACTGTGACGGCGGGCGTGCGGTCTAGCTCTTCCAAGTGAGCAATGATTTCTTTGATGGCTGCCAGCATGTCCTCCGGTGTTGGCCCGGTGTGCTTGCCCGACCGCCCCTGTCTTTCCAGTGCTCTTTTTGCATTGTCCAAGTGGCTCATGCGGCCATAATACACCGTTTCGCTTCTTCCACGCGGGCCGAGACCCGCGAGTTGGGGGGGCAGACTTACCTTACATCCGAGCATTCTCACTAATCGCTGTCGCTCTCCGCTGATTAAGTGTTGTATGCTTTTCAACGAAATGTACGCCGATTGCACCTGCGGACATTCTGCGAAGTTGCATCTTTACCCCGAGTCAAATCTCTTTGGGGATTGCCACGAATGCTCCTGCGAACTGTACAACCCACCTGGAGGCTTAAAAGGTGTGCCCATCCATCCTTTGTTCGCCTTTACGGAAGATGAATTTCGGATGGTTTCCTGCAGCAAGTGTCATCGGTTTTGTGTGCTTCCTGACGGCATATGTGAAAGCTGTGGATGGGACAACGATGCTCAAGGAATGGTGGAGGATACCCGGCCCGATTACTGTCTCGACAGTCCGACCCGAAAGCATGAAGTTCCGCGTATAGCTCCGTCGCTCCGAGCGAACTATTGTAGGTACTGCCTGAGAACCGTCCAGGAAGGGCAAAAAACCAAAAGGCGAGAACGAGTAAAGCGATTCTGGAAGCCGAACGCGAAGCGGAAAGATTAACGCGCCGTCTTCAACGCCATCACAAGCAATCCCCGGAAGCGGCGATAGCGCGGCTTGCCCTTGGCGAATCTCCGCACCGGCGCGTGAGCTGTGGAATTTCGCGGGCGGCGAAGTTCAAAGGGCTTAGCCGGGTCCGACTCAAAGATGACCTGCTTCTTTCCCGTCTCATCAAGGATAAAACGTCGAAAGCTCATGGGCACAGCATCGCATCCGTGCGTCCTGCAGCCAAGTTCCGCCGATAACCGCCGCGAGGGTCACCAAAGTATATTTGTGAGTTTAAGAAGTCCACTTAAGAGGGATGGGCAGTGGCAAGAAAGCCATTTGTAGGCGCGCCTCATGCGATGCGCTCAGAGTCCTTTACTCAACACCCGAAGGATGTATTGGATCAGCCGTCGCCCTTGCGGACAAGGGTCAAGCCCTGTAGCGTTGCGCATCGGGCTCGATACGAAGTCGGCTTAATGCATGCACGTGTCGGTTGTTTAGCGTTCTCAAACGTCAGCAAGGCTTCCATAGTTCATCCTTTCGGCAACGCATCCACGATGGAGCGCACATGACAGGTGATTGCAGCCATGTTCCCACGCTCGGCTGCCCACAGGATTAGCTGCGTGGTGTTGATGATTCTCGCCCGCATGATTTTCATTTGAATGTCACTGCTCTTTTCCAAGAGGACGCGATAGTGACACTCGTTACATTCTTTGGCTGTCGGCGGGACTACTAGAGGGACAACGGCGGTCTTCAAAAACTGCATACGGACATAATAGCACTGAAAGTATCTAAGTGTATGATAGTATTGTACTTATACGTCCACTTACCGCGTCCACTTAACGGGTCAGTTTACCGAGACCGTGCGTCCGCTTTATCGCGAAAGGAAAACATCGCACAGTTAATGTAGCGAATACAAGGCGAAAGAGGTAAAATTTATCCGGTGAGGCTTTCGCATGGAAATGCTTACAACTCTTTTCTTGTTTGTGGCGGCAATCGCAATTATTTTCTACGCCGTTCTCACCGAAGGAACCGATTGGATCGGACGCGCGGAAATAATTGAGCAGCGATGGCCTGGATTATGGGGTCTTATGAATAATCGCCCCATGCGACTAATTCTTATCGTTGTGGCGCTGGTGATGTTCGGGCACGGGATGCAGGACCTTCGCGGCGGTGCGGAGCCGCCGACCGTCTCATTTAAGGCCCCGACCGTGCCAACGATCATCGCGCCTTCGCCTCAAATAAGGCGGGAATCGGCCAACTCCCTCAGGCGACGGACAATTAAAGTCGCGACGGACTTATTCCTGTTCTGGAGTAAAAGGCCCGTACCGCAGCAACCTGTGCAGAACCCAAGCACCGATGAAGATCGGAAGCGCAATGTTGTGTGGGATACGTACTGGCGCGAGGCCAACGGCATCTACGCTACCGAATACAAAGACCGTGTTATTGGAATCATCCGGGAATACAAAACAAAGGGCATTCCGACCGGATATCTAGAGCAGGCCGCAGAAAATCATCCGTTTGGAGCATGGGCCTTCAGTGTGAGCGGCTCGCCAATCTGTTCTCAAGACGAAGTATGCGAGCTTCGCGAGTTGGCATATCGCGTGGACGCGAGCGATCAAATGATCGGACCCAATTTCTAGGCCCGCTTAGTCACTCAAGAAGAGCAAGAAAGACGCGATAGCTTCCTGGACATCTGCGCTCATGGACGGCGGTCCAGAACACATTATAGAAATGTTGTGGACTAGAGATTTGCTTTCTTGGTCAGGCGAATCCCCAAACTGTGTTGCGGCTGATTCGCAATCATCGCTGTGCCTGTCATCTTGTCATCCTGAAGTACGGCAGAGATATCCATTTCATAATCGCCGGGTATCCCGAAACCACTTGGGATAGCCGGGTCGAAGTTGCGGATCAACGCCCGCGCCTTGACCATTTGGCCATCGGATTCATAAGTGCCGATGTAGTAGAAACCGGTCTCGCCGCCAAACAGCTTGCCACTACTGAAGACCACGACGCCGCTACCGAGAATGTCCTTTCCCGTGAACTGCACAATCCACAATCCATCTAACGCCATTGTGACTTCTTCTCCGCGTGCTAGTATTGGCAGATTATAGCGCTATGTTAACTCCGGACCAGTGGTTGACCGTCGTCACTATGGCAGCCATCGTTTCCAGCCCGATAATTGCGCTGGAAGTGCAGAAGCGGCTGGATGATAGGCGCGCCGCTCTTGACCGCAAGATGACGATTTTCCGAAGGCTGATGACCACACGTGCAACGCAGTTATCCCCTGCTCACGTTGAGGCGCTGAATGGAATCGAAGTGGAATTCTATGCCACGAGCGGGCCTGATAAGAAGGTGTTGGATGCGTGGAGGCAGTACATCAACCACTTGAATAGACCCACAGGCGAAGGCGAGGCACTTAATCGCTGGGTAGAAACGAAGAGTGGTCTGCTGATTGAACTTTTGTATCAAATGGCACAGCGACTGAAATACGATATAGACAAAGTGGCCATCGAGAAGAATGTTTACCATCCCAAGGGGTTTGTAGAAATCGAAACCGAGCAACACGCTTTGCGAAAAGCTGCGCTTGCAGTTTTCTCCGGCCAACAGGCTATACAAGCAACGGTAGTTGGCCGCGTACAAACAACGCACCCGTTGGAGCTACCCGAAGAACTTGGCGCGGCCCCGCCTGCGCGAATCCGGCCCGCACTTGCCCCGGGTGAACAGCGGCAGCCCGCACCACCAGTGCTTCAAGCTGAAGTGATTCCCCAGCCGCCTAAAGATCGGTGAAGGGGGTTTCCCTTGTGCGTACTTCCTGGCCCGTTGGGGGTTTCGGGGGCTCAGCGCAAGGATTTTCGGGCACGTCTTTTCTTTGGCTCCTCGTCTGCTCGCTCTTTCCGCTTTCTACATTTTGCGCTGCACGTAATTGAGTGGCCGCGCTTCGCGCCGGGGCCTACGGGAAAGTATTTGTCGCACCCCGCGCATTGCTGTAATCGGTAAGCCCCGGTTGTGGCCTGAGCAAATTGCATCCACATTGCAGCAAGCAGATTGCACGGCTGAAACACAATCCGGGGATGAGTGTCCGGGGTCAATGTCAACCGGGGAACAACTAGAGTTGGTGTCTCCGTGTCGGACAGCCGCTTATTGATTTCTAATTGGAGAGCGCACATTGCGGGCAACAGAACGTCCCTCGGAGCAAAACGTCTCCATTCGCCCTTGCGTGCCAGCGTGATATTCGTTCCATCCCTCACGTAGCAAATCTCTTCCTCCGAGCGGACGATTATCTTCCTCAGCTCAGGGACTCGCTTTTCTTGAATCTGATCCCAGATTTCAACAAGCTCGCGCATGTCCCTGATCTTGATCTTCCACCTATCTAGCGATGTCCCGCCAACCAACCTCCCACGCCGCACCAAAGTGTGCTCGATGTCCCATCGGTCAAATAAGTCCCCGTACTTCCCTGCGAAATCTCGTATAGCGTCCCGCGTGGGATCGAGTGCCGCAAATTCGCGAAACAGGCCCGGCTCCGGCGCATAGCGGCGAATGCCCAGGCCGGGCGTGTGGCGCGGAAAAAGCCGCCGCTTGCCGTCCACGCCGTCCAGCCACTCATACCCGGATTGGCTCACGGTCCAGAGAAAGACAAAAGGGTCATCGGGAACTTCAACCGCTGGACGGCCCGCCCATACAGATTGTCTCGCTGATTTTCGTGTCACACGTTGGTCACGCATATACTTATTGTCGCATATTAGCGTGACGCGGTAAAGTGGCTTCTGTAACGGGTTTGCCGGTGAATGTCTTGAGAGTGTGCTCGCATCGCGCCGTCTTCCGCGTGTGCGACCTGGAGCGCACGGCGCACGCATCACAACGCCGGAAATCGAGGAAGCGGAGCCGGAGATCGAAAGGGGATTCTGACAATGGAAAAAGAGAACAAATCGCAACTCGCGGAAGATCTAACGCACGCACTATTTGTCTGCCGTCTCCGAGATGATCTATCGGAATTGACGGAAGATGCAACCATCACGGACAAACGCGTCAAGAAAGCCATTGACGGTTGTTACCTCAAGGCCGTAGTTCTCTTGGCCTGTGCCATCGTGGACAGCAAGGATATTCAAGTGGCATCAGGCAGGTAATGACTAATTTCCTGGAGACAGCCTTAGACCTTGCCCGGCGCGGCTTCCATGTGCTGCCACTCATCCCACGGACCAAAAGACCGCTCGTATTCGGCGGATGCAATGCGGGAACACGTGACCCCGAGCAGATTGCACTGTGGTGGAAGCGCAAACCGGACGCCAACATCGGTATTGACTGCGGACATACAAACCTAATCGTGATGGATGCAGACCACGGACTTGCGTGCCTGGAGGATTTCATTGCATGGCGAGACCGCAACGGACTGCCTCCCACGTACACCGTGCGCTCCGGGCGGAGGCTCAGAGAGGACGGCAGCCCGGAGTTTGGCGTACAGATGTATTTCCGGGGATCTGGCAAGAGCAGGAAATGGATATTAGACGGATGCAGCGGAGACTTTAAGAGCATTGGCGGCTTGGTTGTAGCTCCGCCTTCGATTCACCCGGACAGCGGTGAGGCGTATGAGGTCCTGTTAGACCTGCCGATTGCGGACAGGCCGGACATGCTGCTCGCGCTGCCCACGGCGGACGGGAAAGAGAAGTCAGCCGGGCAGACCAGCGAGGAAGGACTCATTGAGACTGACAACCGCAATGATGATATGTGCTCTTTTATCGGCAAGATTCGCAAGCAGGTTGCCGGACTAGGTGAGCCGGAGTGTCTTGTCATCTGCCTCCATCGGAATGAGCGATACGCCAAGGGTCCAATGCCCGATGAGGAAGTGGAAAAGATAGTTAGCGGACAGTATCAGCGTTACCCCGATGTTGGCCCGGACCCGGTGGTCACGATAGGCAGCAAGCCGGAGGAAAAGAAAATCATGGATTGGCGCGAACGCTACCACTCAAAAGACGAGATGGAGAATGCGCCGCCAATCAGTTTTCTAATTGATGGTTTCCTGCAGTGCGAAGGCATCACCGGCCTTGCGGCTCCCGTGCGTGAAAGAAAAAGTCTGATTGCGCTCAACGTGGCCCATGCTCTGTTAACCGGCGAAAAGCTGTTTGACCACTTCGCCGTCACAAAGAAGCCAACTCGCGTTCTGTATTTGTGCCCGGAAGTGAGCCTTGGCCCGTTTACTGACAGACTGCGAAAAATTGGTTTGATGAGTTACGTTGGCGAGACGTTATTTTGCCGCACTCTCAGTGCCCAAGGCCACGTTGAATTGGCGGATCTAAAGGAAGAATTGCCGGGTAGCGTGGTCATCCTGGACACAGCCATTCGCTTCATTGAAGGCAAGGAAAGCGACTCAGCCGACATCCGGGTATTCGCGGACACAAATTTTGCGTTGCTGAAAGGCGGAGCGGATTCCGTCTTATTGCTGCATCACTCACCTAAAGATTCACTTGGCGACGTGATGACGCTGGAAAACGCATTACGGGGCAGCGGTGACCTTGGCGCATTTTTATGCTGTTGCTGGGGAACCAAGCTACAAGATCCCGCAAATCCGTATCAGTCCGCAAGTTACCTGGAGAATTTGAAACAACGCGATTTTGAAAGCCAGCCGTTTGAAGTTACGTGCGGTCCTGATTGTCGTCTTCACATCGTTGGTACCCCCACAACCCGATCTGTGGAATTGAAGACACGGCGCGGTAAGAGAGTTAACGGAGATGGCAAGGACGAGGTAGCAATCGCGTTTCTCAAAGCTCATCCCGAATTGAGCGTCCGCGATGCTGCCATCCAACTTAAGGAAATGGGTATCAAGAGGCGTGGGAAAGATTGGGTGTCAACAAAGCTCCGTGAGTTGTCTGGCACGGGCGTGCGTATTTCTGAAACGCCATAACCTATCTGTTCGTTCTCACACAACCCCGAAGGGGTGTGAGAGACGACGGATGGGGAACAAGAGTGTCTGTCTGTATGGTTTCCTTAAGCAGACGACGACAGAATAGACGGATAAGAGGATGAAAAAAGAGTACGCATCGCGGGACGGAAAGCTAGGGTCACACGGCAACAAGACATCGTGGCCGCACAAACCGGATAGCGAGCGTTGGCCGGAGCTGTCAATCAGCAAGGTCCCGGCAGACTCCGTGCCATACGGTGACAGCAATAGCCGCAACGGGCGTACTGTGTGGGCCGCATTTCACAATGACAAGCTGATAGCCGTGGGTGCTACACACGATGATGCACGTCGCAAGTATCGTGACTGGACTATCAGGACTGAGCGAACATAAGACGAAAGACGAACATAGGGCGAAAATGTTGACAGTGGTTTCTATATAGCCCGCCGAATCCCATTTTGTTCTATAGACAAGATATTTTCGAATTTAAGCTTTTGTTGCAAACACATGACTTACAGCATTTTTGTTCGCTTTAGCTTCGCCAATGGCAGTTTTGGCTTGATACACCGGGTCCATCCCGGCTCGGCTCGCTGAAAACGGCTGTAATGCGCGGGAAAGGGTATCTAGAAGGGCAAAATTATGACTTCGGACTGGCTCACAGCAAAGGAAGCGGCAGAATATCTGAAGGTGTCCCACCGTTCGGTTGTGAAGTGGGCACGTAGCGGACGCATCCCCGCGCACCGTCTCTGTGGAGGACGGCACACGTGGCGCTTCCTCCGTTCGGAGTTGGATGCTATGCTGGCCGCGTCATCCGTGGTCCCTGCTGAAAGGGAGGCAGCATGAGAGAACCACGACACGCGAGCGGGTCTGTGCGCTTCGACAAACGGCGGCGGACCTGGAATTATCTTTGGTATGAGTCCGGCAAGCGCCGGTCAAAGTTGATTGGAACAAAACAGCAATTTCCAACCAAGGCGAGCGCCTGGAAAGAAGCGGAACGTCTGAAGGTTAAGCCAAACGAAAGACCGAGCGGGGAGACAGTGCAGAGCGTGATTACGCGCTATGAGGCTGAGCGTATGCCCGCGAGACTTTCAACCGCACGGACGTATCGCTCTTTTCTCAAAAATCACGTTATTCCACAGTGGGGAAACACGCCCATCAGGGATGTGCAAATCCGTCCGGTGGAATTGTGGCTCCGGGCGCTGCCACTAGCCCCCAAGTCCAAAACTCACGTGCGCTCACTCATGCACGGGCTTGTTGAGTTTGCGATGTGGGCCGGAGTGCTGGACATCGGGCGGAATCCCGTCTCTCTTGTCCAGAACAAGGGTGCATCACGGAAAGTGCGGAAGGCGCGGAGTCTGACAACGGAGCAGTTTCACGCTCTGCTGAAAGAATTGCATGAGCCGTTCGCAACAATGGCTCTTGTGTGCATTTGCTTGGGTCTTCGCATCAGTGAAGCCCTGGCGCTCCGATGGTCTGACGTGGATTGGTTAGGGTCACGTCTCAGCATTCGGCGCGGCATCGTGGCACAGGTTGTGGACGATGTGAAAACGGAAGGCTCCGCAAAAGCGTTCCTGCTTGCTGAGGATCTTCTGTTGCGTCTGAAAGTGTGGAGGCAGGCAAGCCAGTTTCACGATGCGAGTGATTGGGTGTTTGCCAGTCCGCTCAACATCGGCAGACTGCCGTATTCCTATACAGGCACGCGGCGGATACTCGGGCACGCATCAGAAGCCGCTGGACTCGGGCACCTCACCACGCACGCTTTCCGGCACACGTACCGCTCATGGTTGGACGCGGTGAAAACTCCAATTGCCGTACAACAGAAAATGATGAGGCACACGGACATCCGTACCACAATGAACGTCTACGGGGACGTGGTTACGGATGAGATGAGCACCGCGAGTTTGAAGGTAGCCGAGCTAGCTTTCCGTCCCAACGGAGCGCAAGCAGAGCGCGAATCCCGCTAACCGATTGATTTATTGGTCGGGGCGATAGGATTTGAACCTACGACCCCCTGCGCCCAAGGCAGGTGCGCTACCAGGCTGCGCTACGCCCCGACATGACTAGCAGAATTGATTCTAAAGCACTTTCCAACTTTACGACCACTCCGATTGATGATTTCCACCATCGACCGTGCACAAACCGTGCCAAGATGCGCTCAACTGCACCATGATCGTGCCAATTGATTCACCACTCGCCGGCACTATTTCGCTGGCCCGGCGGTTCAGCTTCTCCAGAGCTTCACGCTTCAACGCCTTGCGGACGTGAATCGTCGCATTATCCAAATCGACAGACTGCCATTGCAGCGCAGCAATCTCACTCGGTCTCAGACCCGCCCAGATGCCAATAGCCAAGAACACACTGGGCGAGTTGCACGTTCCAATCGCTCCGGCCATTGCGGTCTTTTTCGAGGTTCGCTATCATCGCCTCGACTTCTTTTTCGGTGAACACTTCCTCCCGTTCGGCGCCAATGACCGGCACGTTTGAGACTTTGATGTCCCGCCACGGGTTGTGCTGGCAGTACCCGAGTTCAGTTGCGCGGGGTGAAAATTCCGCTTGCAGACGAGTGAAGGTGACGGATGGTGTTCAGTCCATAAGGTCGGTCATCGTGGGTCGCCGGAGATTTTGAAGGAACTGAGCACCGATGTACGGCTCGTGGCTCTTGAAAGTCTTCGTTCCGTTGAAGTGGTCAACGAGGTACGTATCCCATATCGTTTGTAGGAGACAAGGGTCGTATGCGACTTCTGCCCGGTCTTGACCAGATCTTCGACCGACAGAAGGAAGATGCAATCAAGGAAAAACAGAGAACAACAGGCTGAAAATAAAGGTACTTAATTAATATGACTATGGTCAACCAGACCATCTCGCACTACCGCATTACCGGCAAGTTGGGCAGTGGGGGGATGGGCGTGGTGTATGAGGCGGAAGATCTCACCTTGGGCCGCAAGGTTGCGCTGAAATTCCTGCCGCCGCAACTGTCCCGCGATCAAAACGCGCTCGATCGCTTTTTGCTGGAGGCGCGCACTGCGTCCGCGCTGAACCATCCAAACATTTGCACTATTTACGCCGTCGAAAACGCAGAAGGGGAGAACGCGCAGTCCTTCATCGCAATGGAACTGCTCGACGGGCAGAGTCTCGATCAGAAGCTTTACTCAGGTCTGCTACCCACCGACCGCGTGCTCGACATTGCCATCCAACTGGCCGACGCGCTCGATGCCGCACACGCCAAGGGAATCATCCATCGCGATATTAAACCGGCAAATATTTTCATCTCCTCGCGCGGGCAGGTGAAGGTGCTGGATTTCGGTCTCGCCAAGCTGACCCGGCATGCAGTCGTGATGGAAACAATCGGGGCGACGCAAGATTCACCGCGGGCCGCACATTTAACGAGTCCGGGTGCGACCGTAGGGACGATTGCTTATATGTCTCCGGAGCAGGCGCGCGGCGAAGAGCTGGATACGCGATCCGATTTATTTTCGATGGGCACCGTCCTCTACCAGATGGCGACGGGAAAGCTACCTTTTTCCGGCCCGACCTCTGCCGTTGTGTTTCACGCCATTCTCGAGTTGGATCCCGCCTCACCGGTGCAGTTGAATACCACGCTGCCGCCCAAACTGCAGGAGATTATTGAAAAGCTTTTAGAAAAAGATCGCGACCTGCGATATCAATCTGCGGCCGACCTGCGCGGCGATTTAAAGCGACTGAAGCGCGACGTCGAATCCGGAAAAAAGAGCGCCGCCGCAACCAGCGCTAACCTGGCTTCTACTGCCGGATCTGCCACAGGATCGGGCCCGGCGGTACCGGTTCCGGCAACATTGTCTTCCGCGACATCCGGGGCTGAATCATCTGGAATTCGTTCGTCTCAGAGTTCGGCCGTGGTTGCGGCCATGCGTCAGAGCAGGCTGAAAACCGGTTTAACCGCGGCACTTGTCTTACTGATCATTGCCGCCGCGGGTTATGGAATCTACTCTCTGGTCATCCGAAATCATCCTGCGCCGTTCCAGAACTTCACCGTCACCAAGGTCACAGACACCGGCGACGCCGTGGCTGCCGCTTTGTCTCCCGATGGCAAGTACATCCTCAGCATAATGAGGAACAACGGACTGGCGAGTCTGTGGCTGCGCAACGTGCCCACCAACAGCAACACCCAAGTTCAGCCTCCGGCGGAGGTTTATTACGGGGGACTGCGCTTCTCTCCGGATGGCAATTATTTTTACTTCGTGCGCAGCGATCCAGGGAATCCTGAATTGAAATTCCTCTATCGCTCGCCGTTGCTGGGCGGCACTCCGGAGAAATTGGCGAGCGATGTCGATTCCAACATCACGTTTTCGCCGGATGGGCAAAGGTTCGCCTTCGTTCGGGATGACAATCCTGACCCAGGAAAATACCGGCTGATCATCCGCCCCACGGAGGGTGGCGCAGAGACCACTTTGGCCAGCGGACCGACGAATGAAAATCTCTTCTCGCCTGCCTGGTCGCCCGACGGCAAGACCATTATGTGCGTAGCTTTGCACGTGGGCAGCAGTCTGGAGGGGCTGGTTGCGATCGACGCGGCCACGGGCAAGCGCAAACTGATTTTCAGCAGTAACGCGTATCTGGTCGGATTAACGGAGTGGCTGCCCGATGGCGGCGGCCTGCTGGGACTAGCGACCGATCAGTCGTCGAACTTCAGTCGCAATCAAATTGTCTTCGTCACTTATCCCGAGGGCAAGCTCACTTCTGTCACTCGCGACCCCAACAACTATTCCGCGCTTAGCCTCGCCGCCAATGGTGGGTTGTTGACCACGGTTCTAAACCAGGAACGCTGGAATCTTTCCGTGATGCCCGGCTCGGCAGATGGCACGGCCCGCATCTTAACTTCCACCGGAGCGAGTACGAATTTCACCTGGACCCGAGACAATCAGTTGATTACTGACCAGGATAATTCTTTGCATGCGATTAATGTCGAAACCGCGGCCAAGAGTCCAATCGGGACCACGGAAGAAGGTCACATCAGCGGAGATCCCTCAGCCTGCCCGGACGGCCGCTATGTGGTGTTTATTCTCGGACTTCATGGCGGTGCGGGGAACGAGAATATCTGGCGTGTGGATGCCTCGGGAGGAAATCTCAAGCAACTGACCGACGGTAAACTCGATACGTATCCCGTATGTTCTCCCGATAGTCGCTGGGTGTATTACGTCGACGAGCAGGCGGACGGAAAACTCACGCGAGTATCGATTGACGGCGGTCCGTCGCAGGTGATCGCGTCTGCGCCCGTTTCTGGGTTTACCACCTCTTTCGATATCACTTCCGACGGCAAGCAGATTGTGTTTCCCACTCTGCAGCATTCTGGCGAACACAAAGAAAAGCTTGCCGTAGTCCAAACCGATTCCGGGCAGACCGTGTTGAAGGATTTTGAACGTTACCGGTGGGGGCTATTGCGTTTAAGTCGAGACGGCAAGGCCGTGGTTTATCCGGCGCGCGAAAATGGAGTAGATAACTTGTGGCTCCAGCCCCTAGACGGTTCCAAGGGCAGGCTGCTCACCAATTTTAAAAGTGAACACATTTACGACTTCCATTGGTCGTTCGACGGCAAGCAGTTGGCCATCGTGCGCGGCCACACCGAGTCGGATGTCGTGTTGATGCGCAGCGCGCAGCCCTGAAGAAGCAGAGAAACCGGGTGGGTCGAGAATATGTAGGCGAGAATATGTAGGCCTAAACCAGTAAGGGCGGCCATTGCTGGCCGCCCCTATTGTTCGAATTGTCGATCGTGAAGCGGAGTTAGACGCCCTTGACGTTCTCAGCTTGCCAGCCCTTGGGGCCTTTGACCACGTCAAACTGCACTTGCTGACCTTCCTGCAGGCTGCGGAATCCACTGGCCTGAATGGCGGAGAAATGTACGAAGACATCTTCGCCGTTTTGGCGGCTGATGAAACCATAGCCTTTGGCGTCGTTAAACCACTTCACTGTTCCTGTTTCCATGATGTTGCATGTTCCTTTTTCTTTGATGTAGCGCTGAAACTTTTCGAATCTTCTGCAGGCAGGTCACACGCTGGGTTGAGCGGAGATGCAAGTACTGCGAAGGAGCTCTAAAGATCAAACGCAATTAAATTGTACGAAAAGTGCCCCAAAATAGCTACATAATTTACCGTAGGGCCCGTCTAAACAGTTGATGGGAAGTATGTTATGTCGGGCTTCCGACCAAAAAAGTAGCCTGACTTGCGACCTTTTGACAAAGCACTCATCATTTACACATGCGCTTGCGGATTCTGCTGGTTTCGTTCTTGCTCACCGTCTCGGCTTGGGCTGGCATTGTCGAGGATGTTCGCCTTGCCTTGGCACAAAACGATTTTTCCGCCGCCGAGTCGGCGCTCAATTCATATCTCAGCCAGCGAGGAGTCGACTCTGAGTACCTGGAGGCCTATTCGTGGCTTGGGCGCGCCGCTCTGGAGCAGAGGCAATTCGACCAGGCCGCTTCTTATGCCAAGCAGACGAAGAGCATGGTGCTGGAACAACTGAAAAGGCGGTCTCTGGATGCGGATGCGCATCTGCCGATCGCAATGGGGGCGGCGCTTGAAGTTCAGGCCCAGGTGCTGGCGGCGCGCGGGCAGCGGACGCAGGCCGCTGCACTCCTGCAGTCCGCGTTGCGGACTTATGGAAACACTTCAATCCGTGATCGACTACAGAAAAACTTGAACCTGCTATCTCTCCAGGGGAAGACGGCTCCGCCGCTGAAGTCAGACGAGTTTTTAGGAGCGAAGTTGCCAACCGCAGCACAACTGAAAGGTGAGCCAGTGCTTCTCTTTTTCTGGGCGCACTGGTGCGTAGATTGCAAGGCCGAGGCGCCGATCATCACGCAGTTGCGGTCGGAGTTTGCTGGCAAGGGATTGCAGGTAATCGGCCCGACGCGGCTTTACGGTTATACGGCGCAAATTGAGCATGCCTCGGCCAGCGACGAGCTCCAGTACATCGATGCCGTGCGCCATCGCTTCTACAGCGGCTTGCTCGACATGCCGGTGCCGATCAGCCGATACAACTTCGATACCTACGGGGCTTCGACCACGCCGACGCTGGTGCTGCTGGACCGCACGGGAAAAGTGGCGATGTACCATCCGGGGGCGCTGCCTTATGACGAGCTAAAGGCGGACATTGAGAAGGTGGTAGCAAGGTAGGTTTGCGTGGCGCGGGCGCCCCGCCCGCNNGCGCCACATGATTACGCAACTTCTTTCAACCTCCCCGTCTTTACATCGTAGACAAACCCACGCACCGGAATGTGTTTCGGAATCCACGGGTGCGATTTCACGCGCTGCATCTGAAGACGCACGTTGGATTCAAGGTCATCGAAGGCATAAAAATGCGATGGCTCGGCTGAAGCCGCTCCCATCTTCTCGGTCAGACGTGCTTTAAGTTCATCTTCGCGCACTTTCAGCAAGCCGCAGTCGGTGTGGTTGATGATGATGANNTGGCGATGCCGCCGGCGTTGCGAATCATGTGCGCGTCGCCGGGATGGAGGCCCAGGCAATGTTCGAACAGGATGCGGGAATCCATGCAGGCCAAAACAGCGACATGCCGCCTCGGGCGGACGGCGAGATCGCCAAGTGTGAAATTGCGCACGAAATTCTCATTCGCTTTCAGCAGTTCGTCGGCAACAGACAAGGTTTGAGTGCTCCCGGGAGTCGTTGGTTGTTAGCCGTTAGTCGTCGGTCGTTAGCGAGACGCAAGCGGCGGTTTTGCCAACGACCGACGACTAACGACCACTTTAGTGTACCCGTTACAATCGGCGCGTGAACCTCGGCGTGAATCTCGACGACACGATCGTTGCGATCGCGACGCCCCTCGGGCGTGGCGGGATTGGCGTGGTGCGAATCGCGGGGGCGAGGGCGCTGGAGATTGCCTCGCCGATGTTGCGGCTGAAGCATCCGCTCGAGGCGGGACATGCTGTGTTTGGGGAATTGATCGAGAGTAGTGCCGGGGCTGCCGAGCTGCGCTCGGCCGGACAGCCGGGGGCGGCTGTCCCCACACAAAGCTTACCGGCGCAGCGCATCGATGAAGTCGTGGTTACTTACTTCGTCAAGCCGCACTCTTACACTACCGACGACATCATTGAAGTTTCCGCCCATGGGTCGCCGGTGGTGTTGCGGCATATTGTGGAATTATGCGTAGCGGCCGGAGCACGGCTGGCCGAGCCTGGCGAGTTCACTATGCGCGCCTTCCTCAATGGCCGCATCGATCTGACGCAGGCCGAGGCGGTGCGCGACCTGATCGATTCGCAGACCTTGTATCAGGCGAAGGTGGCCGCACAGCAACTGGAAGGCGCGCTCTCACGACGGCTGCAGCCCATCAAACAAAAGTTGGTGGAGCTGATCGCGCTGCTCGAAGCTGGAATCGACTTCGCCGAGGACGACGTATCGGTGCTGCCCGATGCCACGATTCTCACGCAAATCGCAGCCGTGCGCGCGCCGCTCGAACAACTGAGCGCCACCTTCGCTTACGGCAAGATTGTGCATGAAGGGTTCACACTGGCGATTGTGGGCCGGCCGAATGTGGGCAAGTCGAGCCTGTTCAACCGATTGGTTGAGCGAGAACGCGCCATCGTCACCGCGACTCCTGGCACAACGCGCGACCTGATCAGTGAAACAGTGGCAATCGGGGGCATCCCGGTCAAGCTGATCGATACGGCGGGGATTCGGAAAGCGCTGGATGAAGCGGAATCGATGGGCATTCGCAAATCGATGGAAGCGCTAGCCGACGCAGACTTGGTGCTTGTCGTCTTCGACTCGTCGCAGGAAGAAACTGTGGAGGACGCAGAATTACTTCGACAGGCGGCGAGCCGGCCGGTCATCGTGGTAGAAAATAAATCCGATCTGGGAATCAAGAAACGGTCAGAGGAGACTGGTAGTAAAGTTCATACTTCGGCAGTGACCGGCGAAGGCATTGCCAATTTGCGCTCCGAGATCCTGCGACACATTGGCGGCGACGCCGAATCGCATTCTGGAGCCCAGGTGGAACCCGGCTTCCTCACGAGTGTTCGCCACAAGGGCTTGATCAACGATTCAATGGCTGCTCTGGATGCGGCGAAGACCGCCGTGACTGGGAAAGTGCCGCACGAGATGCTGCTGCTCGATCTTTACAATGCGCTTCGTCCTCTCGACGCAATAACCGGAGCGACTACGACGGACGACATTTTGAATCTGATCTTCAGCAAATTCTGTATCGGGAAATAAAACGCACAATGATGCCTAGAAGACCCGTCCGCGAATCGCGATTACTACGAGTCCGACAACGGTGAGCGCTAGGAATCCGAACGAAAAAATGTAATAGAGCACCTTCACCTTCGGCCAAATAAAGGCAGGCCACTTGTCCGCGAGCTTGTCGGCGAACGTTTCTGCAAACCGCGGCGGCAAGGCGGCCTCTTCGGATTCGGGCTTCCAGCCAGCTGCAATCCAGGTAGCGCGAAGGTTCGACACCAGCAGCGCGACGATGATGGTTCTCACAACTCCAATTCCCGGCGAGTTTATCAGGAAGAGGAACGATGCGAGGTAATCGACAACGTAATAGACGAGCAAAATTGCGGCCGCGAAGGGATTGTGCTCTCGAACGCCCACGGCACCGATATGAAAGAGAAGGAAGAGCATCACCCCAGTGATTGGGTTGCCGGCTACCACCTGAAAAATAAGCGACATTACCCCGACAATCGTGCATACCCAGAAGCCCTGCACCGCGAGATAGTCGACATCCGCGCCGCTTTGGATCGAAGGCCAGAAAAGACTTTTGAGGCGGCCCTCGCTGCGAGGAGTTGAATCCGACAGGCCGAGTGTTTGCATGGGGCGGAATTAAAGACCTTTCCCGCAGCCCTGTCCAGCAAAAAATCAATTGGTCCGATAGGTTATCGTGACAGAGCGGCCAGGGCGTCGCGAAACATTACGTCGAACGATCCACCCTTGCCATTTTTCGCAACCGCCGCCAGCGCCTTTTCGGCGGCGGCACGCTGATAGCCTAGATTCAACAAAGCCGAAAGAACGTCCTCTTCATTCGCGGTCAAGGCAGAAACCGCGGGAATCGTTGCCGGTCCGACTTCCGGCAACTTATCGCGCAGTTCCAGCACCATGCGCTCTGCCGTCTTCCTGCCGATGCCGGGAATGCGGGTGAGGCGCGCAATATCATTTCCCCGAATCGCTCCCACCATTTCGTCGGCCGCCATGCCACTCAGAGTAGTAATCGCCAGCTTCGGACCAATGCCGCTCACTGTAATCAGCTTCTCGAACAACAATTTTTCGGCAGGGCGCAGGAATCCGTAAAGCGCGATCTGATCTTCGCGCACGTGCGTATGAATGTGCAGGGCGACATCTCCGCCGACTGCCGGAAGCTCTGAAAATGTCGGTACGCTAATGGTCACGTCATAGCCAACCCCGGACGTTTCGACAATGGCCTGGTTCGGATGCTTGGCCAATAGCTTTCCACGAAGATGCGCAATCATGTTCCAGACATTGTAGACGTAACGCTCTGCCAGAGGAGACGCCGTATCCGGGTGGACACTGCTCTCTGCGGCTCTTAAAATCGTGACTGATTCGCGGGCGAGAGTTTCTATGGGGTTGACCAGAATTGTTTTCGGCAATAGAACCATGCCTGCTAGAGCTATGTCGGCTGGAACGATGCTGCTACGAATAACATCCGCAGCTACGGTACTGTTGGCCTGCACCGCGCTCGGATTTGGTCAACACACTGCGTTCGATCTTGAAGGTCACGTCGTCGATCCGTTGGCACACTCAAGCAAAGTTGTAGTGCTTGTATTTTTGCGCCGCGATTGCCCAGTCTCAGGCCGCTACGCTCCCGTGATTCAGCAGATCAGCAAAGCGTACGCGGGCCGCGCCCGTTTCTGGCTGGTGTATCCGGACAAGAGTGATTCCGCTCAGGAAATTCGAAAGTATCTCACTGAGTACGGCTATCATCTCGCTGCTCTGCGGGATCCCGAGCATACGCTGGTCAAGTTGGGACGTGCGCAAATTACTCCAGAGGTCGCCGTATTTGACCGCAGCCATCGACTGGTCTACGACGGCCGCATCGACAATTGGTACGCCGACCTTGGCCGAGCGCGACCCGCCCCCACAACCCATGAGTTAGAGGAAGCGATCCAAGCAGCATTTGCGGGGAAACCTGTGCACAGGAGCGAAGTCAGAGGAGTGGGATGCTACATCTCAGACCTGGAATAAATTCCTGGCTTCGCGACGCGGGATGGACGGTGATTCTGTCGTTAGCCGCCGGCGCGGTCGCGACCCTTTCCGGCAAACCGGCGCGGCAAGCTTCGTCCGCGGCCACGCCCGCCGAGCAGGTAACGTTCAACCACGACGTCGCACCTATCATCTTTCATTCCTGTTCCACTTGTCACCGGCCGGGGGAAGCGGCGCCGTTTTCATTGCTGAACTATTCCGACGTAAAAAAACATGCGCGGCAGATTGTGGATGTGACGCAATCGCGCGCCATGCCGCCATGGCTGCCCCAGCCCCAGAAGCTGAAGTTCGCGGATGAGCTTCGCTTGTCGGATGCCGAAATTCGCATGATCCAGCGCTGGGTCGAGCAGGGAGAAATCGAGGGCAATCCGGCGGATGTCCCCGCGCAGCCGAAATTCGTAGAAGGCTGGCGGCTCGGCAAGCCGGATCTCGTTCTCACTGCGAATAAGCCGCTCACTCTTCCGCCTTCGGGCACCGACACGTATTGGAATTTTATCTTTCCAGTACCAATTCAACAGACGCGCTGGGTAAAGGCGATTGAGATTCGTCCAGGCGACAAGCGCTACGTTCACCACGCGAATATCCTTGTGGATCGCGAAGGATCGTCGCGGCAGCGTGAAACCGAGCCGGGCGCGGGTTTCGGTGGCATGGAAATTCGCATCGAATCACAGGTCTTCGATCCCGACAGCCACTTGCTCTTCTGGAAGCCTGGGACTGTCCCCTACGTCGAGCCCGAAGGAATGGCCTTGCGCCTCGACAAAGGCACCGATTTGATTCTGAATACACACCTGCAGCCGTCGGGAAAACCCGAAGTGATCCAGCCGAGCATTGGCATTTATTTCACAACACATCCCGCGACTAAATTACCAATGCTCCTGCAACTGGAAAACGATGCCAAGCTCGACATCCCTCCGGGACAGAAAGATTTCGTGGTCACCGACGAGTTTTTGCTGCCCATCGATGTTGACTTGCTGGCCATTTATCCGCATGCGCATTATTTGGGAAAAGACATTCAAGCGCTCGCCACGCTGCCCAACGGAACGACGGAAACGCTGATTCACATTCCGCAATGGAACCTGAACTGGCAGGCGGTCTACCGCTATGCGGAGCCGGTGCGTTTGCCGAAGGGAACGAGGGTGAGTCTGCGTTATGTCTACGACAACTCGGAGGAGAATCCTCTGAATCCGAGTCATCCGCCGGCGCGCGTCAGGGGCGGCAATCGGTCCAGCGACGAAATGTGTCATCTGTGGTTGCAAGTTCTGCCCGTGAATTTCGATCCGGCACGGGGCGACCCGCGCATGCTACTGCAAGAAGCATTGGCGCGTCATAACGTCGAAAAGAATCCCGCAGACTTCGAAGCTCACTACAATTTGGCGGCAATGCTGCAGTCCAAGGAGAAAATCGAAGCCGCGATTCACGAATACCAACTGGCAGTGGGCTTGCGACCGGACGATGCGGCCGCAAACAACGCTTTAGGCGCGGCTTTGGTGGCGGCAAACCATCCTGAACAGGCGGTTCAATATTTGCGGGCGGCTCTGAAGGCGCGTCCGGATTATTTTGATGGTCATTACAATTTGGGATTCGCGCTGGCCGGGCAGAACGATTTTGCTGGAGCGGCCGAACAGTTTCGTCTCGCATCTCGCTTGCAGCCGCAAGATGCAAATGTAGAAGCGAATTTGGGAGCAGCCCTGGCCCAACTGGGAGACTTTCCGGCAGCGAGGTCGCACTTTTTGAGGGCCTTGCAGATTGATCCCAATCAACCGATTGTGAAAGAGAATCTCGATGCGTTGCAGAAAGAAATGAACTCGCATTGATTCTCAACGGCGGTTTCTTAGACGGCTGCCCTGGTGGCAATGGGCGCTGTGTCCCAATCACTGTGCTCTAATTCAGATATGCGACACGCTGTGAAGCCGACGCTGTTGCTTTTCATTTCTCAACTTCCGCTGCTCGCAACATTCGCGGGCGCATTTTCTTCGCTGGGATTTGCGCAGCAATCCGCGCTTGCGCCCCGGGCGCACCCGGCTCAGGCGACGCAATCGGCAGGAGAAGCGCCACCTGAATTTGCCGACGCGCGAAAGTTGATACAGCAAGGGAAGGTCGATGAAGCCATCGAGCAATTGCAGGCCGTCGAAGCCCGCGATCCCGCCACCAAGGGCTTGGATCTGGAGATGGGCACCGCGTACTACAAGAAAAGCGATTTCCCCAAAGCAATTGAGTATTTAAAGAAAGCAACCGCGGCCGATCCCGCGAACAGCGAGGCGATACAACTGCTCGGTCTCTCCTATTATTTGGGCGGCCATCCTGCGGATGCGATTCCCTTGCTGGAAAAAGTGCAAGGCTGGTACTCGCGCGCCAATGTCGATGCTGCCTACATCCTGGGGATTTGTTACATCCAGACAAAAAACTACGATCAGGCGCGCCACGCATTCGCCAAAATGTTCGATGTACCGCCAGACTCGGCCGCCAGTTATTTATTCACCGCGCGGATGTTACTGCGCCAGGAATACGATCCGGTGGCGGAAGAATACGCGCAGAAGGCGGTCGCTCTCGATCCCAAGCTGCCCCTGGTGCATTTTCTGCTCGGGGAGTTGTATCTCTACAAGTCGCGAATACCGGAAGCGATCGCGGAATTTCAAAAAGAATTGGCCATCAACCCGGGACACGCGGCGACTTATTACAAGTTAGCCGACGCGTACTCGCGGGTGCAGAAATTTGAGGATGCAGAGCGCGTGTTGCAGCGTTCCATCTGGCTTGATGCCACGTCAACCGGGCCTTATATCCTGATGGGAAAGGTGCTGGAGAAGAAAGGCGAATTTGATTTGGCAGTGCGTGCCCTGCAGCGGGCAGTTACCATGGATCCTAATAACCCCACGACACACCACCTGCTCGGTCAGGCCTACCGCGATATGGGGAAAAAAGAAGAAGCGGAGAACGAACTGAAGCTCGCGGAAGAACTGCAGACCAAACAAGACGCGCGGTAGCTGCCGAAAAGGTGGAAAAGCAGGTCCCTCCATTTCGCTTGCCATTCGGCGAGCTTCGGTCGGGATGACAATGTGAGAGTTTTACAGTGCCGCGGCCTGTTCGCGGCGGCGCGCCTGAATTTCAATGTAGACGTTCACCAGCGATACGGCGGCAGGCGTTACGCCGGGAATGCGCGAAGCTTGTCCGATAGTGCGCGGGCGCACGTGGCTCAGTTTCTCCTGCATCTCGCGGGAGAGCCCACTGACCGAATGGTAGTCAAACCACTCAGGAATAGAGTGCTGCTCGGCTTTCTTCAGGCGATCCATGGCGCGCTGCTGCTGCAGCAGATAGCCTTCGTATTTGATCTCAGTTTCCACGGACTTGAGTTCGTTGCGAACTTCGGAAGAAAGATGGACCACTGAGGCCTCTGAAATCACTGAGGAATTTCTTGCGAAGAATTCCGGGGCAAATTCGCGCAAGATTGGCACGAGCTGCTCGACCGTAACTTCCGGTCGCTTTAGCAGTTGCGCTAGCGGCTGGCCGATTCCTGCGGAGAGTTGTGGCGCGGCTGTCCCCACATTAAGAGTTTCTTGCCGCAACAGCATTGCGGGTGTGAGCTTGGTGCGCTCTAGCAATTTTTTTATCTCTTGCAGTCGTCGCTGCTTTTCCTGAAAACCTTCCCAGGCCTCATCCGAGATCAAGCCCACGCGGCGGCCATGCGGAGTCAACCGGCGATCGGCATTATCGATGCGAAGATGCAGCCGGAACTCAGCCCGCGAGGTGAACATGCGATAGGGCTCGTTCGTTCCCTTCGAAATAAGATCGTCAATCAGAATGGCGGTATAGGCCTCGGTACGGTCGAGGATCAGCGGCGGCTCGCGCTTCACTTGTAGCGCAGCGTTGATGCCCGCCATTAGTCCTTGACATGCCGCCTCTTCATAGCCTGATGTTCCGTTAATCTGCCCTCCGAGGAATAGCCCAGCAATCTTGCGGGTTTCGAGGGTCCGTTCTAGTTCCGTGGGATCAATGGAGTCATATTCGATGGCATAGCCGGGGCGAAGCATGTCCGCATTTTCCAGCCCCGGAATCGACTTCAAAATCGCCAGCTGGACTTCCACGGGCAGCGAAGTGCTCATGCCGTTGACGTAGATCTCGTGCGTGTTGAGTCCTTCGGGTTCAAGAAAGAGCTGATGCATCTCCTTGTCGGGAAACTTTACGATCTTGTCTTCGATCGAAGGGCAATAGCGCGGGCCGATCGACTGGATCTGTCCGCTATACATGGGCGAGCGGTGAACATTTTCGCGAATGATGCGGTGCGTCTCCGGGGTAGTCCACGCTATGTAGCAGGGAACCTGTGAGTCGTGATGCGTGACCCGCTTCGTGCGAAAGCTGAAAGGCGTGGGATCGACATCGCCAGGCTGCACCTGAAACCGCGACCAGTCGATCGTGCGCCCGTCCAGTCGTGGCGGAGTGCCCGTCTTTAGCCGGCAGCCGCGCAATCCAAGCTTCTTCAGAGCCTCGCCCAGCAAGACCGCATTGGGCTCTCCCGAGCGTCCCGCCGGATATTGTTGTTCTCCGCAGTGAATCAAGCCGTTAAGAAATGTTCCGGTCGTGATAATGACAGCCTGCGCGCCGACCGTGCGGCCATCGCGCAGACAAATTCCGATGGCCCGGCGTCCGGCTTCGGGCGTCCAGCTTCCGGAGTCTTCCGGCTGAATGCTGCATGCTGACTGCTGAGTGCTTTCCTCTCCGAAAGCCGAAAGCCGAGAGCCGGAAGCCGGCTCTAGAATCAGATCAGCCACTTCCGCCTGCTTAATCTTCAGATTCGGCTGCGACTCCAGCACCTCGCGCATCTTCAGGCGATAAGCCTGCTTGTCACACTGGGCGCGCGGCGACCAAACCGCTGGACCACGCGAAGTATTCAATAGCCGAAACTGAATGCCGACTGCGTCGGTAATCTCGCCCATGATGCCGCCGAGCGCATCCACTTCGCGCACCAGGTGCCCCTTCGCAATGCCGCCCACGGCTGGGTTGCAAGACATCTGCGCAATCAGGTCGACATTGAGCGTGTAGAGAGCAGTCTTCAAACCCATGCGCGCGGCGGCCATTGCAGCCTCGCATCCGGCATGGCCTGCGCCCACCACCACTACATCGAATTGTTCGGTGAACTGCATGCTCGCTTGCATCGCAAAGAAAAATCGGATCTTTTTCTTCTTTCATTCTAGCAACTTGAAGAACTCCCGTGATCGCCATCACCTCATTGCGAGACATGCGCTTGTATATTGGGGAGTTCAACTCGATTCGAGAAAGGCATTCATGAATACCGTAGAGTTTTCGGATCAGCTGGAGATAAGGATCGCCAAGTATAACTTGCTGCGTCATCCCTTTTACAAAGCTTGGTCGGCTGGTGAGTTGACGCGCAACGATCTGCGCGAATATGCGCAGGAATATTACCACTATGTGCGTGCTATTCCTTCTTCCTTGGCTGCTCTTGCGTTGCGGCTGGAGGAAGGCGAACTCCGCCAAGCGGTCCTGGAAGAAATGTGCGACGAAAAAGGTGCGGAAGGACGATTGGGAAGGCAGTCGGTGCCGCATGCGGAATTATGGCTGGACTTTGCCGAAGGCATGGGCTCGAGCAGAAATCTGGAGTGGCACATACCTGGGCGAGAGATTCGGCAACTGATTCGGTATTTTTATCAAATTGCCAGTGAAGGTTCGCCCGAAGAGGCCTTGGCTGCGTTCTATGCGTACGAGTCGCAAGTGCCGCGCGTCGCGCAAGAACGGGAACAGGGCCTGCGTGAGATCTACCGTGCTGACCACAAGACTTGTGGTTATTTCACGCTCCACGCAAACCCTGACTTCGGCCACGCACGTTTCTTTTACCAGCAAATAGAAAAGCAGGTCGCTGCCAATCCCAACGCTGCGGAAAGGGTTCTGGACGCAGCTGAAAACGCGGCAGGTATGCTTTGGAAAGCGCTGGATGGCATTCTTCGCACCAAGGGACTGTCGCGGCAGCGCAGTCAGCCGATAGAGCAGACGGAAGAAGAAGTGGCGAGACGAAACTAATCAACCTAAGAGCGCTTTCATTCTCTTCCAGGTCTCTGCCAGCGTTTCCGGCAGAATCCGCGTTTCGCCGATTACTGATACAAAATTCGCATCGGCTATCCAGCGCGGAAGCACGTGCATGTGAATGTGCCCCGCGATGCCTGCCCCGGCGGCCTTGCCGATGTTCATGCCCAGATTGATGCCGTCCGGACGGTAGAGTTCACGCAGAACTGATTCCATTTTTTGAGACAGCCTCATCATCTCATTGGCGGCTTCCGTCGCGAGTTTTTGCAACTCATCGAGATGTGCGTAGGGCACGATCATCAGGTGACCGGGCGTGTAGGGAAACGCATTCAGAATTACGAAGCAATGCTGTCCTCGATGCACGATAAAAACCTTGGCATCGTCCTTTTCTTTGGGCGCGTCGCAGAAAACACAACCGCCGGCCTTTTCCGTGGAGGAGACATAGGCATAGCGCCATGGCGTCCAGAGGTAATCCATAGCGGGCAGGTTAGCAGATGGGCCCGAATCGAGGAAACTGATTGCGCGACCGCGGGACTTCAAGCTAACCGCACCTCGCGGGAAACGTTCGTTACATTTGAAACCTGACTGTAACATTCGCGCGATTTGCGTTTGACACTGTTCGCGGGCCGTTGCTATAGTCGAGGAGTTCCCATTGGACGCGGGTTCTCTGTAAAAACGTCCGACAGCTGGGATTGTCCAAGCTCACTCGCCAGGGTGAGCCCACCACAACCAAACGACTCATCCAGCAGTCCGCAGAGCAGGCCCCGCGTCCGTTACCAGAGAGGCATAAACCTTGTTCGACGAGACCACCGCTCACAACTCCGAATCCAACTCCTCTGTCGCGACTGAAACAGAACCCACGACAGCCCAGCAGCACCAGTCTGAACAGAATCAGACTGCCGCCATGAATGACGATCCCACCGAGACACACGCGCCCGCCACTGCGGAGCCTTCTGCTGACACTACCTCAGACGAAAAGGCCGCAGCCGGCGAGGACTTCGCCTCCGTGCTGGAGAGTTTCACCACCGAAGCGGAAGAGGCGGTGAGTGAAGACCGCGTCATCAAAGGCACCGTGCTGAAGCTGACTGCCACGCATGTGGTCGTCGATGTCGGAGCCAAGTCGGAAGGGATGCTGCCGTTGGCGGAAGTGCTCGATCACGAAGGCAAGCCGAAGTTCAAGCCGGGCGACGAGATCGACGTAATGCGCGAGAAGGGTCCGGCCGAGGAAGGGTACATCAACCTCTCGCACCAGAAAGCGCAGCGCATTCATGCGTGGGAGGAAATTGAAAAGGCTTACAACGAAAAGAAGCCAATCAAGGCTGTGGTGGTGGATCGCATCAAGGGCGGGCTGACGGTTGATATTCTCGGGGCGCATGCGTTCTTGCCGGGCTCGCAAGTGGACTTGAGGCCGATCCGCAATCTGGATGGAATGAAGGGCCAAACGCTCGAAGTGGCCGTTATTAAGTTGAACAAGAAGCGCGGCAACATCGTGGTTTCGCGCAAGGATTTGCTGGAAGGCGAGCAAAACGAAAAGCGCTCGAAAACGCTGGAGCATTTGGAAGAAGGATCGATTCTGACGGGTGTAGTCAAGAATCTGACCGAGTACGGCGCGTTTGTTGATCTGGGCGGACTCGATGGATTGCTGCACATTACCGATATGTCCTGGGGTCGCCTGACTCACCCCAAGGATCTGGTGAATGTTGGCGACCAAATTCAAGTGAAAGTTCTGAAGTACGACAAAGAGAAGCAACGCGTTTCGCTGGGCTTCAAGCAGCTCACGCCCGATCCGTGGCTCGACGCTGAGCACCGTTATCCGGAGGGCGCACATGTTGCCGGCCGTGTGATCAGCGTGACCGACTACGGGGCGTTCGTGGAGTTGGAGCAGGGAATCGAAGGCTTGGTGCACGTCAGCGAAATGACCTGGTCGAAGCGCATGAAGCATCCGTCGAAGCTGGTCAACGTCGGCGATCAAGTGGAGTGCGTGGTGCTCAACGTGAATCCGACGGAGCGTCGCATTTCGCTGGGCATGCGGCAATTGGCCGCTAATCCGTGGGATTCGCTGCATGAAAAGTTTCCTGTCGGCATGACCGTGGAAGGACGTGTGCGCAACCTGACGGACTTTGGCGCCTTCATTGAAATTGAAGACGGCATCGACGGTCTCGTGCACGTTAGCAACTTGAGCTGGACCAAACGGGTGAAGCATCCTTCGGAAGTATTGAAGAAGGGCGATCGCGTGAAGGCGGTTGTGCTCGCGATCGAACCCGACAAGCGGCGCTTGTCGCTGGGTGTGAAGCAGCTTCAACCGGATGTTTGGGAGTCGTTCTTCCAGGCGCATCATGTGGGCGATGTGGTTCACGGCAAAGTACTGCGCGTTGCCGCGTTCGGCGCATTCGTCGAAATTGCCGAGGGTGTGGAAGGTTTATGCCACAAGTCCGAAGCGGTCGACGAAAACGGGCAGCCGATTCATCTGGAGCCAGGGCTCGAGCACGACTTCAAGATCATCAAGATGAATCCGGAAGAGAAAAAAGTCGGCCTCAGCATTCGCGCAGTTGGCGAAGAGGCTTCGCGCTCGGAAGTGGAAGCGTATAAGCAGCCGGTTTCCAGCACCAGTTCGACGATTGGTGAACTGATCAACTGGAAGCGCGCCAGCAACGAAGGCAATTAGCCGCAGATCTCCGCACCAGCTACTCTGGCGAAGTAGCAGCCTCGCGATAGCGAAGCCGCTACGCAGTCGAAGGATCTGCTTTCAGCCTTCACCGTCAGAATTTTCTCAAGCAATTCCTTCGTCCCCCACTCCGATGATCTCAGTCCCCTCTTTGTCGCTGGTACCTCCTTGTTCTAGAATCATTCGTTTGCCTTTTATCATCTCTTCTACTGAGGAATATTTCATTGCCCG
The DNA here is from genome assembly GCA_003132445.1 of Acidobacteriaceae bacterium. GTDB lineage: Bacteria > Acidobacteriota > Terriglobia > Terriglobales > Acidobacteriaceae > Sulfotelmatobacter. The sequence continues at coordinate 38,331 of PKXU01000187.1, read as the reverse complement.
AAACCTTGTACGACGTAGCCATCCTCGGCAGCGGTCCGGCTGGATACACTGCCGCAATACGCGCCGGTCAGTACGGCTTGAAAACCGCGTTGATCGAAAAAGACAACGTTCTCGGCGGCACCTGTCTGCACGTCGGCTGCATCCCTACCAAGGCGCTGCTGTTTAACGCAGAGCTTTGGGATCATCTGAAAGAGGCCAAGGAATTCGGCATCGAGGGTGTGGACGCTCGCAAACTGAACTGGGGCGCGATTCAGAAACGCAAAGCAAAAATCGTCGCCAAGCACGCCAAGGGCCTTGAGTTCCTGATGAAAAAAAATAAAGTGCAGACTGTGAAGGGTTACGGCAAACTCACCGGTCCGGCACAAGACGGCATACTCACAGTCGAAGTGACGAACGATGGCAACGCCACTCAGCTAAGGGCGAAAAACGTGATTCTCGCCACCGGCTCTGAAGCCCGCATGCTGCCCGGCCTCGAGGCCAACGATCGCATTCTGACTAATATCGAAATTCTTAGTTTGAAAGAGCTTCCGAAGTCGATTGCGATTGTTGGCGCCGGGGCGGTGGGTGTGGAATTTGCTTCGATCTATCGCTCCTTCGATTGTGAGGTGACGATTGTCGAAATGCTGCCGCGGCTTGTGCCTGTAGAAGACGAAGAGGTCTCGAAGGAACTCGCGCGCGTTTTTCGCAAGCGTGGCATTAACTTTCACACGAGCGCGAAGGTTGACAAAGTGGAGAAGACGAAAGCAGGCATCGCCGTCACCATAACGGTCGATGGCAAACAGCAGAAAATCGATGCCGAAAAGATTCTGATCGCCGTGGGCCGCAAGCCGCGCACGCAGAATATTGGCCTGGAGCGCACCAAGATCAAACCAGATCGCGAATTTATCAAAACCGATTCTTGGATGCAGACCGCCGAGCCCGGCATCTATGCCGTGGGCGATATCGTGCTCGGAACGCCGCAACTCGCGCACGTTGGTGCGATGGAAGCGCTTGTAGCCATCGCGAAAATCGCCGGCAAGCCGGGCAAGGCGATCAATCCCGAACACATTCCCGGCGCAACATATTGCCATCCCGAAATCGGCAGCGTAGGTCTAACCGAAACCAAAGCGCGCGAAGCCGGCTATAACGTGAAGGTGGGCAAATTCCCGTTCACTGCGAATTCGCGCGCATCGATCGTCGGCCAGCACGACGGCTTCATCAAGATTGTGAGCGATGCCGACTACGGCGAGATTCTCGGCGTCCACATTATCGGCCCGCTGGCGACGGAGCTGATCGCGGAAGCTGTCGCCGCCATGGAACTCGAAGCCACAGTCGAAGACCTGATGTGGACCATCCACGCGCATCCAACGCTGGCCGAAGCCATGCTGGATGCGGCGAACAGCGTGTACGGGATCGCGATTAATGCATAACTCACCACAAGAGTCACAGAGGCACAGAGAAAGACCAACAAAGGGGTCTCTCTGTGACTCTGTGGTGAAAAGATTTGATCCGTGTAAATCCGCGCGACCCGTGGCGAACTTGATCTCTATCGTCCAACTCGGTACCGTTGACTACGCAAGAGGCCTGCGTCTGCAACAGCAGTTAGTCGCTCTTCGCAAAGAAGAAAAAATCGGCGACGTCCTACTCTTGCTCGAACACTCGCCCGTCATCACGTTGGGCCGAAATGCCAAAGCCGCAAATGTAATCGCCTCGTCTGAGACTCTTGCCCAGCGGGCCGTTGAACTCTTTGAATGCGACCGTGGCGGCGACGTGACTTTCCATGGGCCCGGCCAGATCGTCGGCTATCCCATCCTCGATCTCCGCGGCCACGCTCGTTCTTCCAGCCATGACGATGTGGGGACTGCCGCCCTCGGCCGTCCGGTCGAGCGAAGCTCGGCGAGTCGCAAGCATCTCGACGCCGTGGATTTTGTGCGCTGCCTGGAAGAAGTCCTGATTCGCAGTTGCGCCGATTTTGCGATTCAAACGAAGCGCGTCCCCGGACTCACCGGTGTCTGGACCGTTCCCGACGACCGACATCCCTCCGATTTGTCATTTCAAGCGTCCGATTTGTCATTCCGAGCGGAAGAGAACGATTCGCAGAATCGTTCTCTGGAGTCGAGGAACCTGCTGTCTGCCAGCGGCACCGCGAACGCTTCCTCCGAGGCCAAAATCGCCGCCATCGGAGTCCACATCTCGCGCTTCGTAACCTCGCATGGCTTCGCCCTCAACGTGAACACCGATCTCACTTATTTCAATCTGATCGTTCCCTGCGGCATCACGGCGAAGCCGGTCACGTCGATGCAACAACAACTCGGCAAGCCCCTCGATTTGAACGCAGTCGCCGAATCCATCTCCCGCAACTTCGGCGCAGTATTTTCGAGTCAAATGCTCTGGGTCGAAACGCTCGACGCGCTCATGGGCCGCGCCGTCGGAGTTCCCATGAAACCGCCCACCGAACTCCGTCAACTTCACAAAGAAGACGACATCACCTGGGCGTGAAGAGTTTGACGTACCGGTTTGCGAACAAGCGTTCACAGCCGTTAAATCCAGCAAAATTACGGTTTGTGCTTCGCTCGGATTTCGAGAGGAAATAGCACATCTAGCCCAAAATCGCCTATCGCGATACCATCAACTAGCCGCCGACGATGCGGCGTGGCTATGCCAATCAAAAAGAAATCCAACCCGAAACATGGCTCGAACGGCAGCCGCCCACGCGACGGGGCAACTCCGTCAAAATCCCCACTTCTCGCAAAAGCGGCGAGAAATGGGGCACCCACGCCCAAATCTGACCTCCGCACCTACTCTATCCCCGACATGCGCCTCGAGCATCCCAACTTCACTGTGCGCCAGGCGGTAGAGAAATATAAAGATGGCACCGAGCACGTGCGCTACGAAGTCGAAGGCAATCTCGACGCGCCGGTGCCACCCATTCGCGACTCCAAGTATCTCGACAAAAAGCAATGCATCGAGATTTACCGCTACATGTTGCTCAATCGCAAAATGGAGGTCGCCCTCGAAAATCTCTACAAGCAGGGCAAGGTTGTCGGCGGAGTGTATTTCGGACTCGGCCAGGAAGCTTGCTCCTGCGCCTCCGCCTACGCGCTCGATAAGGACGACTGGTTCGCGCCAATGATCCGCAACCAGGGATCGCTACTCGTCCGCGGCTTTCGCGCTAGCGACACCATGATGCAGTACATGGCNNATGGTCTCGCCCATCTCCATGCTCGGTGATCTGATTCCTGTTCTCTCCGGGGTCGCGCTCGGCGCGCGCCTGCAGGGACGCAACGTCGCCGTCATGACCTACATCGGCGACGGCGGCCAATCCACCGGCGTCACCTACGAAGGCATCAACTTCGCCGCAGTGCAGAATCTCGGCCTCGTGCTTTTCGTCGAAAGCAATCTCTGGGCCTATTCCACGCCGTCCGAAATGCAATATCGCTGCAAAGATCTCGCCGAACGCGCCATCGCATACGGCATTCCCGGCGTGATCGTCGACGGCACCGACGCCTCCCAGGTCTACGACGCCGCCCGCGACGCCGTCGAGCGCGCCCACCGCGGCGAAGGCCCCACGCTGATCGAAGCCAAAATGATGCGGATGAAAGGCCACGCCATTCACGACGCCGCGGCCTACGTGCCGAAAGCGATGTTTGATTTCTGGAAGAAGCGTGATCCGATCGCGCGCTTTGAAAATTACTTGGTTCGCGATAAAAAATGGTTGTCAGGCAAAGAGAATGCTGAGTTGATCGCAGACGTCGAACGGGTTATAGAAGAAGAGCGCGAGATCGCAGTAAACTCACCGATGCCCACGCCCGAATCAGCGGAAGGCGGAGTCTTCTGCGAAGAGGGCTGCCACGATATCAGACCGAAATATGGCATGCCAAAAGTGCGCAAAGGAACCGGCAATTTTACTCAGACCGAGGCGGCGGTGCACTTGAAGTAAACCGTACGCCGTGATGGCGATCGATGCAAAAACCTTTCTGGATCATATTAACCGTACTCGCGGTTTATCTCCCCTTCGCGTCAGCCCAAGCGCCTGAAAGTTCGGCGATTCCGCCGGCGCATCTCACCTCCGAACAAGACCATCAACGCATGATGGATCTCCTGCACATCACCTCTTTGCGTCGCGGAGCTGACGGAGATCCGAAGTCGCCTTACGCCGCGAACTACGACGAGTCCAAAGCCAATTCGAACGCTCCATTGCCCGATCCTTTACTTCTGAACGATGGAAAGAAAGTTACGACAGCGAAGATCTGGTGGAGCAAACGGCGTCCGGAAATCATCGAGTACTTCGATCGCGAAATCTACGGCCGAGTGCCGACGAATGTGCCGAAAGTAAATTGGGAAGTTGTCAGCACCAAGCGTGAAATGAGTGGAGACGTTCCTGTCATTACCAAAAAGTTGGCTGGTCACCTGGACAACTCTGCCTATCCCCTTGTGAGCGTCAACATCGACCTGACGCTGACGACGCCAGCGAATGCCAGCGGTCCCGTGCCCGTGGTAATGCAATTCAGTTTGAGTCCGGAAGTGATGGCGGCTCTCGCTAAACGTTTTCCGCAGATGTTCGCACCGACTCCCGGGCCTTCCTGGCAACAACAGGTCCTCGACAAAGGTTGGGGTTACGCCATTTACATTCCAACCAGTGCGCAGGCCGATAACGGAGAGGGATTAACGGATGGCGTGATTGGGCTTGTCAACAAGGGACAACCTCGCAAGCTGGATGATTGGGGCGCACTGCGTGCCTGGGCCTGGGGCGCGAGCCGTGCGCTCGACTATTTTGAAACTGATAAAGCCGTAGACGCGAAGCACGTCGCGGTCGCAGGTCACTCACGCTACGGCAAGGCGGCCCTGGTGGCGATGGCGTATGACCAGCGTTTCGCCATCGCATACATCAGTTCGTCAGGTGAAGCTGGGGCAAAACTCTATCGGCGCAACTTTGGTGAACAGATTGGAAATATCGCTGGAACGGGTGAGTATCACTGGATGGCGGGCAACTTTCTGAAGTATGACGGGCCGCTCACAGAAAAAGATTTGCCGGTCGACGCGCACGAGCTAATCGCGTTGTGCGCGCCGCGTCCTGTGTTCATCGGAGCCGGAGCAACAAACGGAGATGGCTGGGTCGACGCGAAAGGAATGTTTCTTGCTGCAGCAGGCTCTAGTCGGGTGTACACGTTGCTGGGTGCCAAGGAGCTTACCAGCCAGTTTCCGCCGATTGAGACAGCATTGATAGATGGAGATATAGCTTTCCGTCAACACAGCGGCGGGCACACACCCGCGCCGAACTTCCCCACGTTCCTAACATTTGCCGCTCGCTATCTCAAAAACCCATCGCTGGCTCCAACTGCGACACGGTAACGCACTGCCGCGACGGGGAGACCGATCAACGATCTTCAAGTGGCTCCCGATCGCACGCACTCGCGGCGAACGTGCGAGTAAGAACTCGGTTGTCGACTGTCGTTCACGAAACCTTGTAGGTGGATTTCGCTCTCGTGTTCGAACATGGTTGGCGCAGAGTGTCAGTTACAATGGATGCGAGCCTTAGACCAAGGACGAAACAATCGACTGATCCTGCATGAAGAAGAACTCACTCAAACAACAAATTGCCGCCGCCATTGGAGCCTGCCTCGAAAAGAAGGCCGAAGAACTCAGCATCCTGGAAATGGAAAAAGGGTCGGGTGCATTCACCGACTATTTTGTGTTGTGCAGCGGAACTAATCCTCGGCAGGTGCAGGCTATTGCCGATGAGGTGGAACTGCGCCTGAAAGCTGCGGACTTGCGCCCTGCGCATATCGAAGGCTACAAGCAAGCAGAGTGGGTGCTGCTGGACTACGTTGACTTCGTGGTTCATGTGTTCTCGGAAAAAGCGCGTAAGTTCTACGATCTGGAGCGTCTATGGAAGTCGGCGAAGCGGCTCGAACCCGCCGATTTGAAGCCAGCGCCGAAGAAGCGGAAGGCTGAACCCAAGCTCGACGCACCGAAAATGAGACCGAAGCAGAAGAAGACCGCCTAGAAAACTGCAACGAGCACCACGCAATGACTTTGCTGCCGTGAAGATTACGATTGCATGGATTGGCAAGACCAAGGAACCAGCGATCGCCTCGCTGACCGAAGAATACGTCAAGCGAAATTCTCGTTATGTGCTGATTGAAGGGCGCCCGGTGCGCGACGAAACTGCTTTGCTCGAAATATCCGGACGGTCCTCTACGACGAAAGTCAAGCCCAAATCCACTTTGATCCTGATGGATTCGAGGGGCAAGGAATTTACCTCCGAACTGTTCGCAAGTTTTCTGGGAGATTATCAGGACCGCAATCCCTTGCCGCTGGTTTTTGCCATCGGCGGAGCTGACGGTTTCAGCGACGTCACGCGCGCCGCGGCGCAACAAATAATTTCGCTGGGAAAAATAACGTTGGCGCATGAACTGGCGCGGGTAGTCTTACTCGAGCAGATTTATCGTGCGTTCACGATTCTAAAGGGGCATCCATATCACTCGGGGCATTAGTCGCGGTTCCCTGCAATCGCGATTGCCTTCGTGACCGCGGCCTCATTTCTTCGGCGCGCTAACGGTCGTCCCCACCAGCACCTGCAGAATTTCCACCGCGAGATCTCTTACGCGGATGCCTTCCATGTTGGTGAGCACGACGACTCCATCCCGCTTCGCAGGGGCAAACAGAAATGCCGTGCTGGTGCCTTGCTGGCCGCCGGTATGGCCAACAGCCATCATGCCTGCTTCGTCGCCTGTTTCCCAGCCGAGGGCATAATTGTTCTTGGATCCGTCCGTGAGTTTTTGAGGAGTCCACATCAGATCGCGCGTCCCGCGCTTAATCAGCTTGTCATTCATGATTGCCACTTCGAAGCGTGCCATGTCTTCAGCTGACGACAACCATCCCCCGCCCGGAATTTTGTAGCTGGAGTCGAGAAAATCAGCGTTCTCCACCGTGCCCGATTCCGTCTTCTGATAAAAGCGCGTGCGGTAGGGAATGATGGTAAAGTGATTGTCGACCTGGGTTTGCTTCATGCCGGCCGGCACGAAAACATTCTGCCGCACGAAGTCCACATATTTCGCGCCCGACGCTCCCTCGATCACACAGCCCACGAGCGTATAGCCTTGCGTCGAGTAGTGAAACTGTCTTCCCGGCTCCGAGAGCAAAGCATCGTTCTTAAAAAAGTCGAGCCCGGCTTGAATCTGGTTTTCGAAATGCCTGGTGTTGCCGATTTCCGGATCGTCTTGCGAATTGCCTTTGTAGTGCCGAATGCCGGCCAGGTGCCCCATCACCTGCCGTGTGGTGATCGGCCATTGCTTCTGCGGAAATGCCGGGCAATATTTCTGCACGGGTGCGTCGAGATCGAGTTGTCCTCGTTCCCACAGCTCCATGGCTGCGGTCGCTGTTAACGACTTAGAGATCGAACCCAAGCGAAAAAGAGTGTGTTCGCTGGCAGGCGCATTGTTTTCTGCATCTGCCAACCCGAAGCCGCTGCCCCACTCGTATTCTCCGTTTTCAATAACTGCCACGGACAGCCCGGGCACATGGGTGGAAGCCATGAAGTTGGCGACAGCAGCTTCCATCTGCGTCCGCTTTTCCGGAGAAAGCTTGCTTTCCTGGGCTGGAGAAGCGCAAATAAAAACTGCACAGAATACTGTTGCGAGTAACAATCTGACGCTGCGCGACAAGAAACGTCCGTTCAAAATCATGGATCACCTTCCGATAAAGTCCTCTATTGTAGGCCAGCTGCTACAGGCGATTCCACACCACTGCCGAGTTGGAACTCGACTGAGGGGAATGCCTTGCCCTGAATAAAGTTAGAAGTTCGTTTCCAGCCGCGCCGGTCGAAAGGGAATTTGGAATGTAGCTTCGACGTCGACCGGGACGCCCTGCTTGGTGGCGGGATGGAATTGCCATTGCGCTACGGCCTGGCTGGCAAACTGATCGAGACGATCGTCGACGCCGCGGAGAATGCGCACGCCGCCGACGCTGCCGTCGGCATGAATGACTGCATATAGAATCACCGTGCCAGCTACATTTTCGCGCATTAGTTGAAGCGGGTAGGCCGGATCGACTTTGCGCGTTGCCGCCGGTTGAGCTAGCTCTCCTGCGGATGAATTCGGCTCGCGATTGCTGGCATTGCTGGAATGATCAAGTTCCGCAAAGCGGATCACCCAACTGCCGCCAGCGGAATTTAAATTCGGCATGTTCAGCGTGAGGGAATAGAATTTGCGATCACCGAATACGGCGCGTTCCTCGTCAGAAAGATTCTTGGAGCCTGCCGCTTGCATAGTGCGCGACGGCCCTGCGGCCACGCGCGGCGGTCGTACGCTGGCAATGAGATTCGGATTGACGGTGTCGCGGGAAGACTTCCCGCCCGCAACGGTCGAGGAAGTCGTTGCACTTCCAACGTAAAGACCCGAAGGAATGTCATTCGTTCCCTTCGTCCGACTTGATCCAGTTGTCCCATTGCCGCTTCCCACTGCTACGGGACTTCCAAAGCTAATGGCGGGCGAGCCCGAGGCTCCCGCACGTCCTTCAGGAGTAGCCGCGAAGACGCCACGGCGGTTGCCCGCCGGCGGATTGGATGGTGCGCCGATTGCCGGATGCAGATTCAGCGCAATGATGCGCCCCCGCGCTCCAAATTCTTCGGTAGATCCTGCAGAAGCAACGGATGGAGGAGGCGGCGCTACTTGCGGAGCGCCCAGGCTGGCTGACCGGGCTCCCGAGATAGTGCGCTGGTCAGCAAGTGGCAACTGTGGCGCTGGGGCAATGATGGAACTTGGTCCGATGTTGAGTTCGCCAATCGGCCGAGCGGAGGCAGTCTCGACAGTCGGCGGGGGCGCGATGAATGCAGGCTGCGGAGCTTGAAACGCGATTGCGTTCGAAGCACGCACATCGGGCGGAGGCTCTAGGACAGCGTTTCGCAACGTGGGCGAACTCCGTTGGCCGGCGAGGTGAGCAGCGTCTGGCGGCGGAGGCGCGACGGAGTCTTCGAGTTTCGGGGCGAGGCGCGAAATCTCAGCTGCGGGTGTGAGCGGTACCGGCGGGATGGCGAGGCGAGGCTGTAGCATTCGTTCCGACGTCGTGTCTGACCAGGCTACGATGTTGGGCAATTTAACTTCGCGATTCAGTTTGATGTTGGGCGGGGTAACGATGGTCTGTGAGCGGTTGTCGGCTTCGGCGGGAACAGAGATCACGGGCTGGCGTGAAAATTCAGGATCGCCTTTCGCCGACTGCGACTGCTGCGAGCTGCGTGTGTCGATGGGCGGAAGATATTCCGAAGGCCGATAAACAATGATTTGAGAGTGGTCGAAAGCTGGCTTCGCTATAACCCGAGGCTGGAGCGCGAAGAAGCGGGTGAACCCAAGGAGCAAGGCGAACGCAATGACGTGGCAAACGCCCGATTGAAAAAACCGATTCCAAGGGAGTGGGCGATTGACGAATACGTCGGACCAGAACGGAGCAGGAGTAGAACGAAGTTCGAGCGGAGCCAGAGTGGGTGCAAAGATCAGGTCACGCAGATTTTCGCGGAAAACTTGTGGCCACAATGGCAACTCAATCAGAAGCCGCGGAACGGGCACAGATTGCGGAATTTCAACTGCGGGAGCTGCAGACATCTTACCTATAGTAGATGCGCGGAGATGAGTTGGGATAGCCAGGAGGACATGGCGCAGTATTTTTTGCCAACGACTCTTCCCACAACCCATACTGGGACGGCGGGGCTGCGTTTATAATCTTGTGTTTCGGCACTCTGCCGCATTCTCACCGTTAAGGACACACTTTGCTCGATTTCCTGGGAGATCTTCGACGCACTCATATGTGCGGAACACTGCGCGCGGAGGACGCGGGCAAGAACGCGGTCCTAATGGGATGGGTGAACCGTCGGCGCGACCTTGGCAATCTCATCTTTATCGATTTGCGCGACCGGACGGGCGTAACCCAGGTTGTGCTGAACCGCGAACTGGATGCGGCGGCCCACGATAAGGCCAACACCTTGCGCAACGAGTATGTGATCGCCGTGATTGGAAAGGTAAAACTGCGCGATGCGGACACGGTGAATAAGAACATTCCTACGGGCGAAGTGGAGCTGGTGGCGCAGGAGATTCGCATTCTAAATGAATCGAAGTTGCCGCCATTTTTGCCGTCGGATACGGCGCTGACGAATGAAGAGACGCGACTGAAGTATCGCTACATCGATCTGCGGCGCGAGGTGATGCAGTTCAACATTGAAACGCGGCACAAGGTGGCCAAGGCGATTCGCGATTATCTTTCGGCACAAGGTTTTTTTGAGATTGAAACGCCGTTCATGACTCGATCGACGCCGGAGGGAGCACGCGACTATTTGGTGCCGAGCCGGGTGCAGCCGGGAGCGTTCTACGCTCTGCCGCAGTCGCCGCAATTGTTCAAGCAGATTCTGATGATCTCGGGATTCGACAAATATTTTCAGATCGTGCGCTGCTTCCGCGATGAAGACTTGCGGGCCGACCGGCAGCCGGAGTTTACGCAGATCGATCTGGAGATGTCGTATNNGCGCATGGATTATGACGAAGCGATTCGGCTGTATGGAATTGACAAGCCGGATTTGCGGCTGCCTGCGTTTACTGACGTACGCGAGTGTTTCACGGAGGAGAATCTGCAGGAATTGGCGATCAATGCGAATCTGCCGGTCATTGCGATTCGCACTCCGAAGGTTGGCGAGCTTTCACGCAAAGAGCGGGACGACCTCAAGCCAATGTTTCACGCCAAGGGTGGAGCGAAGGTTTTCGAAGACTTCAAGCGTATTGGGAATAAATTTCCCGACGCGGCGGCCGCGATCGCGAAAAAGACTGGCATGGAGGACGGCGATCTGATCGTGCTGGTGGCTGGTTCGGCGCAGGCTGGGCCGCAGACGGCGATGCCCACGCACCGGAAGGTGACGCCGGCGGAGCTGGCGATCTACGCATCGGCGGGATTGCTGCGGTTGGCGTTGGCGCAGAAATATGCGGAGCGGCATGGAATTTTCAAAAAATCCGGGGATCCCGCGAAGGACTTCCGGTTTTTGTGGGTGACCAATTTTCCCATGTTTGAGTGGGATGAAGGCGAGAAGCAGTGGATGGCAGCGCATCATCCGTTTACCTCGCCGCATGAGCAGGACATGGGTTTATTGGAGGCGGGCGTAGAGTCCGTGAACGATCCGCAGTCGACCTTAAGCGCGGTACGGGCTTTGGCATACGATGTTGTGCTCAATGGCACGGAACTGGGATCGGGATCGATTCGTATTCACCGCAAGGATATTCAGAGCAAGATTTTTCGCGCGCTGGGAATGACCGAGGAAGAAGCGAAGTCGCGCTTCGGATTCTTTCTGGAAGCGTTGGAATATGGCACGCCTCCGCATGGAGGGATTGCGCTGGGACTGGATCGTATCGTGATGATTCTTGCGGGCGCCGAAAGCTTGCGCGAGGTAATTCCCTTTCCCAAGACTGCACGCGCGGTGGATTTGATGTGCGACGCGCCAACGCCCGTGAGCGAGCGGCAATTGCGGGAGTTGGGGATCGCAGTGAAAAAGTAGAAGCGGGCCGGAAGCGGCGCGAAGCGTGCAGGTGGATGTTTGCGCGGTCGGTGCGTTTCCAGCGCTGTTCCCTTGACAATCAATAAGACGGCCGGCACGACCGCCTGGCCAAAAGCGGCCGGCATACCCGGCGGCACCGATGGCCACCTACGCTGAATCGATACGCCGGGGTATTTCTAGAACTGAAACCGTAACTTCGCGAACGGCTCCGACGATCTAACCATAGATGGCATAGAAGAGAAAAACAGAGGGGATTGTGGCCTTGAGCGGATTATTTTGCGTCCTCGAGCGTACTTGAGGAATCTTTACAGCAAAGCGAAATTGTCTCGGAATCGCTATTAACGTCAGGTACGTACACATTTCTGAGTTTCGGTTAACGAAAGTCTTTGACCGCGTAAGGAGTTATGGCAAATAACTTTCAACGATATAGGGCAATTGTCTTGTTGGTCGCAGCCTTGGCTGCCGCTGCCATCGCTCTGGGGTGCTCGAATGCAGCGCAGAATCCTCACGCCAGTGGGCCCGGCGCTATGCCCGTCAAGGTGCTGGAGGCGCGGGCCGTACCAGTAGACGATGCCTCGGAGTACGTGGCCACAGTGAAGTCACGCGATTCGGCCGTGATTATGCCCCAGGTCGAAGGGCAGGTGACGCAAATTTTTGTGCACTCGGGCGAGCGAGTTGCAGCGGGCGCTGCGCTGATCGAAATCGATCCGCTCAAGCAGCAGGCTACGGTAAAAAGCCAGGAGAGCGCCCGCGCCGCGCAGCAGGCAAGTCTGGACTGGGCAAAGAAACAGTATGATCGTGCGGTAGGACTTTCTTCGGCGGGCGTGGTGAGCAAACAGGATTTGGAACAGGCGAAATCGACACTGGATGCGGCCCAGGCGCAAATGGATTCGCTGGATGCGAACGTGCGCGAGCAAGAAGTACAACTTCATTATTACAGAGTGGTCGCGCCGCGCGCTGGAGTGGTGGGAGACATTCCGGTGCGGGTAGGCGATCGGGTGACGACTTCCACGGTACTAACGACGGTCGACAAGCCGGGAAGCCTGGAAGCATATGTCTATGTGCCCATCGAGCACTCGGCGCAGCTCAAAATGAATCTGCCGGTGCAAGTGCTCGATAGCGATGGCAAAGTGCTCGCCAATTCGCGAATTAGTTTTATTTCTCCGCAGGTGGATAACACCACTCAGACGGTGCTGGTAAAGGCGCAGATTACTAACGGAAACGAAGCGCTCCGGCAATCGCAGTTCATTCGGGCGCGCATCGTTTGGGGAACGCATCGCAACCCGGAAGTTCCCATCCTTGCCGTATCGCGGCTGGGCGGTCAGTATTTTGCTTTCGTGGCCGAGCCCCAGAATGGGGGCTCGTTTGTGGCACGGCAAAAACCTCTCACTATCGGACTGACTGTGGGCAACGATTATGAGGTAGAGGGCGGCCTCAAGGCGGGGGATAAGATAATCATTTCTGGGACGCAATTTCTGCGGGACGGGGTGCCGGTGATTCCGCAGGGCTAGGCTTTCGGCGTCCGGCTCTCGGCTTCCGGCTTTGGACTTACGCTTCGAAAAATTCAACAAACAGTGGTGTTGATTGCATCCAGCGGCTTGATCCCGGAGGCCGGGTACGGAAGCCGGAAGCCGTTTTTCACTAGATGTGGAGCTTGATCGAGCGGCGCACTCCGCCCTCACGGGAATCTTCATGTTTGTTAAATTCTTCATTCAACGTCCGGTATTCGCCACGGTGTGCGCGCTGCTCATTGTTCTGGCAGGAACGGCGGTCTTGCCGACTCTGCCGATCGCGCAGTTTCCCAATCTCGCGCCGCCGCAAGTCGGCGTAACCAGCACTTATATTGGCGCAAGCGCGCAAACGGTTGAGAGCGCGGTGACGATTCCCCTGGAGCAACAGATCAATGGCGCGGAGGGGATGAAGTACATCTCTTCTACCAGCGGAAACGACGGGACCAGCAGTATCACCGCCACATTTGACCTGAATCGCGATCCCGATCTGGCCACCGTCGACATTCAGAATCGCGTAAACACGGCTCAAGGACGGTTGCCCGCTTCGGTGAAAGCTGTCGGCATCACCACAGCAAAAACCTCCCAAAACTTTGTCTTTGGGTCCGCCGTATTCGCGGACAACAACCAATATTCGACGCTGTTCATGAGTAACTATCTCGACGTGTACGTGCGCGATGCGCTGAAGCGCATTCCGGGAGTCGCGGACGTAATCATTTTCGGCGAACGCAAGTACTCGATGCGGCTATGGTTGGATCCGGTACGGATGGCAGGTCGCGGACTAACGGCGCCGGACGTGGTGAATGCTCTTTCGGAACAGAATGTGGAAGTCGCAGCAGGGCAGGTCGGACAGCAGCCGGCAGTCGCGGGACAGCAGTATCAGGTAAGCGTGCGAGCCGTCGGTCGATTGAGCGAGCCTGCGCAATTCGACAATATCATTCTTAAGACCAACGCTGATGGGACGTTGGTCCGCCTAAAAGATGTGGGACACGCCGAACTGGGTGCAGAGACCTACGCTAACGATCTGCAATTCAATGGGCAAGATGCAGTGGGCATGGGTGTGACGCAACTTTCGACCGCGAACGCGCTCGATGTGGACCGGCGCGCGATTGCAGAGCTGGACCGGCTGTCGAAAAGTTTTCCGCCCGGCATGCACTATAAAGTTGCGTTCGACACCACGGATGCGGTCGGGGAATCAATCCGGGACGTAGTTTACACGGTGGGTTCGGCGATCCTGCTGGTCATCTTAGTGATCTTTATTTTTCTCGGCGACTGGAGGACGACGATGATTCACTTTATCGCCACTCCAGTTTCGCTCATCGGAACTTTCGTCTTCGTGAAGTTACTCGGCTTCTCCGTAAACACGCTGACGTTGTTCGGTATCACACTGGCGACCGGCCTAGTTGTCGACGACGCCATCGTCGTGATTGAGAATATTGAGCGCCACATTACTGAGGGCGAACACGATTCCCACAAAGCGGCGGCAGCAGCTACCGCCGAGATTACCAGCGCAGTCATCGCCACCTCGCTGGTGCTGGTTGCCGTTTTCGTGCCGGTCGCTTTTTTCCCCGGGACAACCGGCATTCTCTTTCGCCAGTTTGCACTGACCATCGCATTTTCCATTGCCATTTCTGCCTTCAACGCACTCACTCTGGCTCCAGTGCTGGCGGCGATCTTTCTGAGCGGAGGTCACCACCAAAAGTGGTGGTGGCTACAAAAGTTTGATGACGGCGTCACTTTAGTCACCCGTGGGTACCGCAGGCTGCTACATCATGTGCTGCAATACAAACTGGCGATGGCCGTGCTGTTTTTTGCCGGCCTGGGATTCACTTATTTTGTATTCACGCGCGTGCCCACCGGGTTCGTGCCCGACGAGGATCAGGGATATTTCATCATTGTGATTCAGGCGCCTTCGGGAGCTTCGCTGGAATATACCAAGGCGATTGGAAAGCAGGTTGCGGGGCTGCTCGCGAATGAACCTGAACTTCAAGGAACGTTCTCCATTGCTGGGTTCAGCTTTGCGGGAGCCGCGGCGAATCAGGGACTTATTTTTGTTCCGCTGAAAGCTTATTCGCAGCGCAAAGGGGAAGAGCATAGCGCGTCGGCGATTTTGAACCGGATTCGCCCACGGATGTTTGGAATTTCGGGAGCAATCGTGTTTCCGACATTGCCGCCGCCGATTCAAGGATTGGGCCAGTTCGGCGGTTTTCAATTTGTAGTGCAGGATCAGGCCGCTCATAAACTCGAAGAACTGGCCAGTACGACGCAAGCATTGATTCAGCAAGGGGCGCAACAGAAAGATTTGACGCGGCTTTTTACGTCGTTTACCGCGAACGATCCGCAATATCTGGTGACTATTGACCGCGAGAAGGCAAAAAGCCTGCACGTACCGCTTTCGCAGATAACGGATACGCTGGGCATTTATATGGGCTCGTCGTATGTGAACGATTTCGATTTCAACAATCGCTCCTACCGCGTGTACGTTCAGGCCGATAAGCAGTTTCGGGCGAAAGCGCAGGACATGAAGCAGTTTTACGTGCGCTCCGACACTGGAGCGATGGTGCCGCTCGACAATCTGATCAGCATCACGCAGACGACAACCCCTCAGGTGATCAGTCACTACAATCTTTTTCGCTCGGCGGAAATCGACGGCTCGCCGGCGCCCGGATATAGTTCCGGGCAGGCGATCGCAACCATGGAACAGCTAGCGAAGAACATGCCCCAGGGTTTTGCCTATAGTTGGACGGGGCTGTCGTTGGAAGAATTGGCAGCGGGCGGTACGTCTCTGATTCTGTTTGGGCTGGGGACGCTGGTGGTTTATCTGACTCTCTCTGCGCAATACGAGAGCTTCGTTCTGCCCTTTATCGTTTTGTTGGCCGTGCCTATGGCGCTGCTGGGAGCGCTGGGGGCGCAATGGATTCGCGGATTGCAAAATGATGTCTTCTGCCAGGTGGGGCTGGTCATGCTCGTCGGGCTGTCGAGCAAGAATGCAATCTTGATCGTGGAGTTCTCGGAGCAGTTGCGCGAGCGCGGGATGCCCTTGATGGAAGCGGCGGTGCAAGCGGCGACGATTCGGTTACGCCCGATTTTAATGACATCGCTGGCTTTCATTCTTGGTGTGGTGCCGTTGGTGGTGGCGTCAGGGGCGGGCGAAAATGGGCGGCATTCTGTGGGCACGACGGTGTTCGGCGGAATGATTATGTCGACCATCCTGAATTTATTTTTCATTCCCGTGCTGTATCTGATTATCGAGGGATGGCGGGAACACGGGAGGGCGCCGGCGGCGGTGCCAGTGGAGTCCGAGGCGTAGAGCTTCTTTCGCCCCTTCGGGGATTGAGCCGTGGATCGCGTTCTTCCGCCGCTTCTCGGCTGGGGCGTGGTAACTGTGGCAGCCGCGGTCGGTCGAGACGGAGCCACTACAGCTCTTCATGTGGCTTTTTATGCGGCCGCTTCCCGGGCCGGTCTAATCTTCTTAGCCTTGTTTCTCCGCACATTCGGGGATTTTCGTTTTTTCTTGCGGGCTTCTTTGCGGCGCATCTTCGCCATCCACTCGCGGGAATACATAGTTCCGCGGCACTTGGGCGAGCCGCAGTGGCACGGCGCGGGATCGTCGTCATCGTAAAGGTTGTAGTCCCAGAGTAATTCTTCGCCGGCGGCGATGTCGCGGACGGCGAAGATCCAGACGCGGCCTTTGATTTCGTCGACTTCACAGTTGGGATCGCAGGAGTGGTTCAGATACGCGCCCAGGCCGTGGCCATCGATCACGGTTTTTCCATCATCCAAGCCATAAAGGTATGTGCGAGCGACACCGCTATACCGGCGGTCGGCTTCATCGGCGGTGATTCGTTCCCCGTCATATTCCACTACACGAGTTCCCTTGCGAATTGGCGCTGATGTGAAGACACCGACGGAATGAATGGGCGAAGGACGAACGACTAGAGGCATGAACTAATTTCGCACGACGCGGCAGTTTTTGGAAATGCGAAAATCGCGCAGGATTTGTTTCTGTGCATCTTTATTCCGCTCCGCTTCGCCTAGGCGGGACAGCTGAGGCGTGCCGCCACATGGCCTGCGACCTATTTCACCTACGGGTCGTAGACGGAGCTTCCGAAGCCTTGCTTACGGGCTGCTTCCTGCAGATCCTCCAGACGCTTTTGCTGCTGTTCTAATTGCGACTTCATGTTTTCTACCTGATCCTGCTTCTGTTTCTGGCGTTCATTCCACTGTACGCAGTTTTCAACGCAGTTTGCTCCCGCGTAGTGGACGGAATCATTGAGGCTGTCGATTTGACCCTGCAACGAAGCAATAGCACTTTTCTGTGTCTGGATCGCGAACTTCCATTGTTCGGCTGCAGCCGGTGCGTTGACACTGCCTAGCTGCTCGCTTGTGTCCGCAGGCTGAGGGCCGGTCTTAGATGTCGAGGCAGATGCCGCGTGCGAGGGGATGTCGTCGTTGGTGATGACGTGGGGCGCTTTGGACGGTCTCGTATTTTTCGCGCTGGGGTCCGCGTCGGCCGCATCTTGAATGGATGGATCTTTTGAGACGCCGTCTTTTTTGGCGGCGGCGTCCTTCTGTTGTTTTTGCAGACGGGCTTGCCGCGCGACATCTCCGAGCGATGGCGCCTCCTGTGCGGATGCGACAGTCGTGCACAAGCAGGCGCTGGCTGCCAGTGAAACGAAAACCCGCCGCATTCGCATGCCGAGCCCCCACCGTAGTCGCAACTAATTCCAAGCTCGACGTTATGCTATCGTCGAATGACTGAGGGTTCGAGATTACTTCCGTACCAATCGTTATCCGGCCGCCAGCAGTCTCACAGTCGGCTTGGAAGCAACGTCAAGCCGAAGTGGCCGATCGAAAGGACCACGTCATACCCCATGAATAAAGCGCAACGATGATGAGAATATCTACGGGCATGCCGAAGATGATGTAGAGCACCGGCATGAACATCACGGTTTTTTGTAGAAACAGAGCTTGCAGAAGGATTTGGAGCGGCAAAAATAATGTTAGGTGCGTCATCGTAATGGCTGTGAGGAATGCTTTTTTAAGCAATCCGAAATCGAAAATGTAGTAAGTCAAGCCGTACAACAGCGGAACCGTAGAGATCAATGCGAGACCGGCCATGACCAAACCTTCCATATAACTGTCAGGAGTGTGAGGAAAAGCTGCCGGCAAAAATACGAAATAGAACAAAGCCGTTGCCGGTACCAACAGAAGTCCACGCAATAAATATTTGATCGGGATAAACCTTTCGGACAGAAAAAACGTGCTGGCGAAGAGCATCAGGGTGACAGCACAAGTTAAGGACCAGACCAAAGGGCTCGGCAGCACAGGCTCCATGCGAAGGTAACTAATATCGAAGCGGATAAGATGCGTCAGATGATGGTGCGACACAGCAACTTCTGCGCGTAAAGGTAAGACGCGAACACCCAGCAGCAGAACCCAATTCCAGAACCGGCACACATCCGGCAGAAACCGCAACCAGACGAATTGAAAAAATGCAAAAAGAGAAACTGCGTTAACCAGATTGGTTGGCCCCAGGCGGAAATGAGTGAACGCCCGATGCATGTGGATGACCTCGCCTCGATGTCCGCGCGGACGTGGAGCGCCGACCACTTTCGCGACATCCGGCCTGGCGCTCGACTTTTCATGGAGCTTAAAACTCCCGGAAGAGTCCAAGGCTGGTCCCACCTCTCTGGTAAAAAGGGTTGTGATAGTAGTCCGCAACGAAATTCATACCCCAGTTCGTACTCACCCACTGACGCCAGGTGACGGTCAAAGTTTGGCTTTGAAAATCGCTAATGGTTACACTGGGACCAATAAGTTGAAATGCCTCCTTACCGAATCCAGTGCGAAGCGTGAGGTAGTGCTGCTTGTTTCGTCCCTGGGTCACGGCTACAAATGCCGCGGGCGAGAAGACCGATCCTGGATTGCTGACGTTGAAACGAATTCCTTCTTCAAGGATCCACGGCTTCGTAAAATAATATGTGCTTCCCACGAAGAAGCTGGAATCGCGGTGAACGTCTTTCGCCGCGTAATAACCGAAGCCAACAGTCGTGACCAACTGTTTGCTACTCATCCACTTTTTGTTGATGAATCCATCGCCCCGCAGACGCGGCCAAAAAAAACCACCCACACTCGAGCCAACCGTCGCCGAGCCGTACCAATTAGGGTTGAAATTATACGTATCTCCAGCGGCCAGGTAGACGCCAGCGTTACCGAACTCGTGCTGCCCGTTTACCTCTGCATTCACGATGTTGTTGCCCTTGGTGACCGTGCCGCGAGCATAACCACCTGCCCAGTATCCGAAGCCGTTGGATAAATCCAGATAATCGCCGCCCGCTTCAACATAGTCAGTCAATTGTTTCGGTCCCTGTTGCGGAGGCGCATTCGCGTCGGGTTGCTGCGGAGAAGTTTGCTCAGCGTTGGCTGAATCCGAATCGGACGCAGCAGCATTTACTGAAACAGTCGGTGCTTGCGCCAGCGAGCGCGGCACTATGACAAGGGTCGCGAGCAAACTAACAAGAGCCAAACGGAGCCGTCGATGTAAACCGTTTGTCATTTGGTTAGTTTCTCGGTTTCAAACCGAAGCTCTTTCCCGTCGCCGGCGATGATCATCCATGCGTCACTGTCCCGGACAACCTTGGCGGTTCCTTCCACGATCTTCGGTTCGGCAAACTGAATTGCCGAAAGCCGCCATGTTTCATGCTCTAACGTCTCTGGATGGGTTGCTTCCACGGTATAAAGGCCACTCTTCTCCGACACTTTCCACTTCACCTGCTTCCGCGAGTTTAGAAAGTTGGCGAGGCTGGTCATGGTGTACCAACGGAATCGTCCCGCTGCCTGCAGGCGCGCCGTTTGCTCGAGCCAGCGATCGACAAGGTCGTGGTATTGCAGAATTCCAGGAGGATGGAAATAGACCAGCCTCACCGTCCTTTGGTCCGCGGCGAAATCCGTGATAGCCGTAACCCAGCTTTCGATCTCGGAGGCCGAATACCCTTCGCTGCTCATTTCCTCGAAACCGGCTGCGCGATCGAGATGCAGAATCGGAAAAGCCCACACGTTGCCAGCTTCGCGCTCGCCATTCCTGTAACCCTGCGTCGGTCCCATGCCTGTATCCCCGGTGAAGTAATAGGCGACGAAGCCGTGAGACTCCAGCCAGTGCGTTACCCAGGGCGGCTGATTGCCGTTCGGCGCTGAATATTCGACAACCGGTTTGTCGGTGGCTCTTTCCAGTGCATCTTTGTTCAGCGCCAGAAACTTTTCCAGGTCTTTCGGATTGTCGGTCTCGACATGAGCAGAAAAATAATCGTGAATCCAGCCGCCATGACTGCCAACTGCATAACCGAGGCTTACGAACTCGCGGATCAACCCCTGACTTACAGGATTGTGGTCAACGTCGAAGCCCTTTTTGTCTCCCTCCTGCTGGGCGTCGGGGCCGGCAGTGATGTGGATGGAATACGGTCCCTGTTGCATCAGTTTCCAACCGCTTATTTCCTGCAATGGCTTGATGGCAGCGTTGGAGTCAATATGCCAGTTCAAGACCAGCCCACCCACCCCGTCTGGAACTGGCATTAAATATGGTAGGGAAAGCGTGTGCTCCGCGAAATATTTCAGGAAGACATGCAACAGCAAACCGTCAGTGTTTCCCTTCAAATACCCCAATGGAAGGTTCACAAATAACACGGTGCCTTTTTTATAAGAATGTTCGCCGGCCACCAGCCCGTCGGGTGAGCGGAATAAAACCTTGCCCGTATAGTTGCCCGTAGTTACAAAACTGGGATACTGCAGGTCGCCGTATTTGTAGCGTCTGAGTTCAGTCTCAAACGTGCTCGCCGGAGAAATAGGAGAATTGGTTTTGGGTATGGAGGTATTACTCTCAGCGTGATAGGGATAATACTTTCCCGGTGGTATTTGCAGTTGATGAACAACTGTGCTCGTAGTAGTAAGCTTATGCCATTGAACTAACTTATCCCCCAACGTGTCGTAAAGGGCATAGTCTACCCCCGCCAGGTCTGATAGCCGGGATCGCCCGGGCGCAAACGTGCCGTTCAATGAGAAGTTGCCGGCATCGTAGGTCAACATGACGTTTCCACCGCCGGCCACATAGCGATATAAAGTCGCAACGAACAAGTCGCTGGCCTTCTGATGGATGGAATCCGGCAAAATCACGCCCGCATACTTGGATTCTTCCCATAGAGGACTGAGAAATTCGGAATCATGAACCGGGATTACGTGAAGACCTTCTTCGCTACCTGCGTCCAGCCACATCGCTACCCTGGGATCGGAGAAACTTATGCCGTCCGGCACCAGCAGCAGCAGGCGATCGGCGGTCGACCGAAACCGATCGCGCGTTGCCAATGACACGATCATCCACGCAATCAGGATCACCAGCATCCCACCGCTAATCGCGAGAATTCGGCGGTTTTTCATGCTCTAGCCGCCACATGCCCATGTTCACGGGCCCATAACGTGCCGAACACGACCACGCCCTCTTCCACCTCGATGTGTGGCGCGCTGACCGTCGTAGGACATTCCTCCGTGCCGCATCGAGTTCCGCCGTCGATGACCAGTTCGTGCTCGGCAATTACCGGTCCGTGGATAGTGCAGTGCGGACCGATGCGCATTCTTCTCCCGCCGATCAGGCTTCCTTCTACAGCGACGCCTTCGTCGATCAACACATCCTTCAGAACCTTCACGCTGCCACACACACGCGCGCCGGAGTGGATATGAAGGGTGCCTCGAATCACCATGTTGCTCGCGACAATCTCGCCCGCGTGAACTTCGAAGTCGCCGTCGTGTATAAAACGCAGGAGGGTTGGCGCTTGAGAATTCGCAGGTGTGATCGAGCCGGGTTCTGCCTCAGCGGCCCCGATCTCGATTCGAGGGGCATTCATCCGCATAAAATTGCAATCGGCGTGAAGGCGTATCAGCAAGTCCGAAGAAATGCGCCCGTATAACCTGCAGCCAAGGTCGGCAGTAAATTCTCCGACAGAATGCACCCAACGTAGCACGCTGTTGGCCTTGCCGAGATGAACGTTGAGTTCTCCTAGAATCGCCCGGAAGTTGCCTCTCTCCCCGCTTTGGAATTGGCCAGCGGCATAGATATCTTTCGAGAACTTAGCGTCCGTGGGTATGACAACATCAACTGCCGCCATGATTAGAACCGGGTGAACCGCATCCTGCTCCGCGAGAGCGCGCATTTGAATCTCGTCGGTCCGGCCCAGCACCACATAGTCCTCACCATTCGAGAGCGCGCCAGCGTCCATTCCTCCGGAGTTCACACAGTGTTGCATGATGGGCTCAAGGGCTCCGATATACGATCGGAAACCGTTAGCGAAGTGACGAATTTCGCCCGCATTTTGTTGCACCACGTTGAGCGGCACCGCATCCGACTTAGAACGCAATTCAATCCATGCTGGGACAAGAGGCAGCAAGAACATCACGCCAATCAGAAAAATCAAAGCGGCCACTGCGAGATAAGGATTCACAGAGCCTTCCGAAAACGCTCGGTTTTATCCCAATGAAACTCCGCTCCGGTTATAAGATCACTGACCTGCGACAGAGCGGCCCAAGAGACCGAGAAGATGCTTACAGCAAATCCTAGAATGAGGAACGGCAATAGGCAGATTCGTTTACGTGTGCCATCCAATCGGGCGGCTGCCGCGATTTCAAAGAATGCGGCAAGATTGCCCAGCGCGGCGTAACACGTGAGTGAAAGCACCGCGATTACGCCATGCAGTGGAGCGACGCCCTGATAAAACACTCCGAGGGCCAGCGCCCAGCCGAGTAAAGTAACCGGCGCCATAACATAGACCCCAAGCAATAATGTCCCGTCAATTCGCTCCCTGAGGGTGGCACGATGCTTCCCCAGCAATAACTGCAAGCTATAAGTCGCCATAGCCTGGTTATGACCCTTCGCCCAGCGCATGATCTGCTTGATGCGAACGGGCCATACTTCAGGAACTTCTTCGTAGCATTCGGAGCGATTCTGATAAGCCGTCTTCCATCCATTCAGCAAGAGTCGATAGGTTAGGTCCGTATCTTCAGTGAGCGAATTGTCATTCCAGCCGCCAATTTCCCGCAGAGCGCTCAATCTCACGCCCGCGACCGTACCTCCATGTTGAGGGACGAGGCGAAGGTTCATGCGCGCTTGCTGATCCACCTGATATCCTCCCGAACGTTCCAGGTCCAGCAAGCGTGTCAGCAAATTCGTGCCAGCATTCAGCGGCACCACGCGGCCCATAACTCCGCCAACCTCCGGGTCAAAGAACGGCGCCACCAGTTGCTTGATGAGTCCTGCGCCCGGAATGTAGTCCGCGTCGAATATAAGAATGACCTCGGTATCCACCAATTCCATTGCATCTTTCAGAGCCGCGGCCTTGCCGCCTTTGCCTGAGCTGCGATGGAAGGGGCGAATGCGTCCGGGGAACTCTTGCACAAACTGATCGATAATCTCGCGCGTACGGTCAGTGGACCGGTCATTGACCGGAACGATCAGCATCTTGTTCTCTGGATACTTCACTGTCATCAAAGCGCCGAGAATGTTCGCGATAACCTTCTCTTCGTTATGAGCCGCCACCAGCACAGTGACGGGCGGCCAGTCAGCCGTGTCAATGTCGATATAAGGATGTCGTTGAAAACCAAAAAGGCGATTGAGCGTAAAAAAGTAGTGGCGGGCTGTATAGATGCAGATAGCAAAGACGATGAGACTGAGAAGGTAAATCATGGCATGCGACCGGAAGGCAAGTACTGCTTGCTCACTCCTTACCTGCCGCGGCGCCTTTGCTTTCCTGCCGCCCAAAGTCGCTTTTCCGGCGACGGGGCTGCGGTCTGGGCGGCAACTTGAATTGTTTCTCAGCTTCTAGGAGTGGAGTCTTCTTTTGATGCCAACGAATAATTGCCTCAACGATCCTCTCCGAACTGTGACCATCCCCATAGGGATTTTGTCCTTGGGACATATCCTGATAGGCAAGCGCGTCGTTGAGTAAGTGCGTAGTTTCCTGAACGATTGCATCGCGCGACATGCCAATGATCTTGGCCATGCCAAACTGCGCCGCTTCCGGGCGCTCCGTCAGTTTTCGTAGGACAAGGACGGGTTTGCCGAAGGTTGGCGCTTCCTCTTGAATGCCGCCCGAATCCGTTAGGACGAGAAAACATCGGCGCAGCACGCTAACAAACGTGATGTAATCCAGCGGCTCGGTAAGATGGATCCGTTCTACATTTTGCAGCAATGCATTCACCGTACCGCGCACATTCGGATTCATGTGCACCGGATAAATAACACGAATGTCCTTATGCTGTTTGACCAGATCCTTCAGCGCCATGCACATGTGTTCCTGATCTGCACCCCAAGATTCCCTCCGATGAGAAGTCACGAGAACCAAACGGGAATTGTCGTCTGGAATGTCGGCGAGAGGAGTGTTTTCCCAGGAATGCGGCAAAACGCTCAGTGCGCGAAGCGTGTCAATCACGGTGTTACCAGTCACTACAATCTTTTCCGCGGAGACGCCTTCGGCCAACAGGTTTTCCCGCGCCAATGCGGTCGGAGCAAAGTGAATTTCCGAAAGGACCGAGGCCAGTCTCCGGTTCGCTTCTTCGGGAAATGGATCGTAAAGGTTGTGACTGCGCAGGCCTGCTTCAATATGGCCTACGGGAATCTTGCAGTAATACGCCGCCAGCGCCGACGCGAAAGCGGTAGTGGTATCGCCTTGCACCAGCACCATATTGGGTTCGAAGCGCTGGCATGCATTCTCTACCGTGTCCAAAACCCGTCCCGTGAGGGAGTTCAGCGTCTGATTAGGGCGCATGACTGCCAAATCAAAATCGGGCTTGATTTTGAAGAACTGTAAGGCACTGTCCAGCATCGTCCGATGCTGCCCGGTGTGAATGACAGCGGTTTCAAATTCGTCAGACCTCTGTCGCAGGGCATGAATAACCAACGCTAACTTAATCGCTTCTGGCCTGGTGCCCAGAACGGCGATAATCCGGCACTTCATGAAGATTGCCTGTCGTTTCTAGGAAATTAAGGTCATCTAACTATCAGGACTGGTATGTATTCCGACTGAAGAGCAGTTTCGCTTGACCCTATGGTCAATTCTGTATTGCCTATATCGGTTCGGTAAAGTTACTAAGGTCATTGATGGCGGCCGACAGCTCGGTTCGAGAGGGCTACGGTACTTGCTGTTCGGATTTCGTAAAATGTTGTGACGTAGTAAACAGTGCGATTGCGAATGTGACGCAGACTTTTTTGATAGCAAGGAGCGTTCATGCAGCCGCAGCTCACAAAGTATTTTGTCATCGGTGCCGTCTTGCTTATAATTACTATTGTGTGGGTCTGCTCGATAACGTGGGGAGCTATTCAGAGCGGTTTGCCGTGGCAGCTCTCGTTTTGACCCGTAACGACAAGAGAGCCCTTGATGCGGGCGATGTTTAGCACCCGGGACCTCTCAATCGTGTTCGGATTTCGTAACAAAGTCTGAACGGCTACTAACGATTTCCGACCTGTACCATTAGCTTGGGGAAAACTTCGAAATGCAAAATTGTAAGCCCCTTCGGTGCTTGCGCACGAGTTGTCCTCTTGCTGGCTTGTCGTCATCCATCGTCGGCTTACTGGCGCGTACATGCCGAACAGGTGGCGCGCCGTTGTTTTTGCAGCATGAGAAGGTTCCTCTTATCGCGGAAAATGCATGAGTGGTATCCCTGGAACAAAGCCGAACGCTAACGTGCCTTTCCAAGGATTGAGCCTGCGCGAACGGATGCGCGCGGTTGAGAAACGCGACTGGTGGCTTTGGTCGTGTGCCGTTCTCATCACTCTCCTGCTCACCCTGGGCATCATCTCATTTGTATTACCCATCCTCCACGCGCACTGGGCTTCGTTTGACTCTGCCCCAATCGGCGATACGGTCATGGGCTTGGTGGGAATGGTTCTTCTGTTCGACATTTATACGGTGTACCAGCATTTTCAGGTGCAACAGGTTCGAAAGCAGCTCATCGCGCGCGAAGAACTCTTCCGTCTCATCACAGAAAACGCCGCCGACATGATTGCGGTTGTAGGAGTGGATGGCCAGAGACTGTATAACAGCCCGTCGTACGAAAAAATTTTGGGCTATGTTCCTAACGAAATCGAGGGTACCGAGGGCCTCGAGCAGATTCATCCAGAGGACGTCGAAAAGGTAAAAAAGGCTGCCGTTGAGGCGCGCCGGACTGGCATTGGCCAGAGCGTGGAGTACCGCATGCGCCATAAAAACGGCAATTGGCTGGTTCTGGAATCTATGGCCAGCACCATCGTTGACCAGTATGGTTCAGTCGAAAAACTGATCATCGTGAACCGCGACATCACCAACCGCAAGCAACTTGAAGAACAGTTTCGCCAAGTCCAAAAGATGGAGGCGGTAGGTCGACTTTCCGGTGGAGTCGCACACGATTTCAATAATCTTCTTGGCGTGATCATCGGTTACGGGGAACTGGCGCAGGAAGGGCTGGACACAACTCACCCCCTGCGCTCCAGCGTCGACGAAATTCTAAAGGCTGGGCATCGGGCCGCTTCGCTTACGCGTCAGCTTTTGGCCTTCAGCCGGCAGCAAGTGCTGGACCCCAAAGTGATCGATTTGAACGCTGTAGTCAAAGACATCGAAAAGATGTTGAAGCGCCTGATCGGAGAGGACGTCGAACTCAGAACTGACCTGAATACTTCTCTGGCACGGATCAAAGCCGATGAAACCCAAATTGAACAGGTCCTTCTCAATCTCGCGGTGAATGCTCGCGACGCCATGCCAAACGGCGGCAAGCTCACCCTTTCCACTTCGAACTTCTACATGGACGAGAATTTTATCCGGCGTTATCCGTTCCCCGTGAATGTTGGCGACTATATCCTGTTAAAAGTTTCAGATACCGGAACTGGAATGGACGCGCGAACCAAAGCTCGTATCTTCGAGCCCTTCTTCACTACGAAGGAAAAAGGAAAGGGAACCGGCCTGGGACTATCTACAGTTTACGGAATCGTTAAGCAGAGCAATGGCTATATCGACGTTTCCAGCGAACCTGGCGTAGGTACTTCTTTCGAAATTTATCTGCCTAAAGTGGATCAGGCCATCGATGCCGATACGGGTACAGCGGTGGTTGCATCCTTGCGCGGAAGTGAGACTATTCTGTTAGTAGAAGATGATCCTTCGTTGCGGGTTCTTGCCGTGCATATGCTCGAATCATGTGGCTATACCGTACTGGAAGCGAGCAGCGGGTCAGCTGCTCTTGAGATCAGCGGCCAACCGGGGCGTCGTATAGATCTGCTTCTTACCGACGTAGTCATGCCGGGCATGAGTGGAAGAGTCCTCGCGGATCAGATTCTCGCGAGCTCTCCCGATATTGTTGTGCTTTACATGTCGGGTTATACAGGCCAGACCGTTGGAGCCCACGGGGTGCTGGCCGAAGGTAGCAACTTTCTGCAAAAACCTTTTACTCGCGAAGCGCTGGCTCGCAAGATTCGGGAAGTTTTGGATCGCAAAATCGCAGCTTCGGCCACGTAACGCTATTCTTGGACCAGCGATTGAGAAAAGGACCGAACAATGCCTAAGATCCTGATCGTGGATGACGATGATGCTCTCCGGAATCTCATGAAGATCCGGCTTGCGGGCACCTATGAGGTTATCGACACGGGAAATCCGGTTCAGGCGCTGGGGCTTGCTCTCGAGCACAAACCGGACGCTATCTTGCTTGATCTGATGATGCCCAACACCTCCGGCTTTGAGTTATGCCAAAGCCTTCACACTCTCAGCTATACCTCACGAATTCCTATTTTTATAGTGAGCGGAGAGTCTGCCGCAAAATATCGCGAACACGTCGCTTCGCTTGGCGCGCGTGGTTTTTTTGAGAAGCCGGTCAATTTTGTGGATCTGAAGAAACGACTCGCCGAAGAAATTCAGTCGCAACGCCCCGAGCGGCGAAAACATGTCCGCGTGCGCATGCGTCTGATTCTGAAACTCAAGGGGAAAGATGAAGCCGGCCGAACTTTCGAACAGCTTGCCACTACCGAGAATGTGAGCGCAGGAGGATTTCTTTGCGGTTTTACCGTCGCTCTGGCCACGGATGCGACTCTGGACGTATTCGTCTCATCGGCCGGACAAGACCGTTACGTGGGCAAGGTCCGAGCTGCCCGCATTGAGGCTCCGGATGCTCCATGGCAGCGCTATGGTTTTGAGTTCGTCGAACGCTCCCGAGAGTGGATTCTGCAAGACTGACCGCCTTAACCGCCTAACCCATAGCATGAACGCGACCTGCGCTTTAATTCCGCCCCTGCGTTGAAAGCGGTGAGCCATTTTCAAACTTGAATTACTTAGGTAATTAGACGGCGTATGAATTTTGCGCTGAATTGTTTTGTCCATGTTTATCTAGAGATAGTAGGCCCATGCTCCAACCACTCGCACGGGGCTCCTTTGGGGCACTGAGATTCAGTTCATGTATTCACGCCGCAACTTCGTTCGGCATGGTCTAGTCTCCATCTCGTTCGTGTTGATCTACCTGGCGCTGAACCGACCCGAAATCGTCTTCTTTTCGCGCATCGGATTCGTTGCCTGGTACCCCGCCATCGGTCCGGTCATGGCTCTTATGTTGGGCGTCAGTCCCTGGTACGGCATTCTGGTCTGTTTCGCTGACGCTTTGGCTGGCCGAATTATGTATGGCCAGCCTGTCCTCTCCTTCAGCGGCACATTACGCGTGCTCGGAACTGCAGCCTGCTATGGGGCGGCAGCCTACGTATTGCGAGGGCCATTCCAAATCGATCTCGGACTGCGTCGCCGTCGAGATGTCGTTCTCTATCTTTTTGTTGGTTCGGTAGCAGCAGCGGGCGCGACGTTCATCGGAGTAGCTTGCCTGATTGCGGATCACAGTATCCGCTTCAGTGAATATAAGAACGCGGCAGTGGGTTGGTTTTTGGGCGATGCCATCGGACTGATAGGTATCGCGCCTTTCTTTCTGGTCCACATTTTGCCGCATGTCCGCAACTGGCTGTTACCGGAGGGGGCCGATCCCGAGCCGACTCAAACATTTTCGAATCAACCAGCGCTCACGTTTGGATCGGTGCTGGAAGCCAGTTGCCAGACGCTGATGATATTGGCTGTCTGCTGGGCGATGTTCGGCGCCGCGGATCGGCGCTATGGGCCTTTTTATATATGTTTCATTCCGATTATTTGGATTGCAATGCGCCAGGGAATTCAGCGGGTCGTTACCGGCTTGCTGGCGCTAAATTTCGGAATTGTCGTCGCCATGCATTTCTTCCCTCCCACCGAGGTAATGTTCACGAAAATTGCCCTGTTTATGCTGGTCGTGTCGGCGGTAGGACTCAGCGTGGGGTCCGAAGTCAGTGAGCGACATCGGCTAGCCATGGCGATGAAACAACAGACCTCCTATCTGAATTCGCTGATACAAAACAATCCATTGGGAATCGTTGTTCTTGATCGTAAGGGCAAGGTAGAGCTGGCAAATCCCGCCTTTGAAGAGCTCTTCCAATACGACCGTAGCGAACTTGACGCGATCAACATTGGAAATATCGGATCGGCAGACGATGATGCTCTGGACTCCGTCCAGCTTATCCAGCAGGTCTTCGCCGGCAAAACGCTACGCAGGACCTTACGACACAAGCGCAAAGACGGCAAAATCATTGACCTGGCGCTGCATGGCGTTCCCTTGTTTCTGCACAGCGAGGTACGCGGTGCATACCTGCTCTATGAGGACATTTCTGATCAGACCAAGGCGTTGGCCGTACAGCAACAGCACGCGGAGTCGTTAGACAGGTTAGTGAAGGAATTGGAACTGCGCACGAATCAGATCAGCGCGTTGAACGAGATGGGCTCTCTGCTGCAGTGCAGCGCTGCGGTTCCCGAAGCATGCGTGGTCGTAGCCAATTTTGTACAGAAACTCTTTCCCGAAGCTCCCTCCGGAGCTTTGTATTTGTTCAGGTCGTCGCGAGATCTCGTGGAAGCGGCAGTTCGATGGGGCAAGAAGGACGCTTTAACTCCAACGTTCCCTCCCGACGCGTGCTGGTCTTTGCGGCGTGGTCAGCCGCACTGGAGCGAGATTCCCGGTGGCGCAATCGTCTGCCAACATTTGGGTAACACTTCAACCCTTGAGTGTCTATGCGTTGCAATGGTCGCACAGGGCAACACAATTGGTACCTGCATCTCGGATTCGAAGGTGCGGCAGAGTTGCGAAAGAGTTCCGGCAGAGACGATTTTCGAAAATCACGGCAGCAACTGGCCCTGAGCGCGGCATCGCAGATAGCCCTTTCGCTGGCCAGCCTGCAGATGCGCGAAACTCTGCGCGAACAGTCAATTCGGGATCCGCTCACGCATCTATTCAATCGGAGATTCTTGCAGGAATCCCTGGAGAGGGAGTTACAATTGGCCAGCCGCAAGAACCAGGCCATTTCCGTTCTTTTTCTCGACTTAGATCACTTCAAGCGATTTAACGACACTTTTGGTCATGACGCAGGCGACATGGTGCTGCAGTCTTTGGCCGACTTGTTTCGCAACTTCTTTCGCGCGACTGATATATGCTGCCGCTATGGCGGCGAAGAGTTCGCTATTATCATGCCTGAATCAAACGCACAGGATGCTGCGGTTCGTGCGAACGCGTTGCGCTCCGAAGTAAAAGCTTTGCAGTTGCAATATAAGAGGCAGACGGTTGGAACGCTTACGGTCTCGATAGGCGTCGCTGCGTTTCCTGAGCACGGTTCATCAGCCGAAGATTTGCTCGAGATTGCCGACCAGTGCCTTTATAAATCTAAAACGAGCGGGCGGGATATGGTGACGGTTGCCACTCCACAAAATGCCTGACCGTTTTCCTCCTGCCTATTGCAATACAGTTTTATTCGACTACTAATTCGGGCTCGCGCGAACTGGACGCAGCGACTGGATTTTCTGCCTCCTGCGGTGGTTCTCCCGCGATGTCGGCTACCTGGAGCCGGAAATTACCCGGGTTCGTGGCATAGGCCAGGCCAGTTTCTAGATCGATGATTCCGGCACGAACCAACTGCTCAATGCTTCCATCAAAATGTTGCATGCCCTCGGTGTCGCCATCCCGCATCGCGTCCAGCAAGGTTTTGCCTTCTTGTTCGCCTTTTTCCAGGTATTCGCGAGTGCGCATGGTTGACTTCAGGATTTCCAACGCGGCTACCCGGCTCTTGCCGTCTTTCGCGGGAAGCAGTCGCTGCGAAATAATGTAACGAAAGCTTTTCGCCAGCCGATTACGAATTATGTGCTGCTCTGCCATAGGAAACACACCTACCACGCGCTCCACCGTCTTCGAGGCGTCAATGGTGTGCAGCGTAGATAGAACAAGATGGCCAGTCTCAGCCGCCTCGAGCGCGATTTCAATGGTCTCTTTATCGCGCATTTCGCCGACCAGAATCACTTTTGGCGCCTGCCGCAGCGCGGCTCGCAATGCCAACACAAAGCTCGGCGTGTCGCTGTGCAGCTCTCGCTGGTGAATGATCGATCGCTTGTGCCGGTGCATAAATTCCACCGGGTCTTCGATGGTAATGATGTGATATGCCTTGGTTTCGTTGATCCGGTCGAGAACCGCCGCCATGGTGGAGGACTTTCCGGAGCCGGTCGGCCCCGTGATGAGCACAATACCGTTCTTAAGATCAGCAATCTCAGCTAGCTGCTGCGGTAACTTCAATTCGGCGAAAGTCGGGATACTCTTGGGGATAACCCGCATAACAATAGCGTGGCTACCCCGCTGCACAAAAATGTTGACTCGAAGGCGGCATTCACCCGGAAGACTGTAGGAGATGTCGCACGACCCCTGTTCTCGCAATGCCGTCAATGCCTGCTGATTGTCGCCAATGAGTTCCTCAGCGATACGGCGCGTATCTTCCGGCCCTA
Source organism: Acidobacteriaceae bacterium (assembly GCA_003132445.1). Lineage (GTDB taxonomy): Bacteria > Acidobacteriota > Terriglobia > Terriglobales > Acidobacteriaceae > Sulfotelmatobacter. The sequence continues at coordinate 6,436 of PKXU01000187.1, read as the reverse complement.
ATGGCGGTACGCCGGTGATCTTAACCGGAACTAACTGACCGCTCACTTCAATGTGCGGCAGGCTGCCGGGTGAAAAAATCAAGTCGCTTACCCGGGTCGAAGCCCGCAGCATTGCCGAGAGCAAGGTTGCGGCCGGAATTGCCGTTTTGGACGCGGTAGGGACTGGAGTCGAAATCTTCGCAGGGATATTCAGGATGCTCTCCTCACTTCAACTTTGGTTCCAGCTTACTTTGTCGCGCGAAAGGTCTCAAGTCACTAAGGTTGTCGTGCTCCTGGCATGGGTTTACCTATAAGTTGAATTTAATAGTCGAAGAAGGTTTCATCGGCCTACTATGACGCGGCCTTAAGCAACTCGCAAAATTATCTATGTCCGTGGAACTGGCGTCGCGGACCACGAAGTATCGAAGGCCGACTTGACTCATTCGCTAGACGAGGGACGAACTATTCCAATGCGCCTTGCGTTAGCTTGACCGCGCAATATGCGGCAGTGGTTCCGCAAATGGTTGTTGAAGTTGCCAGCGTACCGAAATAGATGCTTGACGCTTGCCCGGCCGTGGACTCGTTGTCAACCGCCATGGCGCTTGTCCCGCCAGCTGCATCGGTCGTGTTCGTCGCCGCAGTGACGGGCGGGTCACCTGACGCCACTAGAACCGAGCTAGGCAAAAGGAGCGTATACACAGCGCTGGGATTCTGATTCACTCCGACGAACATGTAATCTGGTCCGCCCGTAGCGGTTGCGCCAGTGACCGTGCACCCGCTGCCACTAGTCGCGGTGGGAATCGTAGCGTCGAAGGTGAACTGGGTTGCGCTCGCCGTAACCACGGTCTGCAGGCCGCCATCGATGGCACTAGCGTCGGCAGTGCTGCAATTAGCGTTGGACGTTACGCCCGAGAGAGTGACCATGTCATTGGCCGCGAGTGTGTTGTTCGCCGTGACCGTGACTACAGTTGTGGTTGCCGTGACCCCTGTGACAGTGAATATCTGACTGTTATAGAACTCAGTGAGCGGCGAGATCACTGAAGCGCCGGTCCCAATTTGAGGCTTGTCGCCCGCGTCCGGCGTTGTTTGCAGAGTAGAACTTACAAACTGGAATGCTTTCAGCTGTTGCCCGCCGGTACCGGAGGAGGCGGCGATGATCTCGCCGTTGTTAGCCGCAGTGGCACTGCTGATTCCCAAGACGTAATAGCGATCGTCCGGGGTGGGAGAATAAATCGGAAAGTCGGGGGCCGTACAGCTCTGATTCGCGCCAGTGTCGAGACCCGCGACCGTAACTGTACTCAGGGTGCTGCTGGTGAATTTAAATTGGACAAGACCGCTGTTGCCCGCAGTGGTTTGGTCGGCCTCGCCGACGCTGCTGGGGCTGCAGGCCACTACGACATAACCTACTCCATTGGTCGAGTCAATGATGGCGCCATCGCGAATGCCACCGTTGATTGCGCTGAAGTTCGTGGCCCCGTTTATGCCGAGCGATAGCGCGGTTGCTGCAGTAGTTCCCGTCGCCGTCAATTCGTACAAGTTGGAGCTGCTGTCGCTGACAAAAATGTTGCCTGTGTCACCCACATCGACCACCGGGGACGAGAGGTAGTTGGATCCGGGGATGATCGTTACGGCGGTGATAGTGCAGCCGGTGCCGGTAGTCGCGCTGGGTATCGTGGCGTTGAATTCAAATTTTGTTCCGCTTAAGCCCGTGGCAATAACCGTTTGTGTTCCGTCAATGGCGGCGACGTCAGCGGCGGTGCAGCCGTTGCCGACGTTGGCGGTTACGCCCGCGATGGTGACCAATTCCCCGAGCTGAAGCGAGTTCGCTACGGTCACAGTCACTGTAGTTGTGGTTGCGATAATTGCCGTCGGGATAAGCGATGCGGGGCTAGCGCTTACATGGACCGGAAAGTTTCCTCCAGCGTACCCTGGCGTCCCGTTGAACGTTGGAGTGATCGAATATAGATAGCCATTATTATCGCCCACGAAGGTAGTGTCGCTTACGTAGTCGGTGAATGGAGACGAAAAGCTATCCGCCGCTCCGGCCAAACCGGTGGCGGCGTTGGCGCCAACCAAACCCAGAGGAAGCATGAAGTCCTTGGCCGTGCTTCCCGAAGTACCTGGGATCACCGGGTCGGTGGCACAGGTGGGTAAGGTGGTCCCGCCATTATTGTTGCTGGCACAGCTGCTGTTGTTTCCATACTCGGTGCTGCCGCTGCCAAATGTTAGGACATGTAGGATTGCTCCGATGTTCGGGTCATTCTCCACGTATGCGATTTCGGTGCCACTGAGCGACAGGCTGGGAGACGTGGCAACCGGTCCGACGCCAGAAGCGTAGGAAAAGATGAATTCCGGATTCGTGAGATTACACAGCGATGTCCCCGACCCGCTGTAAAGATGGTTCAAGGCAACGATGTTGGCTTGGGAACCATCCGCCCCGGCAGTAACCGTGCCCCAGCTGAAGTTTGTGAGCGCGTTTGCGTCTGTCAGCGTGACGCCGGTTCCTGGTGTAAGCGCATATACGGTAACCGCATCTCCGGACGCAACTGCCGCAACCCGGTCAAGAGCAGTAGAACTGAGATTACGATTGATGGCCGCCGCCAGATTGGCCGCATTGGTAGCAACAGTGGTTGAAACCTGGAAGTTAAGCCCCGTATTCGATGCAGCGGACGACGTCAATGTCAGAGTGACCGCAGTTCCACCGCTAGGAGTAATCGTGATGGCCGCAGTATTGCCAGCCGCTGGTTCGTTGGTGAAAGTGCCGACCACCTTAGCGCGCGTGTTGCCGGTTGAGGCATTGACCGGGAATACTACGAAATCGGTGGTGCAGCTCGGTGCCGCGGTGACATCGTAGGCGTACTTGGCGGGCAACATGCCTTGAGCGACGCCGCCAGCGCCCAGCGAAATCGCCCAGTCCCTTTTCATTTCGTCACGGGACTGCCTTAACGGTCTTCGTGGTGTGGGCCGCTTGCGTCCGAGCGCTGAACCTATTGCCGCATTCTCATGCAGGCGCCACTGTGCATAGGCCCGTGGTTCGTTCCGCATCTTCGCGCCCTGCTCCGGCGTGAAGTCTGCGGTGAAGAGAACACGCTTGGCACTCCAATCCATCGGCACGGGGACAGAACCATCCGGCCTCGCGAAGTTTTGCCCGAACGCCAATGAGCTCAAGTGACCTGCCAGCGCCAACGCCGCCACCAAGAGCGCGCCACTCCTCGCAAAAAAGCCCACATTCGGAGCCAGCGGAGTTTTGAAAATATTCGGTGTCAATGCGCCTCTCCTGTCTAACGCGAGTTTCGATTTTTCCCGTAAGCAGAATGGAGATACCGATCCCCAAACCTTAGCAACTCGGTGCAACGACGGTTCCCCCTTTTACGTCACGAGAAATCTCCGTACACTGCGAGCAGCAGCATCACTAGCAGCATGGGTAACCCGCCGGGCCTTCGAATCTCTGAGAAAAAGGCCGGCACGCTACAGTGTAAGAAATGAAGCAGGGATTGTCCCGTCTTGAAAAGTAGATGTTCCGTATTAGTACCCTCCGGCACGCACCAATAAGTGGATAAAGAAAACCGGGTGGCTAGCCTTGTAATGGAACCATCGCACTCATCAACCGCCGTTGAGTCGGACCTGTTTTCTGCGGAAGCGCGCCGGATTCATCTACTTATGGACGGCCGTGGGAACTCAAATCGCTGTGCAGCAGAAACTCATGCGTCCTACCGACATTCGCACGACAATGAAGCTGTACGGTGACGTAGTGACGGATGAAATGGCCTAGGCGCACTCTAAGGTTGTAGGGCCGGCACTGAGCAGTTCAGACTAACGGATTGCAGAACGGATCGCAGATCTCGCAAGTTGTTAAGAACATGGCGGAGAGGGAACAATTCTACTACCGCCGTTCTCGCTATCTAGCTGTGATGCCTACACTTTCGCGATAATACGCTTTGTTTTAGCGGGTTACAAGCGAATCCGTTCTTCGGCTACAGTTTCTATAGTTTCCCTTATTCGCTGGAGTTCCGCGTAAAACGGTATCACTGGTATCAGTTGAAGTCTGTGAAGCCGGACCAGATCACTCTGCTGGCGTAATCGTAATATTCCGAAAGGCGACGTGACCGGCTTCACTACCCTGCAGATAGATCGGGCCAGGTAGTCCTTCGTGACTGTCCAATGCCCCGCCCGTGATGCCCGGGATTTCCTGTTTATCAATAATGGTCTGACCATTTTGGACAACAGTGACCACTCGTCCAACGAGCGTGATGTCGTAACTCTGCCATTCTCCTGGCCTGCGCGGCTGTTCGGGCGAGGGCGCCAGGAAGCCATACACGCCTCCTGTACGCATAGTCGACTCTTCTGGTTGTGGATCGTCTTCGATCTGGAGTTCGTATCGCCCGCGTAGGTAGACGCCGCTATTCGACCCTGGCGCACAATTGAATTCGATGTGTAACTTGAAATCCTCGAACTTGGCATCACTGATAAGTTCAGGACCATGACCGGGACTCACGAGCGTTCCGCTTTCGACCTTCCAGGTAGATGTTGCGTTCGGATCGCTCATCTTCCAGCCGCTCAGGTCCCTGCCGTTGAACAATGGTGTCGGCTTTCCCCTCTTTGGAGCACTCGTTCTCTTCAGGGATGGTGCTCTCTCGCCCGTCCATTGCCACGGAGTTCCATCGGGCCCGGTCGTGGTCCCCAGCAGCGTCTTCCCGGACAACTTGCCCTCAAAGACCATGTCGTCCTTCCGGTCTTCTTCCTCCTTGGGAGAAACGAATATGATCCGGCCATTCGAAATCTCAACTTTCGGGAGCGGCCGCGCGTGTCCCCAACGGCTCACCATTCGAGCTTTGATCTGCCCATCTTCCTGGGTTATCTCCAACCACGAGGGATATTCGCGAAGTGCAGTCTTCAGAGTCAAATCCCAACGTCCCAGAAAAGACTGAGCCAACCCAGTTTTGTCCGCGGGATTATTTTGTTCGGAATATACCCGCATAGAAAGCATCAGGACCAAAGTCGTTAGCGCAAATACTCTCCGCCGGAGACTCGCATCGCAACGACTCCCTTTCACCTGATTTGGCATGAATCATTTCCTCCAGCAAGAGATTGTAATTTCTCTGAGCAGTTCTCGGGACGCGGAACCGTCTGCCCTTTGCTATTCACCCTCCGCCCTGCAATCGCAGCTAGCTATGCGCTTACTTCGTCACACGCTTTGCATCCCTCACGGCGGTTTTGGTTCTGCTGCCCCAGCCCTTAGTGTCCCAGGCTCCCTAGTCACCGTGCTGAATTCTAGTCCTGTGAATTTGTTTTTGTTTTTCTTTTCCTACGTCGAGTTAAACGACCGCCCCCAGCATCGAAACCGACGACCTCATCATTGCGAACGATGCAGGCTGCCAAAATATCTCCTTGACCTGCTTGCACTTGGCAGCCGAGTACGGTCCATTACGGTCCAATTCCGAACCGGCTCGCCTGGAGTTGCCTCACAACTTCACCGGCGCGGTCGATGAGTGTAATCGCGATTTTTCACCAATCCACTTCCCTCTGGTGTCTATTATCAAGTGCACGAGCAGCAACTCTTCGAGCCGGACAAGCTCAGCGCAGTGCTGACCCCTATGAAAAATTACAAGTGGCGTATTGTGCTCTCGCTTGTGAATCTCGTCGCAGCCATCGGATTGTCCGCGCTCGGTCTACGTCAATACGAAGCATTCCGACGGGCGCACCTTCATTCCGATGCAATCCTTTCCTACATCCCGACGGCTCAGTTAATCGGCTACTGTCTGAACGCTCCTTCATTCGTTCTCAGTAATCTGCTCGGCAACATTAGGTGGTGGAGAATGTTCTGGCACGGGAGATGGCTCGACGGTTATTGGTTTCAAAGTGTCAGCGTGACATTCTACTTGTTCGTTCTTTTGTTTTGGTGGTCGGTCGGCTGGCGGCTGGATGCTCAGCCAAGGCCGAAAGGCCGGACGGCATTGGCAGCCGGTCTAGGCTGGCTGATAGGTGCCATCGGTTCTGTTGAGCTCTGTTACGGTAGCCTTGTTCTTCTTCGCGAAGAGCTTCCTGCTTTGGGCGCGTACCGGGATTCCCCCATTCTCCTTTCAATGCTGCTTTGGGGTTTCGCGCTGTTCTGCTATTTCACTGTGATGCTCTTTCGCGCGGCGAGAACGTGAGCCGAACTGTTGAAAGCAGGCGATTACACTCAGAATCCCTGTTCCGGGCATTTTGAGTGTAATGGGGATGTTACGCCAACTGACGAGCCGCTAAGCATCGTTTCGATGGACAATTCCGAGAATCGCACCGACGAAAACTCCGAGCGTTGCCACACCAAGCGTGACAAAATAGTTTCCTGTGCCCAAGGACAACAGCCAGCCCAGCACCAAACCCTCGCCAAGTCCCGTCGCAGTAAATTTAAGGATGTTCTTCGTCACCGCCTGCATGATTGGTTAAATCCTAAATGAGTGAAATGGAGATGTTT
>PKXU01000020.1 GCA_003132445.1 Acidobacteriaceae bacterium | reverse complement strand
GGGCGCTTTTTCATAATGCATTAACAAAAACTATCTCTGTGTAGGTGCCGGAGGATTCCAGCGCGATTTGGTTGCCGACACGGCGACCCCGTCCATCAAAACCACAATTTTGAAGGGCGCAGAAATGCAGTCATAGCATCGGGGCGTTGGCGGAGGGTCAAAAGAGATCAAATAGACCCATCGCTCTGCCACTGGATACAACGCGATCTCCCCTACTCTCCACGCGCTGGCATTTTTGAAGAGGTCGCTCAAGTACACAGCGGCAATATCCTTCGCAGCGCGGGCCGAAAGCGGCGGATTGGTTTCAGCATCAAGCCACGCGGGGGTGTTTGATAGTTGCTCCCGCGTGAGACGGAAGTCGTAGCGACTTCCAGAATAATAGCTGCTGAACTCGGCAGAATACTGGCACAGAGCACTGCCGCATAAGCTGCCGACCACCAAAGCCAATATTGCTATTTGCTTCACGGTTTTATTCCCCCAGACGACCATTCTAGGCGGTAACTGGCGAGAAATCGCCATTTCGCTCATCGAGGGGCGTTGAGTGCTACCGCTGGTTTCGTCATTTGACTTGAAGCTTCCGGTTTGCCCTTCACCTTTGCTTTATTATCATCAGTTCTAAACTTGGATAGGCCGGGACCGTATTCCATCAACGCAAACGATCAGCCGAGAGGTAGCCATGCGCCTGCTGTCCATCTTCGTCCTGTGTTTCCTGACCGGCGCGTTGTTGATGGCCCAGGGACAGGCAACTCCTGATGGGTCCATCCAGGCCAGAAACAAGGCCGTGGCGATGCGCGTATTTGATGAGATTTTCAACCAGGGAAAGTTCCAAGTGGCGGACGATATCTACGCGCCGGATTTCCAAAACCACGGGCTTCACCGATCGGTGGATCTGAAAACAGACCAGGAGGCGGTGCGCGCTGAAAGGAAAGCGTTTCCAGATCTGCGGGTGAGCGTCCAGGAAATGGTCGCGGAAGGCGACAAGGTGGCTGTGCTATGGACATTTCAAGGAACCCATACCGGCTTCGGTTATGAAGGTCTTCCTCCCACCGGAACAAGGGTGGAAGTTCGTGGCATCACCATTTGGCGAATGGGGAACGGACGGATCATGGAGGAGTGGTCCAGCTTCAGTGAATCGGGGGCCTACGTCGGAATGTTTGCCCACCTGAAGTGGTGGTTCGTGTCTGCGGGGTTGCTCGTCCTGATCATAGTGATCGCTATCGAACGTCTTGTGTGGNNCGTCAGGAAAACGTTCGCCTATCGGCGGCTCGTCAGCTGAAGTAAATCTCAATCGGGACCGACGGTTGGTGAAATCCCCCCTTTACGCACACTGAGCGGCCGAGCGTAAGCCAACCAGGCGCAAGTGTGTGGTTGAAGCAAATCACTTAAAATCAGTTCTCGCCTGGCGTTCAAGTACGGCACTGACAAGCGAGCACCGCAGCCAACGAACAACTTGCGATGATGGTCAAGTTCCGCAGCATCCTTGAGTCCCTGTTTTCTCTTTCGAGCCCTCTTCAGATATTGGCTTGAGCAAAACACACAGTTTTTCGTTCTTGACGGTCATCGTCGAGGGAACTGTTAAGAGGCCAAGTCGCCTCCTTCAAGCACTTCCCGCCCGTGTCGGCTTCCAGCCCTATAGAATCAATTCGCCGGTGCGGCCTCCACTACCATCTGCACCAACCGCGATATCTGTCGCTTGTGGATTTCGCGCTTCGACATCTCCCCATCCAAGCGGTTGACGATAATCAGATCGAGTGACGGTACAACCACGGCATACTGGCCAAGATGCCCCTCAGCCCAAAAGCTCCCTTTCGGAAAAGGCATTCTTTGCGGTCTGCCGCTGGCCGAGTCGCCAGTCCACCACAGATACCCATAGCCGCCCGACTCGGTATCCGAATACGGCTGCGTACTCGCCTTCACCCAATCTTCTGGAACCACCTGAGAGTTGTTCCATCTTCCGTCATGCAGGTAAAGCAGCGCGAAGCGCGCAAAGTCTCGCGCGCTCATGTCGAATGGATACGCCGGGAAACGCGTATCCGAGCCGGTGAAGTAATGTCCGTCGTGCGGTTTGAAATCCTGCATCCCGATCGGCTGCGCGATCTCCTGATAGAATGCGTCGAAGATCTTCGTACCTGTCGCCTTCTCGTAGATGTAGCCGAGTGTATTGAAGTCCCAGTTGTTGTAATACCAAAACGTGCCCGGAGCATGGGAGCCGCGCGGCGGCCTCTGCTCCGCCATACCCTTGGTCTCGTAGACGGTGGGATGATAAACACCCGAGCGCGCCTCCAGCAGGTCGCGCACCGTCGCCTGCTTCTCCACTTCGGTTAGCGACGGTTTCTTATCGTCGATGCCAAGCTTCTCAAGCGTATCGTCGAGATTGATTTTGCCTTCGGCCACGGCAATTCCAATCAGCGAGTTCAACAAGCTCTTGCGGCAGGAGTGCAAATTTGACTTGTGTGCGACATCGCCCCATGCGGCAACTACCACGCCGTGCTGCACGATCATCGCCGAGGTCGAGCCAATCTCTTCGAGGTAATCGCGTATTCCGTTCAGCTTCTTCCCGGACCAGCCCGCCTGCTCCGGCGATGCTAGGTGCATCCAGTCCACGCCCGGCACACGGCTTGCTTGGGAGTTTGCCTCAACCACCAGCCCGAGCACCATCAACACGATCGGGCAAAAATGCTTACCCATACGCATAAGTTTAGCCCGACAAGACAGTCGAGCATATTTCATAAATTGATATTTCTCTTAGAAAGCCCCACTCCCCGTTCTCACCCGGAGTCATCCCCATCCCTTTGAGCATGTCGCACCCCAAACCACCAGGTGTAGAGGCTTCGGAATTCCGCACTGAGCGGGAGGAGGAGCGAGCAGGAAAGCGAGATTGACGGCTTGTAACACGGCCCAG
>PKXU01000028.1 GCA_003132445.1 Acidobacteriaceae bacterium | reverse complement strand
CAACAGCTTTCAGGTCGCAGAGGGGCCGATCCCCCACGATTCAGCCCCGAACCCACTTGCCATGGTTTTGGTAGCAATTTGGTAGCAAATTGCGCCGAGTATTACGGTTCTGCCGATTCCTCCGGTTATTAACTCCTTAAGAGTCAACTACCGGCTTGACACGGTAGAGGTCAGGAGTTCGAGTCTCCTCGTGCCTACCATATTTCTCAATGCTTTAGCGATTCTCGGCGCCTTTTTCGTTGCTCCAAAACGCTCCATTAACGGCCTAAGCCCTTGATCCTTCAAACCAATTCTGTAGGAAATTCTCGCTCCCACTTCTCGATCCCATAATAAGGATGCGGACTACTCGGCATAGTTTCGCGCGCCTTCCAGCAAGATCTCTGGCACCGGATCATCGAAGTTCTTGGGGAGGATCATCTGGACAACTCTCTGTTGGGCCTGTCTCTTCGCTGCCTTTCGGGCCTGCGAATAGACATCAAGCGTGAACCGACTGCTGACATGACGCATCAGTTCTTGCACCACCTTCACGTTCTCGCCATTGGCGACCAAGAGCGAGGAGTACGAATGTCGAAACGTATGCCACCCGATTCTCTTCTTGATTCCAGCTCGCCGCGCCGCCGGCTGAATGATTTTCAGCAACAAGATATCAGGCCAAAACGGGTATTTGCCCTGAGTATGTGGGCTGGCGAATATCCAATCGCCGGATTTTGAATACTTGCTCGCTTCCTTCCACACCCATAGGTCGGCGGCCACATGAGCATCGAGTGGAACAGGCTTTCGCGAGTCTTCTGTTTTGCAGTTTCCGATCATTCGGAGATAGATGGAACGGACAACGTTCAACTCCAGACTTGAGAAATCAACGTCGCTCCACTTCAGAGAAGGAGTCGCCGCTTCGTTGCTCACGGTACGAGACACTTCGCCGAGTTTGCCTTCAGAGTCGGGGAGCGAGACTTGCTCCTCGGTGCGACGGTTGTCACCTTCTTGCCGGGTAGTAGTTCGCTGTATTTTCTCCACTTGCCAAGTTCCGGCGCCATCGGGGAGCAGCGTAGTTTGTTGAGACTCAACCGTGCCGTTCGCATCTAGTTCGAGGCGCTCCTGTACCCTCACAGCTGGAACCAGACCGCCGTTGATGGTCGGGAGCATCACGGTGATTTTCGTCTCCTCCACATCCTTACTGGTCCTTTTCGTCTCTTCAATCCGGCTCTGAACCAGTTGAAGATTGCCATTGGCATCGGGATCCGAAGTGGCGCGTACTACCTTCGAGTCACCGCCGGGCAGAATGTGCTTTTCCTCTTCGATCACCTCCACCAGTGTTTTGACGCCATCGGCATCTCGACCGAACGTGCGGGTGGTGGTTCGCACAGTGGCAGCGTCCACTTGCACCGTTTCCTTTTCGATGTCCTGGTAAGGTTCGAAATGTCCGTCAGACCCGCGGCGCTGGACCGATTGCTTGTCCAGGGTGCGATTGTCGCTCTGGGTGTGGCTTTCAATGGTGCGCGTGGGATTCACATTGTCGCTTTGCGACTCGGTTGTGGCCGTCCAGGATTTGTTCGCTTCGTCTGTTTGGGAATCGGAAGCTTGCGCCCAAAGCGCGAGACCGGAACAAAGATATGCCGCGATCGCGAGCAGCATGAGTTGGCTCAAACGCATCCCACGGGATGGGCGAGAACGGCCGTCGTTACATCGACGGTAAACGCGTGCGGATCGCCCACGTCCCTCCCGTCCGGGAATATTTGTGGTTGGCATCGATTCGCCCGAAATGAGCTTGCTGGCACCGGAAAGAAGCCAGCGCGAGCCAAGAGAGTAGACCCGCGCCGAAATTAGTTAACCTGGTTGCGCCCTAGGCCACACCGAATGGACCGCTATGGTGTGAAGCTAAGTGCCAGGTTAACGCCAGGAAACGATGCGTTGCACAGGTAATACACGCCGTTTATTTCGATCACATAAACATTCTGCGTGTAGAGCCAGTTGCTGGGCCACGGGTCAACGAATCCGAACGAATAGCCCCCGTATTGGAAGCGGCGATTGCTGTAATCGGATTGGCTGACACGAAACGTGTGTTGCTGCCCAAAATTGGCCTTGAATTTGTCTGCGGGAATTCGGCCACCACCGTTACCGGCGGCGTGCTGTTCCTGTTGCGCGTTCTTCTCGTCCGGCTTGGCGTTCTTCTCCTGCTGCGCCGCGGGTTGTTCCCCTTGCTTCGTAGACTTCTCTGGTTGAGCTTTCTTCTCTTCTGGCTGGGCAGGCTTAGCTTTCTCTTCCTCCTGCTGGTCGTGCTGCTCCTGCTGCGCGTATGCCGGAGCAGCGACTCCAAGGGTCATGGACAGAACTGCTGTGCTGATCACTCCTATTAGTTTCATGGGTGTTGCCTCCGTTATCGATTGCATTCGTTACGCACGCTTGCACTGCTGCAAGTGTCCTGTGGTCGCGTTGACCGGGTCGCCGATGGCGTCGCCCGAGATAAGTTCTGGTTCTATCGACGGCGCGCGCTCCTTTGAACAGACGAGGCCGTATGTTCTAGTGATGTCCCACCAATTCTGCCGCTTCCGCTTCCGCTTTGGTCTTGTGTATTGTCCCGTCCGGATGATTCGGCGGAGAGTAGATCGTATAGAGCTTCAGCATCGCCGTCTTCGACGTATTCACTACGTTGTGGTACGTCCCTGCCGGAACCACTACCGCATCTCCGTCGCGCACTGCGCGCTCCTCCTTCTCGTCAAAAACGAATTTGGCCTCCCCCCGTTCGATGCGGAAGAACTGGTCGACCTTCTGATGCACTTCATCGCCAATCTCTTCCCCCGGCCGCAGGCACATCACGACGAGCTGGGAGTGTTGAGCCGTGAATAGCACCTGCCGAAAATACGTGTTCTCCAAAGTCTGCTTTTCAATCGCTCCAACATATTCAGTCATAGTCTTAGTCTCCCGTTTGTCTTTGCTGTTTATGAGCTGATGAAGGCGCCAGGAGGCTACACCAGGCCTCCTGGTGTCGGCAATCGTTCTGCCTTTCTTCAAACCGCGCTTCGGCGTCCGCTCAATAAGTTGATGACGAGAACCACCAACGCCACAACCAGAAGTAAGTGGATCAGGGCTCCGCCGAAATGCAAACTGAAACCCAGAAGCCACAAAATCAGAA
>PKXU01000038.1 GCA_003132445.1 Acidobacteriaceae bacterium | reverse complement strand
GTCCGGCCGAGCAAAGCTCGGCTTCTCACCTCGAGCAGGCTCCCGCCTCCTGAGCGCGCGGAAGGATCTCTATCATTTCGGCTGCATGGTCTGCGCAATCATGACTTGCCGTTTAAAGTTCTCGACCATATTCGGATCGAGACGAACTTCTGTAGGCTTCCGGGCCAGCGTCATGGTGTCGATCTTGTNNACTTCGGCTCCGGCATCTGCTCATACAGCCGGCGAATCACAGGAGCCATCTTCTGCGACACCCGCCCCGCAACGATCATCAGATCGCTCTGCCGCGGGCTGGGACGAAACACCTCCGAGCCGAAGCGCGCAATGTCGAAGCGCGAAGTGGACGAAGCAATCATCTCAATCGCGCAGCAGGCCAAACCAAACGTCATCGGCCAAACCGCCGACTTGCGCGCCCAGTTGAAAACGTAGTCGACGGTGGTGATCAGGAAGTTCTTTTCAAACTTATTTTGCAGCCAGGCCATTGGGACCTTTCAATGCTCCGCACATCAATGCTCTCTACACAGGCAGTCTAGGTAAGCGCGGAAGCGGTGTCAAACGATGCGGGGGCGGGGATATCATATTTTATTTTTTTTAATACTTAGAATGTAAGATCTTAGTTTTATTGGAGTTAGCAGGCACGAAGGTGGCATGGGAGTGGCAAAATCTTGAGCCATAAGTGCTTACCCGCAAAATCCTCTGGAATAAGGAGTTAGCTTCGATTTCTGAGTGACTGCCTGACGTGGTGATTGTGTTGGCGCGCACGTTCCCAATTCTGCACTTTCCGGTTTTCTGAGTAAAGGTCATTCGTCACAATGGAGGCTGTGGAAAAGTACAGTCGCGATCGAGAGCCGGCAGAGAGTAGTTCGCCAGACCCATCGAGGCGTCCGCTTCGGGCAATGGGGATCATTGGCTTCGCCTGAAAGGCCGCTACTCTCCAGGGTGACGCGCCGCTAATTGGCAACTGTACTCTCGGTGGCCGGATACGGTGCGACTACCGGATTGGGGCGTCCGCCTTGGTGAAAATGGCTACGTACCATGCCTTGCAAAAGCAGAAAGAAGAGGATCGCCAGCAAGATTCCGACTACGAAGTGTCCCGCTCCGAAGGAAGGTGGCTTTGGTTCTCGGTGTGATTGCGGGGGTCTGTTCGAGGAAATTGTCATTTTGCACCCCCCTCCGAAGGGGAGATTCCTTCTACTTTGTTCATCGTCGGCTCTGCGCTACGACTATGCTCAGGTTGACGTCGCTAGAATCTGCGGCGCAGTGAGCGGTGCCCACCAAAGGGTTGCTTCGACTGCGCGACCGATTCTCTTCGAGAACCAGCCGCTTCCCAGGAGGACACGACCACGTCGGCATTCTCGCTTCTTTAGAGGATCTATTCTTTCCAAAACTTATTCTCGGCAAAGCTTTCTTTCCAGAAATTTACTTTGCATTGTTGACGCGCAACAACATTCCGCTGCCTGCTCGTATGTTCAGATTGCGCGTCTTAGAGATGAGCGTGATCTGGCCAACTGGATTGGTGCGACCGGCGTGGAGCAGGGTCACGCCGGGGAAACCGTAAAGACCACACGCATCCGATGAGAACACCCACAAGGGTTGCAGATGGTTGTCGCCGTCGACGTCACCACGGCATTCCTTTTCCGGATTAGAACTAACTCGAGCGAGCACTCCGTTGGGCACAGAATGGCCTACGAGTTCTGAACCTTCAACGATGACGCCGTTGTCGTGGTAGTTGACCTGACCGCCGATCTGGCTCGTCGTCCAATCGTACTCCGAGGTGCCGCGATCGGGCCCGGTTACGGGAACCTGGGCTTCAGAGACGTCCATCATTGTGGCGAGCGCTCGCAGATTTGTAACTATGGGAATGCGTCGAGATCCGATGGCGACGGTATCGAAGCGGAGCGAGACCTCGGCTTGATCACCGTTGCCGGCAGGGCGAACGTTGCTCACGTGACCGATGACCTTGGCGCCTGCACGGATTTTCGAACCTCCGGGCAAGGGCACGTCCTGCATCACGCGGGCGGTGACGGCTTCGCCTGGCCGTGCCTTGTCAGACCGGACAGACGAATTCAATTGAACTGGCAAAATTGTTCCTGCGGGGATGGTTCTTTGCGCAAACAATCCCGCAGAGAGAAACAGAAAGCTAATCAACACCGCAGGGTTCTTCATGGAACTACCTCCACAATAACAGTTAGGGTGGTTATCCGGCTCGCCTCCAAGTTTCGGCAGTCGCCGGGGGAACGTGAGTGTCTGAGTGGGGACGAACGTCGCCTTGCGTAGCCTCTTGAAACTCCTGGACCTCCTGACAGCGTAGACAGAACTGTGCCCACGGTAAGGCTAGCAACCTTCGGTCTTTGATGACTTCGCCGCAGGTGGCGCACATACCGAACGAACCGCCCTGGATGCGGCGAAGGGCTGCTTGAATCAGGCGCAACATCGTCCTTTGCTGGCTCGTGCGCTCGAATAGCGATTCCTTCGATACACTCGCAACGCATTGGTCGGCGCTGTCTTGCGGAGAGTGGTCATCGATGGAATACATTTCACGTTCAACCCGGTTCAGAAACTGCAAGATTTCCTGACGCTGTAGTTGCAGCCTCTGTTTCAGTTGTTCAATTTCGATAGGATTCATTGTTCTCCTTAGGAACGGACGCAGAGTGAGATATCTGCGCGTTATGGGTAAATCTTTAACGGCGAAGGGCGCTGTGGATGAGCGAACTGGTGAGACTAGCTGGCTGGAGGAGGGCGGTTATAGTGGAAGCCGCTGGTCTGCAGCGAAGAGAGCAGTTGGGGAGCAGGATTAGTGTGTGCCGACTCTGTAGCGGGCGGGTAGGGAAGAAAACGGGTGACAGGCGCGCTCCACTGCAATCCCTCAGAATTGAACTGCGGTCTCTGCGTGCGGTCCGAGACGGTAGTAATCGACGAATGGTGAAGGGATGGCGGGCTGGGGAAGTCCGGTGGAGCATTTCGCATTACTAGGAACGCGAACAGCGCCAGGGACGCAAGCAACGTTTGAACAGCAATCGTTACTTGGCCGGCGATTCGAGGATGCCCCTTGAGAGACATGAACCCACCTCTAGGTATGGATGAGTATGCGTCCAGCTTGGTTGGCTTTGATGTTGG
>PKXU01000033.1 GCA_003132445.1 Acidobacteriaceae bacterium | reverse complement strand
ACAATGGATTTACAAGAAGAAAATTCGCAGCATCCAGACGGCTGGAGGACATCACCGCATCCCACAGGGTGAACTGGACAGGTTGCTTTTCCGAACGCGAGGCAGAACGGAGAAGGAACGCAAGCTAGTGATCCGGCGAGTCAGTGGGCGAAATCAGCTTGTGGGACGAATTGATGCGGTTCGGATAAGCGGCCTGATGGCGGAAATACAGATTTCGATTGGGGGCCAGAAGATCACGTCGATTATCACAGCGCGCTCCGCCCGAGAAATGCAATTGAAGCCGGGCCAGACCGCTGCCGCCCTCATAAAGGCCACGGAAGTGATGATTCTGCGTGTTTGAGAGAAGTCGTTTAGTTCGCACTGTTTGCTGCCTTAACTGGCGAAATATCCCCATTACACTTATCGACACATTGACCGGGATTCTGAGAGCCTATATCGACGGCGATGCATCGCAGTACAGCGGGGCACAGATGGTTCGAAACTAGAGTTGGCTGGGGGCAAACACTGTGGCTGGATGTAACATCAAATATGCATACCATAGCACTACGCTGGAATACAATGTATCCTATTTGTATTCAGTGGTTTAGCCTCGCATCGCACGGTAAGTACTAATCTCTAAACCACAGAGCAAGATACCTGTACTATCTAGTAAACAACAACCTAAAGATTAACTATGGGTGAAGACCAGAGCACACACCGGCGACCGGCGCCACGGGCACGACCACTGCGGAAGCGTGGGATCGCCAATGAGACCATCTCATCCGGTAGTTCGAACTCAGACTTCGGAGGGATCAGTGTTGACGATAGCTTTGGCAAGCTGACGGTGATCCGCCGTTGCGATAATCGAGGGCAGCATGCCGTCTGGGAATGCCAGTGTGAGTGCGATCCGGCCAAGCTAATCGAAGTCCGAGGCGACCATCTGCGAGACGGCAGCACGGTGAGCTGTGGTTGTGCGCAGTCGGATTATCAAGAGGCACGGCTTTTAGGGATCGAGAAAGCCGTCAGCTTGAAGAACTTTGGCAAGGTGTTTGTGCTTGGTACAGCAAGAGAGTTCACAGGACGGAAACAGGTCCACGCTGTGTGCGTGTGCAGATACTGCTCGGACACGAGCGTACAGCGTGCATCCGACGTACTCCGCAAGAACTTTCGTGGTTGTGATTGCGTGTTTCAGGAAACACTGAGAGACAGAATGTGGAGGTACGGGTATCCGCCTCCCTCAGGGAAAATTAGAAGACGTATTCCAATCGAAGCAGTCAAGATGCAGGCAGAATGGCGAACCATGATTTCGCGTTGCCACGATCCGAAGAGCCGCGACTATCCCGGTTGGGGAGGGCGTGGAATCATTGTCTGCGAACGCTGGCGGAACAGCTTCAAGGCATTTCTTGAAGACAACGGAGTGAAGCCGCTGGAAATGACACTGGACAGAACCGACAACAACGGACCGTACTCGCCGGAAAATTGCAAGTGGTCTACGCGAGAGGTTCAGACCGAGAATCGGCGCAACACAATATTCATTGAATATCAGGGAGACAGGCTCACCTTAGCAAAATTAGCGAAACGCCTCTGTATCACGTACGCCCAAGCCTACCGTCGTTATCGCAGAAGTGGCACTGTACGGAATGCACAATGAATCGTGGCCAGGGGCGCAAACGGGGTGCCAAATCGGTGCGAATCGCCATAGAGTTCCGGCGTTTCTTACCTGTGCGAGGGGTGTGCGAGGGGTGTGCGAGGGGTCCGAATCGGGGTTTCCTCGGACCCTTGCCGGGAATTGTATGATTTGGGATAATTTGCCTGTTAGTCCAGCATTCTAAAGGACTTAGCTTGAACAATACCTTAGGTCTGGCAAGGCTGCTCGGACCCTAAATGTACGATTTTATGGGGTCGTGTCCGAGACAATTCTTTTGAAAATCGTTGCCTACAACCAGTTTGCATCGCCCCGGCTCTGCCCTTCGGGTTTCGTGGTTTCGCTTTTTGCTTCGCGCGTGTGCGCTTACTTCTTCGTTTTTTCGTTGGCATGGTTAATCTTTTTCCCCTCGATTAGCTGCGGCTTGGGTGCAGCCGCTTTGAGTTGGGGAGGGGTTTGTTCAAATAGACTATTGCTCTGCTCTACTGCTACCGCAGGCACACCCCTCGCAATGGTCATATTGCGAGCTTTGCAAATAATCTCGTTGATGACCAGTCCTTGATCACGGCTCAAAAACTTGTTCGTGGTAGATGCTGTGATTACCGCAGCGCTGTCTCCAGTAACGGCTATTACCTTCTCGCCCACTTCTACGAGACCGTGATCACAGGCTTGCAGAACAGCTTGTACTGAAAGAGAGAAGCTCCCTCCGAATAAGGTCGAGATTATACCCTTGACTCAACTCATTTGCTGATTGTGTCCCTCTGCTCCTTCCATCGACTGGAACGGCAATCTGGCGGTAATTACCGGGATTCCGACACCATCAAAAAACGTCTTTGCCTTGGGGAAGATCCCGAGGTGAGACTTTTTGGTCGTCGCGCGTCACGGAAAAATCAGGAGGAAACGTCACTGCAATCTACAATTCTGTCCGGTATGAGTTTGTGGGGTTTGACGCGTTCATGGAAGCGCAAAAAGCCAAGGAAGATTCTAACTTCTGATTTTCTCACCATGAACCCAAGGAATCTTTACACGGGACGGGGTGGCCGACGTGTTGCCGCACCCTCACCAGCGATCAGCCTCGCCGACGCGTTACTGAGAATTGGCCGACGATGTTCCGGCAGTCCGGCGCTCCGTACTCCGGTCAACCCCGGCTACTTTCGTACGGCCTTTTGGTCCCGGGACTGACGCAGGCGGCGCAGACTGGAGCGAATGATCCTTTCCGGTATCGCGTCTAATTCCCGAAGGAGATTTCCTTACTGAACCCCAGAGCACTGCGAAAAAGAGTATGACACCCAGCAACACCAACCATCCCTGGGCCCGATCCCGACGACTCACACTCGCACTCACACTATTTCCATATGGGGCGGCCGGTTCTACGTTTTGCGGTAGGGTTGCTGTGGGTTGCTGTGGAGTTGCTTGTTCTACGGTGAGCCCGCAGATGATGCACCGTTTTCCATATAACGGCACAGCCACCAGAGAGGCGCCTCCTGTAACAACCGCTCCGAGTATGGTGCCCGCGCCAAGCGCTCGCTTGTGCCCTGTGTTCTTTCCACAGTTCGCACAATAGGCTATCTGCATTGCGATACCTCTCGGGTGCGTAAGCGTTTCACCACTGACGGCCTCAGTTATCACTTCAAAAGTGGCCAACGGTTATCAGTTCAAAACGGGCCAACGGAAGTAGCCGTCCAGGACTGAGATTGTTCTATCCTACCTGCTCCTGTGGTGGCAAGTCGGTTTTGGTGCGCCAAATTCGACGCAAATCGCCAAGATGGTGCGGGGCACAGGACTTGAACCTGCACGGCCTTGCGGCCACTGGCTCCTAAGGCCAGCGCGTCTGCCAGTTTCGCCAGCCCCGCGCCGTTATATCTCTTTTACTTTATCACTGGGAACCTGCACAGGGGCTTTCTTGTTATTCAGCGTGTCCAGCAACCGAATCGCAGACTGCTTAGCCTCCTGGTCGCTGTGAACATACCTCTGGCTAATTAGGATGCTGCTGTGACCGGCCAGCTTTTGGATGGTGAAGGCATCGCAACCCGCATTGCCTAACCCAGTGCAGAACGTGTGCCGCGTCGAATGCAGCACCATGTCTTGATCTTGATTCATGGCGTCACGAATGAGCCTAAACTGCTCACTTGGATAATGCCGCGTGAGATGCCGCTTCCCTCCCTTACCACAGAAGACCCATTGGCTGCGGGACTTTTTCAAACAGGCTTCAAGGGCAGTAGCCGCGCGCTCAGTCAACGGTACTGTACGCTTGGCGTACTTGCTCTTGCCTTTCACCACGCGCACATCAACAGGCTTGCCGTCATCGAACGTGACGTGATCCCGTTGCAGCATGCATGCCTCAGTGATCCTCAACCCGGTATCGACTAGGAACGGCAAGAGGTGGTGCATGATGCTGCTCGGGTAAAGCGTCGCAGTCCACTTGATCATTGTGGCCAATGTGGGCTCGTCGATAATAGCTTCCCTTTCGTGTTCTCCAGGTAGCAGGTTGATTGTGGGAACATCCCGAATCAGACGCCATTGCTTAGCAATGTGCAGAGCACGGCGCAGCGTTCTCAAACTGTGATTCACTGTGACGGCTGCAACCTTCTCTTTCAGCCGCCACTGTATGAAGTTCTCAATTAGGGCAGAATCAATGCTGCCAAGCCTGCACGATGCCAGCGGGACGAACCGTTTCAGCACCGACAGGTTTTGTTTATAAAACTCATACGTGCGCTCAGCCGTGTTAGCCTTTAGGTGTGGGAGCAATCGCGCTTCAAACTTTTCGAGTGTGGGAGCCTTGCGGGATTCGATAATGCCGAATTCACCTTTAACCAGAGACGAACGGAACACTGATTCAAGTTCCCTCGCTTCTCCCTTGTCATGTGTACGGAGGGAGCGTTGGTGTAGCGTGCCATTGAACATCAATCGAGTTTGCCAAACCGTACCGCGTTTCCAGAGCATGCGACATTGTATGCACTTCTGTATGCACCTTGTCAATGACGTGCGTAACAGTCGCATAAATACTGGTGTTACGCAGTTTCGCACAGAGACTTAGGATCTGGCGGGTAAAACCGGGGGGGGTTCGAGTCCCCCCTTTC
>PKXU01000166.1 GCA_003132445.1 Acidobacteriaceae bacterium | reverse complement strand
GAGTGTTGAGCGGCCTGGGCCTGATGACCAAATACGCGATCGTGTTCTTCCTGGCAGGGCTTGTGGGCGGCTTCCTGCTGACACCGGCGCGACGGTATCTCGCCAGCTGGTATTTCTTCGGCGGGTCGGCGATCGCGCTTGCCATCTTTCTGCCGAACCTGCTGTGGCTTGCGCACCACGACTTTATCTCGTACCACTTTCTGCAGTACATTCATGCACGCGATGTGGGCGAGGGACGCGCGCAGGGCTTTCTCAGCGGGCAGTTCCTGATCTGCACCAATGCGGCCTCGGCGCCGTTGTGGATCGGCGGCGTGGTGGCGTTCTTTCTCAGCCGGCGCTATCGCGCGCTGGCCTGGATGTACTTCATCCCACTGGGGCTGTTTTTCTTCGGGAAGGGTCGGAACTACTACATGGCTGCCGCTTACCCCATGCTGATGGCAATGGGAGCAGCGGCTGGCGAAAGATGGGCCGGATCGCTGAAGGTGGGATGGCGCCGGGCGGTCGAGGGTGTTTTCTTCGCCGCACTCGTGTTTTGCGGGGTGTTCATCATAGCGGACGTTCTGCCCCTCGCATCCGGCGGGCCGCTGATGCGTTTTGCGCTGAAGAACAACGGCGATCTGCGCGAGGAGATTGGGTGGCAGGAAGAACTCCAGACGGTTGCCTCGATCTTCGATTCGCTGCCTCCCCAACAGCGCGCCGATGCAGGAATCTTTGCCGGGAACTATGGCGAAGCGGGCGCGGTGGAGATCCTTGGCCCGGCGTATCATCTGCCTGCGCCGATCAGCACCACCAACTCGGCGTGGCTGCGCGGGTATCCGGTTCCACCGCCGACCACGCTGATCGTGCTCGGCTATTCGCAAAGCGTGGCGGATCGCGCCTTCACGGAGTGCAGGCTCGCGGGCCATGTACGGAACAGCCTGGGTGTGGAGAACGAAGAGAGCCGGGATCATCCTGACATCTTCGTCTGCGGGCCGCCGCGGCTCCCGTGGGCGGAATTCTGGAAGGACTATCAGCGGTTTGGATGATGCCGTGACCGAGGCGCAGAGCTACAGCCGCAATTGCGCCAGGCGGTGCATCAGCGCGGCGCTCAGCGACGCCTGCTCCGGTTCTCCGAGCTTGTGGCCTCCCGCGGTCAGATAGAAGACGTCGATCGCGGCTTCCCCTTCCGTGTCGATCAGCGCCACCTCGATGTTGCAGCGGCAGCTGGCAAAGCTCAGCGCAATTTCGCGCAGCAGTCCGGGCGTGTCCTGGGTGACGATCTGCAGAAGCGTGCTGTGCGTCGACGATTCGTTGTCGAATTCCAAGCGCGTGTCCACNNTGCGTCGACGATTCGTTGTCAAATTCGAGGCGCGTATCCACCGTGACCTTCGGCCGCGAGGGCTTCAACTTGCGCGAGGCCAGCAGCTCCTCAATGGAGACGCGGTGCAGGAGCGCATCGCGAATGCTGGCGAGAAAGCGATCGATCTCGGAGCGATTCAATTCCAGCGTGCGGTAGGTGTCGATGAACTGAAACGTATCCACGATGACCCCGGCGGCGTTGGAAAACGCGTCGGCCGTGACGATATTCATGCCCCACGCGGAGAGGATGCCGGCCATATCGGCAAACAGGCCGGGCCTGTCCCGGGTCACCAGCATGACTTCATTCAGCTGGCGCAGGGCGCGCCAGGAAAGCTGGACCGGATCCTCCGGCAACTGCATCGCCATACGAAAATGCGCTGCGATCTGCTCCGGCGTCCGGCTGCTGAGGTAGCGCTGAGGCAGGCCTTCGAGGAAGCTGCGCAGCTCGTCGGTGGGAACCGCCTGCGTCGAACGGCCTGGTGTGATCGCGGGGATCAGCGCGACGATGCGGCTGAAGAAAGCAGGATCGGCCGCAGCATGGTAGCGAATCTCATCGACGCTGCGATCGAGGAAGTTGGACGCGCTCATGTAAAGCTGCCACAGGCTCTCGGCTTTCCACGGGGTGAGCGCCTCCGGGGAAACCGCGCGGATATCGGCGTACGTCATGAGCGTGAGCATCTTCAGCTGCGGCTGGGTTGCCACTTTCTCTGCAAAGGCGCGCACCGTTTCCGTGTCGAAGATGTCGCGGCGCATCGCGGCCGACATGTCCAGATGATTGTGAATCACGCGGCGCACCGTCTCGCGCTCTTCCGCATCCAGTTCCAGACGCGAGAACAGGCTCTCGCTCAGCTCGACGCTGTTGGCGGCGTGATTCCCGCTGCGGCGCGCCTTGCCGGTATCGTGCATCAGCAGCGCAAGAAAGAACAGGTCGAGGCGATCGATCTCGTGCAGCAGGCTGGCGAGGCGCTTTTCCCAGTCATGCTGGGGCTGGCGCAGACGGTGCACGTTGTCGATGACGTGGAAGGTGTGCTCGTCGACGGTGTAGCGGTGCCAGGTGTCGCGGATGACCAGGGACTCGATGCCGTGGAACTCCGGGATGATGAGCTCCAGGATGCCGAGCGCATGCATGGTGCGCAGGGCGTGTGCGGCCCAGGGCCCCAGCAGCACCTCGCGGAGGCAGTTCCACAGGAAAGGTCCTTCCGGCATCTGCACCGCCAGAATCGGCAGCGCATCGGAGATGCGGTCTTCGGCGGCAAAGCTCAATCGATACCCGTGCGTGGCCATCAGGCCGAAGATCTTCAGCACGCTTTCGGCGTCGTTGACGGTTGCGCCTTCGAGCAGATCGAGACGCCCATCCTCGAGGCAGAAATCGGTACCCGCGACCGGCGTCCGCTTGCGGCGGAATTGCTTGTAGAAGGAGCGGCGCGGCGGCGGTACGGCATCGATCAACAGAGAAGCGCGGCGATACACCGTGCGCGCCTGACGGTACCAGGTGCGCATCCAGTACGCAGGATCGGAGGTCCCACGCGTCTCAAGGCCAATGGAGCGAGCCGCGGCCTCATCCTGCGCGTGCCAGTCCAGCGTGTTGTCGTCGCGGCCTGCGCGGTAGTGCAGGAAGCACCGCACTGCGGAAAGGAAATCGTAGGCCGACTCCCGCTCATCGTGCGTTCCGTAAAAATCGTCGGCAGCCGAGCGCGGCCATGCCTTGTTTTCCTGGATGGTATTCAGCAGCGTCAGCCACTGCGCCAGGTGATAGTCGCGCAAACCGCCCGGGCACTCTTTGACGTTGGGCTCGACATGGAAAATCGTGTTGCCGTATTTGGCGTGCCGTGCGCGCGCCATCTCCGCCAGGTTCTGCACCACGGTGTCCCACTCGCGCAGAATGACCGCCGGCAGGATCTCCTGTTCGAACTTCGCATACAGTTCGCGGCTGCCGGTCAGGTAGCGCCGGTCCAGCAGGGAGACGGTGAATTCGAGATTGTCCGGGTGAACCTTTTCGGTTTCCTTCAGCGTTCGCGTGACGGGACTGGCGCGGAGGCCGATGTCCCACATCGCCTGAGTGCAGGCGCGGATCTGATCCTTGTAAGCCGGCTCCACTTTTTCGTTGGCGCAGAGAAAAAGCACATCCACGTCGGAGCAGGGAAAGAGCTCGCGGCGGCCGAATCCTCCGGTCGCCACCAGCGCGATGTCGTTCTGAGAGGCGGAAGGCGGCTCCTGTTCCCACAGCTGACGCAGCAGCGTGCCAACGATCTGCGAGCGGCGCCGGATGACTGCGGAACCGTCGCCGTTGCGCTCGAAGCTCTGACGCAACTGAGCAGAGTCGTCCTGATAACGACTGCGGAGACGCGCCAGAGTATGCGGCTCAGTAATCATCAATCGGCCTGGCCCCAACAACGATCCAAACGTGTTCACCGTTCCGGCGGAACGGTGGGTGAGGCTGAACTTCGTTCGGACCAGCGGAACAGGCGCGGGACCGAAATCAGAGCGCGGAGGGGCCGCGCTCGTCGTTGCGAATGCGGATGGCTTCATCCACACGGGAAAGAAAAATCTTCCCGTCTCCGATTTTTCCCGTGCGGGCGGCGCTAACAATGGCCTGTACCGCTTTCTCAACCATCGCCTCCGCCAGCACCATCTCAATCTTGGTCTTGGGAATGAGATCCACACTGTATTCACGGCCGCGATAGACCTCCGTATGTCCCTTCTGCCGTCCGTGGCCTCGCACCTCAATTACAGTCATGCCTTCAACGCCGATTTCATGTAGCGCAGTTTTCACCGCTTCCAGTTTGGAGTTTTGAATGACTGCCTCGATCTTCGTCATAATGTCGTCAAGTCCTGTTCTGCGTTCTTCACGCTATCGCCGCGTCGAAGTTCTCTGGAAATGGCCGTCGGCACCTAGGCCGACGCCTCCCAATAATATCCCTCCTCGCCATGTTGGGAGAGATCCAGTCCCTGTACTTCTTCCTCCTCCGAAACTCGTACCCCGATGGTCACATCGACAAGATTCAAAATAGCCAGCGTCCCCACGATGCCGAGGACCCAGGCAACCGCCACCCCCACCATTTGATTCAGGAGCTGGTGCACATTTCCTTCCAGTAATCCGGAAGCTCGAACATTCCCCTGTGCATCCTTGAAAATCGGATTGATGGCGCTGACTGCGAAAACTCCCGTAAGCAGCGCCCCCAGAGTCCCGCCTGCGCCGTGCACTCCAAAGGCGTCCAGTGAATCGTCATAGCCGAACCTCGCCTTCACCTAGGTTATGGCAAACATCAACTGATAGACCATGAAGGTCTGCGCCGGGATCGTGGGCGCGTAATCCGTATCCGGCGACGCTCCCACTCCCCTGAGGAAGATATTGTGCAGCCCGCCAATGAAACTGTTTCCCGCGCCAAATGACAAGCTATAGCTGAACAGCCCCCACAGAACGGTAATGACTGCCATCAAGGCGAAACTTTGCATCATCGTGGCCAGCACATTCTTCTTTCGCACCAGTCCGCCGTAGAAAAGCGCGAGTCAGACCCCGTCATCATGAGAACCAGCGCTGCGCTAGTCAGCATCCACGCATTGTCTGCCGAATTCTTGGCGTCTGCCGCTTGCTGCTCCAACTTGACCAACCGCGAATTCGTGTCCGTTGCCACGCTTCCGTTTTGGGCGCAAACCGAGTGAGCCAAAGTTAAGACCAGCAGAGCCGTCGCCAGCCCGGCAGCCAACCGACACTTCAACGATGTCCCTCCGTCTGAGGATTCGACGATGAATCCCATTGCAGGACCGCCTCACTCTAACGTTCACGCGACCTTCACGGAAATTGAAACTATTTATCGTAGCTATCAGGTTTTATTATTGAATTTGAGGGACATTCAAAAACTGCATCTGCATTGCGACGGCTCGGGGGGGTTCCGAAAGAACATTGGAAGTGTCGAAATTCAGGTGTTTCCCCTTATCGTCTACGGTGTTTCCCCGATGCCATTTGAGTAGAATCCAGTAGAACATATCCTCTCCGGCGGCGGGGTGCGCAATCGTAAGCCGGATGTGTGTATGAGTCGAGTGGAGGGCCAAGTTGTGTCCAGTGCAAAGGCGAAAGCGAGTACCACGCTCCCAGGCAAGGTCGAAAAAGTTATTCATCCTCATCCCAGTACCGGTGAACCAGAAAAAGCTCAAATCGCGGTCGAGGGTGCGGATCACCTTTATCGAGAAATCGGAGTTCCGAACACATTGACTGACGCGAGTGGGCAAAAGGTAAAGCTCAAAGAAGGAGCGGAGGTCGAAGTCACGATTGAGGCCGATCCCGTGGTGACCAAAGCGGTCCTTCAGAACACGCAAAGGAGCAATCCACAGAACGCTTAATTTGCCGCCAGGATTCTCGGGTTCGCATATTTGGATGTGGTTGAAAAGCTCTCCGCTTGTGCGATTAGTGTTCCGGACTCTTGTGCTCGTCCGCTAAGGGTTTGGCGAACTTTGCCTCGTCGATGGGAACGTTCTGCTTCACGTCGCTCACTCGAATTGTGAATCGCCCGCTGGGACGTGCGAGCGTCCAGCGGTAGGGAATTTTTAGGCCATTCGCTTCGCGATAGTCGGCATAGTCGATCTCTGTAGGAAGCCATCCTAGCGCGGTCTCTCCGTAGCGAACCAGTCGCAGCAGCAGGCCGGATTGCTCATCGAAATAAAGCTGAACCGGCGGTTTTCCCTCGCGCTGTCCTACCACTAAATAGGCCTCACGCTCGCCGACCTTCTGCGTGCCTTGAACCTGCATCTTGCTGAACATTGTCTTGAAATGCGTGGGCAGGTGTAGATCGGCGTCAATCGCGGCCCCGTCCAAATCGCTGCCGTGCATCTCTCGCAGCGGACGACCTGGCGTGCCCAACCAACCCTCATGCCCGTTGAATGCTGTAACGCTGTCTCCCTCTGGCATGTGCGTCAACGAAATACGCTGCTCCGGTTCCTTCGAATAAATATCGATTGGCATGGATTTCCCGCCAAAGTCGATTGTGCCTTTCATAACGCGGCTCGTGATTTTGTCAATCGCCGCCGCACCCCCCAGAGCTTGCACATACTTATCGACGAGTTGTTCGGCTGTCGGCCCGGTTTCCTTCGCCCCCGACGTCGTGGATTGACCCATCCCTTCATTGGCCTTCGGCGTAGAATCTTCCGTCATCACGGCGGGAATCGCCTGCGGGTGTGCATTGCCACGGTGGCAGGAATAACACGTTACCTCGCGATGGCCGTCGAAGTTATCCGCGTTGATGGCGAACATCATCTCCATCATTTTCCGAGCAGTCTGCTTCGGTTTCTTGTCGTCTTTTTCAAAGGCATTTTGTACATGGCAGAAATCGCATTCCACCCCCAGCGACGCTGCGATGAATTGCATAGTGGGAAAAATCTCTTCCGCGGGAACGCCTTTGAGCACCTGAATATTCTTGAATTGTTCCTCGGCCTTTTTGGGCCCGGCTGCGCTTGCTGAAGCTTGCGGTGCCCCCGGCCCCTGCGCCATTCCGCCAGATTGTGTCTTGGCTCCGAGGATGACGAATCCAATTACCGCAACGAAAGCGAAAATCATTAAAACTTCAGCCCGCTTTGCCTTCATCGATGTTTTCCTTGAGAAAGTGTGAACACTCTAAAGTTTCTTCCTGATCTTCGCAGCACTGTTTTCGTTCTCAATCTTTCAAAGCTGAACCGCCGGCCCAGATTGTAGCAGTCCGTTATGCCCCTCTCATGGGCGGTTGCTGTAAACGTACTTCCCCGAAATCTCTGCCACCACGAACTTATTCGGTAAAAGCGCATCCACCTTGGCCTTCAAATGCGGAGGAACAAACAAAAATATTCGACCTGTTCCCTCCCAGTCTCGCTGCAAATCCGCAGCGCTTAGGTAAATCTTGGGCGCGTCCGGAAACGTCGATCCAAACCACATGGAAGTGGTTCTTCCCTCCACGAGATCGATGGGACGCTGCAAATAAAACAGCAACGACGAACCAAAGGCCTGGTCGCCGTAAATCATTACGCGATCGTTGGGACCAGCTCGGGCGGCGATCTCGCGCGCCAAATCTTTCGAAGACAAATACGGACCGAACCGTCCGAGCGCAATATGCGCCGCTACCAAAAATAGCGCCATGCCTGCCGCCAACGCCCAGGTGGCGGCATAGTGAAGCCGTCGAATCCGCAAAACAAAAGAGAGCGCCGGAAACACCATCAATGCCGCAGCTGCTAATGCCGCAGGCAAACGCAATGCCGCGAAAGATGCATAACTCAAATCCAGCATATGCGACGTTGAGAGCGTGTCCGTGGCCATATTGTGTTTCGCCAGCACCGTTCCGATGTCGGGCTCGAATGGCAAGTGCCGCGACTGCCACAGAAGGGTCAGCAGAGTCGCGCTCGCGCCGACTCCTATCAATGCCAGCGTTCCAGCCGAGATCCGGAGCCATCCCGAGCGCACACCGGTATCGCAATCGCGCACTTCAGATTGCGCGAGTCCATCGGCCAATAGCATCAGCAGGGGAAAGTAAGCCGGGAAAGTGTAGTACTCCTGGTTGGTCGAGATCGCGAAGAAGACCAGCACTAGCCCTGCCAGCAGCCAGCACAGCAATCGCGTGCGTCCAGCAAAATCGCTGGGGCGTGACGCCGCGTGTTCTCCCGCTCTTCGTGCATCGATGGCCGTTCGAACCGCCGCTGGCAGATAGAAGCTCCAGGGAAACAGCCACACCAGGTGCAGCGACCAATAGAGCGCCCACGGTAGTTTGTTGTAATCTCGCGGATACCGCTTTCCTATGAATCTTAGAAAATGTTCGTTGACGAAATAAAACCAAAAAAAACCGTGACCACCCTGACCGCCCGTATTTCGCAATCCGGCAAGGATATGCCAGGGCGCGGCGATCAAGAGAAACAGCGCTGTTCCCGGCACGATCCGGAACTCGCGCCAGCGGTGCCACTCTCCAGTAATTGCGATATACAAAAATGCCGCACCAGCCGGAAATGCCAACGCAATCAATCCCTTGGTCAGCACCCCCAGAGCCATGCACGCATATCCTGCATACCACCGCCATGCGTTCGCCGGAGTCTCCAAAGCTGTCAGGAAGAAATACAATGACGCCGCAATCAATAGACTGAGAAGCACATCGGGGATAAAAACGCGCGTGAATAAAAAAACGCCCGCGCTGGTGTAAACGAATACTCCCGCGTAAATGCCTGCTCGTTCTCCAAACGCGCGGCCTGCCCAGATTACAGCCAGCACTCCGAGCAGCATCACCGACAGGGCCATGGGCAGCCGAGCCGCAAACTCGTTTACGCCAAAAACGTGATAGCACATCGCCACCAGCCAATAAGGCAGCGGAGCTTTTTCGAGATAGCGCACTCCATTCACATGGAGCGTGACGTAATCACCGCTGACGAACATCTCGCGCGCGGCCTCTGCATGGGTACTGTCGGCATCGTCGAGTAATGCAGGCGAGAACAAGGAACCGAAATACACCGCCACGAAGACCACGGCCAGCGCACAATAGGACGCGGTGCGCAGCTGCTGGGGCAGGCGATTCGGATTTTCAGGAATTGTTGGCGTAGCAGTAGCGTTCAATTCGCGTGAACCCATTCGACTTTACAGGTGAATCAACACTCCCAAGTGCATGGGGGCACTACTTTTTCTGTTGAGCGTCGGGCTGGACACTCCGCACGTCGGAATTCGCTCTGGCGCGCTGCGCAAAATATTGCCATTTATCCATATTCGCTGGAATGGCCACATCAAAGAACCCTACCATCATCTCATCATACGTCTGATCGCCCCAGGTCACCGTCTTCGTCGCATCGGGATTATGGGGGTTATTCGTGGAATTGTCGTACCAGGCAATCGCGCGCAGCCGTGTACCCGCCTTTAGCAGCCGCGGTTCTGCCAGCCTGTAACTCAGTTGCCAGTGAAAGTGATAATCCACGCGCAACAATACTTCCACGCTGCCGTCGTCATGGACAATGTCATACTCAAAACGCTTTCCGCGAAGATGCATGTGCGGAAAAAGATTAAGGAGGGTTGCATTGTTGGGTAGCGTTCCCTGGACCTCTACGCGAAAATCGTCCGCGCCCGGAGGAATGATCAGCGCATGATTGTTCAACTGCAGCGTGATCACCTTCTGCTTCGGCGGAATTTTCGCAAATACTAGCCCGAGGCTTGTCTGGTCCTGGTCTGCTAAACCGTTGGTAGTGTAGTGCATCTGAAATACCAGGTCGGAACCAGCGGGGACAAACTTTGCCATTCCGTCCGGCCACTGGTCGGGCGAACTTCCCGGAGCATACACGAGCAGCAGATCGCTGGTGGTCTCATGCGCTTCCCGGCGTTCCAGGGGATCGTTCAGCATGGAAGCCGTGAAGGGCTCACCGATGGGCGCGTGCCGCAACCATTGGGAACTTGGCGGACGAATATACACCACGGCGTGGTGCACATGCGCCGGGCTTCCCGGTCGGAATTCCGACATTTGTATCCATCGATCCTCCGCAAAATGCGTCGGCACGATCTCGTAGGTATATTGAATTTCGCCCTCGGCCGGAATCGGCACCGGCTTCGGCATCTTCACCACGAGATCAGGCTGTGGAATATTCCATCCTTTCGTCCACTGCCGCGGCGGCGGCGCATCCTGCGCATTGCCCGCGGGCGATCCCGCCTCTGCCCACGCGACAATCGTCGCGATCTGTTGCGGAGACAGAGACACGTCATTGGAAAAATGCCCGTACCGCGGATCGGCAAACCACGGTGGCATCATCTTCATCGCGACCGCATGCGCCATTGCATTGGCCCATGGCCGTGTCTGTTCGTAGGTCACGAGCGGCATAGGCGCAATTTCGTCAACCCGGTGGCAGCTCTGGCAGTGATCCTGCAAAATCGGTAACACATCTTTATAAAAGCCTGGAGGTGAACTACTGCCTGCTCCGGCAGTCGGTGCTTGCCATGCTGCGGCCGCTATCGATGGGATCGTCACCGCGAGCCAGATCCAAACCTTGTTCACGAGCGCAAAAACTCCAGCGTCAACGCCCACGCTTGGCGTGCTGCGAACGGCTGATATGCTCCTCGCTCGTCGCAAAAAAACGCATGATCGGCGTTGGAAAATACGGCGTTGACGTATATCTTGCGCTGGGCGTCCAGAGCCTCGGTGACAGCTCTTCGCTGGTCCGGCGGAATGTGCTTATCCAGCCCACCCCAAATCAAAAGCGCCGGCGCATAGAGTTTGGCGGCTCGGTCGAGAAGGCCCGGTGCGATTCCGCCACCGTAAAATGAGGCAGCCTTTCGCAGGGGGACAACGCTGTTTGCGAGAAAGGAGACGCGTCCGCCCATGCAAAATCCCACACAGGAAATATCGTCCGCTTTCACTTGCGAATTGGAATGCAACCACTCGAAGGTTGCTCGCACGTCTGCCTCTGCCGTTTCGTTCGTGACCGCTTGATAATGCGGCATTACCGATGGGAAATTGTTGTAATCGCCCGCGTATCCCGGGGGCGCCGTGCGATGGAACAATTCCGGAGCCACAGCCAGGTAACCTTGCTTGGCAAACCGCTCACTGACATTGCGAATATGCGAGTTGACGCCGAACGCCTCCTGAAAAACCATTAAGCCGGGATGCGGACCAATACCCGCTGGCCGCGCTACATATGCCTGCATCGTTGTGCCGTCGGACACTTTCAAATCAATTGTTTCTTTTGAAATTTCATCTTGCGCCATACCTTCAGACTCTCCTCGAATCTTTGAATGCTGCTAGCCTTTCCATCAGTCTCGCACAAAACACTCGTTCAAACTTCGTGATCACAGCATGTAGCTTCCAAAAATGCTACATTCATCACTTCATGTCTGCCCCTAATTCGAACTTTGTTCGCGCCTGCAAGTCTCAGCCCGTCAACCGCACGCCCGTGTGGTTCATGCGGCAAGCGGGACGCTATATGCCAGAATATCGAGCGGTTCGCAAACAGCATTCGCTGCTGGAAATCTGCAAGAAGCCTGCGCTCGCCGCCGAAGTCACCATCACCGCAGCAGAAATTCTCGGCATTGATGCCGCAATTATTTTCGCCGACTTGTTACTGCCCCTCGAAGTAATGGGCCTGCCTTTTCATTTTTCCGCGGGCGAAGGGCCGGTCATCGAGAAGCCGGTACGTACCAAAGAAGATATCGCGAATCTGCGCAGCGATCGCGCTGCCGATTTGGGCTATGTCTCGGAAGCTGTCAGCCTGGTTGCCAAGCACTTCGCCAATCGCGTTCCGGTGATCGGCTTCTGTGGCGCTCCTTTTACTCTTGCCAGCTACATGATCGAAGGCGGGGGCTCACGCAACTACGTTCACGCCAAAACAATGATGTACAACTCTCCTGTCGAATGGGACGCGCTGATGCGCAAATTGGTTGTCGTCACTGCCGAGTACGCAGCGGACCAGGTGCGCGCCGGCGCCGACGTGATTCAGATTTTCGATAGTTGGGTGGGCTGCCTGAGCGTCGACGATTATCGGCGGTTTGTGCTCCCCCATGTGACCGGCATGGTGAAACAGCTCCAGAGGACCGGAGCGCCCGTTATTTATTTCGGCACCGATAGCGCCACGCTTTTGCCCGCGATGAAAGAGACCGGAGCTGATGTGATTGGTCTCGACTGGCGCATCCCGCTCGATGAAGGCTGGGCGCGCCTCAATTACGAATGCGCGGTCCAGGGCAATCTCGATCCGGTGTTATTGTTCGCTGACTGGAAGGAGTTAAAATCGCGCGCTGAAGCCGTTCTGCAACAGGCCGCTGGTCGCCCCGGACATATCTTTAATTTAGGCCACGGCATCCTGCCAGAAACGCCTGTCGAAAATGTGAAGAGTCTGGCTCGCTTTGTACAAGATTATGCGGGCGTTGCATCAAGCGCTGGCTCTCCGGTTTCTGCGAGCCGAAATCCGAAAGCTGGAAGCCGCACTCCGTGAAACGCATTGCCATTATCGGCGGAGGCATCTCCGGGCTCGCCGCCGCCTTTGCTCTTGAGGAGCGTCGCCGCGCCGGCGTCAATCTCGACTATGTTCTGTATGAAGGTTCCGCGAGTCTGGGTGGCGTTCTGCGTACCGACCACGTCGATGGGTGCATCATCGAGCAGGGCCCTGACTCGTTCATCAGGGAAAAACCCTGGGCCACCGATCTATGCCGCGAACTCGGATTGGGAGACCAGCTCATCGGTTCCAACGACGCGGACCGCAAGACCTACATTCTGACGAACGGCCGCCTTATCGAAATGCCAGATGGCTTGATGTTCATGGTCCCCACAAAAATTATTCCGACGGGGCTATCGCCGCTTTTCTCGTGGAAAACCAAGCTTCGCATGACGCAGGAGCTTTTGCATCCGCCACGAGCCCGCAATGGGGACGAATCGGTTGCGTCTTTCGTGGAGCGACACTACGGCGCTGAGATGGTCGACCGGCTCGCCGATCCGCTGCTTTCGGGCGTTTATGGCGGCGAGGCGGCCAATCTCAGCATTTGCGCCGTACTGCCACGTTTTGCGGAAATGGAGCGGACGCACGGCAGTCTCGGGCGCGCGATGCTAGCCGCTCGGAAGAAAACGCGCAAGAAAATAACGGCCGGTTCTCGGCAATCTGCGTCCCTGTCGCTTTTTACCTCGCTCAAAAACGGTATGCAGCATTTGGCGGAGACAGTCGTGTCGAAGTTGACTCCCGGATCGCTGCTGATGAATACGCCCGTTCAGTTCATCCAGCCGGAAACGGAAGGATGGATGGTGTCGGCTAATATGCGATCGGACCGCTTCAATCGTGTTATTGTCGCGTTACCAGCCCCTGCAGCCGCGCAAGTACTTCGCGTCGCCAGTGCAGAACTTTCCGCCGAACTCGCTGCCATTCAGTACAGCTCTTCGATCACTGTTGGTCTTGGATATGATCGCGATGTCCGGCAATCTCTTCCGCCCGGCTTTGGGTTTCTCGTGCCCCGTAGCGAAGGCAAACAACTGCTGGCCGCAACTTTCGTTCATAACAAATTTCCCCATCGCGCACCCGAAGACCGCGCGCTGCTGCGATGTTTCTTTGCCGGAAAAAATGCGGAAGACGTCTGGGCGCTTAGCGACGATCAGATTATCGGAATCGTGCGCGAAGAACTGCGGCAAATCCTCGGCGTGCGCGCCGAGCCATTGTTTGCCCGCGTCTACAAATGGAAATCCGCCATGGCGCAATACGGCGTCGGACATCTCGATCGCCTCGACCGCATCGAAGGCCTGCGCCAGCAACTGCCAGGCCTGGCTCTCGCCGGCAATGCCTACCGTGGCATTGGCGTCCCGGACTGCATCCGCTCCGGGCGTGATGCCGCCAAACAAGTCGTGGACGTATAACTGTGCTTCTCGCTTTTGTCGCGGGCGGATAGTCTATGCGCTCAACTCGGTTTGCGTTTCTGACGCGCCTGCCTCTTTATACGAACCTACGCCCTCCGGCTTCAGCGGCCGCCGCACCTTTCGTCCGAACACCGCTTCCTTCACCAGCTTGAAGATAGTGCGCCGGTTCTGCGCTACTACCTTCGCCCACGCCAGCTTCCCCATCATGGGGAAATAAATTCCGCGGAAACACAACCGCGCCAAGAAAATATTGACGCGATATCCGAGCGGCTGATCATCAAGAGCATCGACGGCCTGCGCCAGCGCGTCCGAACTGTAGGCATGCGCCCATCCATATTTCACCTCAGCATGCGCCTCTTCGATCGACATCTTCAGCGGAGTGTGCGCCATGGCGAAGGGAATAAACTCCTGCCAATGTTTCGGCCGGGTGAGCCGTCCTGCAAGCTCCAGCCGCTTGTAGAGAGGAGTTGCGGGCAAAGGTGTCAGCAGCCCAAAGATGGGAAGTCCCGGCGGCCAGGTGCGAACTTGCGAGAGAGTTCTCTCGGCCACACCAGTCGTGTCATTGTCCATGCCAAAAATAAACGATGTGATGGCATATACATTTCGCTTAGCCAGGCGCTCCAGCACCTGAGCGTACTCGCCGGGCTTATTGAATCCTTTGTTGACGTCTTTCAAGTTCGCGGGGTCAATCGACTCCATACCAATGAATACCCACTTGCCTCCCGAGGCTGCGATGAGATCCACCAGTTCTTCATCGCGCAACAGATTGGCGCTGATTTGCGCCACCCAGTGCACTTGCGCGCCCGCCGCAATAATGTCGCGCAGTAGCGACTTAGTGCGCTTCACATTGATGGCAAAATTATCGTCGATGAAGAACACCGCCATCTGACCCTTTTCCTTGCGCGCGCGCGCCTTCAGCAGCAGAAGTTCGTTGACCACGCTTTCATTGGTGCGAAAGCGAATGGAATCTCCGAAGAATCCGGTCACGGTGCAGAACTCGCAGCCGTAAGGACAACCTCTTCCCGATTCGACGGGAATGATTCGAAACGTCCCCCAGCCTTCTCCGATTTTTTGCAGCATCTTGGTCGCGGCCTTGGGAACCAGGTTGAACTGGTCGAGATCGATCGACTGCCAGGGAATCACGGGATACTGTTTCAGCGAAGGCTTGCGTTCTTTTCCCGTGTCGTCGACCGGCGCATAGATTTCTTTCAGTTCGCCGCGAGCCGCATCGTTCACCATCTGCGGCCAGGTCTCGTCGGCTTCGCCAAGAGCGACAGCGTCGGCGTGGCGTGGGCCGCCATCCCGCCCTAAGGCCTCGTCGGCTAATTCGGTCACGTGAGGACCGCCCATTACGACTTTCACGCCCGTGGCCCGGACCGCATCGGCGATGCGATAAGCTTTAGCGATCATGCGGGTCATCGCGCCGATGCCGACCAGATCGATCTTTTCGTCGCGAACAAACTGCGCGATCTGAGCCTCGTCCATGGGCTTGGCATTGCCATCAATCAGCAGTACCTCATGTCCCGGTGGAGTAAGCGATTGCAGCAGAAACATCCAAAGGTGCGGCATGAAATTGCGGGTTACCCCGTTGTCGGGGTTGTAAAGAAGAATTCTCATGACTGCTCCCTCCTGGAGAGCGGACGTGCTCACCGCACGCAAGCGTCACGAGCGATGCCAAAAAATGGCAACATCTACGATTTTTAGAAGAAGAGGCGTGGCTGGATTCAGAACCCGAACAAATTGTACACTACCGTACACTTTGGGTTGGGCTACCGAGCTGATGTCTAAACGGACGCCGCTAGGTCAACCTGTTTTGGGATCGAAGCCCGATTCAAAAACCTTGCTTTAAGCGGAAATCGTTGTATTAGTTTTACTGGCTTCCCTGCGCCATTTCGCCACGACTAATCGGATTTCATCATAAGTAATCTCTGGAGGCAGCATATCTTTCAGTGTCTTCAGACGTTCGAGTCGCTCCTGGCCAAGCCTTGTGCAAGCCGCCTCAATGACTGCGAGTTTATTGCGATCGATCCACTCCGGACGAAATTCCAGCGCGCCTTTCTCGACCAGTCCGGCGGCTGCGTTAATTACCGTCGAGATTTGCCGCCCGCGAATCCGCGCAATATCCTCAAAGGTTTTTCCCTCGGCCAGCAGTTGCAAAGTTTCTAGCGCCGGAGCCGTTTGCTTTGCGGTCGGCGTGGCCGCACGCGCCCCTTCGCGATACTTTTCTAATGTCGCCAGAATTGACTTGCCGTACATATTCGCCTTGCGCTCACCAATCCCGGTAATGCTGAGCAGGTCTGTGATCGAACGCGGCTGCAGCCGGCAAATCTCATCCAGTGAAGAATCATGCAACACCACGAATGCCGGAGCCTGTTGTTCCCGGGCGGTTATCCGCCGCCACTCTCTCAGATACTCCCGCAACTCCGGGTTAGATACGGATGGTGGGCTTGGGAAGACTTTCCCGCCACTAATGCTAGCCCCCGCACTTTTCTGCCGCGCCGCAGTGGGAAAGCTTGTTGCGCTGAGCCACTCGGGCGACGCTCCGCAAACATCGCAGCCTTCACACGAAGTCCATTTCGGCGTTTCCCCGAAGTGAGTGCATATTTGCCGGTGGCGGCAGATTGCGGATTCGGCGAAGGCACGAATCGTGTGATATCTCTGCCAGGCGCGATCTCGTTCAGCCGGATCGAGAATTTTGTTTGCGAAATATCCCAGCAGGCCCGCATCCTGCTTGCGCCAGAGGAGAATGCAGTCTGCCGGATTTCCGTCGCGTCCGGCGCGTCCCGCCTCCTGGTAAAACTGCTCCACGGACTTCGGTAGAGCCAGATGAATGACGGCTCGCACCGTGGCTTTGTTAATGCCAAGCCCGAAGGCAATGGTGCCAACGAGCAGGCGTACTTCGTCCGACATCCAGCGCTCCTGGTTTTGGCGCCTTACGGTGCTATCCATTTTGGCGTGATAGCCGACCGCAGTGATTCCCCGGTCTCCGAGGAGGTCGACAGTCTCTTCCACTTTATTGATCGTCGGAGAATAGACGATCACGTTGCCTTCGTCGTAATGGCTCAACGCCGTCACCAGCAGCGCGGTGTGTTGCACGCTATTGCACTCTCGCACCAGGTAACGCAGATTCGGGCGATGAAAACTGGCGATGTACTTATCGGGATTGCGCAGTTCGAGCTGCGTCAAAATGTCGTGCCGCACGTGCTGTGTCGCGCTCGCGGTAAAGGCCGCGATGGGACGGTCGGGAAATTTTCCGCGCAGACTTTTCAGCTGACGATACTCAGGACGAAACTCATGTCCCCACTCTGAAATGCAATGCGCCTCATCGATTGCAAAAAATGAAATGGGCACTTGCTGCAGCCATCCAACAGTGTCAGCGCGCTGCAGCCGCTCAGGCGAAAGGTAAAGCAGGCGAAACGCACCCTCACGCGCCTGGCGCATGACGCTCATTTGTTCTTCGGCACTTACCGAGCTATTGAGCACCGCTGCAGGAATGCCCATTTGCGCCAGTTGCGCAGCCTGGTCCTGCATCAGTGCAATCAACGGAGAAATCACTACCGTGGTTCGCTTCGAAATGACTGCGGGCAATTGATAGCAGAGCGACTTCCCTCCGCCCGTCGGCATCACCACGCAGGTGTCGTGTCCGGCGAGCAGGCTGCGCACGATGCGCTCCTGTAAAGGGCGAAATGAACTGTATCCCCAGTAGCGACGCAACGGAGTCAGCAGGTCGGCTTCTGAGGGCATGAAATCAGTATAGGGCGAGCGGTCGAATCTTCTTCGCCGTTGTCATTCCCGCATTTGCCATTCCCGATGTGTCGTTCCCAGGGTTGTCACTGCGAGCGGACCGGCGAGGAGTTGGCTGCTTCGGGTTGCGGCAGCTTCCGATTCTCGAAGGGAGGACTCACTTCCGGATGCGTCCTTTCAAATGCAACCCACAGCAGCGCGACCACCAGAAAGCAGAGTACGCTGCCTTCGGGGCCGACCGAGCCTCCGCTGAGCCATTCCGCTCCGTAAAGTTTCGAACTCAACAAGTGGCCGGGGGCGACCATTCCGCTGTCGGGCACGGAATAGAAGAACGTTTCGCCCCAATCCCAGGCGGCATGAAAGCCGACAGCAAACCAAAGGCTTCCGGTGCGCCGCAGGGTAAGACAGAAGAAAAATCCAATGAAAGCGGCGGCCAGCAGGCCTCGCCATTGTTCGCCGCCATTCGCCAAGTGAATCAGTCCGAAGGCGCTTGACAAGACAAGCGCCGCCGGCCAAAAGCCGATACCGCGGGCCAGAGTAAACTGAGTGTAGCCGCGCAGCAGAAATTCTTCGAACAATCCCACCAGCAAAAACATCCCAGCCCAGAAAATCGCGAAGCGTGCGAGCCGTGCTCCGCGCAAAACGAGGTGGCCAAAGGCAAAGTCGTGCAGTCCATAGAGCGCGAGGATGAGCAGACTGATCCCGGCAAATCCCCACAATGCACCTACCCAAAACAATCGTCCAAACGCTTGCCGCAAGGGCAACCCATACGCTTTCCAGGGACGATGCTCGACTCGCGCCAGAATTATCGCCGGAATGATCGCAGCGACAAGACTACCGAACTCCTCCAGAGCCATCGACCACAGGTCACTCGACCCCAGATCCTGCGAGGAGGCTACGCTGACCGCCAGTTTTTGCAGCAAATAAAATGTCACTACGTAGAAAGCAAATCCCCAACCGGGCCGCAAGCCGTCCGTTCCGAGAAAAAGAGTGTGGGCGTACGAAGCTTGCGTGGCCACAGTAAACTCGGGCGATGGCATCGGTGCCGGACCCGTTTCAGTTCCCGGACTCGCACCGCTTACTGAGTTATTTTGTTCACTCATTCCGAATGAGCCTGCCGCAATCTTTACCGCAAACTGCCTCCGACATGGTAAAACACTCGGCTCGACCTTATGCGGCCATATTTCACGCGCGAACGCTATGGACGCCCACAGTTTCTAGCGGGGCTGTTACTGCTTTGTTTCCTCAGTCAGGCTTTGTGGTTGATATTTGCCGAGACGCATGCAGGTCGCGAGCTCGAGAGTTCCGAGGCGATTCGCATCGGTGAAGGATGGAAGCAGTGGCATGGGCGGGGGATTGCTGCAGCACCCTTTTCGGACCCCGCCATTACGGCCAATGATCCCTTTCGCCCCGATGACAGCGGTTTCGATACCGAGCACTCGCCGCTTCTGTACATTGCTTCTGCCGCGCCATTGCTGGTCTGGCCGCGGGATTTCAGCAGCGACTCGGCAGCCTACTGGGGCTGGCTTCCGCGCATTCCTTTTCTTGTGTGCGGAGTTTTCTTAGGAGCGTCGTTGTGGTATGTCGCGCGACGCCTGTGCGGAAATACGGGAGGATTTATCGCACTCACATTTTATTGTTTCTCGCCTTCACTGATTCAAGCCAGCGCCGTGTGGCATACCGAACCGGAGATCGTGGCGGCTTGGGGAGCGTTTGGAGCCATCTTTACCGCTATCGCGGTGGCGCACACGCTTTACGCGCCGCGCGAGGTGGTGCTGTGGAACTGGCGACGCATCGGGTTGCTGGGAATTGCGCTGGCCATCGCCGTGGCCTCCCAGTTCTCGCTGCTGATTTTGTTGCCCATGGTGCTGGGCTTCCTTTTATACGTCGCTCCAGTGCGGAAGCAGGCTGGAATCGTCATTTGGATCGCGGCTTGCGGCGTCGGATTCGCTCTTCTGTTTGCGGTGTACTTCTTTCATCCCCACGCCTTTGCCGAGAGCCTGGGACGCGCAGCGTTCTGGGGAGCGACTTGGCGTGGATTCACTATCTTTGGGGTGTACAAACAGGTCGCAGTGCGGATTGGACGTGCGTGTCCCGCGATTGCTTTGGCGCTGCCGGTGGCGGTGATTACGTATATTGCCTGCCCACGCACGCGCTATTTCGGCAACACCGCGCCGCTGCTGGTAGCTGTGCTGTTGTTGCTTCTGGGGATCGCGCATCCTCACGTCGCGGGTGCAGGATTTCTCCTGGCGGCGATTCCATTTCTCTTCGTATTTGTATCGGGAGTTCTGGCTGACTTGCTGGAGACGCGCTACCGTTCTTTGGTGATGGCCTGCATCGTGGGAATGATGGCGGCTTATGTGGTTTGGAGCGTCGTAAATTTAGCGCAGGTGCCGCAGGGTTAAAGCGCTGCTGCAGCAAAAACCTGATTCGATACTCTGCAGCTTGGTGGATAAACTCGGATGTTGTTGATGGCCCGTTCTTCCTTTCGGGGCGTATCCTTCACTTATGGAAACTCCACGACGTTCCCGCAAATGGCGTTGGATCGTCGGAATCCTTCTTGTTTTTCTAGGCGTGACCGTGGTCGCCGTTCGCGTCGTGATCACGCGGGCGCAACCGATTCTGCGCGCCCGCGTCATCGAGACGCTGGCGGCACGTTTCAAAAGCCGGGTCGAACTTGCGGATCTGCACGTGTG
Source organism: Acidobacteriaceae bacterium (assembly GCA_003132445.1). GTDB lineage: Bacteria > Acidobacteriota > Terriglobia > Terriglobales > Acidobacteriaceae > Sulfotelmatobacter. The sequence goes on along the minus strand of PKXU01000166.1, from coordinate 13,677 downwards.
GGTGGCGGATGGCTTGCACGTCGACGGTAAGGGCCTGCAGGTTTACGGCACCTCCGATTCGAATCCGTGGGAACCTGGCGTACAGCCGATGCTTGCCGTGGAAGAATTCCGTTTCCAGACCTCGCTGCGCAGCCTGTTTCGCGATCCCATGCATGTGGACACCATGTATGTAGACGGCCTCGTCGTGAATATTCCACCGAGAAACAATCGGCGGCAGATGAAGGACTTGAGACAGGGCGGCCGAAAGATGAAGATGCGTATTTTCGTAGACCACTTCGTGTGCGCGAACACGAAACTTATCATCAACACAGATAAGGCCGGCAAGCCGCCACTGGAATTCGACATTCGTGACCTGCGAATGAAGGACATTGGGCCCGGTCAACCGCTGCGCTTCGACGCCAAGCTGATCAATCCTAAGCCGCAGGGCGACATCCATTCGACGGGCCAATTCGGACCATTAAACGAAGAAAGCCCGCGCGACACAGCAGTCATGGGCGACTATTCGTTTACAAATGCTGATCTGGGAACCCTTCCCGGCATTGGCGGAATTCTGTCGTCCACAGGCAAATACGGGGGAACCCTGGGACGCATCGAGGTCGAAGGGCAGACGGATACTCCGGACTTTCGTGTCGCAGTAAGCGGGCACCGCGTCCCCTTGCACACTGATTTTCACGCTATTGTCGATGGCACGGACGGCGATACTTATCTTGATCCGGTCAAGGCCAAAGTGCTGAATTCGTATTTTACGGCGAGGGGAAAGGTAGTACGCACAAACAATCCGCGAGGTCACGATATCGAGCTGGACGTTGTGCTGGGTAGCGCGCACATTGAAGACCTGCTGAAACTGGGCGTCAAAACCGATCCGCCCATCATGACCGGAACGACAGCGATGAAGACTCGTCTTAGTATTCCGCCGGGAACGCAAGACATTGCCAATCGTTTGAAACTCGAGGGCAACTTTCGCATTCCTGCGGCTCATTTCACCAATGGCAAGATTCAGGGCAAGATCGATCTGTTAAGCAAGGTGAGTCAAGGGGTCAAGCATGCGGCGCCAGACCATGCCGCGGCAGACCGTGCCGGCAAGGTTGTGTCGTCGGACTTGATGGGTCGGTTCGCGCTAAGCCAGGGCATTCTCACTTTTTCTTACCTGCATTTTCTAATTCCCGGAACGCATGCGGACTTAACCGGACAATACAGCCTGGACGGAAATACGTTTGATTTTCACGGCATGCTGCGGCTCGATGCCAGGCTTTCGCAGATGACGACGGGTTGGAAGTCGAAATTGCTGCGGCCGATCGATCCGTTCTTTGAGAAGGACGGGGCCGGAACCGAAATTCCATTCAAGATCAGCGGAACCCGCGAAGCACCACGCTTCGGCCTGGACTTTCGTGGCAAAGACGAGTTCAAAGAAAATCATCTTCCGGAAACGCGCGGGCCCGCGACCATCGCTCAGTAGCGATCGCGCTGCTGTAGGCATGTCATACAGCATCTTGGGTATTGATTGCCGCGACTGAGGGACATACTTTTCGAAAAGGAGTCCAGCGCATGGCACTCCGCTGCGTCGCTGGAATCACTCGAAGGAGGAAAAGGATGCCAAAGGAATCATTACGAGAACTATATGTGAATGAATTGAAGGATCTCTACAATGCGGAGACCCAACTGGTAAGAGCGCTACCCAAGATGGCAAAAGGCTCGTCGAATGCTGAATTGCGCCAGGGTTTCGAAGAACATCTGCGGCAGACGTCGGAACACGTTTCTCGGCTTGAACAAATCTTCGAAATGCTCGGCGAGAAACCGACAGGAAAGAAGTGCGTCGGAATGGAAGGGATTGTCAAAGAAGGCGCCGAGACCCTCTCGGAGGATTACGAGGGAGCATTAATGGATTCCGCAATCATCGGCGCAGCTCAGCGAGTGGAACACTATGAAATCGCCGGCTACGGAACGGTGAAGGCTTTCGCAGAATTACTCGGTGAAGACGAGCATGTTTCCTTGCTGGAGCAAACCTTGCAGCAAGAGAAGGAAACAGCTGAAAAGCTGACAAAACTGGCTCAAGAGATTAATTCACAGGCAGGCCAAGGCGAATCAGAAGCAGAAGAAGCGGAGAGTCACCAGCCTTCGAAGTCTAAGTCCAAGCGGGCTGCATAGTTACGACCGGGAGGGACGCCCGCGCGTCCTTCCACAGTTTTTCCTGCCGTATGTGCAAAATACGGTAATTACCCGATAACCCCCACCGCCCTTTCTACAGTAACTTGCCTACTTCGTCGGCCCCATTTTTCGCGGACGCCAGAACCGCTACCTGGAAGAGCCGTACCTTCGAGGATTGTGACTATGAATACTGGTGTGTCCCACGCCCCCGCCGCGCCTACCCCTGCCGCGCCTACCACAGCATGGCACATGCTTTACCAAGCCGCACTTTTCGAAACGGATCGCTCGAAGGTTACGGAACGGATCGCGGAGGCGGAGCAAGCCATTCTTTTTCGGATGAGGGAATTGTTTGTTATCCCCACTGACCACATTGAAGAAGATGTGGTGTTGGACGATGCGTTATATGCCTTGCGGGCGCTGCGGAATTGCGTGCATAACGAACTTGCGGCTGCGTGACTGCGGTTACGTGATTTGATCATCTGCTTTCGTCCTCCCCCTTCATTCTCTTGCGGTACAGGCGCCCGCATATATTTTCCTAATTGGAAACAGGAACGAATGTGAATGATCTAGAGAACAAACCTGAGCATTGCTAGGAAAGGCAGCGGCGCCAGTTGCATGCATCGCTGTATTGTTGGGCGTTAGAGTTCGTCTTACATTGCTTGAAACTAGCGAGAAAGTGAGTGCTTCTCATGACGAACAAAAGCGCACAAACCCTCCCCCCGGCTAAGAATCTTAAGCGTTCGTTTGAATGCGCGGTGCGCGACATTTATCAGGTAGGGTTAACGGGCAAGGTTTCACAATATCGAACTCCAATCGTGCAGCGCGCCGGGACCACGATCGGCGGATCGCCGGTGGATGCGGAAAAACGTGCTTTGTCGGATGCGGCCAGGGCACTCGCGCAGCTATGGAAAGTTTCGCCGAGCCGGTAGTGCCGAGCGGTTCGTCGGTTTATCCATTTCTTTAAATCCAGAAGTCCTCACAATACCCAGAACCGGGAAGAGACGTAAGGCCAAAAGCTAAGAGGCGCTCCGGTGGGGCGCCTCTAGCTATTTCTCCTGCTTACTTAACGGGCTATGGCGGAACAGCTATACCGCTTTGCGCAAGGTATCGACGCTTTCAGATCCGCGCTTCACGGCCGCCTCCCCGGAGCAGGTACTGCATCCAGATACGGCTTCTTTGCGGCGCTCGCGCAGACGACTCTGAAAGGTATCCCAGCGTCCCCCGATTCCGACGGCGCTGTTACTGATAACGACCGAGTCGGTACCAGCCGGAACCACGCGATCGGTCTGAGACAAGTCAGATTCAATATTCTCTCTACCGGTGCCGATATCGACGGGGCGGGCCGGGCTTGTCGATTGCCCATGGGCTCTCGACGCGGCCTGCTCCGAGTTGAAATTTCCGAAGGTCTGCTGCGTGGTCGGCGTAATGGTGCGATCGGTTTCCGCGCGATGCAAAACAGGATCTGCAACCCACTTGGACCGATAACTGCCTTCGTACCCGGCCCACTTGCTCTCGGATTCAAGGTCCGCATCATTGTAAGGCGGAAAGCTCTCGACTTGTTGCTTACTCAGACTCGCCTCGAAGTCATTGTCATGCTTGGTCGAGGCGCGCAGGCCTTCGGCGGGAACCAAAAACTTCTTAGTGGACAGCCAGCCACCAGTATCGACCACGACGTATCGTATGTTTCCATTGGCATGGTCGAAGATAACGTCAACAATCTTGCCCAACTTCTCATCGTTTAATCCATACAAATGAGAGCCACGAATATCATCAGCAGCGTCGGCGAAGCGAACATCCTTCAAAGTGCCATAGTGTGCCATTGTTTCCTCCTGATTCTTTCCTTTGATTTAAATTCGGTGCGAATGGGGCGAGTCGCATCCTTCAGATGATGGAAGCGCATTTGTATCCAGTATGGAATCAGTGCCGTTAGCACACAATCCGACGTTCCCTGTAGGTAATTCTTGGTGCGTTCTTGGCCGCCGTCCTGGCTAAATCTGATTGGGTACATCGGGTTCAGGTTCACGTACCGGCAGGTCGGGGTTCTGCGGAGCGGGTGGCTCCTGAATCGGAAACGGTTCCGGTTCAGCTGGCGTGCGAAACTGATACTCGGAGAGCAGGTGGTTGGTGTGCATTACGTTTCGATGCGGGCAGCGAGCGAACGGAAGCCGCCATTCTCACACCCGCCACTAACGGGAAGGCGCGCTCGCGAAGTTCATTTTGAAAGCGTTTGCGTGCCACGAGCCGCCGAGTTGCACGCCGATTGTTTCTATTGTGAACGTGGTTAACGGGGACCGGTGAGAGCAATATAGGTGAGGCCCGTGACCGAGATTACGATGAAAAGATAGGGCCATAGCTCAATCGCGCGCTTGAGGATTGATAGATCGGAAGAGTTGTCTCGTACTCGGGGCATAAGAAGGTATCTTGTCTGTTGCAGTTATCAATATTGCATTCTGCGACTCTGCAATTAAATAAAACATTCCCAAAGAGTCACAATAAGGTGCTTCCTGTATAGAGAGCCTTCACCCGCAGAAATACTTTGGAGATTCGCTGGCGCTCAGTTTTCAGAGACAATCGAAGCGATTCGCAGTGTTTGTCCGTCCAGTTCACCAATGACGCGGGTCCTCTGTCCGGCCAACCTCGCCAAGACGCTTATATCGCCATCAAGCCGGTAAGTGGTATCCGAATCGACCAGGACAAAGCTGGCCCCGTCGCGCACACAGGCGCGAACGCAGTCCGCCGCCGTCTGGCCGAGGGCTGCGGAATGTCTCGCGCCACAGCGGGAGCAACTTACTACACCTTCGAAGGTCTGCTCGGGGGCAGAGGATCTCTCTTGCTGGGGTGCGTAACTCACCATGACGCGGACGTCAGTATTTGCTCCAACGGCTGCCCCAAGGGCAATGGATAACGCTACTACACAGCTAACTGCCGTACTGAGAAACAGAATGTCCATCCAGACGCGCTGGGTTCTCATGGTCAGCTTTATCCTGGTCCCCCGAAACTATGTCCCGCGAAACTGTGTCCAGTGAAACTATGTCCGGCGAAACTGTGCAACGGGTGCCAGAGAATCTCCTGGTGGTTGCATCATTACTAGTAGATGCAACTAAGCTGCCAGCGCGTCGAGAAAGAAAACTAAACTTGTATGTGAATGATAAAAGGACGCCACTCGCTTGATGCGAAGAGAGGTAATCACGCTTAATGGGGAAGAAATTCCCTAGGAATGTAAATAGCGTAGTCGAACCTAGGTGAGATATTGCAAATAGCGAAAACTTAGGCTGCCGCGGCCCTCGCCATTCGCAACCCCGCAGCCTCCCTGGCGCCCGCTTTGCGCAGCAAATCGATAGCCCAATCGGCCCTGTGGCTTTCGCGGCAAGAAACGTATACCAGCGCTCCTACGTCACAGAGCTGATGGCCCAACCTTTTTGCTTCATCCTCGGAAAAGCCGAGCCCAAGCAGGGTGCGTGAACCCCGTGAGAGTGCCGGGAAATTCTGCTCCGTCAACAGAGCTTGGAAAAAAGCATGTGATCGAATGAAGAATCCCACGGTAGGAATTACAACAGCTCCGAACTTGGAGAACCACCCGATCATGCGAGCGTTACTGGCGCTCTCATCTTTCTCGGTACCGCCGATCTTCGCGTCTCCGACGCCGGTCGCTACCGGATGCGCGGGCGACAATACCATGCAGATGTCTTCGTTTTGGAATCCAGCCTGATTCAACGCAGAAACCACGTCGGGTAGAGCTACATTGCGAGGATAGACAGCGTAGGCAGCAGATCCATTTGCGCTCATGTGCTAACCTCCCAGCCAGAATCGCGGAAGAACGGAAAGATTTCTTCGACACCAGTACACGGATAACTCAACTTACAAAGTTTATAGTTTCGATGCACTAGGGTAAATTCTGTAGATTAGTGGAACGGTAAATGCAGCCCAGCAAGAGGGCTGTCAGAACGCGGGCGTTGGCTGCCCAAGCTTGAAGCTAAGAAATCAATCAATTCTAACTATAAGAATTGTGTCGCTTGCGCTGTCGAGGCTCCCAATGACTTTTACATCTTGATTCTCGTAAGGTGGAAGATTCTCCTCTTGCTTAAGCGCAAAAGTCCCGCCCGCTGCTTTTAGGACAAACTTGTTGCCGTCTTTGATGATCTTTCCGCTAAACAACCGAGCAGTCGGAGATCGCTCTTCAGAAGGTTGAGGATCCGCCGGCCGGGTTTGCTTGCCATCCTGACCGGGCTGAGGTACTCGCGAGTCTCGCGGGGGCATGGGCTCAGGCGCGGGCTGCGGTGTTTGCAATCGCGACCAGTCGATAAGTTGGTTCACCACGAGCGCGTCTTCGGGGAATTGCGGCGCTGGCCGAGCCTGTTGCCCAAATGCCACAGACGTTACGCCTAGCACAAAACCGGCAAACCAAATCGTCGTTCGATTCAATTGTTGTCCTCACCGAAGACGAAGCGGTTGCTAAATCGGCGCGATGCTATGGCCCTCGAACTGTGGGGGCGCGTCCCGCAGTGCGCTGCTAAACCCGTACAGCACTTGTACTCCCGCAGCTCTCGGCCGGTCCATCAAGCGTTTTCTGTAGACTAAAGCAATTTGAGAGTTCTCAAGTTCGGCGTGAAATGACACGGCACTAAATAGAATTTCGGCAGATCGAGGTGAGGATTAGGTTTAATAGCAGCAAACCCCTGGAATGTGGCATCTAACGAAGGCTCTAAAAGCTTGGGCGATTAGGATTTGCAAGAAGCTTTCTGGCTAAGACGTAAACTGCCAAATACCGAGGGAAGCTTCTTTGTACAACTGAGTCGCGTTTTCGACCGACTTCTTACTCGGCCAGCTTTCTTTAGGACTAGACATGCGATTGTTTAGCGTCAGACTAATCGTCTCTCTGATCGTCGGTGTAATGCTCGTGTCCTTGTGCTCGTCCGGATACGAGGTCTGGGTGGGAAAGAGAAGCCTTAGGCGAGATATGCAAAGGCGTTCCGAAGTTCTGGCGGAGAGCCTGGCGGGAAGCGTTGAGCGGGATATTGAAAAGCACGCATTCCAAACCTTGCAGAAGACCGTGCAGCACTTTGCCAATCGCGAGAACCTGATGGGCATGGCCGTATATGATCCCCAGGGTCACATCATCGCCATTACCGATGATTTGGCATCGAAGATGACCGCTGCGCCGCCAGTGGTGCTTGAAACGCTAAAAGAAAACAGCGAGGCAGACGCATTTCAGAGACTGGCGAACCAACCCGTGCACATTTGTGTTCTGCCGCTTTACAGCCCTTCCCAATTTCTCGGCGCACTGGCTGTTGTGCACGATGCCGGTTACATTCGCGATCAAAGCATGCGCATCTGGCGCGAGACGTTTCTGAGCGGTCTCGTCCAGGTCATTCTGATCGCTCTGATTACTCTTCTCATCGTGCGTTGGAGCATCGAAGGTCCTATCGCACGAACGGCCCACTGGATGAGAGCGTTGCGAACGGGGCGCATGCCCTCTTCGCGAATGGCGTCTCCCGGCGAGGAGCTGTTCCCGCCGCTGGCTCGGGAAGTCGCGACTATGGCCGAGAGTTTGAACACGGCCCGTACGGCGGCGGAACGAGAAGCAAGGCTGCGGGCCGAAGGGCAGTCGCAGTGGACGGCCGAACGCCTGGCAGCGGATCTGCAAGCACGTCTGGGAGCGAGCCGGCTCTTTGTGGTCTCGAATCGCGAACCCTACATGCACATGCGGCGGGGCAAATCCATTGAAGTGAGAGTGCCGCCAAGCGGTCTGGTGACGGCCCTTGAGCCTGTATTGTGCGCCTGCAAGGGAACCTGGCTGGCGCACGGAAGCGGCACAGCCGATCGGGAAAGCGTGGACAAATATAACCGCCTGGCGGTGCCGCCCGATGATCCCCGGTACACCTTGCGGCGTGTGTGGCTGACCAAAGAAGAAGAGGAAGGATATTACTACGGTTTCGCCAATGAAGGAATCTGGCCGCTCTGTCATATCGCGCACACGCGTCCTATTTTTCGAGCCGAGGATTGGGAGCAATATCAGGCTGTCAACCGCAAATTCGCCGAAGCTTTGTTGGAAGAAATGAAGGACACCGAAAAGCCCGTGGTTCTGGTACAGGATTATCATTTCGCGCTGTTGCCCAGAATGATCAAACAAAAGCGGCCAGACGCCAGAGTGGCGATTTTCTGGCACATCCCGTGGCCAAATCCGGAGGCATTTGGAATTTGCCCCTGGCAGCGCGAATTAGTGGATGGCTTGCTGGGAGCGGACCTGGCGGGATTTCACATTCAGTCGCACTGCAACAATTTTCTTCAAACAGCCGATCGGGTCATGGAATCCCGGATCGACTGGGAACATCATACCGTCCAGCGCCTGGGTCATAAGACAACGGTGCATCCGTTCCCAATCAGCGTCGAGATCGCAGATTTGGCGCTGTCGCCTTCCGACCCTTCAGCCTATGACAACCGCTCTGCGCTGCTCAAGAACCTGGATGTCGAGGCCCTATTCTTGGGAGTCGGCGTTGACCGCCTTGACTACACGAAAGGAATTCTCGAGCGCTTTCTGGCGGTGGAGCGTTTTCTGGAGAAGTATCCGCGATATCAGGGCCAATTTACATTTGTGCAAATTGGTGCGCCCAGCCGTAGCCATCTCAAGCGATATCACGACCTGGAAGCTGAGATCGAAGCGGAAGCGGGGCGGATCAACTGGCGTTTTCAGAAGGACAAGTGGAAGGCGATTGTTTTGCTCAACCGCCAGCATAGTCACCAGGAGATTGAGCCTTACTATAAAGGTGCCGATTTATGCCTGGTGACGTCCCTTCACGATGGCATGAATCTGGTGGCAAAAGAGTTTGTGGCCACCCGTAACGATGAAAACGGAGTTCTGATTTTGAGCATTTTTACCGGCGCTGCGCGGGAACTGCCAGACGCGTTGCAGGTAAATCCTTACGATATCGACCAGACGGCGGAAGCAATTCGGACCGCACTGGAAATGGATCCGGAAGAAAGACAATCGCGCATGCAAAACATGCGGCGGGCAATCCGCGAACATAATATTTATCAATGGGCAGGAAATCTGATCGCCGAACTCTGTGAACTGCGTTTAGATAACCACGAAAAAGCGGAAGGTAAAACTCGCCTGGGAAGTTCGGCGGTGTAACCTAATGGGGAATAATCCGAGAGTTTTCGAAACTTAGAGCTTCGAATAAACAGAACCAGCCATTAAAACAAATGTTCGCCGGGAATCCTGGAAGAGCGAGGTGTCTTAACAAACTGCGCGGTCAGTTCGTCGACGACAAACAATGAGAGCGCACCGATTCCGAATAGCCCAGCCAATGCGTTGAGATGCACTAACAGACTCAGTATCGAAAAAACTGCGAGAAATGCGCCTAGAACCCGTGCCATGGTTAGGCCTCCTCAGTGATACAGCGGCTACATGCTACTAATCTGAGTGGTTTTGAGCGAGTTGGGAATACAGTGATGCCCTCAAGTGGCAGGACATCAAACCTGAATGAGCGCGCTGATTCCTGATCCGTTGATTGAAAACAAGCTTTATCTGTGGTTACATCCAACGCTCGAAGGGCATCGTCAAAAAGCACTGATATAGAATCCACGGCTGCGGTGTGAGCTTGAACCAAGTTGAGTTGTAGCCTAGAATCGCTGCGCCATGACACCGGAACCGCTGGAGATCGATCGCCTGGACCGGGGAGTTCTTAGCCTTCGCGGACCGTTGACGATGGAAAACGTTTCACCCTTCCTGAATGCAGTGCGGCGCGAAGACGCTCCCACTGTAATTCTGGATTTTACGGGTGTGCCTTATTTGGACTCTTCTGGATTAGGATCGCTGGTCGCCGCGTCCACTTCCTGCGCCAAGGCTGGGCGCCGCATGGCTCTTACCGGGGTGAATAAGCGCGTAATGAAGGTTTTTGAAATCACACGGGTGGAGCAGATCTTCCTGATGTTCCCCACACTCTCCGACGCGTTGGAGGCCTTTACCAACGCGGGAACGGCGTAGCTTGTGCCGGGACTGCTGCCTCGGCTTTAGCTGGCCGAAAACCAGGCAGGTTTATTCGCGGGACGAATCGAATCAGCTTGCAAACCTCATGCTACGCGCACAGGGTTCGGCTTCTTGGAATTCCCTGCGTTCACCGCATCCAACCGAATTCGCGTGACCCGGGCGGTTCCCTGCACGAGATCGCTGGAAACTTTGGCGCCTTCCCCTGCCATTACCGAACCGGCGGCCAGGGCGAAACGCAACGCATCTGCCTGATCCTCGAAATACAAAACAACTTGTCCCGACATAGCACTTCTCCCTGGGCTCGGACCTCTAGTCGTGAGTGACTCGACTCGGAAGGTCAGCCGAAAAAGATCAATTTGCAAGCGAACAGCACGCAAACTATCTACAACAAACCACGGCGCTTCTGCCGAAGGACGTGGCTCGATCCTTTTACTGATTCTCGGGCCACATACGGTCTGAGTCAAAGTGATTCTCTTGGTTCCACTTACTCAGTAGGGCATCCCGCGCAGCATCCGCACAATGATCGGAACGGTCAGGCCCAGGATGGCATGGCGCAAATTATCTGGCATCATCTATTCCAGCGCAGTTGCGTGTCGCTTGCGTCTCGTGGACGCTATACTCCACCGTAATGCCAGTACTGATCTCCATGCTCCGGGGCATCAACGTTGGCGGCCGAAACAAACTCGACATGGCGGCCCTGCGCGTCCTTTACCAATCGCTCAAACTCGAAGACGCGCGCACGCTCGTGCAAAGCGGCAACGTGATCTTCCGAAGCAAAGAGAAAGGCTCCGCGGCGCTCGCGAAGAAAATTCAGAACGCGATCGCGCGCCAGTTTGGCTGCCGCCCCGAAATTATCCTCCGCACCACCACGGAAATGAGAGCCGCCATCAACGTAAGCCCGTTCGCTGGCCGCCGCGACCTTAACCCCGGCAAACTTTTGGTGACGTTTCTCGCCGCCGAGCCCGCCCCAGAAGCGCAAATCGCGCTGCTCCCGCTGAGAGCGTATCCCGAAGAACTGCATCTGAGCGGCCGCGAACTCTACATCTACTTCCCCAACGGCGCTGGTAAGTCGAAGCTGCCGTGGCCGAAAATAGCGGAACTGCTTAAAACGACCGGCACCGCACGCAACTGGAACAGCGTCACTAAAATGCTCAAGATCGCAGAAGAGATGGAAGCGTCAGAGTGATGGGCGTCGAGGGCGCTAGTCCGAAATTGAGCGAGATTTGGCGGCGGAGAGTCTAAGAATCGGTAGTTCCTGGCACGCGATTTTCAGACTTCTTGAAGATTTAAAATGGTCTCTACATGTTAGCGCAGAGAACATTGTCCTGGCTTGGGCAAACCCTATTCGAGATTCTGGTCGTAGGATTCGTTGCCGGCCAGAATGCGACTCCAGCGGCCCCGCCTCAAGCTTCCGCCCAGTCGGCGCCCATTGTTCCTGCGCCGATCGTGCCCGCGCCTAGTGTCGCATTTAATGTACTTGTCGACTCGGCGATCCGCCAGGAACACCGCCTGATCGTTTTGATGCGCAACTTTAAACCGATCGTCGAGACTTACATCCAGCAATACCCAGGAAAATCTCCGAAGGGCGACGACTATTTCTTAAGCCGCCTCGATCTGACTGGCAATGCTCCGGTCACTGTAGCCTTTGCCGACCCGGAGCGCATGAGGGAGAGTTGGGAAAAGAGACTGCTTCCGACTCGGCAAACTTTCACCGCAGCCGGCTTCGCGCAGGCGATCTTCCCCGACCTGAACCACTTCGATCGCCGGAACTACACCTTCGAATTTGTCCGCTGGGAGGTTCTTGGAGAAGTGCATTGCGGCGTCGTGGACGTGAAGCCTCGTGAGAATTCGGAGAACCGCGGCTTTATCGGCCGCATCTGGATCGAGGATCAGGACTTCAATATTGTGCGCTTCACGGGGACGTACACCTCGAAATCATTATCCCGGCGTGCGTTTCACTTCGACAGTTGGCGGCTGAACACCCTGAGCATCATGTGGATGCCTGCCTATATCTACACCCAGGAATCGGCTTCTCAGGATCCCGCGAACCACGATCTTTGGTTCAAGGCTCAAACCCGCATTTGGGGCTACGACCTGCAACAGGCGGGCGATCATCGGGAGTTTGCCAAACGTCTGACGGACACTCCGGAGTGGGTCGATCCCAATCAGCACGAGGCTTCCCAGGACCTCAGTCCGGCTAACACTCTGGGGGAAACAACCTATACGTCGGAAGACAATGTCGTGGAGCGGTTGCAAGTCGCTGGACTCATGGCGCCAGATGGCGAAGTCGACCGGATCTTGCAGACCGTGCTCAACAATCTGTTGCTCACCAACCACCTCTACCTTCCGGCGGTTCGTTGCCGTGTGCTGCTCACAACCCCACTGGAGTCATTCGTCGTAGGCCGAACCATCATTCTTAGCCGCGGGCTTTTGGACGTGCTACCGGATGAGGCCACCCTCGCCGCCGTGCTGGCGCACGAACTGGCCCACATTGTTTTGCATCAATCCGTCGGCGATGGACTCTTATCGGACTCCACCTTGCCGTTTTCCGATCTGGAAATCTTCGACCACTTCGACTTCCGTTTCGATCCTGCGGAGGAAGCCGACGCCGATAAAAAGGGCCTGGAGCTGTTTTCAAACTCGCCTTATAAAGCTCAACTCGCGAATGCAGGACTGTTCCTGGAGGCTCTCGAATCCCGTTCTACGCGATTACCCAACCTGCTTCACGGGCGCTTCAGCAACGATTTCGGGAGCAGTCACCTCGTCCAAATGCAGGCGCTAGCGCAAATTCCCAAGCACCTGCAAATGGATCGGCTGGATCAGACCGCTGCCTTGCCACTGGGCTCGCGAATCATCGTCGATCCCTGGTCCGACCGGATCGAGATGCTCAAGAGCCAGCCGGTCCGCCCGCTGTCGGCCGCCGAGAAGATGCCCTTCGAGCTGTCCCCCTTCTTTCCCTACCTCAAGCGGCTGAACGAAAACGAGAAAGCTCAGAATGCAACCCGGCCGTGAGCGAGAAGGACCTTCGACCAATCTTCGAACATACTAAAAAACGATTCGGTGTCCGAATTTGGGCAGGAGTGTCCTGAAACGGGCAGCGGATATCAGCTCAATACCTCTTTCACCACCTGTGCCGTTTCGTCTCTTTTTCGTCAGGTGGATTTAGCGTCGGCGAGTGAGTCTCTTTGCCGAGGCCTCGGATCCGGGTGGTTCACGGAACGGTTCCACAGAAATGCGCTCGTAACACACTTCCAGCACGGTCAGGTATTCTGTACCGCCCGGCAATTGAAGGACTACGCTGTCACCAGCTGCCGACTTCATCAACGCGCGCCCCAGAGGTGACACCCAACTGATGTGGTTGCGTTTGAGATCGATCTCGTCGGTGCCCACGATGCTCACCACTCGCGATACTCCCGCGGCATTGGCATAGCGCACGGTCGCTCCGAAGAATGCCCTCGTCGCCGCCTGCCCCGCTCTCGTAGCTTCCGGGTCCACCACTTCCGCGGCTTCGATTCGCTTGGTGAGAAAGCGAATCCGCCCAT
>PKXU01000084.1 GCA_003132445.1 Acidobacteriaceae bacterium | reverse complement strand
CAATACCTCGTACCGGACGTAGTCAACCATCTTTTTCTGCTGATCGATGGAGACCGCCAGGCTACGTTGAGCGACGCCACTGCCGCGGCTCCGCATCGGTTGCCAGTTGATAGCCTGGTTATACCGGCAACGGGAGAAGCCGTTTCCGGTGAGTACGTGTTTGCCATCCCCGATCACGGCGTGACCAGCGTCGAATTGCTTTTCATCGATACCGACCAGGGCGACATGCACCTGGCGCTCTTCGGACATGCTCCTCCCGCTCAACGGCCGATTGCAGGACCTGCCAACAACGGACTGATTGAAGCCGGCGTCCTGGGCACGGAGGAAGCCAATACAGTTGGCAACACCCAAGCTCCTCCTGGGCAAAAGTACGCGGTAATTGCGGTCAGGATGCGCGGTCTGTCGAAAGGCAACCTGGTTCGTTTTGATGCCCCAATGTATTCGGTGTTGCGAGACTCCGATGGCTACAACTATCAGGACACCCAACTGGCCGATCTCGATGATGAGTTCACCTCCGCCACACAGTTGCTCCCCGAGGTTCCGTGCCTGGGAATGCTGGCGTTTCTGGTTCCGGCATCGCACTCCGCGCTGACCCTCACGCTCAATCTGCCGGGTTATCAGTCAATGGAATTTGTGTTGCCGAATACAGGTGGTTCGGCCCATATTGGCAAGCCATTGCTCAGCATCGAGGATCGCGATACTCTCATCCTTAGTGTGCTTGGGCTCAGGCGCGTGTCTTCGATTGGAAGCAACGCTGCCGCAAGCGGAAAGAGTTACTTGGTTCTTGACGTTATGTTTACGTCGAAGGCCGACCAGGGCATTGAATTCCAAACGGCAGAGCAACTAATCCTGCTTGACGGCGACAATCAGATTACAGCCGATTCGGATGCGCTCGACGCTTTGCCGCATCCGCTGAAGGAGAACAGCGTAATACCTCCTCATGGCCAAGCGAGATTCGAAGTCGCCTACCAAGTGCCGGCGGCGGCGAGTCATTTCGCGATCCGCTATCGCGGCTTTCAAATGGAGACCAAAGAATCTCTGCCGGCTGTTCCCGTGAATGCGCAGTGAGAGTGTAAAGCCGCAACGCTTTTGGCAGAACTAAGGTGAGAACGGGAGGCACGCATCGTGGTATGTCCTTCATGCGGTTACAAGAATGCAAACGAAAATGCTCCTTTCTGCGGGGGATGCGGTAAGCCTCTCGGCGGTGCAGCACCCGTTGGAGACCGAGACTCTTCCAGCACAGATCACCTCGCTAGGACTGAGTCGCACAAGGCGCGAAAGTCATCGAAGCGGATCGTAGGGATAGCCGCTCTCTTTGTGTGTTTAGCGATCGCGGGGGGAGGGCTGGTCATCTTGCACCGCTCCGGCGTGATTCCACCGGCCAATACGACTCCAAGAACTGCTGCAACAAAGATGTCGTCCTCCCCAGTATCGGCCGGCGCTGCAAGTCCTGCGCCAGCGACACCAATCTTGGCATCGGATTCGCCTCCCGCGAGTCAGACGCCAGAAGCCTCGACGGCTAATACTGTTCGGGTCACACCATCGGCAGTGATTTCTTCTGGTACGAACATCGCGGCCTTAAACTTCGGTGGCGAAATCGAAAACATTACTGGATCTTACGGACCTGGACACAATGGCAGGCTCCTGATCGACGGTTTACCCGAACCCACCTGGAGACCTGAGGGTGAGAATCCGTTACATCCTGCCGAAGCCGCCGTCGATCACGTTAAATTTCCCCAGGAGATCGTCCTTTCCTTTTATAAGCGTGACGCGGCGCTGGTTTCGGCAGTCGCCTGGACCTTCCCGAAAGATGTGACGTCACGACCAAAGGATGTCGAAATTTGGACTTCGATGAGCAGTCCGACAGACAACTTTTCTCCGGTTGTAAAAGCCACTCTCGACCTCAAGACGCCTTCAGAGACCATTTCGTTTCCACCTGTCCAAACCCGCTACCTGAAAATTCGATTGCTCTCCAGCACCGGACCCGAGGCACTTGAGATCGGCGAAATTAAGGTCATCGAGGGTTCGGCCGCGGGCTATGTTCCTCTGATAGCTCGTTATCCCGAGATCGAAAGGTGGAGGAGCAGCGTGCGCTACGCAGCACAAAAAGGAATCGACTGGCTGGAACCCACGACCATCGATTGGCAGAATCAAAATGCATGTTTTGGATGCCATGTACAGGGACAATCCCTCATGGGGCTGTCTGTCGCGCAGAGAAATCACTATGTCGTCAGTCCGAGTTGTATGCGGGACTTAGTGGAATTCATGCGAACCAAGCAAGCCGACGACGGAACCGAAAAGGATGAAGGCTCAGGCGGCACAAAGGCAACACCCACTCAATTCGCCGCGATGGGATATGCGTATTTCGACGAGGTTACTGGAGCCAAAAGTGACCAATCATTGTTGAAGCATGTCGATTGGTTGACCAAGCAATTGCAGCCCTCGGGTGAACTGGTGCCTGATATGGAAGAGCCTCCCATCGCTCAGGGATCGTTGATGACGACTGGCAATGCGCTGATAGCATTTATGCAAGCCTTTGCTGAAACCGGGGACACCCGATACCAGCAGACGGCTGATCGCAGCCTTTCGTTCATGACATCGGCCGAGCCCAAAACCACTCAGGACAAGATCTTCAAAGTGCTCGCTCTTTCACGTTTTGGGACGCCGCAACAGCGCGAACTGGTTGCGCCGCTCCTTCGCCAATTGCAATCTGAGCAAAATCGGGACGGGGGCTGGGGAGAAACCGCCGATATGCACGCCTCCAACGCCCTCGCTACTGGGCAAGTGCTCTACTCTTTTCAGGAAGCAGGCGTGAACATCGATGCGCCTGAATTCACCAACGGCGTTCGCTACCTGCTAAAGACGCAGCAAGACAGTGGAGCCTGGCCATCAACCAATACACAGTCATCGAGACCTTCTGAGTTTGCGCCTACTATGTGGGCTGTGATCGGCTTGGCGGGCGTGCTGGAGCCTCCGATGGCAGAGTCGCTCAAGGCTGAACTAGATAAGAACGGGCGCGTGGCTTTGTATATAAACTTCGATTTCAACAAAGCAACACTCAGGCCCGATGCGAAGCCAATCATCGCGCAAGTGCTCAAGCTACTCCAGGATAATCCAGATTTGAAACTGTCCATTGAAGGGCACACCGACAATGTTGGATCGCACGACTACAATGTGAAGCTCTCCCAAATGCGCGCAGCCGCTGTCGTGAATACGCTGGTAACGGCGCATATCGCGCCTGGCCGTCTGAGCTCTGGTGGCTCCGGCCCTGACCAGCCAATCGCAGACAATGACACCGAGAAAGGCCGAGCCAAGAATCGGCGGGTGGAACTTGTCAAGATGTGAGCGCCACTTGAAAGGTAACTTCAACGAGAAGGGCTTGTCCGCTGTGCGCCTATATTTGGGGGTCAGCAGCAAGTCAATAACGGTGTGGGCAAAGTAGCTTTCAACCCGTCACCCGATCGACTCGCAGGAAGCGCCAGCAGATCAGAGCGCACCCCAAAAATAGAAATGCCTCGTGAATGTCCGCTCGCTTTTCGTAGCGCACGCGCAGCCGCCGGAACTGATTTAACCAAGCGAAGGATCGCTCCACCACCCACCGCCATCGGCCCAGTCCACTAGTTGGCCCGCGCGGGCCGCACTTGAGCACATGCCCGTGGTGCAGTAGGCGGTCGAGCATGGCGCTGCGGCGGCCCGAAGCGGGAACCTTACGGCGCACTTGCCGGTCCGCAGTTTATCGAGAAATCGGCGTTGTTGGACGGCTGCCCCATACCCTCATGGTTGCCCTGCTGGTCTTCCATGATGGCCTGCAGCAGAGCCTCGCCACCCATCGTATTGCCGAACTTGGGATCGAGATTAAAGGTCATCACGTGGGTGACGGTCTGGGTCCCAGCCGCACTGAAGATCAAGGTCTCCCCCGGATCGGATTTTCCGGCGGCGAACTGGTACCACACCGTTCCCGGGCCATCCGTGGTGATGGTGCCCACCATACGAATTCGCGCCGGGCACGGGCCTGTGTAATCGTGGATCGGCTGCAATTGTACGGCGGTAACTTTTGCGCCGGCTTTCGAGCCAGACGATCCCTCCGCTCCAAGGCCAATCTCAGCATGGACGCCGTTCGCGGTGGCCTCGCCTTGTATCTGTTGGCAGCCGGGCGGCGGAGTGAAGGTGGAAGCCGGGGGCTTGGCAAAGCTGAGCTGCTTCACCTCGATCACCGTCTGCTGCTTGCCGTCGGGCCCGATACCGACCCATTTGAGCGGGTAGTTGCCCTTTTCCGCGAGCCAGATTTTGGCTTTACCCTGTTTGGCTTGGGGAGAAGTTACCTCGAAAACCTTCGCAGCGATTCCGTTCACGGTCTCTGAGCCAACCTGTTCGGGCCGCAGCTTGCCACTATCGGTCAACCCCTGCATGAGATCCGCTGCGCCAGTGATAACGTCAAACTCGGACGGAGCTCCGGGCGAAGAGTAATCCATGACCGAGCAGGGCACCGAGGCATCGCTCACGAGCTTGGTGTAGATTTTGTGCGCCTGGAAATCGTAGAGGATATGTTGATGAAATTCTTTGGGTCGGCCCGGCGAGGGCGGCATGATCTGGTCCACGACCTCCTTGGGACCATCGCGGCTCACCTTGACGACCGTGGGAGCTATGATCGCCATTGCGGGATCCTCGGTAAACGAGTAAGTCTGCGGCTTGGAAGACTGAGCGTGCAGCGGGGCCGCGAGACTGGGCGCCAATATTGATCCCAACACGATGACTAAAAGGTTACGCATCATCGCCGTCGGCTTCTTGAATGGAATGAGCATGTCGCGTCTGCCTCAGGCGAAATCCTAAACCAGACGCGCGATCGACTCAAGGGGATTTTCCAAGACCAGGGGGACGTCAAGCTGCTTGTGTAAATAGGTTGAGGGTACGGGTTTTCCATTCCAGGTTGAATCTCTGGAAGATGGAGTAGATGATTCGGTCCACACTTTCTACGTTTACAAAGCAGACCATGGGACGGGTTCGGCGCCGCACTTCAACGAAGCAGCGCTCAATCACATTGGTGGTGCGCAGTTTCCGCCACAGATGCCGGGGAAAGGCGAACACGGAGAGCAGTTCCCGGGAGATCGCGTTCCAACCGTCGCACCACGGGCCCGTACTCTCGGCGCCACCGTGCTCCACGTCCGAAATGCCGCTTCCGCCTGGGCGCGACTCTCGGCCAAATAGATGGCCTGGGAACCGGTCTTCACTTCGTCGTAATCGCGCTTCCGTACTTTCTCTAAAATGTTCCGCATCTTGTGCAACCAGCAGCGCTGATGCCGCACCCCGGTTGGGAATCGCCGCCGCCAGGGGCCGGGACAGCTGTCGGTGACGATCAGCCCGAGCTGCTTGCCTTCCAGCCCGCCCCGGTAGAGATCCCCGAGCAGACCTCCCCAATCCGCTTGGCTCTTCCCTGGCTGCGCAAAAACGCCAGCAAGTGACGCGTGCCGTCGCGCCGCACTCCGTAGGCCGCTAGCATCTGCACTCGCTTGCGCCCCGCCGGACGCCGCACTCCCTGCAAGGTCGGAATGGCATCAACCAGCGCGAGCGCTTGCTGTGAGTCGTTGCAGTTGGCCCCGGTGAGTTGAACCGCCAGCGGAACTGCACGTCCGTCGCAAATCAGATGACGCTTGCTCCCCAGCTTGGCCCGGTCAGTTGGATCGGTCCCGTCTGAAGCCCCCAAAAACTGCCCTGATCGAACTTCCGTCCACGACTGCCCGTGACCAGTCGATCTGTCCGCAACGCCCTAGCCAGTCCAGCAAAACGAAGTGGAGCAATTGCCAGATACCTCGCTCTTGCCAGTCGCGCAGTCGTCGCCAGCAACTCATTCCAGAGCCACAGCCCATTTCTTGCGGCAGCATCTCCCAAGGAATCCCACTCCGCAGGACGAAAACAATGCCCGTTAGACATGCTCTGTCTGCTAAGCGTGGTCTTCCGCCTTTGGGCTTCGCCTTGGCAACTGGGATAAACGGTTCAACCAGTTCCCACAACGCGTCCGGCAAAAGTTCGGCCGCCATTGGATAATCCTCCTCAGTCGAAGGATGTACCTACTGCTCAGGTGGGTTGCACGGGAAACGAAGGTTTTGTTAGAAGCACTAAGCAGGCGGCCATCTATTTAATGCGTGGCGAATGCGCTGGACTTCATGCCTAGCATGTTGCGGTCAACCACATGATCGAGCGAACTGCGCAGGCGGCGATGGTCGTCATCCTCAAGGGCGACGAAGCGGAACGGTTGCAGTACACCGCCCGCCATTTTCCGCGTGGGACTGAGAACTTCGGCCATGCCGTGAACCGGGCCCGCCTGCGTCTGAAACGCAACTTCGACGAAGTCGCCCTGTCCCAGAGAATGGGACAGTTGCAGCAAGCCGCCAGTGACGGAAATCGATTGAAGTTTTGCTTTTGTGCGGCGGCCGTCTTCGAGTCGGATTGCAACCAGGACCGAATCGCCTAGCTGAACCCGGGCCGCGCGCCGCGAAGGGTGCGGTTGGGGGAAGTGAGTCATACTTCATAACTATGGCACTAGCTCCTGTGCAGTAACAGATTACTGAAGCTCCTCGTCCGGATTCCAGATCAGAAGCGCAAGTGGCCGCTTCCATGTTGCTTCGAATGAGGCGCTTGCCGGATGTTTACCAGTTAAGTAATGTCCTGACGCCGCTGCGATCTCCGGACTCATGGCGGTCCGATTTATTATGTCGAACTGAACCCCTGGGAGGAATTCATGTTGCGAACGGTCTCTGTGAGTGCTTTCTCATTATTGTTTGCTGCGCTTGCGTTTTCAGCCGCGGCAGCCCAAGCTCCGCTGCGTGTAGGAATCGTTGGACTGGTGCATGGACATGTGCACGGATTTCTCGCCCAGTCCCGCCACAGCCCTGAAATTCAGATCGTAGGCGTGGCCGAGCCGGATTCGCATCTGCTTTCCCAGGCGGCGACACGATATGGGTTCGATCAATCCGTGCTGTTTACCGATCTGGAGGAAATGCTTCAGAAAACTCATCCGCAGGCGGTGCTGGTTTACACCAATACTTACGATCACCGGAGAGTCGTGGAAATCTGCGCCAGGCACGGTGTTCCCGTCATGATGGAGAAACCGCTTGCGGTTAGTCTCGGAGACGCACTGGCCATGGAGAAAGCCGCGCATTCGGGCAGGATTCAGGTCCTGGTGAATTACGAAACTTCCTGGTACCGCAGCAATCACGCCGCCTACGATCTTGTGCATGCGGGAGCACTCGGGGATGTGCGCAAGGTGGTGGTGCATGACGGCCACAACGGTCCAAAAGAAATCGGCGTCGAGCCCGAATTTCTCGCGTGGTTGACCGATCCAAAACTAAATGGCGGAGGCGCTCTATTCGACTTTGGATGTTACGGCGCCGACCTGATGACGTGGTTGATGGACGGGCAACGGCCGCAGACCGTCACTGC
>PKXU01000108.1 GCA_003132445.1 Acidobacteriaceae bacterium | reverse complement strand
TAGTCGGATCTCCGGCAAGCAGTGCGGTGGCCGTGAAAGCGGCAGCCGAACTTGTGTTTCCGGGAAAGTTTGCCGCGACCACGTTGCTCGTCGGTTCCGTGTCAGTGCCGGAACCAAGGGTCAGAATCGCGAGCGCCCGCCCATCGGTATCAGTGGTAATAGTCTGAGTGGGGTTCCCGTTGAAGCTTCCTCCTCCGGTTACCGCTGTGAAAGTGACTGGCACGCCGGCGATGCGGTTATGACCGGCATCCGTGACAACCACTCCCAAGGGGAATGTGAGCGCCTGTCCCCCAGCGCCGGTTTGGTTGTCGCCGGAATCAACGACGATTTGCGCCGCGCTACCTGCAATACCTACTGCAGTAAAGTCCGCAACGACAAATGACGCGGCGCAAGAAGCTTCCACGCCATTGACGCCTACGCCTGACCGGTGGCCGAGAGTCCATGAGACCTGAGCGTGTCCATTTGAGTCGCTGTTGACCGTTACGGCGCCGCCACTCCCGTTTGCGCTGGTGACAATCCCATCATTTCCAGTGACCTTGAACACGACAGGTTGGTTCGTAACCGGATTGCCCGAAGGATCGGTCAAGGCGACCACCAGCGGCGAAGCAAGCTGTGTTGCGATGGTCGCCGATTGATTGTTTCCAGAAATGATCGTGAGTGAGTCGACCACAGCTGCTTGCCCAACGCCAGGGGCCGGCGGCTGAGCAGGCGACACTCGCGTGACCGTAATGGTCGTGGTAGTAGCATTACCGGCCTGGTCGCGTGCGACAGCCTGGATGGTATTTGGGCCTAATGCCAACGGCACGTTGGCAATGGAGTACGTCCTATTCGCAACTTGCGCCGCAGTCCCGTTCACAGTCACTTGCGCATTGGAATCATTGACGGTGCCGGGAACAATGTCATTCACGATTCCGGTTACCGAAACAGCGCCGCTTGTAGTGATCGAGTTGCTCGCGGGCGAATCGATGGTCAGGTGCGGCGGGGTCGTGTCGAGGGTCACGTTCACGCTGGCCGTGCCCTGATTGCCTCCGGCGTTTGTCGCCACAACAGCAAGCGTGTTGACTCCTTCAACCAGTGGCACGGTTGCGGTGAATGTACCGCCGCTGGGGAAGGCAGCGATGCCGTTGATCGTCACCGTGTCTGCCGGGTTATCGACGGTCCCGCGAACGGTAATGGGAGTGACGTTTGTGAAACTCAAGTCAGCGGGCGAAGTGATGCTGACAACTGGCGCTGGAACCAGCGTGACGTTGGTGCTTGCAGATGCCGAATTGCCCGCAGCATCCGTGGCGGTGACGGAGATCGTGCCAACTCCGGTGCTGAGCGAGGTGTTGCAAGTAAATCCCGAGCCGCTGAGTTGCGCGGCAGCGCCGTTACATGAAACGCTGGCCACGCCCGAAGCTGTGTCGCTCGCCGTCCCCGAGACGGGAGTCTGCGTGGAATACACGTTTCCCGACGAAGGCGAGGTGATCGCAACGGTTGGCGGCGTCTTATCAAGCCTCACGAGAAGCGAAGTGGTTGCGGTATTGCCGGCAAGGTCCGTCGCGGCCTGGGACTGCACCGTGGTGACCCCCTCACTGCTTACCGGCACGGGTGCAGGACAACTGGCAACTCCGCTCAGGCTATCTTTGCATTGGAAGCTCACAGTGAGATTGGAATTGTTCCAGCCTGCGCTGTTCGGCGCGGGAGTCAGGGTCGGGGTAATAGTCGGCGGACTCAGGTCGATGTTCACGCTAGCCGACGCGGTTGCAGTCTGCCCGCTCTGATCCACAGCGGTACCCGTCACAACTTGATTCGCGCCTTCCGTACTTACAGTCACGGGCGCCGAGCAGGAGGCGATCCCACCAGTCCCACCCGAGCAGGCGAATGTGACTGTAACCGGCGAGTTGTTCCAACCTGCGGTGTTCGGCGATGGTGTTTTTGTCGCCGTGATCACTGGCGGATTATTGGGCGCAAATGCCAGCGTCAGGCTGGCCGTGGCGCTGTTTCCCGCGGAGTCTGTCGCGGTTCCCGAGACAACCTGATTGCCCCCTGAAGCTGGAACAACCTGCGGCGGCGGGCAATTGGCGATGCCGGACAGGGAGTCGGAACAGACGAAAGTTACCGTGACATTTGACGTGTACATGCCGGACCCATTCGCTGGCGGCGAAGTCGTCTCTGTGATGGTCGGTGGTGTCTTATCTATGTTGAGCGTAACGCCGTCGGCGGCAGTGTTTCCGGCATTATCGGTTGCTGTGCCCGAAACAACTTGGTTCGCGCCTTCGGTGGTTACTGTCTGCGGCGGCGGACCAGTCGCAACTCCGGATAGCGCATCGGCGCAAACGAATGTGACCGTCACGTTCGTGTTGTTCCATCCGGCGGCATTGGGAGGTGGCACGATGGACGCGGCGATGGTCGGTGGGGTCGTATCCGTTTCGAAGGTTTGCGAGATTACAGTGCTCGAGTTACCAGAGCGATCGAAAACTGTGAGCTGAATGGTGTGATTGCCGTCCTGAAGTACAGGAAGTGTGCCGGTAGCCTGCGTCGAACCTAAGGTCAAAGCCGCCGTCTCATTCACGCCATCAACCGTCAGAACCAGTTTGGAAGTGTCCAATCCGCTGCGGTCGTCCTGGTACAGAAGAGTCACCGCCACTCCAGCAGTGTTCAGAATGGCGTTTGCGGCCGGAGCTTGAATGGTTCCCGTGGGGGGAACTGTATCTATTACGAACGTGGCATGCGCGCTGGCGGAGTTGCCGACCAGATCGTTTACAACCGCTCTCACGATATATGTTCCGTCAGTCAGGGAAGCAGTGCCGGGAATTGCCCCAGTCGCTTGTTGCGATCCAATCTGAAAATAGGAGGTGATATCCGTCGCGGGACTTGTTCCTTGCTGCAGGTAGACTTTGACCGACGAAACGCTAATACCCGTGCCGGTGCCGTCCGAGTACTGCAAGGTAAGGGTCGGAGCCGGGTTGTTGGTGAAGGAATTATCGAGCGGCGCCGCGAAAGAAATCACGGGCGGTGTTGTGTCCACGAAAAATGACAAAGTCGCAGGCTGAGAAACATTGCCGGCGCGGTCCTGCACGGATGCCGTGAGAACGTGAGCTCCATCGGCTAACGGGGGGTTCAGTTGCAAAACACCGGTGGCAGAACTGGCGCCGGGGGCTACCAGAGTCGAAATATTCGTTCCATCCAGTGTGACCACTAGCGAGTTTGGATCCACACCGGAAGTTGCATCCGAATAGGAGATCGTCACCACGGGTGCGTTGCTGTTGGTTCGTGAAGGAGGTGTTTGAAATGAGACGGTCGGGGGCGTTGTATCCACCAGGAAAGTGGAGGAAGCCGTGCCGACCGTTCCCGCCATATTGCCAATCGATGCCGTTATCGTATTCTGCCCATCCGGAAAAGTGAAAGCGGTAGTCAACTGCCCGGTCGCAGTGGCGGAGGTCGCGGTAAAGAGGCTGGTTGCGTCTGCGCCGTTCACATAGACCTTGAGCGTGGTCAAGTTCAATCCCGAAACGTCCGAGTAGTTGATCGATACCTGAGGGACATGCGTATTCAGGATGGCGTTCGGGGCCGGCTGACTGACGTGAATGGTGGGCACAGTGGTGTCCACGTTGAAGTTAATCTGCGCAGACCCGACGTTTCCCGCGAGATCTTTGATTGACGCAAGCAGCATATGAGCGCCATTGCCAAGACCTGAGGCCACGGTGGTGGCGCTTGTTGGCGACGTGGTAATGGCGAGTGGCGAGCCGTCGAGGGTGACACTGAGCTTCGTGGTATCAATCGCCTGATCGTCGGAGTACTGCACCACAACCTGCATGCTCGAAGCGCCGAGATAGGAATTCGCTGTGGGTTGTGAGAAAGAGATGACTGGCGGCGTGGTATCGATATTGAAAGATGTAGAAGCGTTGGCCTGGTTGCCGGCCAGATCCTGAATTTGCGCTACGATCTTGTTCGCCCCTTGTGGCAGTGAACTGCTTGGCGGAAGCGTGGCGGTTGCGCCCGTCTGAGTTTTTTGAAACAGCGAAGTCAAGTCCGCGCCGTTCACCAGCACCTTCAAAGTCGAGAGATTGATTCCATCATTGTCTGAGTACTGAATGCTGATCGTTGGAGTAGGGCTATTCAGGTACGCACTTAAGGCGGGCTGTACGATTTGAATCAGGGGCGGAGCCACATCCACAGCGAATTGCGAGGTCGCGGTCCCCTGGTTGCGAGCCAGGTTGTAGAGCGTCGCCACGATTGTGTGCAGCCCCGGTGCAAGGGCCAGCCTGGCCGGAATCGTAGCGGTCGCGTCGTCATTCCGAACCGTAAACAGATTGGTGCGGTCTACTCCGTCAATGGTTATTCTGAGCGTGGTCTCGTCGCATTCGGAATGTCTGTCGTCGTTGAAGCCTGGCGCCTTCGAATACGTGATGTCGATCTGCGGAGTAGCTGTGTTGATGTAACTCCCGTTTGCCGGAGTCACGATGGTGACTTGAGGCGGCACGTTATCGGCGTTTGTGCCCCAGATGGCGACGGAAATCTCCGCACCGGGCGCACCATCGACTGTGACTTGAAGCGTGTTCCAACCAACCACCGGGGCGACGGTAGGGTCCAATTCTCCGACACTCTGGTTTATCTCCGAGGGACCAAGAATCTGGGTGCCGTTCAGCGAGATGGTTGCGGAAGTTACCCGTTCACGCCCGATTCCATTCCCGTTCACAACCTGCATGGTGAACGGCGCCACCACCCAACCGGGAACGTCAAATCTTGCGGTATAGCTGGTCGGCGTGTTGCCCCTTGTCCTGACAAACGTTTGCGTCTGGAACACGATGGGGTTTTGCGGGCCATTGTCGGCAGAGACTGCCGTCAAACCTGCAAAGAGCGCCAAGATCGTGACACTGGCGATTCTTACAGGCAGGCGAATCGCATGGCGTACGGAGCACAGAGCAATTCCCGAGCAGATTGCCATGAAACGATTCCCCATAACCTTCAAGTGCCCCTTCATTTCCTGGGTCTCAGTTCATTTCGATCTCAGAACCAGGGCCGACGTTTCCGCAATGCCGCTTGCGCAGCCACCTAAGTTGCTGGAGATACTTGAGCTTGCAGTCAATCTCGCAAGCT
The DNA here is from genome assembly GCA_003132445.1 of Acidobacteriaceae bacterium. Lineage (GTDB taxonomy): Bacteria > Acidobacteriota > Terriglobia > Terriglobales > Acidobacteriaceae > Sulfotelmatobacter. The sequence continues at coordinate 57,846 of PKXU01000108.1, read as the reverse complement.
CTGAATCGATCGTCTTCTGGAACACGGAGGGCGGTTGAGCGCCCGAAACAAAAATTCCGTTAATAAAAAATGCAGGAGTCCCGCTAACTCGCGCGTTGGATCCTGCCCTCACGTCAGCGTCAACAGCGGACTTGAACTTTTCTGTGTTCAAACATGACAAGAATTGCGTTTCATTGAGTCCGACAGCCCGGGCGTGCTCAAGCAAACCAGCAGCGTCAAGCTTGTTCGGAACCGAAAACAAAAGGTCGTGGTACTGCCAGAATTTCCCCTGTTCGCTTGCACAACGAGAAGCTTCGGCTGCGGCGAGGGAATGCGGATGAATTTGGCGTAGAGGAAAGTCCCGGTATGCCAGTTTTACTTTGTCTCCGTACTTGGAGAGTACGGTTCTGATCACTTCTTCCGAGCCACGGCAAAACGGGCACTCGTAATCGGAAAATTCCACGATCGTGACTGGAGCGTCGGGATTGCCGCGGACGCGAGAGGGATCGTATCCAACCGCTACTTTGGGCGGAACTAACAGAATCGCGACACCGGATTCCCGCCTGAGACTGTCCATGTAAGCTTCACGCGCGTGATCCAGCTTTGCCCGCTTCAGCGTTTCCAGCAGGCGCGGCTTCACTTCTTCCAGCGGCCGGGATTCCCGCTGCCCTAAATAAAAGCCTTCGATTTCGGTATCGCTAGGATTGGGAATTTTCGAGGAAACTTCTCGCTCAATCAGCTTGTCAGCTGTGATTCCCTTTCGGCTGGCAGCAGCTTCCAATAACTTCTGGTTGATAAGCGTCTCAAGGGCCTGGCTTTTCAGTTCGTACTCCTCATTCCGAAGCCGTTGGAGCTGTTGCTCCATCAGCGACAGCAATTCGTCTTCATAGATCGCTCGCCCCGCAATAATGGCGATCGGCTTTCTTCCGCCGACCTGGGAATCTGCGGTGTAAGCCCTTGTGCGCACGTCAACAGCATTTGCGCCCGACTGCGCGACTGCGTGCAGCGGGAAGAAGATGGCTGGAACAGCCAAGATGGCTATTAGTCGAGTCCTGACGGGCTGAGGCATTGCGGTCCCCTGGGCGGGAGATTTTCCTCTGCAAAATCCTGGGATTTTCGCGAGAAATTTACTGGGTTGAGCAGGCACAAACGTGCTAGAATCTGGCCCAACTTTTGGGCTTTTTCCTACCCCATCCCCCTAGGCAGGAAAGCTAGTTCGGATGTTCGTCAAATGTCCTAAAGCTGGCGCTCAAAAGTTGTCAAATTTTCTCAAAGCCACCCTATGCTCAGCCTGATCAGCCACTTGCATCGATTCGGCGATTTCACCCTGGACGCACGGGCCCGCGTTCTAAGGCGCGGAATGGATCCGATATCACTGACTCCGAAGGCATTTGACGTACTGCTTTTGCTGGTCGAAAGCGCCGGAGAGATCGTTGCCAAAGAGGAACTGATGAAGGCGGTCTGGCCTAACAGCTTCGTCGAGGACTCAAACCTGACCCAGACCATATTCATGATTCGCAAGGCGCTGGGAGAAACGCCCGACCGGCGCTACATAGTCACAGCGCAGGGACAGGGATACAGGTTTGTATGCGAGGTAAGAACCAGTCAGGACAACAATACTGAAGAGGAGCAACCGCAGGTTCCGTTGGATGAGAAAGTTCCCGACCCACGACCAGCGCGGACGCATGGAATTGCAACAGAGCACAGGACGGGAAGTTCACTTGAACACCCGCTAACGGCGAAACATCTCCGCTCTACACGATTGCTCCTAGCAGCATCGATTCTGCTGTCCGTAGGACTAGGCGCCTGGTATGTTTGGTCGCGATCGTTCTCCCCAACACTGGATTCGGGCCGAGTTATGCTCGCAGTACTGCCGTTTCAAAATTTTACTGGTGACCCTGGCCAGGAATATCTGAGTGACGGCCTGACCGAAGAGATGCTCAGCCATTTGGGAAATCTCGATCCGCAGCATCTGGGGGTAATCGCGCGGACTTCGATCATGCACTACAAGGGCAGTTCGGCGCCGCTGGAGCAGATCGCGCGCGAGCTGAGTGTTCAATACGTGATCGAAGGTAGTCTGCGGCGGGATGCGGACCGACTGCGCATCAGCGTGCAATTCATTCAGGTGCGAGATCAGTCGCATCTCTGGGCGAGAGAATATGACCGCGAATTGACAGGGCTACTGAGCGTCGAGGCCGAGATCGCTCAGGAGGTCGCTGACGAAATTCAGCTTACGTTGGGTAAGCATGAACCTACCCCATTGCGTCGAACAGAAACTGGCACGCATTCCTACGAAGCCTATGACTTCTATCTGCGGGGCATGTATTTCTGGAACAAGCGGTGGGCCGGCTTCAATCAGGCTGCGGACTACTTCCAGCGAGCTATAGATAAAGATCCGAACTATGCGCGCGCATATGCAGGCCTGGCGAATACCTATGCGCTCATGAGCACATGGCTCGAGGGGAAACCTGACGATCTCATGCCGAAAGCACACGCTGCAGCGATTAAGGCGCTGCAACTCGACGAAAAGCTGCCTGAAGCGCATGTAGCATTAGCTTTGGTAGCTGAGAGTTACGAGTACGATTGGACAACGGCAGAGAGAGAATTCCGGCGAGCAATTGAACTTGATCCGAATTACTCCACAGCCCATCAGTGGTATGGCGAGGGCCTCTCCTGGCAAGGCCGATTCGCAGAGGCTTTGGCGGAAAGCGACCGCGCACGCCGGCTCGATCCAGTCTCGCTGATCGTTGCCAGCGATCGGGGCGCCGTGCTGTTTCGGGCGCGAGAATATGACCGTGCGATTGCTCAGTATCGCGCGGTCCTCGAAATGGATCCCCGCTTCATTCACGCGTTTGACTATCTGCTGTTTTCTTACATTCGTTCGGGCCGCTTTCCGGAAGCCTTGAATGAGATCAATACCTATGTCCGTCCTTTCGCCTCAGACTGGGCGACAGGGGATGAAGCGATTGTTTACGGCCAATGGGGTCGAATCGAAGAAATGAAGCGTGCCTTGGCGAAATTCGAGGGCTATCCGGCAACCATCCAAGACAATTGGTATCTGAGGCTGAAAGTTTGTGCCAACACAGGGCAAACAGACGAAGCCGTTTCTGCGTTACAAAATCTCCTCGCGTTACGCTCCCACGTCATCCCCACATTGAAGACAGACCCTTTCTACGATCCTCTCCGTACCGACCCGCGGTTCCAGGAATTGCTCGGTCACGTTGGACGTGACAGATAACGCTGTGGGTCGCTTTCAATAGGGAAAAACAAGATCACTTGGTAGCGCGATATTCTTATCTCGCGTACGAGATAGCGAACGTGTCCGGAAAAGCCCTGATTACGCCTACCCATGCTCGACTGAGGACCGGACACGGTCCGCTTCGCGGATCTGCTCTGTTGTGAACCCGCCTCCGCAAACGCTGCACCGCCAGCCGGGCGGCGCTGCGACGCGAGGCGTGGGTTCCAGACCGATACTTCTGGCTCGAACCAATTCGCTACCGCAGTGCGGACAACGTCGTTGAATCATATGTGTTATGCGACAAAAAGCTTCTCGCTGGTCCTTTTCGGTTATTTCAGAGGGTGGATTATGCGATTCTCGTCAGCAGTGAGCCGAGAGGAATCACAATAGCCGTATCCCTTGAGGCAGGCGGTGTAATTGCGCTTGTCTTCGGCGTTGGCCAGCATTTTGTTCTCAAGTGTAGTCAGTTTTGCGTAATCGCAAGTTGTCTGACCGTCTTTGCAAGCCACCAGGTTGCGCTGGTGTTCTGCAGAAGCTGTTTGTCTTGCTTCCACCTGAGTGAGTTTCGAGTGGTCGCATTCGTCCCAACCGTTCTCACAATTCTTTGCGTTGCGCAGATGTTCTTCGGCGGCCACTTCCTTCGTTTCCGAAGGAGTCAGATGGGAATGATTGCAGAGGCCGGCGCCATCCTTACAGTCGGAAGCATTCAGTTGCTGCAGGGAGGTAGCCACCGCCGCGGCTTCCGAGGCGCTCAATTTCGAATGGTCGCAAGTACTGCCATCGTTCTGGCAGGCGGCTATGTTGCGCAGGCGTCCCGCGGCGGATGCATCATGCGCTTCGCCTGGCGTCAATTTGGAAGGGTCGCAAGATAGCATTCCGTCGTTGCAATCCGACACATTTTGCTGGTGATTGGCGACCGCCAGCGCCTCGGCTTCGGGTGCAGAGAGCTTTGAATGGTCACAGGAATCGTATCCGTTCCTGCACTTCGAGACATTGCGCGCGTGTTCCGCCTGCGTCACTTCCGCCAGTTCGGTTTGGCTCAACCTTGCGCGATCGCAATTTTCGCTTCCGGACTTGCAGTTGGCAAAGTTCTGAGCAAGATCGGGTGACTGAGCGAATGCAAAAATCGAAAAAAGACTGAGGCCTGCTACGCAAAGACAGCTTCGGAAATTAGCTTTCATATTGTTCCATCCTTCGGGCAATAACGACAGCATCCGAACTGGGACTTCGTTAATGCTGAAATGGCAGTGACATTGTTTTCTTCATTAATTGTTCCGTTAGATTCTACGAAAGCTAAGAGGAGAGCTTCAGATAGCTGTCTTAGCTCAGAGGCTTGAAAGAGAGAAGAAGTGCTCATCTCTAGTTTCACTATGGGTGTTCCGTAGGGAAATAGCTGGTCTGTATTGCTCACTCCCTTGTGTAACGGCTGAAGCACAATGCAACTCGTATTTCGTGGAAACGAGCAATCTTGCACAGCGCAGTTGGCCGCAATGTGTCACCATCAACTATCAGAGGGACGAATTCCCCATGGCCTCCCCGTCGTCATTTCTTACGCACGTCCGCAGCCTGTGCGCCTTCCTAGCCGCTTCGCTGCGGAAATCCCTGAGAATAAAACCTCATGACGGCGATTTCGCCTCACAGCGAATGTGCCCGTTTTGCGGACTCATCACCCCACGTCACCGAGCCTATTGCCTGGAATGCGGCAAGTCGTTCAAAGTAGCATAAGTGATCGAGACGTCGCCGAAACCACGCGTGCACTCTTTTCAGGGGCAATGGCGCCATGTGAGAGGGCACTTATTTCGCTGACCTGTCCGTTCAAAGTCGCACAGTGCTCATGGTTGAGAGAGATACTGGGAACTGAGCAATTGTGAGCAGTCTGGAAGGCGGTCCTCGGGTAAGCTATCGTTCAGAGCGGCTCTGCCTGCGTTGGATGCCAATGAAAAAACACTATCTCCATCTCTCGGTTTATCGTTGTGACAAGTGTGAAGGGCCGGTTGTAACGGGTTCGCTTGCCGTGCGCGAAACGCAAATATCAAAAGAGACTGAACAACGCGAGATCGGTGCGATCTGTCTCTCATGCGGTCATCGGCGAAGCCTGGCCAGGGAGGCACTGTCCGCGCACCATCTTCCGCCGATAGAGTGGCGGCCAGCGGGCGTAATCAACTCCGGTGACTTGGCCACCGCATTTGTGGAAGCGCTCAATCGCGATCTGCATTAGAGCGATTTCTTCTTTGCTTTAGCAGACGTAGCTTCAGCAGTCGTAGCTTTAGCGCTACAGGGCAACCTCGTCTGCAAAGAGCGTGATCGGTCTGCGAGTTTATCTTCCGTGATGTTGGTAATCAGACCGCCATCGCCGCTGGAAGTTTCGAACACAGTCTGCCGTCATAATCTTAATTCCAGAATGTGAGCTATGTTGCTCAGACACCAAGCAACATGTCTGTCATCCTTAGTATCTCTGAGTGTGCAGATGGAGTCGCGACCGCTGAGTCGCAGCTCCTAAGTATCGGTCGTTAGGTCGTGTCGGACCAAGTCACGTCAGCGGCCACATCCAGTAAATCAGCTTTGTTCATCCGTGCATGCCGCCGAAACTTGGTGCGAACACCATTCGACCCTAAAGACTCTTGACAACGAAATGGGGCAACCTCCAGGCGGATTGAGAGGCGTAGCCCGCGAAACTTAGCTTGTGTAAGGAAAGGTCAAAAGATTATGCCTCTAATTCAACTCCTGGAAGTACTGGTGGTGGTGGGTGTCCTGCTCTGGCTGGTGAATCGCTTCATCCCCATGCAGGGTTCGATCAAGTCAATTTTGAACGGCGTCGTGGTTATCGCCGTCGTACTTTGGCTTCTCAACGTATTCGGGCTCTTTCATTCTCTCTCCCGTATCCACGTCGGAACATAGACGAGGCGGAAAACACAAAGACAGAAGGTCTGACCCGACGAAGAAATCGACCAATCGCAACATAGCAGATCTGGCAGATCTGAAGGAGACACCTTGAAAACCAAGTTGTTGTTAGCAGTCGGACTCACTGTCGGTTTGAGCGCATTCGCTCAGACCAACTCTCAAACTCTCAACGTCGAGCCCATGAGTACTACACCCACGTTCCGGGTGACGGTGATCAGCCGCAGTGTGCAGGCGGTCAACTATCAGCACCGCAGTGGAAGCTCGAAGCTGGATTTCGCGGGCACAGACCTGATGCCCTCCGCCAACGGTGTGGCCGATATCAACAGCAAACGCGGATCCATTTCGATCGCAGCGGAATTCGGCGATCTGCAGAAACCGACAACCTTCGGCAATGAATACCTGACTTACGTTTTGTGGGCGATTTCGCCAGAAGGCCGTGCGGTGAATCTAGGTGAAGTGCTTCTCGGAGGCAACCATCGCAGCAAGCTGAATGTAACCACCGACCTTCAAGCGTTCGCTCTGATTGTTACCGCGGAACCTTACTATGCCGTCCGCCAACCCAGCAACGTAGTCATTCTCGAGAACGTGGTTCGCGACGAAACCAAAGGAACGACCGAAGCTGTAAATGCAAAATACGAATTAATGGAACGCGGTGGTTATATTCCCACCGGCTACAAGTTCGATCCGGTGATTCTGAATGCCAAGTTGCCGTTGGAATTCTTTGAAGCACGGAACGCATTACGCATCGCTCAATCCGAGGGCGCCGAGCAGTATGCCAGCGACAGCTACAAGCACGCCGTTGAGTTGATGAACACGGCGGATAGTGACGCCACCGACAAACATATCGACAAGAAGCCCCTGATCGCAGTCTCCCGCGAGGCAGTGCAGACGGCGGAAGATGCACGCGCCATCGCCGTCAAGAAAATGGACGATGTACGTCTGGCAAATGAACGTCAGGATTCAGCCGACGCGCAGGCAAGAACGCAAGATCAAGCGGATGAAGCGACGCGCCGCAAAGAACAAGCTGAGTCGGATACAGCGAAAGCTGAAGCGGCCAAGGCTCAGGCGGAATCTGACACTATGAATGCTCAAGCTGCCAATGCTCAAGCCCAGTCCGATGCGGCCAAAGCACGCAATGATGCTGCGGATGCACAAGCGGCGACTGCGAAGTCTCAATCAGAAATGGCCGCGAACCAGGCTGCGTCCGCCACTGCACTCTCGGCCGCTCAAGCTGATGCTGATCAATCGCGCGCCGATAACCTGAAAGCGCAGCAGGCCGCGCAACAAGCAGAAACAGACAAAGCAGCCATGCGCGCAAAGTTATCCGAACAGTTGAACTCTATTCTTCAAACTCGCGATACCGCGCGAGGCCTCATCGTCAGCATGTCCGACGTACTGTTTGACACCGGCAAATACTCTTTGAAGCCCGGAGCACGCGAGAAACTGGCAAAGGTCGCCGGTATTCTGCTCGCCTATCCCGGACTCAACATCGAAGTCGGCGGCTACACCGATAACGTCGGCGGCGATGCCATGAACCAAACTTTGTCTGAAAATCGCGCCGGCTCGGTGCGCGACTATTTGGTGCAAGAAGGCGTATCGACAAATTCAGTAAGCGCCAAAGGCTTCGGCAATTACTTGCCGGTAGCTTCCAACGATAACTCCTCCGGTCGGCAGCAAAACCGCAGAGTGGAACTTCTCGTGTCGGGCGACGCCATTGGCAGTCCCGTCAACGCGACCACAGGAAGCTTGCAGTAAGCAAGCGTAGATAACGATTCGATAGTGGAGGCAAGACTTTATGAAACTCGTTCGAGCAATCAGCACAGCAGTTCTTTCATTGACTCTCGGAATTGGTATTTCGGCATACGCACAAGAGCAGCAACATGAGCAGGAAGAAAATAAAGACAAACCGGCGCAGCAAAAAGAGACGAAGGCGCAGCCAGCAAAACCAGTGAAACAAGAGGAACGAGCCGCTCAGCCGACAAAGAACAACAAACCGGAAGAGACGAAGGCGCAACCGGCAAAACCAGTGAAACAAGAGGAACGAGCCGCTCAGCCGGCAAAGAACAACAAACCGGAAGAGAGAAATGCGCAGCCAGAGAAGAATAGCAAACCAGAAGAGAAGAACGCCCAGGAGCAAAGACAGCAAGCTAAGCCCGAACAGCAGGCGCAGCATGCCCGCGGTGACGGCGGGCGCATCCCTGACGATCGTTACAAGGCTAACTTTGGACGGGAACACAGTTTTCGTGTGAGTGAGGGCGATTACCGAAATCACCGCTTTCAATACGGCGGCTACTGGTTCGGATTCGCCGGTGCCTGGCCGAGCAACTGGCTCTACACGCAGGACGTTTACGTCGTTGAAATCGACGGCGCGTACTACCTGTGCAACCCGAGCTATCCAGGCGTGAACGTCGCGCTCAACGTCACCTTGTAACCGGAACTGTTTGCCCGGGCGGGGCACTTTCGGTTCCTCCTGCTTCCAACACTCTGGATTTGATCCAGATCAACGATCCAACAAAAGCAGGCGCCATCTCAGAAAGATGGCGCCTGCTTTGTCATTCGCCTGCTTTGTCATTCCTGGCGCCAAGTTCTCTTCGCTGCATCTCACGGCTGCAACAATATGTTCACTCTTGAACCTCGTGCCGCGCTCATCATAATGACGGCATGCTGTCAAATGGTTGGCTGAGGCACGCGGCCGAATAACGTCTACAGTGGCTGGATTGAAACGCCTCACTGAGACAATTCCTGATTGCACACCTGCGGCCGTTTTCTTAGATTGAACGCGATATAAGCACATCGATTGCCCAGAAGTCCTCCCTGTCACAATGGAATAGGCAAAGATCACCTGGTGTGACGAGAATCACCGCAGTAGGCTCCCTTCGTGTTGTAGTCTTAGATATAGGGTATCTCCGGTGGGAGTGTCCTCTTGCTCGGCTTAACCAGTTAAGTAAACACGGGAAAGGTCCCCAATGTCCCGGAAACTCGGGCCGAAGCTGATCCTTTCGCTGACGGTGCTGATCGTTGTGATCAGCTGTGTCGGCGGATATCTCAATTTCCGCACCGAAAAGAGGCACCTAGTAGAGACGATGGTCCTGGGTGCGGATCGGCACGGTGCAATCACTCCTCGGGCATTCTTCTCCTGAGATCACACGAGGGATCTATTTGCACTCGGTCCCAGCAGGGGCAAAAGAGGCGGTCCAGAAGGTGGAAGATTTGCTAACTGGACCCAAACGGACCCAAATTGAGAAAATCCGAAATTTGGGATCGACACTAATCCAATGAACTGCTTGGGAATAAATGGTCGGGGAGAGAGGATTTGAACCTCCGACCCCCTGGTCCCGAANNCAGGCTGAGCCACTCCCCGACTGGTGGTGAGTTCCTTAATTCTACTACAGCCCATGCGTCTCTTGATCGACTCAGCAGGTAATGTTGAGTTTCAATACTGACGCGTCATCCCACACTTCGTCGTTATCTCTTGAGATTCCGCCCTACGATTGACCAATCAACACTCGGCAGCCAGTTGTGGACTATTTCATACCGAACCATAAACTTTTCCTGCGCGATGCTGAAAAAGTACGACTCCGACGCGGTTTGCTTCTGATCGCTTTCGGAACAGAGAACATTTCCTCTTCTGTCCACGCGTGGTCCGGATATGAATTTCAAAGGAAGTTCGAATTTACTTGCGGCTGCGCGGGTCTTCGCTCGGGATTAGAAATTACACTGCGCAAAATCTACAAATGCCGGAACCGTTGCACGAAAGGCAGCGCATGTGGGATGGGCAACCCTCTCGAGCCCGCCCCGTCATACCGCAGCGCCCACAGGGCTGGTTGCCCATGCTGCCGTGTCCGTTGCAGCCGGAACAGAACACGAGCTTCCAACCGTTCCCGCCGCACTCCGAACAGAATACCTCTCCGCTTCCTTGGCAATCCCGGCATTTTCGGGTGTCTCCACATACTGGGCAATACGGCATGGACGTCTCCGACGTCAAGAGCGCGATGATGGCGACTGGGCTTTCCACTTTGTCGCCGACCGAGGTTACGGAGCCCCTGGCGCTCCGGTGCAAGATTATCGGAATGGGCAAGAAATCATAACAGTCAACGCGAAATTCGAGTTCCGTTGTTTTGGTATGAGCGTCCGAGCGGCCTGCGCCTCCATTACGATAAAAACCTTCTTGTCCCTAGTGTTGTCTGAAAGCCAACCTGAGGCTACGATAGATTTTCACTTCGCGACGGCCTTCCATGAAAGAAATATTTACGGCACGGCGGCTCTACACTCCGGTCGAAGAAATCGATCATCCCCTGCTCACGGTGGAAGACGGAGTGATCTCGGAAATATCTTCGCGCGCCACGAAAGAAATTCCGGCCAATGCTTCGCTCGTCGATTTCGGCGAGGCGGTGTTGACGCCGGGATTTGTCGACATTCACATGCACGGCGGAGCTGGGGTGGATCTGATGCGCGCGTCGCCCCCGGAACTGCCGGTGCTGGGAAAGTTTCTGGCAAGTCACGGCGTGACTGGATATTTTCCGACCACGGTGGCCGCGCCACTGGACGCGACCTATGCTGCTCTTGGACGTTTAGCCGATGCCATCGAGGCGAAGCAGACAGCAAGCAACGGCAACCGCGTGCAAGCTCGGCCTCTGGGTATTCATCTCGAGGGGCCGTTTCTCAGTCACAAGCGACGCGGCGTACATCCGCCAGAAAATCTGGTTTCGCCCACGCTCGAAATCTTTGAGCGCCTCTGGCAGGCGGCGCGCGGGCATGTGCGCATGATGACCATTGCTCCGGAAATTCCTGGCGCTCTGGAAGTGATTGCGGAGGCGGCGCGTCGCAAGGTCTGCGTCAGCATCGGACACTCGGATGCCGAGATGCCGATTGCGCAGGAGGCTGTGAAAGCCGGCGCACGCCACGCTACTCATACCTTTAACGCTATGCGCCCTCTCGACCATCGCGATCCCGGAATTATTGGCGAAGTACTGAGCGACGACCGTATCAGCGCCGACATCATTGTCGATGGAATTCATGTGGCGCCGTCCGTGGTGAAACTGTTTCTGCGCGCGAAAGGTCGCAACCGTGCCGTGCTTATCACGGATGCGATCTCCGCCACCGGCATGCCGGACGGCCGCTATCAATTGGGGCCTATTGAAGTCGACGTGAAGGACGGAAAGTGCACATCGAATGGAAGTCTTGCCGGGAGCGTACTTACCATGGATCGGGCGGTGCGCAATGTGACGCAGTTTTCTAACTGGAGCCTGCGCGATGCTGTGCAGGCCGCCACGCTCAATCCAGCGCGAGCCGTCGGTTTAACGCGTCACCACGGAAATTTAGTCAAGGGAGCGGAGGCGAACTTCGTAGTGTTAAATAAAAATGGAGAAGTGATTACGACGATTATTCGCGGGCGGGGAATGTAAGCGGGATGCCGTTCAGCAAGGCAAGTGCACGCTTGATGGACCGAAATTCTTAGTTGGGCTTGCGACGCCTTGACTCGGCCAGATGTTGCAACAACATGATCTCGTCAGCTCGCGAAAGCTGATCCAGAAAAGAGCTTCCTGATCTAGGCGTCTCATCGCTTGCGGTCTTGGCCACATTGGCCTGGCGCAGTCTGTCTCCCAGTTCGGGTTCATTGTCCATCACCTGCGAATAGAACCAGAGAAAGTGGCGCATCTGATCGAGAGCTGTGCGCAAAGTCTCGAGGGGTTCGGTTTCCGAAAGAGAGTTCAGCGCTTCCATCAGTTCCGGATCGCTGGGCGCCTGCATCGCGGCGCAGTTCAATTCTTGCTGAATGTTCCGCATATCTTCCGTTACGCGCGCGATTCTGAGATGAAGGTCGTCCATGTTTTTGATCGGCATTCTGTGATGGGCATTCTGTTCGCCTTCACACCATCTCATTGGCGACCGTCAACGAATAGATGTCCCACGGCCATGCGCCTTTCGTAATTCTGCGCATTACTTTGGTCCGGCAAAAGGTCACTGCCGCTGGATCCCTCGATTGCCAAGGCTTTACACGCGAGCGGCGCGAATCTCAGGCACGGTGATTACCCTTCTTCCTGATATGGGACGTTCTACGGCAACTGTTAATGCACTTATCATCTGTTCAAGGTCACCAGGGCAAGCCGTTGCGCCCCGGCGCGCGTCCCCGGCAGTATTGGTGAATTTTAGATGACCCAATTCCTCCTTGCCAACGAATCTGCGATTTGTGATACAAACTCGCGGTGACTGAAACTCGCCAGGAAAATCTGCCCCACGCAGCCAACCCAACTCAGCAATTGGTGCGCGCGATTGGCCGCTGGAGCCTGACCGCGCTGGTCGTGAACTCAATTATCGGCAGCGGTGTCTTCGGACTTCCGTCTAAAGTCGCCGGACTCATCGGAAGGTTCAGCCCTGTGGCCGTGCTGCTGGCCGGCATTGGCATGGGCATCATTTTCGGCTGCTTCGCGGAAGTCGCTTCGCGCTTTCAGCAAGCCGGTGGCCCGTACTTGTACGCTCGCGCCGCTTTCGGACGCGGCATGGGCATCCAGATGGCCTGGATGCTTTTCCTTGGCCAGGCCGCGGCTCCCGCGGCCAATGCCAATCTGTTTGTCATTTATCTCGCCGAGTTTTGGCCGCACGCCCGGGATCCCTGGCCGCGCGCTCTTATTCTCACCGTCCTGATTGGCGTGCTCGCTCTCGTCAACGTGCGTGGCGTACGCGCGGGAGCGCAGGTCAGCAACCTCTTCACCTCCGCGAAATTGTTGCCGCTGTTTGCCGTAATCGTAATGGGATTATTCGTGCTGCGCGCGCATCCCGTTGAAAGTTCTGCCGGCGCAGGAGTGCCCATGACCACCGGCCTGTGGCTGCAAGCCGTGCTGCTGCTTGTGTTCGCCTACGGAGGATTTGAGACTGCGCTCGCGCCCATGGGCGAGGCAAACGATCCACGGCGAGACGCGCCTTTCGCCCTGTTCACCGGCCTGCTGGTCTGCATCACGATTTACGTACTGATTCAATGGGTCGTTGTGGGAGTTCTTCCGGACGCGGCGCATAGCGATCGTCCGCTCTCTGATGTGGCTCGAGTGGCGCTGGGATCTTTCGGCGCGAGGCTAGTCGCCGTGGGCGCGCTGATTTCTTTCTATGGATATCTCAGCGCGAAAATTCTCGCCATGCCGCGCGTGACCTTCGCTCTAGCCGAGCGAGGAGATTTTCCGAAGGCTTTCGCGTCAATTCATCCACGATTTCTCACCCCCTACGTATCCATTCTAATTTTCGCGGCCATCGTGTGGGCGTTTGCCCTAAGCGGCGAATTCAAATGGAACGTGACGCTCTCAGCAGTGGCCCGACTACTATATTACGCCGTTTGCTGCGCGGCGCTGCCCGTGCTGCGGCGCAAGCAGCCAGGAGAAGCGCGCTTCCGGTTACCGGCGGGCAATCTCCTCGCAGGACTTGCAGTTATAATCTGCGCGATTCTGGTGACGCGCGTGGACTTCGACCAATCGCTGATTCTATTGGCTACGATTGCGGTGGGCTTTCTGAATTGGCTGATAGTTAGAAACCGCAAAGGCGCAGATAGTAATTAGTTTGTGTAGACACGCACGTAGTCAACCAGCATTTCCGAGGGGAATGGAGTCGATGAGTCGGGAGAACCAGGCCAGTCGCCGCCGATCGCCAGGTTCAAGAGGATGAAATTGCTCTGCCCAGCATCGAATGGCCAAACGGCCCCACTCAGACCGCTGAGACTGCCGGTCGTATAGGTAACGTAGGGGTGCGCGGAGTCATCGACGTAATACGCGACGCTGCCCTGTGACCAGATCATGCCGTAGGTGTGCCACTGGGCTGCCGTCTCCCCGCTGGGAAAGTAGTAGAGAGTACCCAGTCCCGTACCGCCGGTGAAACCGGTCCCGTGAATCGATCCCGAATTCCAATCCGGCGTTGCCGCCGCGTCAATGCGTTCCAACACGTCCTGTTCGCCGCAGGCTGGCCAGTTTATGTTGGCGATGTTGTTGCCCATCAGCCAGGCGGCTGGCCAGAATCCTTGCGCCTCCGGCACCATCGCGCGCACCTCAAACCGGCCGTACTGAAAGCTGAACAGGCCCTGCGTCTTCAACCGCGCCGATGTATACACACCGGGTGAGGGTTGCTGCGCCTCAATGTGCAGATAACCGTCGATGCCCACGTACTCGCTCGGATTCGCCGTGCCGCAAGGGGAAATAGCCGAGCCCCAGGCGCAATAGTCCTCCACCTCGTTATTGCCACAGCAGTCGGTCCCTGTGTCGTACGTCCAGACGGCGGGGTTAGGCTGCGCGATCGCGCCGGTGGAGTTGGTGAACTCGTCGCTCCATACCAGGGTTCCCGACGGGATGTTAAGCGTAAAACTCTGAATCGTAACCGTGCTCGGCGTCAGCACGGTGGAGGCTCCAGATATCGCAATCGCGCTGACGGTGAGGTTTGACGATACGAGAAAGGGAGCCTGGTATTGCTGCGAAGATGGCGTCGGCGTGCTGCCGTCGACCGTGTAGAAGATAACTGCGTCTGTTGCCGAGGCCAGGCTGACGATCACGGCGCCATTCTGTGCAGGCGTCGACGAAATCGTCGGAGCCGCGGTCTGATTTTCGCCGCTTCCTCCACTACCAAAATTTCCCCCGCTGCCTGCGCCGCTTCCGCCGCACCCGCACATCAGCGCGGTCGACAAAAGAATCGTTGCCAGAGTTGTCGCCTCTGCCCGCATCGCTTCGCGCCTTCGCTCAAGAGTGGAAAAACAGTCTCTCTGCTCTATTTAACGGCGCGGAAATCCCGCAGTCAAACACAAGAGACGGAGTACTTCAGTGCTGTTCGGCGTAGAAGGTTGACTGCAACGCCAGATGGGCGACAACAGCAGACGCAACCTTCAGCTCTATAAAATTCCCATCTACGACTGCCGTTCCATCTCCAACAAAGCTTTCTTCCGCTCCACTCCCCAGCGATATCCGGAGGTGCTGCCATCCCCGCGCACCACGCGATGACAGGGGATTGCAATTGCCACTGGATTCGTCGCGCACGCGCGCGCCACGGCACGGCAAGCAGTGGGAGCGCCAATGGCCTGGGCAACCTCGCGATAAGTTTTCGTGGTCCCAAATGGAATCGATTGCAGATAGGTCCACACGCGACGTTGAAATGCCGTCGCGCGGATGTCGAGCGGCAACGACGAAGAAGAATCCAGATCCTGGCCGCGCATGTGCGCGAGCAATGCGCTCACCCAAGACTGCAAGCCACTTTCATCCGGTTTGCGAGCGGCAAATGGGAACTCGCGCTTCAGTCCTTCGATCAGTTCACCATCGGTGGGTGCGAACTGGATGGAGCAAATGCCGCGATTGGTCGCAGCGATCAGCATCCGTCCCAGCGGCGAATCGGCACAGGTATAGCGAATGGGGGCGGCCACCGCGCCACGGCGATACCTGTCAGGCGTCATGCCCAGCTGGGAGGCGGTGCGTTCGTATAACCGGCTGCTGGAGCCGTATCCCGCGTCATACATGGCGCGCGTCACCGAATCTCCTGCCTGCAAATTGCGTTTCAACATCCGCAAGCGGCAGGAATCTGCATACTCGCGCGGCGTAATTCCCAGCGCTTTCTTGAATCGCCGCTGCAAATGAAACGGACTCTGCCGGAATTCCTTTCCCAACCGAGCGAGGGTCAGCGGCTCGTCAAGATGCTGCTCAATGAATCGGCAAATGGACTTCACGCCCTCGGATTCGCCGTTGTCTTTTGAGGACTTCGGGCGGCAGCGCAAGCAGGCGCGGTATCCTGCCTGCTCGGCCTGTTCGGGGCGAAGAAAAAACCGAACGTTTTCCCGGCGGGGCCGCCGTGCGGGACAGGACGGCCGGCAATAAATGCCGGTGCTGGAAACCGCGAAGACGAATTCTCCGTCGCGCGCATCGTCGCGGGTCATCACCGCATTCCAGCGAACTTCTTCGTTGGCTTCCGGCTGCAGTGTCGAGTTGAGTTGACGGCCGGGCATCCGCTTCAGGCTTCCTGTTGTGAGTATCGCACTGGTTGTCATAACGAGAAAAGACTATGACAAGTGCGCGGAACGAAATATCCGAATCTTGCGTGCAAAATGAAATATGCGATTCGCTCTCGCCGATTTGATTTGCGCACATCCTTGGGAAAGATTACAGTTCCGGAAGTACTTCTTACTTCCACTTTCGAGGATCTACCAAATGAAGAACGGTCGTCTGGCAATTTTGGCAACCACGTTTACTCTCGCAATTTTGGTATCGGCCGCGGCTCAGCAGGCATCGAAACACGTTCTCGGTAGCGACGAATTGAAGAAGGCGATCCCTTCGGAATATTTCTTTCGCGGCCAGAAGGCCCCGGTGCAGCTGCGCAACGCGGTCGGCTTCCAACTGGCGGACGGCAGAATGATGCTGGCCGCGCTGCTCGACGCATCGGGTTATTCGACAGCCATCCAGCAGAAATACCAGGGCATGCTCATCACGGAAACGAAACTCAGCATCGGCGGCTCGGAGTTGGACCCGGGAGAATATGGCTTCGGCTTTACCTCAGACGGCAAGTTTGTGGTAATGGACGTGGCCAATGCCGATGTGCTCAACGTTCCCTCGCAGACGGATGCGAACCTGCAACGTGCGGTTCCGCTCAAATTGGACGAGGACGTTGCTGGTTACAAGCTCTACGCGGGAAAGAAGTGGGTAGAAATCAAGACTCAGTGATTTGGGACTTCGGTCGTTAGTCGTCGGCCGTTAGTCGTTGCTGTTAACCCTTAGCCGCTGGCCTTCGTCGTTGGTCGCTAGGGCAAACAAAGGAGAGCCAACGACGAACGACCCACGCCAACGACACGCATCGAGCGACCGGCGTTCTAGTGCGACAGGGGCTGGAAGGGACCTAGAACCGTAGCCATCCCGGCACGTTTGCGCAATTCCGATAGCAATGCGCCGGCGGCATTTTGATAGGTCTTGCTGGGATCGGAGGCATCGGCCCATACCGCGTCGTACACAATCTGAGCGGCTTCCTTTAGATCCAGATGCAGAGCGGCTTCGAAGATATCCGCGCGTTCCTGCAGGCGCTCGTAACAGGCCTGGCAGATTTCAGCCGGGGCCGGATTGCCGGAATGTTGCTCGTTAAACTTGCATAGCGATTCCGGAACGTTCGCGACCTTGGCATGTGCTTCTAAGAGCTGCGACTTGAATTGGCGAAGAAATTCTTCGCGCTCCTGTTCGACTATAGAAGTATCGGGGATGGGATCGGGCGCTGCCTGCGCCGCCCTTAACGGAACGCGCGAAAGCACGGGCGAAACGCGTTCGTTGTGCTTGCAGGTGGGGCAAGTATCCAAATCGGCGGAATAATATAGATGACATTTGGCGCACGGCAACCCGTATCCCGAAGGCTTGCGCGGAGATGTCGCGTTTGGATTACGTTGGCCGGTTTCACGGGCCACAGCGGCTGAGACAGCGGATTGCTGGGACTGCGTTGCATTCGTCGCCATCATTCGTCTCCGTTTTCATCTGTCCGCAACCCATGCGGGTCGGGATTTCAAACATCCTCCGCGCCTCGATGCGGGGCTAAGGTGCGTCAATTCTCAGCGTGAATCTGTTTCCTTCATCAGCTTGAGAAGCTCTTCACGGCGGGCGCGATATAGCAGGCGCTCGGGATCAAGGCGCGAGGCGATCTCCAGTTCTGCCAGCGCTTCCTGATTGCGATTCATACTCATCAGGCATGCCGCCAGCGAGAAATGATTGTCAGCTGTACCTTTCAGGCGAACCGCCTCGCGAAATTCCTTTTCTGCCGCCTGTAGTTGTTGCTGCTGATAAAAAACGGTGCCCAGAAGGTGATGGGAAAAATCAGAATCGGGATCAAGTGAAACTGCCAGCTGCAGTTCACGCAGGGCCTCGTCCGGCTTGTCGTTCAGCATCAAAGCCTGGCCAAGAACGCGGTGTTCGTTGGATCCGGTGGGATTCTGTTGTACAGCCAGCCGCAACTCTTGCACCGCAGCTTCATAATTTTTCTTTGCCAGGTAGGCGCTGGCCAGGCAAGCGTGCCCTTTCTGCCACTCCGGGTGCTGGCTGTAAAGCGCACGCAATTCCTCGATGGCCGCATCGTATTTTCCCCGGTCGCAATAAGTATTAGCGAGATTGTTGCGGATGGAAGGTTCACCGGGAGCGATGCGCTTGGCCTCAAGATATTCAGCCTCGGCTTGAGGAAGGTTGCCCTGTTCGTGGAGGACCAGTGCCAGATTGGAGTGAGCTTCCCAAAACGCTGGCCTCAGGCGGATGGCCTGGGTATAAGCGGCGATCGCTTGCGGGAGATTCCCATCTGCGTGAATAGCGATGCCCATGTCGTAATAGGTGTCTGCGTTGCCGGGATCTCGAGCCAGGGCTTCGGCATAGGCATGAACCGCAGCCGCATACTGATAGCTCGAATAAAGGCCGAGACCCAGGTACTGATACGCCTCGGCGTTTTGAGGATCGAGGCTGAGCGCGGTCCGCGCCTCGGCGATGGCGTTGGGGCCGTCGTCAAGGCGATAGAAAAGATAGGCCGTGGCGCAATGGTTCTCGGAAAGATCAGGCATGAGACGCGTGGCCTGCTCCAGTTCGTCAAAAGCTTCGTCCCACTCTTCTTGCTGGCGGAAAATGAAGCTAAGCGCGAAATGCAGGGCGGAGTTATGATCGTCGGCGGTCAACAGTTCGCGGAGATCGGATTCGGCTTCGCGGAAGTGCTGTTGGCGAGTATCGCCCGCGGCCTTCAGCAGAACGGCCGGGATAGGACGGCCGATCCTGGCCGACTGAACCTTTCCTGAACTAAGGACGCGGATCAGGTCCTTCCCCGCCCCTAGCGTTTCCAGTTGTCGAAGTTCGCTGTTCGTAGGCAAATTGGCCAGCCCACGATCCGCGACCATGCGCGCCAGGCCGCTGCTGGAAGCGCCGCCGACGAGCCAGGCGGCGATTTGAGTCGTATCGACCGAGCGACTTTCGGGAGCTTGAGGAGCGTCGCCGGACTGGGCGACAGCGGCCAGATTGAACATCACCAGAAATAGAACAGCCTTAACTTTCACTGGACTCCCCAACAAATGAAGTGGCCTGCTCGTGGCGGTTTTGAGGGAATGCAAACCATGTTGCATTCAGAAAACCCCTTCGAAAACATAGTCTGCTAACGGACCGGCAGGTAAGATCACCGAGGTAACCGAGGCGGGCGAAGCGAGAAAAAAAATCGATCAGAGGTTCTCGCCGCGGGTGTGATTCCAATCACAAGTGGCCGTACCCGGCTTCACCGAGGAATTGCGCAGCGCGGGCGTAAAACAATGGAAAGTCTTGAGTTTGCCGAGGCGGAGGACTTTGATCTTTCGCCCAGGCACGCGATAGCGTATGATTGAAGATTGTAGCTTGTCCCTTTGGAGGCTCCGATGTTGGAAGGTCTATTTCAACCGATGCACCTGCTGGTAATCTTTTTTATTGCTTTGCTGGTGTTCGGTCCCAAGAAGTTACCCGAACTCGGCAAAGGTTTGGGCGAAGGGATCCGCGCCCTCAAAGAGGGCATGAAGGATAACCCGTCGGCGCAGGCTCCGACCGATCCGGCCAAGAAGACTGAGACCAAGGTTTAGCCGGACGTTCGCGGCAAGGAACCTTCAGTTTTCGCCCTTTTTTCTGTATCGTCCTATCCCTATTTCTGTCTAAGGCAACCCCTGTTTGTCTTTCCTTCTCCAATGTCTACCACTTCGGAGGTAAGAGCACGTGCGTAGATTCAAACGCTTCACTTTAATTGCTTTGTTCGTTGCACTATCGTCGGCTCTGTTTGCTGACCAAGTGACGTTAAAAAATGGCGATCGCCTGAGTGGTACGGTCGTAAATTCAGACGGCAAGACACTGGTGCTGCATACCGATGCCGCGGGAGATGTGACGTTTAAATTTGAGGACATCCAGGAAATCAAGTCCGATAAAGACCTCTACGTGACCTTGAAAAGCGGCAAGACCTCAGAGGGCCAAGTCACGCTCACTGACAGCAAGATTCAGATCGTCACCAAGAACGCGGGTGCGGTTGAGGCGCAGAAAGGCGACGTGACCGCCATTCGTGGCGCCGCCGACCAGGAATTGTACGAAAAACTCCAGCACCCGGGACTGATGCACGGCTGGAACGGCGGGGCTAACGTGGGTTTTTCTGTGGCCCGCGGAAACAGCGAAACGGAAAACCTGGCGCTCGCATTTAATGCGGTGCATCCCACACTGAACGACCAGATCTCGCTCTATGCAAGTTCCATCGACACCCAGAATAATCTTGCCACGCCCAGCACGGTTGCGAACCTCACGGAAGGCGGAATTCGTTACGACCGGAACATCAACCCGCGGCTATTCGCTTTTGCCGGCGCGGATTTCATGAGCAATGCGCTGCAGGATTTGGACTTGCGCGCCGTGTACTCTGCTGGCTTCGGGTTCCACGTCGTAAAATCTGAAAATACTATCTTCAACGTTTTGGGCGGCGTGAACTATACGCATGAAACCTACTCCAACGGTCCCGCGGTGGTGGAGACTGTGCCGCTCATTTACTCCTCTTATGGAGTGACGAACAAGTTCGTGGCACTCACCCTGGGCGAAGAACTGACGCGAAAATTCGGGAAAAGTACCGTCCTTACAGAGAATGTATATTTCTATCCCGACCTGCAGGACACCAGCCAGTATCGGTTTACATTCAATTTCGGCACCGTCACCAAGATCAGCAAATGGTTCGGTTGGCAGAATCAGTTCAGCGACATCTACGTGACCAACCCGCCTGTGACGGCCAAGAAGAACGATGTGATTTTCACCACCGGGCTCAATATCGCCTTCACGCACCCCACGCCATAGAACGGTCCGAACACTTGAATGTTTTCGGCAATCCCGGGGTAGAGTGAGCGGCTATTTCTTGGGCAATGCCAGCACTCGGGCTGTGATGGCCTGATTCTTGAGCATGCCACCTAGAATCAGCGGCCCAATTGGAGTGGAGACGATTCCTCGACTGTCGGTGCGGACGTCGAATGTGTCTTTAGTAATCGTGTCCCAACGATTGCCGTGGAGTTCGAAGGAAAATGTCATCGGGGAGATTCCGATCGGTTTGCCGTCATAATCCACGCCTTTGAAGTTGTGCGGATTGGCGGACCCGCCCGAGAAGATAATGCGGTGTTCTTTTTCGCCGGCGCCGGCCACAATTCCAAAGCGTCCGGACCCGGGATGCGGAGGCAGTTTGCTCCATTCGATCTTGTTCGGATCCTTGCGGTCGATCTTGCCCATCCAGCATTCGTCAGAGGCAACGTAGGGATTGCCAGCCGCGGTATTTTTCTTTGCTCCGTCGACGAAAACAATCGCATCGTCTTCTAAGCCGCCGGCATGACCGAAAACTGGAGTTCCGGGAAAAGGCGTGGCCTGACTCCATATATTTTTCTCGGCGTCGTAGACTTGCACATTATTGACCGGACCATTCTTCGATCTTCCGCCCACCAGGTAGATGTAACGGTCGTGATTCACGCCGATCACAGCACTATCGACCGGCAGCGGGATGTCCGCCGCGCGGTACCAGCGATGGGCATCAGCAGAGTAAGAGTTCACATCGCCAACTGTGATTTCATTTCCCTGGGCGTCGACCACGTAGCCGCCAAAGACAAAAACTTGCCCTCTGGCGCCGATGGCGGAGGCGCCCAGTCGACCGGCAACTCCTGGCACGCCGCGACCCTCGGTCCACTTCTTCGAGGAGAGACGCAAAATATACATTTTGTTGGTGATGTCGTCCCAGGTTCTCTTCGGCCCCACTCCCATCAGGGAATAGATTTCAATCCCATTCTTCAGCGAGGCGACGGCATTGTTGGCCACTGCGCCGGGCATAGTTGGAATCTTCGCTGACTCGTCCGCCAGCAGGAATAACGCCCCCAGTGCGGGAAGAAAGAGTGCCAAAAAAAGAAAGACGGGGAGTTTTTTCATCGCTGAGATATTACGTCTTTGAGACCAGCAGCGGCAAAGCGCCGGTTGCCTGGACCGTTCGCTTAGAACCAGGTCTTGCGGCGGTATTCGCGGTACTCGTCGCCAAACGCCGATTCCAAAACGCGTGCCTCCCGGCGGGCGCGGATGGTTTGGCCGATTAGCATGGCGACGAGAAGGAGCCACAAAACAGGCTTTTGAATGACCAGAATCAGCCCTGTCATCATCACTATACCGAACACATAAATTGGATTGCGAATCTTCGAATATATGCCGGTGGTGACAAGGTGGTGCGCCTCAGCTCGTATGGAAAATGATTTACCGAGTTGACAGCGAGCGATGGCAATAAAAGCGATGCCTAGCACAAATAAAATGGTTCCAATGTATCGCTGTGCATTCCACGGCCCGCGCCATCGGAATAAAACCCATAACACAATGCTCATCGCTACGAGTTGGAGTCCGGTGAAAACGTAGATCTGTCTGCTCTGCACACCAAGGTGACGGTTTATTTCAGTGGAACGGGCATCACTTAAAGAGGCCTTGACGCACACCGTGGATGAAGTCGGTATACGCAGGAGTCTGGCCGTTGGCGCGCATGTGGCTGGCGATCTGTCCTCGATGATAGGCCGAGTGCATTACGACATGAGTAAGCACGTCGACAATTGTGCTGGTCCACTCTTCCCCCTTGCTGTTGCGGTAAGAGATGGATTGGGAAACATCCCCGGCAGTGATGAGATCGAGAAATTCGAGCCATTGCCCACCCATCTTGGCCGCTTGCGCCTCGCACTGCGCCAGGTCGGGTTCCGGCCACACGGGCACACTTTGCGGTTGCTGTTTCAGACGCTCGAGCCAGACCAGCTCCGCGGCGAGAATATGAGACATGAGTTGCAGAGAGCGGTGGTTCTCTCCGTCGGCGGCTCGTATCGCGTTCAAAACTTCCCGGTTTGCCCACTCGTCATAGGCGAACTGGCGGCGCAGATAGTCAGCAAGGTTCACGAAAGAGCCTCCAAACCCTATTGTTCTCGCGGCTTCAATGTACGCGCGGGTACCGTCTTAAGCAATGTTGTAACCATCCTTTCATACTTATGGTCTAGACTGCTTCCTGGATTTCTGGCCGGTCGCGGCTGTCTTGAAGCGATTTCAATCCATAATTCGTATTGCGCATTCATATTGCTCAGATGCCCAGGAAAGCGCTACGCTCCCGCAATCTCGAAGCTGAGGAAACCGAACCGAGCCCGACCCCTGCCCGGGCGACTGAGCCTCGCCTGCGTGGTCCGGACGACCTGACTCGGCTTGCTCTGAAGGCTTGCCTTATCGCTCGGGATGCCGCATTCAACGTCCGCGACCTGCTCACTCACTCGTCCCAAATGGCATTTCTCGCCATCAAAGATTGCGAAAAAGAGCTCGACCAGATCGAGCGGCAGATCGACGAACGTATGCCCGCGGCCATTACCCGCGTGAATGAAGCGCGAGCCCGCCAGTTGCTTTCCACTCTGAAGTCGACAACCGACCTGGAGCGGATTGGTGATTTAGTTATGAGCGTGGCCATGCGCGCGCAATCGAGAACCACCAAAATGCCCGCTTCCGATGTGCGTCAACTGGTAGAAATGTCGTCGGTGCTGCGCGACATGCTCGATTTGATCCACAAAGGTTTTTCCACTCTTGATTTGGAATGCGCTCGGCAAGTGTTGCAAATGGATAAGGATATCGATCGCACCTGTCACGCGCTGTTTCAGAAGCATCTGGCAGAAACAGTAGTGCAGGGCGATACCACCGGCTTCGAGGTGCTGCTTATGGCTCAGGCTCTGGAACGAGCTGGAGACCATACGACGAATCTTGCCGAGGATCTTTACAACCTCATCGAAGGCCGCAGCCTGCGCCATGTTCCGAAGAAGAAGGCGGCGAACTAGGGGCGGTTCTCAGTTCTCGTTCTCAGTTCTCGTTCTCAGTTCTCCGCAAAAAGCAAGCCTTGGCAGCAGATTGACGTCAAGCGGAATAGCCGGCGAGGACTATTGGTAGGTGCTAAAACCGCTGCATTACTATTCTTCTGCAAATTCATCATTCTTTAACATTCCCTAAACATCCACGCAATATTTACTCCCTACAGTTCGATCAGGGTTTATGCAGGAAATTCAGCCAGCTTAGCTTTCCTGCTGTCTCTGCAAAAATGCAGCTCCCCTTGAATTCTTACGAGCGGACCGATGCCGCGAGTGCGACCAGTCCGTCGCGGCCGCTCATTTTCGTAGTGGAGGATGAGGCAGACATCGCACGTCTGATTGCCCATAATCTGCGGGCGAGTGGATTCGAAGTGCAAAGCTTCGTCAACGGCGCGACGATTCTCTCCGCAGCTCTCCGTGAAATGCCGGCTTTATTTCTGCTGGATGTGATGCTGCCAGGGACCGACGGCTTCGAACTATGCCGTCACATTCGGCAAACCCCGGCTCTGGCGTCGATTCCAATCATCTTTCTTACTGCCAAGACGGCAGAGGCCGACCGAGTCAGAGGATTGGAATTGGGCGGCGATGATTACATTACGAAACCATTCAGTCCGCGAGAACTGGTCGCCCGCATTCGCAGCGTGTTGCGAGGATTGGCCAAGGAAACCGCGGTCGCCGAAATCCTGCGATTTGGCGAGCTGGAAATCGACGTAGGATCCATGACCGTGCAGGTGCAAGGACGCAACGTTCTGACCACCGTGCGCGAGTTTCGCCTGCTCGAATATCTGGCCACGCATCGCGGCCGTGTCCTCACTCGCGATCAACTGCTCGATGCGGTTTGGAAAGAGACGCCATTCGTCACGCCACGATCCATCGACGTTTACATCCGCCGGCTGCGCGAAAAAATTGAAGCTGACCCCCGCCATCCGCAATATTTGAAAACCCTGCGCGGCATTGGCTACCGTTTCGAAGCGCCCAAATAAATACCTTCTATCTCCCCGCGCAATGTAATTGCTCCGCATCATCCACTCTTTTCATCCCACGCTCCTGTCCCGTCGTTTATTCTGTCTACCATCCTGCTGATGACCGGGCCAATGACCGTAAGTAAAGCCAAACCGCTATGGAAGGCCGAAGACCAGCGGGCCCGTCTGGCCGAACTTACGGCGCGTTCAGATGAACCCGCAAAAGATAATCCGCTGCGGCGCGACGTTCGCTCGCTGGGCGCCATCCTCGGGAATGTGCTGGTAGAGCAATCGGGTCAAGAGTTGTTCGAATCAGTGGAAGAATTGCGGCGCATTCTCATCGAGCATCGGGAGACCGCACGGCGTGAAAACCTGCGTCATGGGACTCTGGAACACGGTCCCGGGCAAGCTTCTGCGCCCGCTCTCATGCTGCGTGCGCAGGAAATCGTTTCGCGCATGGATTTATCTCGCGCCTACCAGGTCACAAAGGCATTCGCGGCTTATTTCGAACTCACCAATCTTGCCGAAACCAACCACCGCAAGCGTCGGCGTCGTGCCGGCCAATTGGACAGTGAACATCCTCCGCTGCCCGGTTCGTTTCGTGGAACGTTATTGCGCATGAAAGAGGCCGGACTCACGGCGGAGGAAGCCACGGCAGCACTGGGCCAGATCGCGATTATTCCAGTATTCACGGCCCATCCTACCGAAGTCGCGCGCCAGACCGTCCTGCTCAAACGCAGACGTATTGCGCAACAACTGGAACGCCTCGACCGATTACCGCTTACGGCGGAAGAGGCGCAAGACTGCGAGAACAACATTCGTGCGGAAGTCACCTCACTGTGGCAGACCGACGAAGTTCGCTTGGCGAAGCCCACAGTGAATGATGAGATTCGCATGGGCCTGCGGTATTTTCGGCTCTCGCTTTTCGACTCGCTCCCAAGGATTTATGTGGAAGTCGTGGAATCCTTTCGCGAGGTCTACGGTATGGAGCTTGACGAAAATATTCTGCCCAACCTGGTGCAATTCGGTTCCTGGATCGGCGGAGACCGCGACGGCAATCCGCTGGTGAAACCCGATTGCATTCGTGATGCCCTGGAAATGGCTCGGGGCTTGATTCTGCGCGAATATCTGAACGATGTCGAATCGCTCAGCGACCGTCTCAGCTCTTCGCGGCGGCAGACCGGAGTTTCGAAAGAACTGCTTTCGCGCCTGCAGCATTATGAAAAGACGATCGCCGGTGTTCACCTGGCATGGGGCCCGCATAATACAACAGAGAGTTACCGACGTTATCTCTCCTTTATGTATCACCGGCTTCAGCAAAGCCGCAAAGCCAAGGGCTCCTCCGCCGCTTACGCTAACGCCGACGAATTTAGCGACGACCTGCTGCTGGTGCAAAACAGTTTGCGCTCTAACCGCGGCGAACGATTATCACGAACCTACGTCGATTCCCTGCTGCGGAAAGTTCGCACCTTCGGTTTTCATCTGCACACGCTTGACATCCGCCAGCATGCACGCGTACACGCCCATGCTCTGAAGGAACTTGGGCCTGCGCTCAATCCTGCGCTCAATGAAGAGGCGCGATCGCCAGAAACTCGGGACGTGCTGGACACTTTCCGCGCGATCGCAGAACTGAAGGGCACTTATCCCGCGCATTCGATCCGTCACTACATCATCAGCGGAGCTGAATCGGAGCAGGATGTGCAGGCTGTAATCCGTCTCGCCAAGGCTGCGGGAGTGGAGGTTGCAGGATCTGTAAACGATCCCGGCCTGATGCCCGTCCCTCTGTTCGAATCCATCGAGTCGCTTCGCGCCGCGGGAGCAGTCATGCGCCGCCTGTGGAGCGATTCCGAATATGACCCTCTGCTCGAGTCCTGGGGGCGCTGGCAGGAAGTCATGCTGGGCTACTCCGATTCGAATAAAGATGGAGGAATGCTCACCAGCACCTGGGAACTTTACAAAGCTCATCGTGAGTTGCATCGCGCCGCGGAGGAGTATCGAGTAAAGCTTCGCCTCTTTCATGGCCGAGGTGGAACCGTGGGCCGAGGGGGTGGACCCACGCATGCCGCCATTCTCGCGCAGCCCCCGGGCTGTTTTTCCGGCCAGATCCGCATCACGGAGCAGGGCGAAGTTCTCAACTGGAAATATGCGGACCCCGTACTTGCGGAGTGGAACTTGGAACTGATGATCGCGGCGAGTATCGAAACCCTAACCCGGCATGAAGAACGGAACCCCGTCCCCTGGGAAGAAGCCATCGAAGAAATGTCGCAGGAGGCGTACCGCGTCTACCGTCGTGAAATTGCCGAAAATCCCGACGTGCTGGAATACTTCGAGCAGGCTACGCCCGTAAACGAACTGGACTCTGCGCGTATTGGATCGCGGCCTGCGCGACGCGCCAAAGGACGGAGACTGGAAGACCTGCGCGCCATCCCATGGGTTTTTGGATGGATGCAGAGCCGCCACGCCGTGCCCGCGTGGTTCGGCGTGGGCCATGCGCTGGAAGAATTTGCCAAGCGCGGTCGCGGACACGAGCGATTGCTGCGGGAGATTGCGCGCGGCTTCCCGGTATTTTCGGAATTGCTGCGCAACGTGGAATTAGGAATGGCAAAAGCTGATCTCGGAATCGCGCGTGATTATTCCGGACTGGTTAAAAATGCGATGCTTCGCGAACGCGTCTTTTCTATGCTGGAAGAAGAGTTTCTGCGCTCGCGTCGCATGATTCTGCGCGTGACCGGGCAGCGTGAATTATTGGGCCGCAATCGCGTGCTGGCACGCTCGATTCGCCTGCGTAACCCTTACGTCGACCCCATGAGCCTGATTCAGGTTGAGCTCTTGCGCCGCAAACAACAGGGACAGAAAAACACGGAGCTCGAATATCCCTTGGGTGCAACGATTAACGGAATCGCCGCCGGACTGCATAATACAGGTTAGGAAAAGGCAGAATGCAGGAAGAGCAACGCCCGGGCGCGGTTTAGTTTTCTGCATTCTGTATTCTGCCTTTTGATTTCTCTGCAACTTGCACTATTCCTTTACAGTTTCTTTGGCCGGCATCCCGGCGGTTTGTTTGGCATTTTCGCGGCCGCTCTTCTTCTTTCCCGGTTGCCTGGCGGCCTCGGCACGCTTCCGCTCCTGATAACGGCGGTCGTGGAACTGCTGATCGGACGCTTGTTTCTTCATGCGTCTATCATGTCACAGATTGCAATCGGTTCGGGAGCGCATTTGCTTATGGTGCCAGATAGATGCAGCGGCCACGGACTTCCGTCCTGCTGAGCGAAGAAGGAGCAGCGCAACGCTGACTCCTTGGCAGTCGAAGCATCCCTATCGCTGTGCAATCCGGCTGGGACTTGACAAACTCAGCCTCCCGGCGCAGAATTTCGAAAGGCGAATAAAAAGCGAAATAGCCTCCGCGGCTCAGTCTGAAAAATACCAGCCCCGGCGCTCCCTGAAATCTTCC
This sequence comes from Acidobacteriaceae bacterium, assembly GCA_003132445.1. Classification (GTDB taxonomy): domain Bacteria; phylum Acidobacteriota; class Terriglobia; order Terriglobales; family Acidobacteriaceae; genus Sulfotelmatobacter. Next base: position 29,482 of record PKXU01000108.1, on the reverse strand, counting down.
GAGGAACTTATGTCTTCCGCAGTGGTTTCCACTTCGGCGGCCCTGGGCCGCCCTTTTGTCTTTGACGCTCAAGCAGTTCCAGAAGTGTCTCTGCCAGCAGCGGACGGCCCAAACCAGGCTCGTCCCTCACAACGGGTTCGCCGCCCCAATCTTTTTCCGAACCTTTCCGCCGCACTTGCCTCGGCCGATCCTAGACTGGCCCACATCACCCCGGCTTCGCGGCTCGATATTCGTCCCGCGCCGGAAATGGTTTCGAGCGGCGTCCCTGCCATCGACGCCCTGACCGGTGGTGGACTGCCGCGCGGGTGCCTGACCGAAATCTGCGGCCCGGCATCCTCCGGACGCAGCACCTTAATGTTGGCCGCTCTCGCCGCCGCAACTGGGCGTGGAGAATTCTGCGTAGTAGTCGATGCCAGCGACGCGCTCAATCCTTATTCCGCAGCAGTGGCCGGCGTGGAACTGGACCACCTGCTATGGGTGCGTTGCAGCGAGAGTTCGCCACCAAGAGGGCACTCACCACGGAGGCACCCTTCGACTTCGCTCAGAGCTTGCCCTGAGCCTGCCGAAGGGGCAAGCTCCGACACAGAGGGGAAAAAATTCAAAGATCCAATTCAATCACAAAACAAAAATCAGGCAGAACAGTGTTTGGAGCAAGTTCTTCGTGCCACGGATCTGCTTCTCGAAAGCGGAGGCTTCGGCCTGATTGTTCTCGATCTCGCCGATCTTCCGCGACAGGCCGCGCGTTATATTCCTTTGACCACCTGGTTCCGCTTCCGCCGCGCGGTCGAGAACAAGCACACGATTCTGCTGGCGATTGAGCAATATCCCATTGCCGGAAGCTGCTCTTCTCTACTGCTGAAGCTGGATTCAGAAGATGAAATAGCCCCGAGGCGAAAGAAAATTTGCCTAGGCGAACAGTCCACCCTTGATTGCCAAATTGCCGATCCGCCTCACGCGCAATTGCTGACGGGCATGAATATCAATGCCGAACTAATTCGTTCCCGTCTGGACCGTAAACCCGCGCACTCCGTCACGTTCGCGACCAAAACCGTCTGGGCCGGATGAAAAAGATGAAACAAATTACTCAATTACTAAATCGTCCAATTACTAAATGATTCACCATGCCGTTTGCCTGCATTTACGTTCCGAATTTTCCCGTGGCGGCCGCCCTGTGCGCCGAACTGCAGTTACAGGCTCAACCAGTCGCCATCTTCGAAGGCAAGCCTCCACTGGGAAAAATTATCGCAGTGAACGAAAAAGCCGAGGGTATCGCGCCGGGCATGACCAAAGCCCAAGCCGAACTATGCACGGAACTCGCTTTGCGCCCGCGATCTCCGCTGCAGGAATCCGCCACGCACGCCGCTCTGCTTGATTGTGCTCAGTCGTTCTCACCCTGCGTGGAAGACGCCGCCTGCAACACGGCCCTGCTCGATCTCGCGGGCATGGAATCTCTTTTCGGATCGTTGCCGGAAATTTCAAGGGCCATCTCGAACCGCGCGATCACCCTGGGACTCGCAGCCAACGTTGCCATAGCTTCCAATCCCGATGCGGCCGCGCTCGCTGCCCGAGGTTTTTCCGGCGTCACCGTTATCCCGGCAGGCAAAGAAGCGGAGCGATTGGGAAATTTGCCCTTGGAAGTTTTATTTCCCAATCCTCTGGAAACAAATCATCTAAATGCAGATCAGAAAAAATCCGCCGACAGCCTGCTCGAAACCTTCGACCGCTGGGGCATATGCAATTTGCGTGCTCTGGCCGCACTGCCGGAAATTGCATTAAGCGAACGTCTCGGACAAGAAGGTCTGCACCTGCAGCAACTGGCGCGTGGCGCCGCCGCGCGCACTCTGGTGCCAGTGGGCGCGCCGCAGATATTCGAAGAAGCCGTCGAATTGGAGCACGCCATCGTCCTGCTTGAGCCTCTGGCTTTTTTGTTAAATTGCCTGCTCGAACAACTCTGCGCGCGTCTTGCTTCCCGTGCCCTGGCCACACAAGAACTGCGCCTCACCCTGGAACTGGAAAATTGTTCTTTCCGCAATCGGCAATCAAAAATCAGCAATCAACAATTTCTCCGTACCCTGCGCCTGCCCCAACCTATGCTCGATGCCAAAGTATTTCTAAAATTACTGCAACTGGATTTGAACGCGCATCCTCCCGGTGCGCCCATCGTGAAGATCCATCTGGCCGCCGAACCGGCACACCCGCGTTGCGCCCAGGGCGGCCTGTTTCTGCCTCCTTCGCCGGAGCCGGAAAAACTGGAACTCACCCTGGCTCGCATCGCCAGCATGGTCGGCGAAAACAATGTGGGAGCGGTGGAGTTGCTCGACACCCATCATCCGCAAGGATTTCGCATGCGGCGTTTCGTATCGGAGGCTCCGCGAAAAAGTGAGCGCGAAAAAGCTTCTGACATGTCAGAAGAAAAATCCGTAGTCACCGCTTTGCGTCGCTTCCGTCCCCCGTTGCGCGCCCATGTGACCTTGGAAAACTCTCAGCCCATGCGCGTGGCCTGCGCGAAGAAAAAAGATGTCCAGGGTGAGGTGCTCTGGAAGGCCGGCCCCTGGCGCGCTTCCGGCGATTGGTGGGAGCGCGAAGCCTGGTCTCGCGAGGAGTGGGACCTCGCCTTACGAAACGGAGAGGCCGTTTCTTTCTACCGCCTCGTGCATGACCTGCTCGGCGGCAACTGGTTCGTGGAAGGAACCTATGACTGAAAGAAAGTTCTCGGTTCTCAGTTCTCAGCAAGAACTCGGAAGTGAACGGTTTAACTGAGAACTGGGAACTGAGAACTGATGTACATCGAACTTCACGCCCGCTCTGCTTTCAGCTTTCTCGAAGGCGCGTCCCTGCCCGAGGAGTTAGCCGGAGTTTGCGCCCACCTCGACATGCCCGCCATGGCGCTGCTCGACACCGACGGAGTATACGGCGCACCGCGCTTCCATATGGCCGCGAAGAAAGCAAAAATCAAGGCGCACATCGGCGCGGAAGTCACAGCCAATCTTTTTTCACCACGGAGTCACCCTTCGGCTTCGCTCAGGGCAGGCTCAGGCACGGAGAAAACCAATCAACAATCAAAAATCAACAATCAAAAATTGAGATCCTCCGCGCCTCCGTGCCTCCGTGGTGAATTCCGTCTTCCGCTTCTCGTTTCTTCCCGCGCCGGCTACCAGAATCTCTGCCGCTTGATCACCAAAATGAAGTTGCGCGCCAAAAAAGGCGAGGGCGCCGTCTGCGCGGAAGAACTCGAAGAGCACGCGCATGGCCTGATCTGCCTCACTGGCGGAGACGAAGGCCTCCTCGCCGCAGCTTTGCAGCAAGGTGGGATCGAGGAAGCTCGACGCCAGGTCGATCAACTCATCGGCATCTTCGGCCCTGGCAACGTCTACGTCGAACTGCAACGTCATTTCCAGCGCGAGGAAGAATCGCGCAATCGCGCCGCCATCACTCTCGCCCGTTCCCTGAATCTTCCATTGCTGGCGACCAACGGTATCTGCTACGCCATCCCGCAAGGTCGCGAACTTTGCGATGCCTTCACTGCCATTCGCCACCACCGCACGCTTTCCACCGCCGGACGTCTGCTCACTCGCAACGCCGAACATTTTTTAAAATCTCCGCAGGAGATGCAGCAACTTTTCGCCGACCTGCCCGAAGCCATCGCCAACACGCTCGGACTTTCTTCCCGCCTGGAATTCACGCTCAACGATCTTGGCTACGAATTCCCGCGCTATCCCGTGCCCGAAGGCGAGACCATGAATTCGTTTTTGCGCGAGCGCGCCTGGCAGGGATTTCGTCAGCGCTATGGCCGCGCTTCGCACGACATGCAAACTCGCGCCCGCAGCCAGATTGAGAAGGAACTGAACCTCATCGAAAAATTAAAACTGGCGGGATATTTCCTGATCGTCTGGGATCTGGTCCACTACTGCCGCGAGCAAAATATTCTCGTGCAAGGCCGCGGCTCCGCTGCCAACAGCGCCGTCTGCTACGCGCTCGGCATCACCGCAGTCGATGCCGTCGGCATGGAACTGCTCTTCGAACGTTTTCTTTCCGAAGAACGCGGTGAGTGGCCCGACATCGATCTCGACCTGCCCAGCGGCGACGAACGCGAAAAAGTTATCCAATATGTCTACCAGCGTTACGGCGCGCGAGGCGCCGCGATGACCGCCAACGTCATTACCTATCGCAATCGTATGGCCGCGCGCGAAATGGGCAAGGCTCTGGGCTTCGATGCGGAAACGCTGCAGAAGATTTCCGCCGCGGTCGCCACCTGGGAATTCCGCGACGAGAACGACGCCCTCGACCGCCGTTTCCGTGACGCTGGACTCGACCTTAATCATCTCCGCCTGCGCAAATATTACGAACTCTGCATCGCCGTGCAAGACATGCCGCGCCATCTCGGCCAACACTCCGGCGGCATGGTTATCTGCCAGGGACAACTCGATTCGGTGGTCCCGCTCGAGCCCGCATCCATGCCCGGCCGCGTCGTGGTGCAGTGGGACAAAGAAGATTGCGCCGACATGGGCATCGTTAAAGTCGATCTGCTCGGCCTTGGCATGATGGCCGTGCTCAAAGATTCCATCGAACTGATCCGAGACGACTATCACGAAGAAGTTGACCTGGCGCATCTTCCGCAGAATGATCCGGAAGTCTATTCCGCACTGCAGCAGGCCGACACCGTGGGATTGTTTCAGGTGGAAAGCCGCGCGCAAATGGCATCTCTGCCGCGCCTGCTTCCGCGCCGCTTTTACGACATCGTGGTGCAGGTGGCCATCATTCGTCCCGGTCCCATCGTCGGCCAGATGGTGAATCCCTTCATTCTGCGCCGCCAGGGACGCGAAGAAGTCACGTATCCCCATCCTTCGCTCGAACCCGTGCTCAAGCGCACACTCGGCGTCCCACTTTTTCAGGAACAACTGCTGCGCATCGCCATGATCGCCGCCAACTTTAGCGGAGGCGAAGCGGAAGATTTGCGCCGCGCCATGGGATTCAAACGTTCGCAGTCGCGCATGCGCGAAATCGAAGCTAAACTGCGCGCCGGCATGACGCAAAATGGCATCTCCCCAAAAGCGCAGGAAGAAATTATTCTCTCCATCACTTCCTTCGCACTCTACGGATTCCCCGAATCGCACGCCGCCAGTTTCGCCCTGCTCGCCTACGCCAGCGCCTATCTGAAATGCCGTTACCTGGCCGCCTTCACCGCCGCCCTGCTCAACAACCAGCCCATGGGATTTTATTCTCCCGCAACCATAGTCAAAGACGCGCAGAGGCACGGCCTGAAAGTTCTTCCCGTGGATGTGATGCAATCAGACTGGAAATGCACGTTGGAAGCTGTCAGCTGTCAGCCATCAGCTATCAGCCAAGAAGATGCAGCCGCGGAGCGGCGAAAGGATGCAGCCTACGGCGCAAGCCGTGGGGAGATGGAAATACAAAATAATCAAGCCCCGGAGGGGCGAAAGAATATCGCGCTGCGCATGGGCCTGCGCTATGTCCGCGGCCTGCGCGAGGAAGCCGCTCAAGCTCTACTCCGCGAACGCATGCGTACTCCCTTCGCATCCATCCACGATCTCACCCACCGCGTTCCCGAACTGCGCAAAGACGAACTCACCACGCTTGCAGAAATCGGCGCGCTGAATGCAATCGGGAATTCACCACAGAAAAACCAAAAAGACAGCCACGGATTTTCACGGATTCGCACGGATTCAATCAACAATCAAAATTCAACAATCAAAAATTCTTTCGTCACCGCGCTTCACCGCCGCGACGCCCTCTGGCAGGTCGAACGTGCCGTCCGCGTCTCCGGCCCGCTGCTCGAAAATCAGTCTGAGCCCGACTCGCCTTCGCCGCTGCAGCGTATGAATCATGAAGAGCGCCTGGTCGCCGACTTCCGCGGCACCGGCCTTACTGTTGGCCCGCATCCCATGTCCTATCGCCGCGAATGGCTCACGGCCATGGGTATTCGCCGCGCCAGCGAACTGCGCGACATTCCCAGCGGCAAGCGTCTCCGCATCGGCGGCTGCGTTATCGTCCGCCAGCGCCCGGGAACTGCCAAAGGATTTGTGTTTTTAAGTCTGGAAGATGAAACCGGGGTCGCCAACGCCATTGTCACGCCCGACTTGTTTCATCAAAATCGCCTGCTGCTCACCAGCGAGCGCTTCCTCGCCGTGGAAGGCATCCTGCAAAATCAGGACAACGTTATTTCTGTCAAAGCCGAACGCGTGCTCCCGCTGTTCGTCTCAAAAGCCGAAACCGTCTCGCACGATTTTCACTAAACTCTTTACCACAGAGACACAGAGCCACGGAGAAAATAAAACAGACACGAACATTCGCCATTCCAATCAGCAATCAAAAATCAGCAATCAAAAACTCTCATGCCCTCCGTGGCGAAAAGCCCCGCTCATTTCCCCGTATAACTCACCCTCCAAATCGAGTTCGACCCATCGTCGCTCACCAGCAGCGAACCATCGGGCGCTACCGTGATTCCTACGGGCCGTCCCCACACGTGCCCGTCCGGCAGCACGAATCCAGTCAGAAAGTCCTGATATTCTCCCGTGGCCTGTCCCGTCTGATGCAGAGGCACGCGGATCACTTCATAGCCCACGCGCACCGCCTTGTTCCACGATCCATGTTCGGAAGCAAAAATGTCTCCCCGATATTCCGCGGGAAATTTATCGGCCTCATAGAACGTCAGTTCCAGAGACGCATTGTGCGGCTGCAGCAGCACGTCGGGAACGATTGCTTTGTCTTTTAATTCGGGATGTTTCCCCTGCTGCCGCGGATCCTGATGCGCTCCCATGTACCACCACGGCCAACCGTAAAAGCCGCCCTCCTGCACGTGCGTGATGTAGTCGGGCACCAGATTGTCGCCCAGCGCGTCGCGTTCATTCACCGAGCACCACAACTCGCCCGTTTTCGGATCGATCGCGATCCCCCCGCCGGCATTGCGAATGCCGTAGGCATACACCTGCAATTGGCAGTTCGTCGGATCGCACACCAGAATGTCGGCGCGATCTTTTTCCGCGGGATGCGTGTCCGCATCGTCATCGTTCGAAGCCGAACCTACTGCCACAAACATTTTCTTACCATCTGGAGAAAATTCGACCGAGCGTGTCCAATGCCCGCCTCCCGACGGCAAGTCTGCGATATGCTGCGACGCACCACTCGCCTTCAAATCTCCATTGTGATACGGGAAGCGAATCACTTCGTTGGTGTTGCCGATGTAAATCCATTGCGGATCCGGACCTGGAGGATAAAACGCAATTCCGTAAGGCCGCTTCAGGCCGCTCGCAAAAACTGCCTGTTGCTCCGGCTGTCCGTCAGACGTCATTCCGCGAAACACGCGAATGCGTCCGGGATCGCTCTCTGCCAGAAAGATGTCGCCATTGGGAGCCGTCCGCAGCAACCGCGGATTGTCGAGTCCCGATGCGTAGAGTTCTACCTGGAATCCCGCAGCCGCCACTGGCCTGGCGTTCTCCGGGCGGGCCACAACCTGCGCGCCGTTCTGCGCCGAATCGGTCGCATAAGGCTTGGGCAAATCCTTCACTGTGATTTTGCGCGTTACGCCGGGCTTCTCGTATCGGAAATCGGTGAAAGGCGGGTTCGGCGCGGAGTCTTTGATCTTGGCTCCCGTGACTTCGGCAGCCGGGGCTGAAGATGCTCCCGCACTGGCCTTACCCGATGCCATCGCCTCCACATAAGTGACCACTTGCCAACGCGCCTGCCCTGGCAAGGCCGCCCACGACGGCATTCCGTTGTCTTTATCTCCCTTCGTGACGAACCAGAAAATTTCTCCCTCGCTTACTCCGTGCAGTTTGCCATCAACCAGCGATGGCACATTGCCTGTCCCTTGTCCTGTCTTGCCGTGACAGGCCAGACAGTTTCGCGCATAGACCTGCTTGCCGGCCGCGACCGCAGCTGTCTGCCCCTCATAGGGATTTTTCTGGGCCCTCGCCGATGCGGGCGCGTCGTGAAATGGTTGTTGATCGACCGCTTGCAGAGCGGCGATGGAAAAAAGAGAAAACAGAACTGCGGAGGCGATCCTTCCAGCACCCAAGTCCATAAGTATCCTCACGGGTCAATTCTCCCACTTAGATTAAAGGTTGGGCGCAAAGGATGCGAATCTAAAACGACGGGACACCGAGCGGCGGACCGGACGTTAGAAGAAAAAGCCGTTCGGCAGAGGTCATCTCTCCATCGGAACGGCTTTTTTAGCCATCGGAACGGCTTTTTTAGCGCGGGCTAGGGTGTGCGTTTATTTTCCTGAGATTCGCTTCAGCTTTGCTTCTTGAACTTGCGGTGAACCAATCCAGCCAGCGAGATCATGCCGGTACCAAACAGAACCATCGATCCTGGTTCCGGGACTGGCTCTGGGATTACTGGCGCGAATGCAACATATTCCTGCGGCGTGCCATTCGCTGACTGTGTACCAGCTACTGGCACATAAAGAACAAAGTCTCTGAATACGCTGTTGGGCGCGCTTCCCGCCCAAGCCAAGTATTGCTCATCGATCGCACCCGCGCCGCTCGATTGGAAATAAGAGGAGCCCTGCGCATTGCTCGAGAAAAGACCCCAGATCGCGAAGTTACCCACATTCACATTCACCGTGCCGTTAAGAATGCTGTTGAAGATCAGCGCCGCCGCTCTGTAATCGAGCAGCTGGTTGCCAAAGAGCCCATCTCCACTTTGCAGTCCCACCACTTGGGCCTTCCAGGTTTCCCCGATCGTAACTTCGTTGTCGTAGGTATCGCAGATCAGCGGTATCGGTGCCCCGCCATTGATCGAAAAGTTGTATGGATAAGTGTAGACGCCTCCGGCATTGTTTCCACCCACGCTAACCAATTGCATATCGACGGTCGAATTGGCGAACGCCGCACCGGCGCACATCGAGAAGATAGCCAGAATAAAAAGAAAAAATCGTGCACTGCGAAGTAACCTCATCGATTGACTCCTCCGCCGGAGATCAGGTTTCTACGCTCCAGCGCTGCCTATCTTCCAAGCATGGCGATAACCATCGCCACAGCTCCGGGAATGCGGGACTTAGGCGCAAAGGAACGACGGGCGGTGCAATCCCTTGCACACAACGGGAGAACTTTCATTCGAGGCGCGACGGTCGTACCCCCTTTTAGTAACCACCATTTAGTAACACTACAGAGTGCGCAGCCTAACCAAGATTGGAGTTGCGCCGGAGGAATCGATACACGAGAAAGAGTACAGGAATGCATCACCAGGTATAGGACGCATCACTGGAGTGGGCCGCGCTCGCGCACGATCTCCTCGGATCTTAGATCGGGGCGCACGCACATTGATCGGTGATCGCAATCACTGATTGAAATAACTGATACAAGCGATAAATAGTTTCGTTAATCCCGGGTTGCCGCCGACCGGAAGATTCCACTGGGACCGCAGGAAAACTGGCAGACAGGAGAGCAACCGACTAACGCGCACGAAGTGCATTGATTCTTACATTATTCAGTGACATGGCGCGACCGTCGGCCTCTTCCACAGTTCCTGCGGTTTTTTGAACTTCCCGAACACGACTTCGCTTGGCAAGAATATTCCGGCTCAAGCTTCGGGATAATTCATCCGCAGGAAGGCGCGCCCCATGTCCAAGCATCCGACCATAGCAGAACATCTGCAGGCGAGCGGGGTCTCCCGAAGAAGTTTCCTCCAATTTTGCAGCGTGCTGATGGCGACGGCTCCGGTCGGAATGTCGCTGACCGGCAAAACGCTGCACCAGATGGCAGCAACGATCGGAAAGACAAAGCGGCCATCTGTGATCTGGCTGCATTTTCAGGATTGCACAGGATGCACCGAGACCCTGCTGCGTACCTCCGCTCCTGATGTTGCCCACCTGATCCTCGATGTTATTTCTCTCGACTATCACGAAACCTTGATGGCGGCCTCCGGTGCGCAGGCTGAAGCTGCGCTGAACTCGGCCATCTCGGACAATGCCGGCAAGTATGTGCTGGTGGTTGAGGGCGCAATTCCAACTCGGGACGACGGCGTGTACATGCAACTAGCGGGCAGACCGGCGGTTCAAGTGGTGAGAGAAGTTGCAGCCCAGTCCGCCGCGGTAATCGCCATCGGCTCCTGCGCATCGTGGGGTGGAGTGCCGTCCGCGGAGCCAAATCCCACTGGGGCGGTCGGTGTTAATTTCGTGGTCTCGGGCAAGCCGATTATCAACCTGCCGGGCTGTCCACCCAATCCTTACAACCTGCTGGCAGTTGTTCTGGAATATGTCACGATGGGTAAGTTGCCGGAGATGGATGAGTTAAGCCGTCCCAAATTCGCCTACGACCGCGTGATCCACGAGAATTGCCCGCGCCGGGCGCACTTTGATGCCGGCCGGTTTGCCCTTGCATTCGGCGATGCCGGCCACCGCCAAGGCTGGTGCCTCTACAAGTTGGGCTGCAAAGGCCCGGTTACTCACGCCTCCTGTTCCACCCGGCACTTCAACGAGATTCCAGGCGTGTGGCCCATTGGGATCGGCGCACCGTGCTTGGGCTGCACAGAAAAGAGCGTGGTTTGGCGAATGGGCACATTCGAAACTGTTCCGATTCATCTGGCCACTCCCCCCGACACTTATCCTCCTATTTATAGCGCCGTGGGAGGAATCAAAGTAGGAGCAGCGGCATTAGTGGGCGCGATTGCGGGGGCCGCCGGGGGCGCGACGTGGGTCGCGTCGCAGCGTTTCCAGAGCAGCCAGGAGGCGGGCGCGGAACGACTCGAGGTGGACCGCGCACATGCCGAGACTCTCAAACCGTCGTCCGCATCACTACCCGATAAGCCTCGACCCGATAAGCCGCTCCCCCATAAGAAAGAGAGCTAATGTGGCGATCACTCGGCGAGAACTCTTTGTCAGCATCGGCAAGGCGGGAATTCCGGCGGCGGTTGCCCTTACGGTGGGCGCTGAAACGCTACAAGCGGAGACCATTCCTATTCCCAGTGCCGCCGTCGGCCTGCTCTACGATGCCAGCATCTGCATCGGCTGCAAGGCCTGTGTCGCTGCCTGCGCGGAAGCCAACGATACTCCGCCCGACACTCGCGGCGACCAGCTGCATCAGGCGCCCTCCGACCTGAATGATCTCACTCGCAATGTTATCAAGCTCTATAAGCCTGAAGATGGTTCTGCATTCTCCTATGTGAAACGGCAGTGCATGCACTGCCTTGACCCTGCCTGCGCCGCGGGATGCCCGTTCCAGGCTCTTCATAAGGATCCGGAAAGCGGCATCGTGAAGTGGGATTCAGACAAATGTATCGGGTGCCGATACTGCACGATTACGTGCCCTTATCACGTGCCGCGTTTTCAATGGATGGGATTCAATCCGCGCGTAACCAAGTGCGAGTTGTGCAGCCCGCGCCTGGAAAAAGGGCTGCAACCGGGATGCACCAGCGTCTGTCCCACGGGCGCGGTCATCTTCGGTCCAAGAACCGTCCTGCTCTCGGAGGCACACAGCCGCATTAAAAAAGAGCCCGGCCGCTATTACCAGGGTCGTGTGTATGGAGAAAAGGACAACGGCGGTACGCAATCGCTGTATCTCTCTCGCGTTGCCTTCGAAAAACTGGGCCTGCCCGAGTTAGGACCGGAATCTGTCCCCGCGAGAACGCTGCGCTGGCAGAGACGCCTTTACCAGTATTTCGCGCTGCCGGCAGTGCTGTACGTCAGCCTGGTGCAGGTAATTCGCAAAAGCTTGAAAGGTCACGAGCAGGAAGCTCATGAACACGAAAAAGAGACCGGATTGAGAGCGCAACTATGAGCACCGCAACTCTGGACACTCAAACTGGAAGCCGGCTCCTCGCGAATGCAGCCGCAAGTAAACCTCGCTGGGAACGTGCGGTGCCAGTGTACGGTTTCCCGGTTGTAAACCGGTTTTTTGTCGCGTTGCTTGCCATGACCGGTTTGGCATTTGTGTTAACGGGCTACCGCGAACTAGCGGGTTTGGGTCCGGTCAGTGGCATGAACGATGCTTATGGCTGGGGAATTTGGAAGACTTTCAATGTGATGGTCCTCACCGGCTTGGGGTCAGGAGCTTTCGCGGTAGGAATTGCGCCGTGGGTTTTCCGCCGCAAGCGCCTGCATGCCTTAATGCGTATGGCTCTGCTGACCAGCTTTCTGGCGTACGCTTGTGGCCTGCTATTGCTGGGCATCGATGCCGGCCGCCCGTGGAACTTTTATTGGATCGTCTTCCCCTGGAAATGGAATATGCATTCGCCTCTGGCCGAGGTGGCGATCTGCATGTCGATTTACGCCACGATTCCCCTGGCCATCGAGAACATTCCTCCGGTGCTGGAGCGGCTCTGGTACTTTGATTCCCGCCTGCGGCCGGGCGTAGAGAAATTCGAACGCCGGCTCCATTATTTCTTCCCCTGGATCATTGCCGCGGCTTATCTTCTGCCGGGCATGCACCAATCGTCGCTGGGCGCATTGATGTTGCTGGCCGGGGAACGTGTCCATCCTTTGTGGCAAAGTCCATGGCTGCCTTTGCTGTACCTGGGTGCGGCCAGCTTCATGTCGTTTGGCTGCGTCGCGGGAGCCACCATGTTGTGTTGCGTAATGTGGAAGCGGGCCATGGACATGGAGATTCTTGACGAGGCCGCTCGCATCACAGCGTGGCTGATCTTCGGCTGGCTCGGACTGCGCCTGCTGGACATCGTATTCCGCGGAGCGCTTGGCACCGCTTTTCATGCCGATCGCTTTGCCGGAGTGTTCTGGCTGGAAACTTTTCTGATTGCCGGTGGCGGCTGGATGCTTTGGCGTTCCCTGCGCACGCACAAGACGCAAACCATGTTCCTCGGATATGTGCTTAGTTCTCTGGGCGGCATGATCTATCGTTTCAGTCCCACCACGCTGGCTTTTCGGCCCAATCCCGAGTCGCTGTACTTCCCCACCACCATTGAAATCCTGGTGTCATTCGGCTTCATTTGCATGGGGGTTGCGGGATTTCTTCTTGTGGTGAAGCGGTTTGGCATTCTTCCCGCTCCGCTGCAGGAGTGGCATAACATGGCGGCCTATTTCCGCTTCCGCAGACCCTACATTCGCTGGACGGGCTATTTCGAGCATGGATTTTTCAGCGATGACGAACTTGAACGAGAACAACAACTTGAACTAACAGACTCCGACTAAGAGCAGGCCTCATGTCAAAACGAATCACCATCGACCCAATTACCAGAATCGAAGGCCACCTTCGCATCGATGTCGAAGTCGACAACAATGCGGTCAGCAATGCGTGGGCTTCCTGCACCATGTGGCGCGGCATCGAGAAAATTCTCAATGGCCGCGACCCCCGCGACGCCTGGCTTTTCACCCAGCGCTTCTGCGGCGTATGCACCACGGTGCATGCTATGGCGAGCGTGCGGGCGGTGGAAGATGCCTTAAAGCTCGAAGTTCCGCTCAACGCCCAGTACATCCGCAATCTGATTCTGATTGCGCATGCGCTTCACGATCACATCGTTCACTTTTATCAATTATCTGCGCTCGATTGGGTCGACATCATGCGGATTCCCAGTGCCGATCCCGATCAGACCGCGAAGCTGGCGGAAAGTCTGTCTCCCTGGACGCGCAACTCCCGCAATGAGTTCAAGGCCGCGCAAGATCGGGTCAAGGCAGTCGCCAACAGCGGCCAGCTCGGGATCTTCACGAACGGCTACTGGGGACATCCGGCGATGCGGCTTTCTCCAGAAGTGAACCTGCTAGCGTTCTCGCATTACATTCAGGCACTGGAATATCAGCGCAAGGCCCTGCAGGTGGTCGGAATCTTCGGATCGAAGACGCCGCACATTCAGAACCTGACGGTTGGAGGCGTGGCCAACGCGATCGACCTGGACAGCGCAACTGCGTTGAACATGAATCGCCTCGAGCAGATTCGCGATTTGCTCGAGGAAGTTGTGCGCTTCATCAACGAAGTTTACGTGGTGGATGTTTGCGCCGTTGCAGCTATGTATCCCGACTGGTTCAAGATTGGCAGCGGCGTAAAGAACTACCTTGCCGTGCCCGATCTGCCGCTGGACAGCGCAGGCAGTTCCTATGATCTTCCCGGCGGCTACATCATGAACGGAGATATCGCGGGTGCCCATCCCTTCCAGACTGCATCGGACAAAGTGTTTCGCGATTCTGTCAGCGAAGATGTAACGCGTGCCTACTATCAAGGCGGAAAGCCGCTTCATCCCTGGGTCGGAGAAACCGAGCCTGAGTTCACTGGCTGGAATGGAGATCAGAAATATTCATGGGTCAAAGCGCCGCGCTTCAACGATCAGCCCATGCAAGTCGGTCCGCTGGCGCAGGTGCTGGTAGGATACGCACAAGGCCATCCCCTCACCCTCAAATATACAAATCTTGCCATCAGTAAGGTGCAGGCCGTCGGCGGGGTTCAGGTGACTCCGGCTATGTTGCATTCCACGCTGGGGCGCCACGCCGCGCGCGATCCGAGCCTGCATGTTGGCGGAACTCGCGCAAAAACATTTGCAGCTTTTAACCGACAATATCGCGAAAGGCGACTACACGGTTCACAACCAGCCAGTGTTTCCGAGTCACGAAGTAGAAGGTGTTGGAACGCATGAAGCCCCGCGAGGCACCTTGTCGCACTGGATCGTGATTAAGGACGAAAAGATTAAGAACTACCAGGCCGTCGTTCCCTCCACCTGGAATGCCAGCCCACGCGACCATGCAGATGCACGTGGCCCCTATGAAGCCTCGTTGCTGAATACTCCGCTGGCGCGGCCTGAGGAACCCCTCGAAGTGCTACGCACTGTGCACTCGTTCGACCCCTGCATGGCCTGCGCTTGTCACACCTTCGATCCTTCAGGCCGAGAGATCGCCCAGGTAAAAGTGTTATGAAGAAGGTGATCATCGGGGGGATCGGCAATGTCTTGCTGGGGGATGACGGGGTGGGCCCGTACCTGGCGCTGCTGCTAGCGTCCCGTTACGAATTTGCGGAACGCGTGGAAGTAATCGACCTGGGAACCCCGGCTCTGGATTTGATCGATCAGATCTCGGCAACCGATGCCGTCATTCTGATCGATTCCGTCGAGACCGACGCGGCGCCGGGAACGGTGCTGCTCTACCGCAAAGAAGAGATCTTGCGGCAGCGTCCCGCCGTGCGCATGGATCCGCATTCTCCTGCCCTCGTTGACGCACTACTCAGTGCCCGCTTCTTTGCCATCGCGCCCACGGATGTGCTTCTTGTAGGAATAAAAGCTGAGTCCTGTAATGTCGGCTGCACCCTCAGCGAGCCTGTGAGAGCGTCGTTGGATAAGGCCATCGCGGTTGTCTTAGAGGAACTCGATCGCTTGCATGTCGAGTATCGACGTCGGGAACACCCGCGCGAACCGGGCATCTGGTGGGCGGGCGAAGAACAACCGCTACGATTACTTTCGTTCTAACCGCGCGAAACCGTTCTTCGTCCCAGGATTCACTCTCTAGCCCCCAGACGCACGAAGTTAGGTGATTGGGGTCACTGCACCTACTTTATTCAGCGTTGAAACTCTCATCAGGACAGCGATGCCGTTGCTGAGTTCTTACATATCTTTGAAGGTTACTTTCGCACGTATCATCGTTGCTCTCATAGGGTTGCAAACTTTTACAGGAAGAGAGAATACGAAATTATGAAGACGACAAAGCTGGTAATGCTGGTGATGACAATTGCTGTAGCACTGTTCGTACTGATACCCAATCTGTCATGGGCTGCCGATGACGGAGCCGCTATCTACCAATCCAAAAGTGCCATGTGCCACGGCGCGGATGCGACCGGCAAGCCCGCCGCCAAAATTCCGAGCCTGGTTTCGGGTGACGCCAAGAAAGCTTCCGATGATGATCTGGCCAAGTCCATCAACCAGACCGCGAAGCATCCCGGCTCCGTGAAGAGTCTGGCTCCTGACCAAGTGAAAACGATTGTGACCTACATTCGCAGCCTGCAGAAGTAGGCGTTCGCAGTTGTAGTTGTCATTGGCTGTTCCTCGTTGGGTACGCAGCTTGCGGCGAAGTCGCTAACAGCGAGCGGAAGCGAGAGGGCGCTATGAATATGCCTGGTTCAATTCGGCAGCGGGGAGTGGAACTTTTCCGATTCCCTGTCGCGCAGGCTTCTTGTCCTGTCCTCTTCGTTTTGTGTTCACCGGGTCCGGAGGCTCACCACTCCGGACCCGAAGCTTTGGTGCTCAACGGTTTGTTAGAGATTTTCTGGACGGTTCCGAGGTTCGCCCCATCGCAGCGACGTTTGCTTCGTACTTCACTCGTGCGAAACGAAACTCCGGCCCGGAAGTCGCGAGGTGCAATTTATGAGTAAAGCCCTGCTGTATGACGCGACCATGTGCATCGGCTGCAAACAGTGCGAAAGTGCCTGCGCGGAGCAGAACAAACTGCCTTACAACGACACGATAGCGGCGGAGTCCGTGCAATCGGCGCACAAATATACAGTCGTCATGACTAAAGACGACAAGTTTATGCGCCGCCTCTGCATGCACTGCGAGCATCCGGCGTGTGCCTCAGCTTGTCCGGTTGGCGCCTTTCATAAAACAAAAGAAGGGCCTGTCGTCTACGACGTCTGGAAGTGTATTGGCTGCCGGTATTGCATGGTGGCCTGCGCCTTCAGTCAGCCCAAGTACGAATGGGGTTCGCTCAATCCGCGCGTGCGTAAATGCATCATGTGCCCCGATCGCGTGGCTGCCGGCAAGCAAACAGCGTGTGCCGAAATCTGCCCCACGGGCGCCACGAAGTTTGGCGATCGCGACGACCTCATTCAGGAAGCGAAGCAACGTCTCAGTCAAAATCCGGACACCTACCTTCCTCGCATTTATGGACTCAACGAGGTCGGCGGAACCTGTGTCCTGATTCTTTCCAGCAAGAAAGTCGAAGAGTACGGCTATCCGGCGTCCGAAAGGATCGGCGACACACCCATGCCTGAGTACACCGGCCGAGTGATGGAGAGAATTCCGGACTTTATCCCTGTCTGGTCCCTAGTGCTGGGAGGCATTTACTGGATCTCGCATCGCCGCGAGGAAGTGGCAGCCGCCGAAGCGGAAGAAGAAAAGAACGGAAGTGCGCGATGAAAATCAAGCTGACTTTCTGGAGAGTCGTATTCATTGTCATCATGGTCCTGGGCCTGTACTCGTCATTTATCCGCTATTTCCGTGGCCTGGGTGCGGTTTCAAACATGACCGACCAGTTTCCCTGGGGCCTCTGGATCGGCTTCGATTGTTTGTGCGGAGTCATGCTGGCGGCCGGGGGCTTCATTATGGTGGGCGCCGTCTACTTGTTCAATGTAGAGCGCCTGCATAGCGTAGTTCGGCCTGCGGTATTAACAGCATTTTTAGGCTACATACTCTTCATCGTCGGCCTGTTGTTCGATCTGGGCCGCCCCTGGTACATCTGGCATCAGCTCATCTACATGAACCCGCACTCGGTCATGTTCGAGGTCGGCCTGTGCGTGATGACTTACACCACAGTGCTCTTCTTCGAATTCCTTCCTAACGTGTTCGAGCGTTTCAATCTAAAGACCGCAATCAAATGGACTAACAAAATCTACCCGGTGCTCATCGTTTTGGGCATCTTGCTCTCCACTCTTCACCAAAGTTCCCTCGGGTCGCTCTATCTGATCATGCCGAGCAAGCTTCATCCATTCTGGTACACGCCGGCGCTGCCATTCTTTTTCTTTGGTTCGGCAATTGCCGTTGGCTTGGCCATGACAATTTTCGAATCAACGCAAAGCGCAAAAGCCTTTGGCCGTCAGCTGGAGCTCCCGGTGCTCGTCACGCTCGGCGGCGCTCTGCTGGTTGCTCTCTGGGTCAATGCCCTGCTGCGCTTCGAAGACTACTACCATCGCGGAATGCTTACGCAGATCTTCAAGCCCAGCTATGAAGCCTACTTTCTGTGGCTCGAGCTCACGCTGACATTCGTGATTCCCATCGCCATGCTCAGCTTCAAGAAAGTCAGACTGTCGCCACAACTGCTGTATCTGGCTTCTATTTTTACTCTGCTTGGTTTCATTACCAACCGTCTCAATATTGCCCTCATCGGCTTTGAAACCTATGTCGGCCACCACTACGTTCCCAAATGGACGGAATTCTCCATCACAGTCATGATCATCGCGTTGGGTTTCTTCCTGTTCGGGGTCGCAGTGAACTACCTGCCAATCTTTCCTAAAGCAAAATACGGAGCGGCTCTCCCTCGCCAAACAAAAGCCGAACCTTTGCTTGGCACAGCGGTGTTGACCCATGCCGGAGACTGAATCAATTCGCAATGGCTTGCGGCAGAAGCGGCTGACTCACAGCATCAGCGCAAAACTGATTGGATCGTTATTATCCGGAATGCTGGTTATCTTCGCTCTTCTGGGATATTTGAATATCCGGCTGCACCGCCAACATCTGGAAGCAGCCACATTGGCCAGTGCCGAACGGGTGAGCGACGTACTCAAGCGCAGCGCGACCTACTACATGCTGCGCAACGATCGCGAGGGCCTCTACCACACCATTCAAACCATGGCAGACGAGCCCGGCATGGTCAAGGTTCGCATCCTGGACCAGGAGGGGCGAGTCAGCTACTCCACTGATCCATCGGAAGTCAACCGCGTCCTCGACAAGACAGCCGAGGCCTGCTACGGCTGTCACAATCAATCACGGCCACTCGCGCGGCTGAATCGTCCTGACCGCTTTCGCATTTACCGGATCAATGGCGGTCCGCGTGTGATGGGAATCATCACCCCCATCGATAATCAGCCTAGTTGCTCCAACGCGTCATGCCACGCGCACCCGGCTAGCCAGCAAGTACTGGGCGTGCTGGATACAAATCTCTCACTGGCCACAGCGGACGCGCAAATCTCGGTCAGCAGTGCCCGCACTCTCTACTACACGGCGGGAGCGATGTTTCTGGTCGCGGCTTTGAGCTGGTTATTCGTGTGGCGCGTAGTCGATAGACCAATCAAGGCGCTCAAGAGTGGCACACGCCATCTGTCACGAGGAGAACTCGGTTACCAGATCGTAGTGCGCTCTGAGGACGAAGTGGGAGACTTGGCCCGTTCGTTCAACAACATGAGCCTGCAGTTGCGCGCAGCCAATGAACAAATCGTCGCCTGGGCAAAGACACTCGAAGATCGCGTCGAAGAGAAAACAAAAGAACTCAGAAGCGCTCACGATCACATTTTGCATGTGGAAAAAATGGCATCACTCGGCAAAATGGCCGCGGTGGTCGCGCACGAAGTGAATAACCCGCTCTCCGGCATTCTGACCTATGCCAAGTTATTACGGAAGTGGGTAGCCTCGGACCAGATCGTGCATGAGAAACGTGAAGACGCAATACAAAGTCTGGAACTCATCGCCGCCGAAAGCCGCCGCTGCGGTGAGCTGATCAAGAATCTGCTGTGTCTTTCGCGCAGCGCGCCCATGAACGTGCAGTCGACCGACCTGCAACAGGTGATCGATCGTTCCTTGTTGCTGGTGCGGCATCAACTGGAATTAGCCGGGATCGATCTGCAGCTGAAATTTGCCGATGACCTGCCGCGCGTGCCCTGTGATCCTGAGCAGATTGAACAAGTTCTGGTGGCACTGATCATGAACGCAATCGATGCGATGCCGCACGGCGGCAATCTCTGGATCGAGACTGGGCTGAGCCACACTGGGCTGAATCATACTGGTTTGAATCATACCGGTTTGAATCACGATGAAACCGAAGTCAACATCCAGGTACGCGATGACGGATCTGGCATCGCTTCCGACGTCCTTCCGCAGATCTTCGAACCTTTTATGACCACGAAAGAAACCGGACGCGGGGTTGGACTGGGATTGGCGATCAGCCGCGGCATCGTGGAACGGCACCAGGGGCGCATCGAGGTCCAATCGGAACTGGGCCAGGGCACTACCTTCACGGTAACGCTGCCAGCGCAGGCGACTGGGGCGTTGCTAGTGGCTGCCGATAAAGGAATTGACGCGATGAACGTGAGGTGATTCAAGTGAGCACACAGGGAAAGCTGCTGATTGTGGACGACGAATTGAGCGTGCGCGATTCGCTGGGCAAATGGTTTCGCGAAGAAGGCTACGAAGTTGCGACCACGGAAAACGCCAGCGAAGCGCTCACCCGCCTGGGCGAGCAAGGCTGGGACGTGGCTCTGGTAGATATCAAAATGCACGGTACCGACGGAATTGAGCTGCAGCGCCGCATGCACGAAATCGATCCTGAACTGATTGTGATCATAATGACCGGCTATGCCTCCGTTGAGACTGCCGTCGCGGCACTAAAGAACGGCGCCTACGATTACGTGACCAAGCCGCTGGACCCGGACGAAATCGCGCATTTGGTGAAGAATGCTTTGTCACATAAGCGAACGGCGCAGGAAAACGTGCTGTTGCGCGAGACCGTTGCTGAAGTCGCGCGTCCCGGAGATTTGATCGGGCAGAGCGTCGCCATGTGTAAGATTTTTGACGCCATTGAAACGGTTGGACCTACCGACGCTACGGTTCTGATCAACGGCGAGAGCGGCACCGGCAAAGAACTCGTGGCGCGCGCGATTCATCAAGCCAGTCCAAGAAGATTTCATCCGCTCGTCGTAATTCACTGCGGCGCACTGACAGAGACACTTCTCGAGAGCGAACTCTTTGGCCACGAAAAAGGCGCGTTCACCGGCGCCCAATACCGCAAGAAAGGCAAATTCGAAATTGCCGAAGGGGGAACGGTTTTTCTCGACGAGATCGGCGACATCACGCTGAAGACACAAACTGACCTGCTGCGGGTGCTGCAGGAGCGCGAAATCACCCGCGTGGGCGGCAATCAAATCGTCAAAGTGGATTTCCGCTGTATTGCCGCCACCAACAAAGACCTGGAACAATTGATCGACAAGGGCAAGTTCCGTCCCGACCTTTTCTACCGGCTCAACGTCTTTCGCATCGAGCTACCGCCGCTGCGCGAGCGCCGCGAAGATATTCCCGCATTAGCCAATCACTTCGTTCACAAGTTTTCCCTAGCGATGAACAAACGCATTACGCGCATTTCGCCTGCGGCGATGAACCAGTTGCAGCAGCAGCCCTGGCCGGGAAATGTTCGCGAACTGGAAAATTCCGTGGAGCGCGCCATGGTTGTGGGCCAAGAGCCGGAACTGCACGAAGGCGATTTCATTTTCAAGCCACAGAGTGCTTCCAGCTCTGCCGGTTCAAGCAAGACTCTTGAAGATATGGAGCGGGCTCACGTGCTGCGCGTGGTAGAAGAGTGTGGAGGCAACCAGAGCCATGCCGCAGCCATACTTGACATCGACCGGGTCACGCTTTACCACAAGCTGAAGAGATATGGCTGGTCTCGCGCGTCCATGGACAGAGACAAGAAAGCCGATGAAGTCGCCCGATGAAGGCATCCGATGAAGCTCCTGCACCTGTTGCCGATCGGGAATGTCGATGACACTCTGTTAAGAGATGTGCGTCCGGCTTGCGAGGAGATTCTTGGCGTGACTTGCCGTGTACTTCCTGTCCGTCTTGATCCGGAATTCGCCTTCCACGGGGAGCGGCAGCAGTATCATTCCTCGGAAATTTTGCATCGCATGCAGAAGTTTGTTGCGTCAGATTCCTGGCGAGTGCTCGGCATTGCGGCAGTTGATCTCTATATTCCGATTCTGACTTTTGTTTTCGGCGAAGCCCAGATGGGTGGTCCATGCGCGCTGCTCTCGGCACAACGGCTGCGGCAGGAGTTTTACGGTCTTCCACCCGATCAGGAACTGCTTCGCGAGCGAGTGACTAAAGAAGCGATTCACGAAGTGGGACACACTCTGAACTTGACTCACTGCGATGACTATCGCTGCGCAATGGCCTCGTCGCACGCGGTGGAATGGATTGATCTGAAAGAGATGGAGCTGTGCGGCACTTGCCGGCGCGCGGTGATGCCGACCGCGCAGGTGCATGCGGCGCGAACGAAGTGAAACTGAGGCGTCATTGCGACCGTGATCAAGGCCCGTCGACGCCGCGCCGCTTGGTTCCGTGCAAACGCACCAACCGCCCGGTGTCCTGGCGGTTAAGCCTTGGATCCGGGCGGCAGGTTTGTTAGCGGCTCTCGTTTCTATCGGGCGAGGCTGGTTCGCCTCGCTGGCCGCGAGTTGCACTTATGACAGGAAGAATTCTTTCGTCAATGGCATCCAGTCCTGGTCTGGAATCCGGGTAGTGAGGTTGTCCATCGCTACTCCACCATCCTGCGCCAGGGCACCGGCCAAAGACCTCGGCATGTGGCGTTGCAGGCGGCTTGCGGACTCTTCGGTCCACCAGCGGACTAACGGGCCGCCGAGCAGGTTGCGAAAACTTGTCTTGGCATCGGGCGCTTGCACTGTCATCAGCCAGCCTTCTCCGTAGGGGTCGCGCAGAGCCAGTTTAGGGTCTGCGGCCAGTGCCGGGTTGATGTCTGAGACCGTGCCCTCGATCGGCGAAACCATATCGGCTGTGCAGCCATCGCGATGGATCGTGCACATCTTCTGGCCTTGGCGAATCCACTGCCCGCGTTGCGGCAGCGTAATGCTCTCAAGGGTGCCGGTCAGCTTGGAGGCAAAATCATCCATGCCGACGCGCACCAGGTTTGGGCTCTCGCTCAATGCCCAGGTGTGACCGGGATGGTAGCGAAGATTCTCCGGGACTTCAAAACCCGCGACCAAGGCGGGCTGAAGGCGTGGCGCTGTTTCATGCTTGCTCGCCCCGACTTCCAGGCGAGGATGCACGATTGCATTTCGAGTGCGGAAATAATCGATCAGCAAGAAAGTCACGAATGTGAAGAGAACCAGTAGGACTGTCATAAGTCACCTCGTCGGAGGGCCGTCTTGCGAGCCGCCCACACTTTCTAAAGGCAATTGCTCTGCCAGTGCGCGGGGAATTACTTGCAGGAGCGTCCTGGTTGGGATCTCTCGTGAAACAAGGCATTTAGAGCAGATGCAAGTTCGTGCTGCCGATTTTCCTAATAACCTTGCGGATGCCGTGCTGATAGAAATCGCAACAGGCTCAGGTGATTTACAGCGGTTTGAGCAAAAACAAAAAATATTGCTGTGTAATCACACTCTTACGAGTCGGTCGAGTACAGATGAGTCTCACAACAGCGAAGCTGAGAAATGCAACAGTGACAGGAGGGAGTGACGCGGCTACGGTTTCCTGACTCGTGCCTGCTGGTCAAAGGAAATATTTCGGTTGATACCACTCTCGTTCGTTTATAATTATTCTCATCCGATAATTATGCGCCTCTCCCATGAACAGTTCCGGGAACTGGCCGTGAAGCACGGTTTGGCGGTCACGCACCAGCGTCAAGTGGTTTATGAGGCCGTGATTGCTTCGCCTGGTCACTATTCCCCGGAAGACGTTTACGCCGCGGTCCGACGCCGCATTCCATCCATTTCTCTCGCCACGGTTTACAACAATCTGCGGCTTTTCATCGAGTGCGGGTTGTTGCGAGAGGTCACTCCTCATGCTTCCACGTTGCGCGTGGACGGCAATCTCGAACCTCACCACCATCTGGTCTGCTCGCGCTGCAAAGCGGTGCAGGACATTGAAGGAGATTTCATCGATTTCAAACGCTTATCCCCGCAGGTTCCGCGTGGATTCGATCTGACACAGCCGGTAGTTGAGGTCTTCGGCCTCTGCCGCCAGTGCAGCGCCAAAAAGTAGTTTTTTTCACGCAGTATTAATCAAGATTCGAAGGATGAAAACATATGGAAAATACACTCGCGACTTCATCGGGAAGCGTTTCCCCCGAAACTAAGGATAAAAGCACCACAGCCGAAGCGAAGTGCCCGGTAGCGCACGGCGCTCGCAACGCCCACACGAATGTTGATTGGTGGCCGAATCAGGTGGACCTGAAAGTCCTGCACCAGCATTCCCCAAAGTCCGATCCCATGGGTAAAGAGTTCAATTACGCGGAAGAGTTCAAGACGCTCGACCTGAATGCCGTGATCAAAGACCTTCATGCCCTGATGACGAATTCGCAGGAGTGGTGGCCGGCTGACTTCGGGCACTATGGGCCGCTGTTCATTCGTATGGCGTGGCACAGCGCGGGCACGTACCGCATCGGCGACGGCCGCGGCGGGGCTGGATCCGGGCAGCAGCGCTTCGCTCCGCTCAATAGCTGGCCGGACAACGTGAACCTCGACAAGGCACGCCGGCTGATCTGGCCGATCAAGCAGAAGTATGGCCGGAAGATCTCCTGGGCCGACCTCATGGTTCTCGCCGGCAATGTCGCCCTCGAGTCCATGGGCTTCAAGACGTTCGGTTTTGCCGGTGGCCGCGCCGACGTGTGGGAACCCGAAGACGAAATTTATTGGGGACCTGAGGGCACGTGGCTGGCGGACGAGCGTTACTCCGGCGATCGGGACCTCGAGAATCCTCTCGGCGCGGTGCAAATGGGCCTGATTTACGTGAATCCGGAAGGACCCAACGGCCAGCCGGACCCAATCGCCGCGGCACGCGACATCCGGGAGACCTTCGCCCGCATGGCGATGAATGACGAAGAAACGGTTGCGCTCATTGCCGGCGGTCACACCTTCGGCAAGACCCACGGCGCNNGCCGACATCGAGGATCAAGGCTTGGGGTGGAAAAATAAATTTGGCAAGGGTTTTGGTGCCGACACCATTGGCAGCGGCCTTGAAGTCACTTGGAGTACGACGCCGACGAAGTGGAGCAACAACTTCTTCGAGAACTTATTCAGCTTCGAATGGGAACTGACCAAGAGCCCGGCTGGCGCTCATCAGTGGACACCAAAAAATGGCGCTGGCAACGGCTCGGTGCCGGATGCGCACGATCCTTCCAAGCGTCATGCGCCTACCATGCTGACTACCGACCTGGCCTTGCGCTTCGATCCCTCTTACGAAAAGATCTCGCGGCGCTTCTATGAACATCCAGATCAGTTCGCAGACGCGTTTGCGCGGGCGTGGTACAAGTTGACGCATCGCGATATGGGTCCGATCCAGCGGTACCTTGGACCGCTCGTTCCAAAAGAAACTCTGTTGTGGCAAGATCCCATTCCCGTAGTGGATCATCCGCTGATCGGGGAGCAGGACGTTGCCGCTTTGAAAGCAAAGATTCTGGGATCGGGTCTCTCAGTTTCGCAGCTGGTCTCGACGGCTTGGGCGTCGGCGTCGACGTTCCGCGGCTCGGACAAGCGCGGGGGAGCGAACGGCGCGCGCATTCGCCTCGCGCCGCAAAAGGACTGGGAAGTCAACCAGCCGGCTGAACTGGCGAAGGTGTTGCAGAAGCTGGAAGCGATTCAAAAAGAGTTCAACAGCATCCAGACGAACGGCAGTAAAGGAAAGAAGGTGTCGCTCGCTGACTTGATCGTTCTTGGCGGCGATGCCGCGGTCGAGATGGCGGCGAAGGCTGCCGGGCACGAGGTGAAAATACCATTCAGGCCGGGCCGCATGGACGCATCGCAGGAGCAAACAGACGTCGAGTCCTTCGCGCCGCTCGAACCGAGAGCCGATGGATTCCGCAACTATCGCCGCGGCACGCTGCGCCTCTCACTTGAGGAGATGCTGGTGGATCGGGCGCAGTTGCTGAAGCTGACTGCTCCTGAGATGACGGTTCTCATTGGTGGCCTGCGCGTTCTAGGTGCAAATGCCGGCAAGTCGAAACACGGCGTCTTCACCAAACAGCCGGAGACACTGACGAACGATTTCTTCGTCAACCTGCTCGACATGCATACGCAATGGCAACCCTCCACTACCGTTGAAGGCGTTTCCGAAGGCCTGTACGAAGGGCGCGACCGGAAGACGAACGAGCTCAAGTGGACCGCTACGCGCGTAGACCTGATCTTCGGTTCGCACTCGCAGCTGCGTGCTCTGGCGGAAGTCTATGCGTGCGCGGATTCCAAGGAAAAGTTTGTGAAGGATTTCGCGGCGACGTGGACCAAAGTAATGAATCTCGGTCGCTACGACCTTGCCTGAGTTCGGAGATGATCGCGATTACTAATGGGATGGTCCGCCGCCTTTACCCAACCAGCAGCTGGGATATAAGGATGAACGGAGGAGGCGTCCCATGGAGCTACACATGATCGGCATTGATCTTGGTAAAACAGTCTTTCATCTGGTTGGACTCAACTTGCGCGGCGAGGTTGTGGTTCGCAAGAAGTTTTCGCGCAAGCAACTGCTGCACTTCACGGCGAACCTGCAGGTCGAATTGATTGGCATGGAAGCCTGCGGAGGAGCCCATTTTCTAGGGCGGGCTTTGCGCGAGCAGGGTCATGAGGTACGACTGATGCCGGCTCAGTATGTGAAGCCGTACGTAAAGACAAACAAAAGCGACTACATCGACGCCGAGGCGATCGCGGAGGCAGTCGGGCGACCGAAGATGCGCTTCGTACCGATCAAGAGCGATGACCAACTGGATCTACAGTCCCTGCATCGGGTACGGGAGCGTTGGGTGATTCGTCGCACAGCGGTTATCAACCAAATTCGTGGCTTGCTGCTCGAACGTGGAATCACTTTGCGCAAGGGGCGGTGCCACATCGATGAGGCATTGCCCGGGATTCTGGAAGACGCCAGCGCCAAGCTCTCCGGCGCATTGCGCTTGCTCCTGGCGCAACTGAAGCTGGAGCTCGATCACTTGCAAATGCGGAGCGACGAAGCCGATGCGGTGATCAAGAAGACGGCTGGAGAGAACGCAGCCTGCCGACGACTGGTGGCGATCCCTGGCATCGGACCGATTACGGCGACCGCAATCATCGCCGCCATCGGCAACGGAGCAGCTTTTAAAAAGGGGCGAGAGTTCTCCGCCTGGCTCGGCATCGTCCCGGGCGAATATACCACCGGGGGCAAGCAAAAGTTGCTCGGGATTAGCAAACGCGGGAACTCTTACTTGCGAAGACTCTTCGTGCACGGGGCTCGCGCCGTCCTACAACAGAGCGCGAAGCAATCTTCCGGTCTGAGTTCGTGGCTGGCCCAACTCACAACTCGCACCCACCGTAACGTGGTCGCAGTGGCCTTAGCTAATAAGCTGGCGCGCATGGCCTGGGCCGTGCTCGCCAAGAATGAACCATATCGGCCCCCGATGTTGGCTGATGCGGCGACAGCATGACTGGCCTGCAGATGACGCCTGGCTGAGGCCAGGCTTGGAAATCGCATTCGCGATTCCCACATCTACAGACCAGCGGCTACTACGGAGTTGATGATTTCTGCCAGGTCTGCTGGCGAACTATGAGATGACACAACGGTCGAACCCGGCGCTCTCGAAACCTGCTAACCGGAAAAGTCTTTCCAGACTGTCTAACTAAATAGGACGAGAGCGCAGCGCATTCCATCATGGCCAGGAGCCTTGTGCTCCAACGAAGGCCGAATACATTTGCGCAGACCATCCTGTCACTTTCATTTTTCGCTTGCGACAAAGCGGCGGACCATACATTCCGGTTTGCCCGTCAGCCACCAAGAGCGACGAATCACATGGATATGGGCTCGATAATCTTCTCAAATGACAAAGAGGACTAAGTTAGCGTAGGCAGCCGAGGCCTTCATTGGCGGATGTCAACTGAGAAGAGGAGATATTCGCAGCAGATTCCAAATCTCGCAAGAGCGGCGAGATTTGGGCCAGCCAAATCTACGCACCGCGCGTTCGCGTGTACTACCTCTCATTACCTTTGAGCAGGGAGACAATCAGATTGTCTCCATTCCAACTGATCTGAGCGTTCTCAGCCTTGAGGAAGGCGCCGGGAAGATCGACCGCGAGATGAGAAATCGGCCCTCCGCTGGCAGGCACCGGACCCAAAGCCTTCTCCACGTCGGCACGAGTCGCACTGGGAAGAAGTCGGAAGCGGACCAGTTTCCTTTCGGTGTCACGCAGGAGAGGCAAGGGTACTTTCTGCGCGACCTCACACTCGTCGCCAAAAGTCACTTTCAAGGGAACCTGGGAGAATATGGTGCGCTGCCCGTCCACCACCGTGATGCCGAAAGGCGTGAAAGACAAGCCGAGCTTGGGAGAGCCAAGCTTCGAATAGTCC
Source organism: Acidobacteriaceae bacterium (assembly GCA_003132445.1). GTDB lineage: Bacteria > Acidobacteriota > Terriglobia > Terriglobales > Acidobacteriaceae > Sulfotelmatobacter. The sequence continues at coordinate 1,583 of PKXU01000108.1, read as the reverse complement.
ACGATCAGACCGATACCCGGGCCTTCCTCGATTTCTTTGAGCGCAGCCTCGGTGTGCTCCTTGCCCTCCTGAGCCAGTTTGGTCTTGCTCTGCACAAGCGAAGCGTAAGCCGGGTCTGCCTTGGCCTCCTGCAGAGCTTTTTCCATCTCCACAGGTGCAGCCTTCAGGGCCTCCTCTGCGAGGGTGGTCAAAGTCGCATCGGGTGCAAAGATCCTGTTCTTCCAACCGGGCGAGATCCGGTCCAGGATCACGCCGATCGCCATGCCGGAGTAATACAGCCGCATGCGCAGCGGGGCTGTCCCGTATGGATCGCCGTTGACCGCAACCTCACCGCTCATGTTCCTCTTCATTTTTTCGAGGAGCTTCTCGCGTTGCGGCGCGAGGCTGGCATAGCCGTTAAATCCCTGCGCCCAGAGCATAGTGGGTCCAGGGCGGCGGCCCTCCAACGATTGAAAGAGGCGATATTCGCTGTACTTTGCCAGTCCCTCGGTGAATTCGACCCCGTCTTCGTATTCCACGGCCTGTGGGGGCAGGCCCGAGCGACGGTCGCGGCGCACCGCTAGCCACCGCACGGTCGCCCGCCGAAACGCACCTGGGTCGGTCGTGTGTAGGGCGTCGGCGAGGGCCAAGCCCTCCAGGGCAAAGCCAACGTTATTCGAAACCGAAAGCACGGGATAATAGAACNNACAACAACATTTCGTTTGCGCCCTTGTCGGGAGCCTGTCTGTCCTGGAAGACGTGGAAAGCCTCATGGGCCACCATCGCGAGCTGTCCATAAGGATCCGTCGCCAGATCTGCAAACGATAGATCACGAATCTTCTCCGCCGTCGGCCTCTGGTCCTGCAGCAAGCTGGAGACTTGGCTTCGTAGATTCGAAAGCGTGTCGGCTACTACCAGCGTGCGAACTCCTTCCACGTCCTGGGAAGTATTCTGCCCATCGGCATCGATGAAGGTCGAGCCGTCCCTGAGGAGAATCTGCCCACCCGGAAACTGGATAGGGCCGTTGTAACGGATAAAGCCCGCTGGTGGGTGGGGGTGGTTGATGAGAACATCCTGCTCCTCCGGCAAGTAGAAGAGGAGGGGAGTGGTAGAGGCGTCCCAGCCTGGCCAAATGGGATTGTTCGGGGATGCGATCAGTTGCCAGACCTCCCCCGCTTCGGCAATAAGGAGCGGATCTACCTGCAACGTCGCAGCGGGCTCGCTATTACCTTTGCTATTACTTGCGGTAGGGTTTTGCGCGGTCACGGGGAGTGTGGAGAGCAGCAAGAAACTGAATATAAGAGGAAGAATGCGATCCATATCGAGACCTCCGTATTCTTGGGACGCATCTGGGAGTGCGCTGGTGAGCTACCGAAAGGCGGATGTCTGACGACTGTCGTCGGTTGAGATATTCGCGAATGGGCAGCTAACTTAAGTTTAGCCCGATAGAGAAGCTTGTTTCCAATACGTTTCCGGGGCGCGAAGCGGTCGCGCTCACCAGAAGGATGGTTGCGAAACCGGAACGTATACACTTCACGGCTATCCGACATCGCGGCGGCTGGCCGCTTCCTTTTCACGCAGCTTGCTGGCGGCGACTCTGGCGC
>PKXU01000021.1 GCA_003132445.1 Acidobacteriaceae bacterium | reverse complement strand
GGATGCGAAGTCTCGCACCAAATTAAGTCCGCGTAAGGCGCGTAGGCCAGGCCACGAGCAATGGCCGACTCGATCCCACCTCGAATGCGGAAGAAACCTTCCGCCGTGCGCTCGCCCGTGCAGAATGCCCTATCTCGCGGGTCAATGTCGCTGGTCAGCAAGTGAGCGCTGTCGGCATCGGTGCGCGCCATGATCAGCGTGGGCACGCCCATCACGTCTGCCGCCAGCCGCGCCGCCACCAGCTTTTGAATCGCTTCAGTCGTAGAAACTAGAACTTTCCCACCCAGGTGGCCGCATTTTTTTGCTGAAGAAAGTTGATCTTCGAAGTGAACGCAGGCCGCACCTGCCTCAATCATTCCTTTCATTAATTCGAAGGCATTCAGCGTGCCACCGAATCCCGCCTCGGCATCGGCAATCAAGGGAGCAAACCAAGTCTGCCCGGGAGCTACTTTGCCTTCGGCGTGATGCACCTGGTCGGCGCGCTGCAGCGCGTTGTTAATGCGGCGGCAAAGATTCGGTACGCTATCCGCCGGATACAAGCTTTGGTCCGGGTACATGGTGCCGGCATTGTTGGCATCGGCCGCAACTTGCCATCCGCTGACGTAGATCGCCTTCAATCCCGCCTGCACCTGCTGTACTGCCTGATTGCCGCTCATGGCGCCGAGCGCGTTGATGTAAGGATCCGTCTGCAGAAGTTCCCACAAACGCTCGGCTCCTAGGCGCGCCAGCGTGTGCTCAATGTGAATTGAACCCCGCAAGCGCAATACATCTTCGGGCGTGTATGGACGATTCACGCCCTTCCATCGCGGATTGCCGGCCCACTCCTGATTCATTGCTGCCTGCGCCAGGGCATACTGCGCCACCCGTTCGTGTTCGCTCAGTGGGTATTCGGTGGAGTAAGGGATGGGGGCTTGGGCGCTGTGTTCATTTTCATTGACCAGCATATCGATTCCTTTCCTGAACAAACTGTGTTGCGGCTGCAAACACTAAACTGGATTGAATTCTCCATTCACAATCATGGCTTCGCTGATTTCCCGAGCACGGCGAAAGCGCTCTGACTCTTCCGGTGCTGCGTTGGCGGGCAGAGCGTCGAGCAAACGCTCGAGTTCTTCATCGAACAATCGCGTGATGAATTCGGGAGTGTGCTTCACCATTCGTCCTTGATCATCGTGCACGGCAACCACATCACGGTGAAGTACTCGCTGCGCAATCATCAGACGGTAAATGCGATCTGTAGCCAGATCTTCCATGTAGCCGTCGAGCAGGCTGGCGCCTCGGCCACTCAGCACGCCGTGACGGTAGCGAATCACTGTGCGCACTGCGGCCCGGGTGCCGGCGACTGAGCGTGTGCCCACTCCCACAGGCTGGGGCCGCAGGTCGGGATAGCGGCTGGCGTTCTTTGGCCGGGCGTTCAATTGATTGGGATAAGGAAACTGTGACACGGCAATCGCATTCTGATCGGGATGTCCAGTCCATGCGCCGTCCATCAAACAGTCGGCTTCGTTCTTCTTGTCCTTTTCGAGAACGGCAAGCGCGCGCGTATTCAGCTCCGCATCTTCCCGGCTGGGATAGAGCGCGGTCATTCCCCCAATCGCCAGGATGCAACGATGATGGCAAATCTCCGGCATCAGCTCTCGCAGGTTCTGAAAAAAGGCGACGTTGTAAGGAATCGTGTTGCGGTCCGGCAGAACCCAGTCGGGATCGTCAAGATTGAAGTGAATCAGGCTGGCCATGTAATCCCAGCGCCCCAGGTTCAGTCCCATGATGTGGTCGCGCAGGTTATATGCGAATTCTTCCATCTGAAACGCCAGCGGATGCGACTCCACGAGCGCCATGCACCTGATGTAGTTGTGCGGGAGGCCGCGCCATTTCGCCAGCGCCTGGAACAGATCACGCCACCAGAGCGCCTCTTCCGCCGATTCCGACTTCGGAATGTAGATGCACAGCGGATGCTTTAGTTCGCCGGGATCGATGCCGTAGAAAATCCGTGTCACATCGGACAGCGAAGCCGAGACTAACTCACCCGGAATCAGGCCCGCCTGGCTCATGTGCAGTCCGCGCGGCCGTGTGAAGATCACGGTGTCGTTCTGCTGAATATTCATCGTTCTGTCGCGCTTCTTATCAAAATAGGTGAGTCGCCCGCGCAGGCAGGCCAGAATGTTCTCCACCCCTTTTTCATGATGCAACCACTCGTTGACGCAGGAATCCTCCAGATCGAGCATCACCCCGGGCGCCCCCGAGTTCAGCATCTTCACGCAGAGTTCGCCATCATCAGCGGGACCTGTCATCTGATTGCGTTGATCCCGGCACCATTCCGGCAGCGGGATGCGCCACCCGTTTCGCACGGTGTCCGAAGGAAAATGGTGCTTGGGCTTATCGCCTTCCAGCGATCGCTGCAACACCTCGACCCGCTTCAGCGCCAACTCCTGCTGCCAGGGAGTGAAGATTCGATGCAGGGGCAGAAAGAAATCCATGAAGCCGGCGGGAAGCTCGCGCTCGGGATCGAAATCTGGAGGAGCGATGCTGACCGGATTGATCGGTGTTTCTGTAAAGACTGCGACAGTTGGTGTCATGATTGCGCTTGCCTCGTTATCGGAGTGTTCACTATACTGAACACTAATTCAGGATACTGGCGGATCGTATGCTGCGGGGTCCGAACTGGTCAAGGCCGTTGTTCAATATGCCGAACATACATTCATTTTGTTGTACAATTACGGTGTTTGCTACCATAACGATTTGGCAACAATCACCTTGGCAGTGACTTCCAAAGACGAATCACCTTCGGTTGCGGTAGAGCGCGCTCTTGCTATGCTGGAAGCGGTCGCCCATGAGCCGGAAGGGCTGAGCAACGCCGAGATCAGCCGTAAGCTCCAGATTCCAAAGAGTTCCGCTAGCTACATTCTGCGCACCCTGGAAAAGCGGGGCTACTTGAACCGAGAGAAAGAAGGCGGCAGATATCATGTCGGTTTGAAGATTCTGAGCCTCAGCCGAGGCGCTCTGAGCGGAAT
>PKXU01000174.1 GCA_003132445.1 Acidobacteriaceae bacterium | reverse complement strand
CGACAGTTGCGTTACTAGCGGAACAAGCCCATGCGGACAAGAACCAGAACGAGCACGAAGAGAAGAACTATCACGATCATCCGCAACTTGCTGAAAGGCTGTAGCCGTCCAAAGCCAGGCATGCCCGGATCATAATCGAAGACGGTCGAATGAGTGTAATGGGGATTTTTCGCCAATGACGTGGTCAGCTCAGTTTACGAGCCTGCTGCACGATGTACTGCTTCGATTCAGTGAGTGTAATGGCGATTTTTCAACACCTAGCCCAGCAGTGCGGCTACTGGCACGCGGGAGCTATTCACCAAATTGGTTACGGGGTCTAAGTTGCAAGTGAGCAGGACCTCGGGGGAGGACTGCTCAACGAAGCGTCCGTGACTCGAAAGAGTTTCGGGCGCTTTCTTCCGGGGGTGGCATGTGTTCACTTTTCTCACCGACCGTGAGCCAATGAGAGACGTGGCGGTATTTCAGCAATTGTGGCCCTTGGCGCTCACGGCTCATCAGATGTGACGCACGTCACTGACATGACGTGGTCATCCGCGCAGCATTAATGTGTCTCGAATAAATCTCGCCTCCCCGAAGAGCAGTTCCAAGCATTGGGACGCAGCACCCCCGTAGGCGACTTATGAGTGCCTTTCAACAGTCCTTAACCGAAAAGGAAGTTGTGACGGAGGTGAACATGCACGGGCAAGAACGATGGTCAATGCTACTACTGCTGTGCCTGGTCCTTCTACCGGCGGTTCTCTTGCCGGCAGCTCAGAAACAGGATAAGACGACCTCCTCGGCGCGTAACACAGTTGAGGGAGCGAAGATCTTTCAATATCACTGCGCCGTGTGTCATGGAGTGGATGGAAGAGGGCATGGACCAGACTCGGTTGTCCTAAAGCATCCGGTTCCCGACTTGACCCTAATCTCGCAAAGAAGCGGTGGAAAGTTCCCGTATCAGCGTGTAAAGGCAATCGTTGAAGGAACAGAATCTGGACTGCTCGTCCACGGCGATCGAGAGATGCCAATTTGGGGGCCAATCTTCCATGTGGTCGAATCGGACCAAGACTGGGGAGAAGTGAGGCTGGATGCAATCACCAAACACATGGAATCAATTCAGCAAAAATAGGTAGCGTGCGATCTTGATCGAACAGCCTAGGGGGAAAGAGCGGCATAACCATGTCAACCCTTGCGGACGTAAGAGCAGCCGAGAAAAAGGCGCAAGAAGTTGTGGACGCCCTCAAGAAGGCCGGTGCGCAAGATCCGAACCACCTTTGCACTGAGTTAAAGAATGCGACTGACGATTACCCCAGAGCAGTTCGTGAATTAAATTCAAACTAGGCCGCTACCTGAATCCACAAGGGTAGCAATCGGGTGCGCCCCGTGGGAGGCTGTCCGTATGTCAGAGAAACGAACAAAAGCCGATAAAGCACAGCGAGAAGCTGATCTACTCGACAAGAGGTCGTCCCACCGTCCACCACAGAATCAGGGGAAAAAACCACGCGAGGACTTCAACCAAGCCGCTGTGCGGATCGTCGAAGAGGCTGCTGAGAAGCATTAAGCCCTAGCCAATCAGCCCCACAAGCCAGACCGTCCTGCGGAGGGTATTGGTTTCGTTGCGCTCACGACCCCGGTCAATGAGTGCCATAGGGATTTCTCAACAGTTGTCCGCCCCAATCTCTTGGGAGGAATCCGAAGTCTTATCCCCTCAACATAATTTAGGGTTCGAGGCTTTCGAACGAGTAGAATGCCCGCGTTCGGGAAGGGGAGGGCGCTATGTACTGGGCGCGATTCGTTGCGATCATTGTTGGTGCTGGTGTCGTCTCATCGCTCACTGACTGGTTCTTCGCAGGCGATTGGATTCATCGACGCTACACTTACCCGGAAATCTGGCGTCAGGGTGAAGAGAGTCGAGCGATTGCTCTGACCAGTCCGCTGCCATTCGTCACGTGCGGAGTATTTGCCTTTGTCGCCGCCCGCCTGGGTCTTCATTCAGTATCGGGCGCCCTCAAATTGGCCGTTGCGATGTGGGTGATCGGCCCACTGCCACTGATCCTCACTAACGCCGCATTTATGAAGCTGCACCGCGTTTTTGTGGTGTCGTACGCGATCGGCTGGTTGATAAAGCTCGCGATCGTTGCGGTCGCAGTTGGCTGGTTCCTTCGTTGACGCTTCGGTCAATGAGCTAACCGGGATGTTACGTCAAGAACGACCTGATGGATCGCCAACAACCATCGAGGCGAGTGAGTATAATCTCGCAGATTCCGCCAGTTGCTGACGCAGCAATGGAGACCGTTATGCCACGAATCCTCTCTGCTCTCTGTCTGGTCGTGATGACGACGAGCGCAGTCCGTATGTCAGCGCAAGTCTACCCATACCGCGACGGAACTCCCGGCGTGACCGGATACCGCTCGGAAGTGATGGCCGAAGTCATGATCCAGGAAAGCGAGTTCGTCCGCTTGGCCGAGGCCATCCCTGCCGATAGATACACATGGAGGCCGTCCCCGGATGTGCGCACGATCGCCGAGGTTTTTCTGCATGCGAGCGCTGCGAACTACAATCTCTACAAGCTCGTGGGCACTCCCACTCCGGCTGGGGTCGACACGAAAACCCTTGAGCAGTCCACCACCGACAAAGCAAAAGTCATCGCTACGCTCAAGGCTTCCTACGCTCACGCCAAGGCGGCCATCCGCTCCATGCCCGACGCGGACTTGGAAAAGACCCTGGAGTGGAACGGGGGGAAGATTACCGAACGGGGCGTCTTGCTTTATATCGTTCAGCACATCGCACAGCACCTTGGTCAGCAGATCGCCTATGCCCGCTCGATAGGCGTCGTCCCACCGTGGACACTCGACCCGCCCCGGAAGAATTAGTTTTGGACCGATTGGCGACTGTCAACTGGTGTAATCAACTGGTGTAACCAGGCGTGGGTGTTGAAAAAGTCACTGAGATTAGCAGGATGAGATTCAGCAGAAGCATGTTAGAAGGAAGCATTCGCCATGTACTGTCTGATTCTGATCTTCGG
>PKXU01000092.1 GCA_003132445.1 Acidobacteriaceae bacterium | reverse complement strand
ACATTAATCGCCGTTTTCGGTAACGCTGACCGACATCAAGGCTGTTGCCAGAGAAGTTTGGACGTCGGCGGGTTCTGGAGCGGGTGGGCGAAAAGCTGCTGCGGACATCCTCGGGTGGGAGTTCGCATTCGAACTGAACGAAACCGCCCGACAGGTAGCTGCTGAGTCTCGGGTTGATGTAGCGTTCAAGAAAATTCCCCGTGAAGTACTCGAAAGAAAGGCGGTCGAGCAGGGAGACATTAAGTACTTCGAGTTGGGTGCGCTCTCTGTAGAGCCGAAGCAGAATAAGCGCGAACTGACCGTTAAACTGACGGATTTCTTGATTCCCATTGACGACGTACCAGAGGAAGCCCGCAAGACAATCAAACACTGGAGCCAGATGATCGACTATTGGGCGGTGGACTGGGACTTCAAGAATGACACTTTTCACAATCAATGGCAGTCATACCGCACACGCAAAGACCCGAACATCGAGCTTTCAGCAAAGTTCGAGTATGCAGACGCCGGAACGTACAAAGTAGTTGTCAAGGTGATTGACATTCTTGGAAATGATACGACTAAGACTCTGGACATCAAGGTGAAATAGCGATGCCACGGCGGAAGCGAGTATCTCGACCGCCGGTGTCGGCCAGCAGTCATCTTCGTTTCTGACTACTTCTTCCTCACGGCCGCCGAACTGTGCAGATTGGAGTCGTGAGTTTTCTCGTATCGATTTAGACGTTTCGAATGAAACCTTCATGTCCCGACTTCCTGGTTCTCCAGCGCCTGCACCTTAGCCACTCGTCGCCGGTGGCGTGGAGCGCCGCTGAACCGAGAGGTCAAAAAGGTTTCGATTAGTTCCCATGCGAGTGCCGATCCGATCACTTTCCCTCCCAGACAGAAGACATTCATATCGTCATCTTCGACGCCCTGATGAGCGGAGAAAACATCATGGATGAGCCCGGCACGCACCCCGGCAACTTTATTCGCGGCAATGGACGCACCAACACCGCTGCCACACAGCGCCACCCCACGTTCAACGTCCTTGGCGGCGACGGCTCTGGCCATGGGGATGATGAAATCCGGGTAGTCATCTCCGGGGTCGAATTGATGTGCGCCGAAGTCCACAACCTCGTACCCCACGCCACGGAGCTTCTCCGCCATCTGTTCTTTCAGGGCAAAGCCTCCATGGTCCGATGCGATTCCTATGCACATCATGGTTTCCCCTTGGCCTGCTCGAGCAGTTGATGAGTTGTCCAAAGAACAAAGGTTCGCTCGGACCCAAAGGAGAACTCGTCGACTACCCCTTGAGTTGTTTACTTTGGCAGTCCTGATGCTGGCATTGGCATGTTAGCCGCGAAAGTCCTGTTGCATCGGCACAGGCGGCGCTGCAGTGTTTTGTTCCCTCAACGGGTGCACAGTTGCAAGCGGGATGTGCGCACTTAGTCGTTGATTTCATGCGATCTCCTTTGGTCGACCGGGCATTCCTTTAGAAGAGTCTGGCGAACGAGTGGAGCACTCGTGGCTGTGCAATCGCTGCTCGTTTACGAGGAACACAATCGGCAGCACTATTTTCTCCTCTATGACACGAATGCGCTTCGCTCGGCGGCGTGGGTAAACAAGTATTCCATTCTTACCCGGAGTCCACGCTTCCGAACATTGCTTGCCATATCTGCCTGCTGCACGTATCGGGCAAATTCCTCGTTTGTCGTAATGCCCTTGTCTTTCAACAGTTGGACGATAGCCCCAACCTGAGCATCAAGCGTTTCAAGCTACGGGAGTATGTCCTCGAAGACCTGTTCCGCGGGTCGATGTTCATTGTGAATCTCCTTGTGAATCAGCCTCTCGAATTTCGACTCGGCGCACTTGTCTTTCGCTGAAGAGCTACCAGACGAACAAGCGGGCGCCGGAGCCGGGGGAGCGAAACCTCCCAGTTTGGATAGAAGTATCGCGGGCCGGAGTCGCCCGACCGGGGTCCGCGTTCGGAAGCTCCGGCCGCGAGGCGCTGATCTCTTCTATCTCCACAGCGCCGTGGCGGTTCATAATCTCAGCAGCCGCGTCGGCCTTTTCGCTCGAACTCGTTGCGAAAACCATGACGCCTCCGCGCCGTACTCCTTGAACATAAGATTCAGCGTCTGCTTCGAGGACCCCGAATGCCGCGAGATTACGAATCAAGTCCACTTCAAAATCAGTGCGTGGAGTACTCATAAGTCCACTACCCGCCATCTCCCGCGGCTCGCCCAAAACACGGACGTCCTTCCCGGGGAAGCCAGTGGCCTCGAGATCGCGAACGACCTCGTCGGCCAATCCTGAATTCTCAAACAAACCCACTGCAGTTTTTGCCATATTGCCTCCACCAATCTAATCGTTAACTCGTCCGGGGAATGCCCGCAGCATTGCCTCTTTCCGCTACGTCGCCACCGCTCGTGCTTTTGTCTTCGCTTGGGGTAGCGCAGCTTTTCTCCGCTCTGTCGGGTTGTACCGGGGCAGCCACAACCGTGCCCGTCGCCACAGATAGACCGTCGGGTTGGCGGATAAACTGCTCTCTGGAGCCATCCACTGGGTAACCGCTGTCTTCGAGATCACGAACGAGATCATCGGTCGAACCTGGATTCTCAAACACACCAGATGCCGTTCTTGCCATGTTGGCCTCCACCCGTAGTCTGCAGCGCCGGAGCTAGCAACCCGCCCGGGATATCTGCAGCACCTACCTTGTCTCGGTACGTCCTGATTGGAAATGCGCTACCAATTCATCGATTCCGGATCTCGGTTCAGTCCGCCGAGGTGCAAATCGGCTTTCGCAATCGCCATCTCTGTTTCTACAGGCGCCTCGGATCAATGGCGGGTGATCCACAACGGCATTCTAGAGACTGGGAAAAAGTATTTCTGTCCAATAAGGACCACATTTCATTTGGGTCACAAAGTGGCTGCCATAAGCGTCCGGGTGATTCCTGGGATGACCCTGACCGGGGGTGTGCTGTAAAGTTGACGGCGGAGATTCCTAAGAGCGCGAAAGAGGCGGCGATGGGCGGGATGTCACGCGGTGGAGGCAGAACGCAGGTCACGAAAGTGTGCGCGCTACTGCTGGCGCTTTTCTTGTCTTTTGGCTGGCCAATCCAGAGCGCGGCCTATGCCGTGCTTGCGCATGAAGCCATAATCGACAGCGCATGGGACACCAACATACGCCCGTTACTGTTGGAACGTTTTCCCAACTCTACGGCGGACGAACTCAAAGAAGCACACGGGTATGCCTATGGCGGTGCCATCATCCAGGACATGGGCTATTATCCGCACGGTAGTCATTTCTTCAGCGACTTGACGCACTATGTGCGGAGCGGAGACTTTGTCCTAGCTCTGCTGCGCGATTCCAAAGATCTCGACGGCTACGCATTTGCGCTCGGGGCCCTCTCTCACTACGCCGCGGACAACGAAGGCCACCTCATGGCCGTGAATCTTTCGGTGCCCCTGCTGTATCCGAAACTGAAAAGGAAATATGGCAACGTGATCACATATGAAGAAAACCCCCTGGCGCACGTAAAAACCGAATTTGGATTCGACGTGCTGGAAGTCGCGCAGGGACGTTATGCTCCCAGTAGTTACCATGACTTCATCGGCTTTGCGGTTTCAGTTCCTCTGCTGGAGCAAGCGTTTCAGGAAACCTACGGTTTGGATCTGAAGAGCGTGCTCTCGGATGAAGACAAGGTGCTCGGTTCTTACCGTTATGATGTCAGCCAGATTCTCCCCAAAGCGACCCGCATTGCCTGGAGCTTGAAAAAAGACCAGATCATGAAGGACCAGCCTGGGATCACCAAAAGGAAGTTTCTCTATAATCTGTCCCGCGCGAGCTACCAAAAGAACTGGGGAAAGGCATACCAGTCGCCCACTCTTGGCGAAAGAATTCTCGCCTTTCTGGTGGGGATTCTCCCCAAGATAGGTCCGCTTAGAGTGCTGCAACTCCGGACGCCGACGCCCCAGGCGGAACGCATGTTCGAAGCCAGCTTCGACGCGAGCCTGCAACGGTACCGGAACCTGCTTGACCAGGAAGCCGCCAGCCATCTCGACCTGCCCAACGACAATTTTGATACTGGTGGAGTGACGGGTCCCGGCAAATATCGGCTCTACGATGAGACGCAAGCAGAACTGCTCGACGCGCTCGCAAAGCAGAACTTTAATGGTGCTTCGCCGGAGCTTCGGGCCGAACTCCTGGAATTCTTCGGACATCCGGAATGCGCCTTACGCGACCAAGCGCACGCCCAAAGAGTGGGCGAAAGTGCAGGTCGAGCTTGAACAGCTGAGGAAGGCAACTTCGCCGATAGCGACTGGCGATGCTGGCGATCCTTACTCGACGCAATAACTGGCGAAAATCTCGCACTGCGGCAGCTTTCTGAGCAATATGGTCGTCAGCGGTGTCGGTCGGTCAATCCGTCGGAATGATGGTACAAACGTATCGTGCAGAACGGAGACAAGCCGCGACTCCTTCTAGATTCGGTTGTCCTTGGTATTATCGGCGGTCTGAGCGCGCAACTATTCACCTGGATGTTGCGGCTGTCTCAGAAGATTTTTCTGGTTTGGCTCGCCGGTTACCGCCCCCCAGGACTCCCGGAAGAGGGCGGAGTCCTTCGAGAAGTCATCGGTCCCCATGGATTATGGCTTGTGCCGGTGGCCACAACCCTAGGGGGACTGATATCCGGCGCCCTCGTTTATGGCCTGGCACCCGAAACAGAGGGCCATGGTACGGATACCGTCGTCAAAGCGCTTCACTGGACTGGTGGGATCATTCGGGCGCGAGTGGCCCCAGTGAAGATGCTCGCCTCGGCGATCACCATTGGCTCCGGAGGATCAGCTGGCCGCGAGGGTCCCACAGCTCTGATCGCGGCGGGTTTCGGTTCGGTATACGCCAAGGTACTCCATCGGCCCGAGCGAGAGAGACGATTGCTGGTCTTAATGGGGATGGCAGCTGGGCTTTCTGCTATCTTCCGTTCACCGATTGGGACGGCCATATTCGCCGTCGAAGTGCTCTATGGCGGCATGGACTTCGAGTCCGAGGCTCTCATTTACTGCATGCTTGCCGCTATTGTGGCATATGCCGTGAACGGGTGGTTCGTCGGTTGGCAGTCATTGTTCCGGGTTGCGTCCCACCCGTACGCCGCGGGACTTGCAGATTATGGTTGGTACGTTGCGTTAGGGGTAGCAAGCGGCATCGTCGCGGCAATTCTGCCTGAGATATTTTATCGTCTAAGAGATGGGTTTGCTGCCCTACGCGTTCCCGCATGGATCAAGCCGGCTATCGGTGGGCTGGGAGTCGGCTTGCTGGCTTTGCGATTGCCTCAGGTGCTGGGTGGCGGCTACGGCTGGATTCAGGAAGCGATCGACGGTCGGTTGGCCCTGCGTCTACTTCTCGTTCTTCTTGTCGCCAAGATGCTGGCATTGTCCCTTACCGTTTCCTCCGGTGGCTCCGGCGGCGTGTTTGCCCCAAGCCTGTTCGTCGGTTCGATGCTGGGAGGAGTCTTTGCCGGAATCTTCCATCATCCTCCAGCGGACTTGGTAATTGTTGGGATGGCAGCGGTTTTCGGTGGGGCAGCACGCGTCCCGATTGCGACGTTGCTGATGGTTGCGGAGATGACCGGCGGCTACCAGCTTCTCGTTCCCGCTGGACTCGCTGTGATGCTGAGTTTCCTGATTCAAATCAAACTCTCGTCGTTTTTCAAGTACGGCAGCCTGTACGAGGCTCAGGTGGCCGCGCGGGCAGATTCCCCGGCGCATCGCGCTGAAAACGTCCGGCTTGCACTACGACTGTTGGATGAGGGCAAGATCTTGTTGCCCCCGCAAGTTACCCATCTTCATCTCGCAGCCCTTTTGCAGTCGGGGCTCTCATTGGATCTTCCGGATGGGTCGCAGTTAACGGTTGGCGCGCTTCGGCCCGAAAGCCCTTGGGTGGGAAAGGCGATTCAATCCCGCACTCTCAGTGGGCCAATCGTCGATGCGAAGATTGTGGCCATATTGCGGGGCAATTCGGTCCTGCTGGCGCGGCCCGAAACCATCTTGCAACCAGGGGACCGGCTCCTACTGATCGCTCCGCCGCAGGCTCAGGAGGCGTTGGCGCAGCATCTCGTACCACCTCCCGCGCTAAATTCGCCAACCGGCACGACGGGCGCTTCTTAGCAGCCCATCGCAGAAGCCATGTGCTGCCTAATCTCAAGGAGCTGACTCGCCCATCAGAAGCCCCGAAACAATGCTCCTTCTACCCCGTCATGTTCACAATTGACCAGATTTCTCGCCATATTGTGCTTGATATTTAAGGAGGATTTCAGAAAATTGAACGGAGGGACGGACAATGAGCGCAACAGCCGCTGAGAAAGTTACGCCCAAGGCGCATGAACCGCGCGACGCTACCCGCGGGAACCTGTCATCCACAAAAAGCCATTTCTCGAAGTGGAGATGGGGTCTATTTGTAGCAATCGCATGCGTCATCGCTCTGACAGTCCTCTTCGGATTAGTCCAAAAGTTCCTTTGGATGCGAGAACTCGACTATGCAGGCATCTTCTGGACCCTTCTGTCGGTCAAGTGGGGAATGTTCGGCGTGGCCTTGGTATTCGCATTTCTTTATTTGTGGATCAACACTCGCTTTGCGGTCAAGCGCATCGACTTTTCACCGTCGAAAGTCCCTCCCTTGAGGGTCGCCACCGCGTCTCCTGCCGGAAGAGTCTTCGCTGCCTCGGATGCACTCCGGGGAATCAACGTCGATTTGAGTCCCAAGGTATTGATGTGGGCGAGCGGTGTGGCCATCATGTTCGTTTCTCTTATATTCGCGGTTGGTGTTTCCACGCAATGGGACACGTATCTCCGCTTTCGTTATGGTGGGTCGTTCGCGCTGACCGACCCGCTCTTTGGGGTCGACCTTGGCTTCTACTTGTTCCGCCTTCCCTTTTATGAATTACTTCAAGGTAACCTGACGTTTCTAACGGTCGGCGCTCTCGCGATTCTTGGTTTATTTGGCCTTTTCGGCATTCGGCAGTTTAAGCAAGGTCAAAAGTTCACGATCGTGGACAATACAGCCCGCCATCTGATCCTGCTACTCTTCATTTTGGCTGGCACTTTCGCGTGGGGTTTTTATCTGGATCACTACGAGCTCGTCTATTCAACCATCGGGGTTGTCTACGGAGCGGGCTACGCAGCGGCTCACGTGACCAGAATCGCTCTCTGGATGATGCTCGGCGCTTCCGTGCTGGCATGTGCGCTTCTCGCGCTCGCTTTTTTCCGTCCGCGAGTGAAGCCGTTGGCTATAGGCATTGGCGTCTACGCGTTGCTGTACTTAGGCGGAGTACTGGCGTTGCCTCCGTTAGTTCAAGCCTTCGTAGTTCGCCCCAACGAGCTAAGCAGGGAGACGCCATATCTTAACCATTACATCGACTTCACTCGCAAAGCCTATAACCTTGGGGGGATCCAGGAAACCGCGTATCCGGCTCTGACCGATCTAACTCCAGAGGTTCTCTCTCGAAATCAAGATACGATCCAGAATGTGCGCCTCTGGGATTCCCGGCCTTTACTTCAGACCTATCAGCAAACGCAGGCCATTCGTCTCTACTACCAGTTCTATAACGTGGATGTCGATCGCTACCATTTGTCGGATGGCTATCACCAGGTGATGCTTGCCTCGCGGGAACTTGCCTCCCAACTGCCCTCGCAGGCGCAGACCTGGGTGAACGAGGAATTGCAGTTCACCCACGGCTATGGCGTGGTCATGAACTCTGTATCGAAGACCGAGGGCGGGGGATTTCCGCAATACCTTATCAAAAATATTCCCCCCGACTCTCAGTATGCCCGCCTGAATATCTCTCAGCCGGCCATCTACTATGGAGAGGTGACACCGGGCTACAAGATCGTTTCCACCGGGATTAAGGAATTCGATTATCCCAAGGGCAACGAAAATGTTTATACGAGCTATCAGGGCAAGGGCGGAATTCCACTGGACAGCGTGTGGAAAAGGCTTTTGTTTTCCTGGACTCAGACCGACATCAACATTTTGCTCACTTCGTATCTGAGGCCGCAAAGCAAAATCCAGATTTGGAGAAGCGTGCAGGAGCGTATTTCACAAGTGGCACCCTTCTTGCTTCTGGACAAGGACCCCTATGCCGTAGTGAGCGAAGGGAAGCAATATTGGATTCAGGACGCGTATACCACCTCGGACCGTTTCCCTTACTCACAGCCGCAGATCACTGGCACGGCCGCCGGCATCAATTACATCCGCAACTCGGTAAAGGCCGTCGTCGACATGTATGACGGAACCATTTCTTTCTACGTGATGGATCCGAACGATCCCGTGCTTGCGGCCTATCGGCGCGCGTTCCCAGGTGTATTCAGGGATCTGGCTGAACTGTCAGCGGATCTAAAGAGCCATCTGCGCTACCCGGAGGATCTCTTCGCCATCCAGGCGGCCCAATACGAGACCTTCCACATGACCGATCCACAGGTCTTCTACAATAGGGAAGATCTTTGGGTTGCGCCTAAAGAGAAATACGATGGCGCAGTCAACCCCATGGAGCCTTATTACATCCTCATGAAGCTGCCTGGGAGCGAGCAACTTGAGTACCTCATCATGACTCCTTTCACCCCGCAGAACAGAGATAATATGATCGCGTGGCTGGCCGCCAGGTGCGACTTCCCCGACTATGGAAGAATGCTGTTCTATGAACTCCCGAAAGAAAAGCTGATCTACGGACCGAACCAGATCAGCGCAATGATCGATCAGAGCACCCTAATTTCTCAACAGCTCACGCTGTGGGATCAAAAGGGCTCCGGAGTGATTCGCGGGAAGCTGGTTGTCATTCCGATTGAGAACTCTTTTCTTTATGTGGTGCCACTGTATCTCAAGGCGGAAGGCACAAATTTCCCGCAGCTGAAACGCGTGATCGTAGCGACGGGAGATAAAGTCGTGATGGAACCAACACTCGACGAGGCGCTGAGCGCGTTGTTCGGAACATCGCCGGGGCAACCCTCGCAACCGGGGCAAACGAGCGGCACGCAAGGACTCTTGCCAAAAGCAGCGCTGGATCAAGCCAGGGCCCAACTTGCGGAAGCACAGAAAGCAATCAATTTGCTCAAAGGCCTGCTGGCTGCGCCGGTTCGATAGACGGGGCACACGAAGCTGATTTGCCGATGAGGGAGCAGACCAAGAGACGAAGGACAATCGCGCGCTGAGCTGAAAGTTGAAGATAATTCTCGGGAGGTTCTATGGTGAAACCTAGATCGCGTGATAACGAAGCGCAGCTTGATGAACTAGGAAGCGATCCCGGGCAAGTAGGCTCGGACAGCGCTGGGCAATCAGGGAATACTCAGGGCCTCTCGCAAATCGCAGATGCTGCGGACGAAAGCGTCGAAGAACTCGCCGATACTGATCAAGCATATGAGGCGGAGGCCGTCAGCGGTATCGAGGATGCTGCTGACCGCCCTGAGAGGCCTGTACGCACCACTGAGGATCGTGCTCGGTCAGATTACATCTTGCCGGAGAGTGAACAATAGCGGTAGCGGCCGGAGGGGCAACCGACACTTTCCAGAGGCTTAGTCGATGGTTTCCAAGCGCGCCCTCGCGGCTCAGATCTTGGTCGTAGACCAGGTAAGTAGCGCCCCAAGTTGGCAACCGAAGATCGCAACCTTCCCCAATCTGTAGGTACGCCCGATGATCCGCCCTGCGTCACCCGCTGCAACAGTTCCTACCGTTTTGTGCCTTGCTCCACTTTTGAAAGAATGGGCTGCATCTCGGAAACGACAGCGGCATCCCCTTTTGCCAAATCGGCTATGATCCGATCGCGCATTGATAGAGTTCCACCGAGCAGAGTGCGCAGGGCTTCATCTTGGGTGCTGTTCGCAAGGCGCTGGGCCTGGTTAAAGAAACGGTTGGCATCATCTCCCGAAGTTCCGTAATTCTTTTGCGTCGCCTCCAGGTACATCAACGTGCCCGAATCGCGAAGCTGAGACAGTTGTTCAGAGAGCTGACATGCGTCGATCTGGGCCGTCGATGCTGACACCTTCTGCTCTAACCGGTTTGCTTTGGAATGTTGCGGAATGAACCCGGCAAGAAAACCTGCAATGACCAGAATCGGCCAGACAATAAGATTGTTTCGCATAAGACTTCCTCGCGTCGTGCTTCCCTCGTTATGATCCGCTCGTCCCATTATTCGCGGGCCTCTCTAGTTTTTTCAGGGCGAGATGGAGCCGTGCTGGTTGCGCAAGCCTCCTCTAAAGAAGCGGTGACGCACCATGTTGTGGGCAAGCAGAAAAAGGAGGACTGCCAAGACAACTATAAACAGGAACTTTCCAATCCCCAACCAGATGAACCTTCGTTCTTCAGGCCCCGGTGTATGCAAATCAGTTGTCATCAGAGCCGCCTCCGTACCAGCTTGGGTGCTTGCGATAACGAAATTGATTCCTCGACCCTTCGACCAGGGCCGCATTCTCATGCGGCTCGTGGCAGGCTTGGTGGCACCTGTAGTTCGGCACGCGACCGCAATATTTGCAGCACGTGAGCACGGGAAACAATTCCCTCAATCCGACCGTCCGACATCACGGGCAGCTGATTAACGTCTTCGCGCCCCATAATCTCCAGGGCCTCCATCGCGGGCATGTCGCGCGAAACGGAATGCACCTTATCCGCGGAACGCATTACGCTACGTATAGGAGTGAAGGGCCATGCTCGCGACTCGACCGTGCGCACTTCGTTCGGCGTTATCACGCCAATCAAGTGACCATCTTGGATCACCAGAAAGAAGCGCCGACCGGAGCGCAGCAGGTGCTCGTGAACGAACTCCTGCAATGAAAGTTCGGGGTCCACTGTGTAACTGTCGGTAGACATCACATCCTTCACGCTCATGCCGCGCAAAAGCGCACGGGATTTCACCTGTATGTACGTAGCGCCGGCAGCTTGTAAAAGAAACCAGCCGATAAACGCGATCCAGAGTCCACCCAGACCTGCTCCCTGAAAGAATCGGAGAACTCCGAAACCGATGAAAAAAACAGCTATAATCTGCCCGACGATTGCCGCTGCTCGTGTTGACCGCTCAGCATCGTCCATCGCCCACCAGAGAATGGCGTGCAGCACTCGCCCACCGTCCAGCGGAAACCCAGGAATCATGTTGAATGCGCCCAGGGCAAGATTGATGTACCCAAGCCATACCAGGAGTGCCGTCCCGGGTGTTGTTGCCGCAGCCCATGGAGTCCAGCCAGAGAGCCTGGCCAAGCCCAACATGACGAAGCCTAGGACCGCACTGGTAATCGGACCGACAATCGCCATCCAGAATTCTGTCCTCGGGTCCGTCGCCTCTTTCTCGATTTGGGCGACGCCTCCAAGCAAGAACAGCGTAATTTTGTGGACTGGAATGCCGCTGGCCTTGGCGACGACCGCATGAGACAACTCGTGAGCGAACAAGCAAGCAAAGAAGAGCAGCCCCGTGATGATGGCTATGCTCCACACCAACGCATCACTCCAATCTCGATTCACGGCATGGAATTGCGCGACCAGCGAAAAAGTGATCAGTAGCGCGATGACTAGCCAACTGTAGTGCAGGCCCAACTCGACTCCGAATATTGTGCCCAACTTAATCTGCGATTTCATGAGGTTCCACCGGTCGTTGCCGCGGCCACCGCGTTGCGGTTCATCGAGAAAGGTAGGGGAAGGAGGATGGGCGGGACTCAGGTAAAGATGAACCTGCCGATACCGAATTCAAGCTTACGTCCTAGGTGGCGATACCGAGGAAAGCACTGCATCCTGCAACCCAGCCGAGCGCCACTAGAAAGCCAAAAACAAAGATCGACCCAGGGCATCAGTGAACGCCCTCTCTCCGCGACCTACTTGGTGGCAGTCACCGACTTCACCGAAATGGTGGCGCCGTCGGCCGTGCCCGTGACTTTAGCCTGCTCCCAAGCTAACTTGTTGAGCGTGTCTAGCGTTGCTTGATCCGAAGTGTCAAGGGTATAGACCTTGTCGCCGACAACCAAAGCATACTTGGCGCCTTTCTTTACGCAGGCACGAACGCAGGCTGCGGGGGCAAGCCCCTCTGTGTGCTTGGCGCCACACATGGCGTCGCTGACTTTTCCGGTAAAGGTCTGGAGTGTGGCCGCGGCCACAGTGGACACAATAGCCAATCCGGCACTCAGCACCACCGTCGCCATTAAACCTCGCAACATCCGCAAACTGGACATAAATCCTCCTCTGTACTCACAGACCTCTGCTGCGCTCCGGCCATGATTTACAAAGTATTCAGTAACGAGAGAATGTCTGTCTGGTCAAAATTGGACACTCCCAAGATGTCCTGTGGGAGGTACGCTGGGTGAGGAGTTGGCGGCTAGATTATCTTTCAGCGGCGACTCCTTGAATTGGCGCAGGTTTGTGATAGCCGTAATAGACTTCGTCGGCTTGCGACCTCCGGGTGAACAAGAAGAGTATTTTGGCCTGCGACTTCATTGCAAAATGCCTGGGAAGCCAGATGTTGCCTGCCAGAGGCATCTTCTCCAGTTCGAAGTGTGTACCCGGCTCGACCTCGGCGAGAAAACCTCCGATTGAAACCGGGCGTATGACTGTGGCTTCGACCTTGACCCACTGGAATGTCTTTTTGTCGATCCAAAGTTTGCCCTCCATGCCCGTCAACACCTTGGCCTCGGCATTGGGAGGCTTATAGCCGGGACGGGGTGTCGCTTTGAGCACATAAACGTCTTGCGCACCCAGTCTTTGTTCTCCCACCAGCTTGAAGTCGAGGGCCTTTGTCAATTGTTCCATCATGAGGTCATCGCCCTCGCGCTCTTTTTCATACTTTGCGATCCGCTGTCTCCTTCCTTGCGGAGATTCTTTCTGGCGTTCAACGACGGTCGCTTCCAACTTTTGTTGTTCCTGCGCCTGCTGTTCTGGCGATAGCGGTTTGCCGTTCACGGCTATCAGTCGCTCATAGGGAGAGCCCAAGATCATGAGCTCTTCGTATGTCTTGGTTCCCCCACCTTGTTGCCGGTCACGCTCGACGTAATCATAGTCAGGAGCGGCCTTCCAATCCACCGCATTGGCCTCGACCGAACGTTGGATGATAGCGTCGACATCGTTTTGGGCAAAGGAAGCGGCGGCCAGCACTGCAACAAGAATGACCTGCTTTGTCATGCTCTCCATCTGATTCCAAGTTTACTGCTCTACAGCGTCGGTGTGGCAATTGCTGCAGGATCACCTGCCCGAGATCAAATGAAGCCCGCTTCATGGGTCCTCACACGCTTAACACTGGGATGTGCGACTCGCGAATGATCGCGTAGCCGCTGCCGTTTTCCCCCAAGTGACCGCCGGAAGGCATGTGTCCGATGACCAGGAGGTCAGCCTTCGTTTCTTCTGCCGCTCGGTTCAACAGCTCCGCGACATTGCCGCTATCGATGATCACATTGGCCTTCGTGCCCACGTCCTGCTGAAGATTGGCGATCTCTTTGGCGACGAAGCCGACGATCGTCTCCTTCCACACGGGGTCGACGTGGGATCCGCCGGGGCCGTAGATCTCCGCGCCGGCCGTGACATGGACGAGCGTAAGCGTCGCATCGACGGCTGCGGCCATCTCGGCGGCCCGCGACACGGTATTGCGGCTGTGGTAGTTCAAATCAACCGCGCAAAGAACGCTGCGAATGGTGAACTCACGGCCTGGCGCTTCTTCCAGTTGGGTGTCGGTCCAAACCGGACAATCGCTGTCGTGTAGAACTTTCGCCGCCACCGAGCCCAACAGAAAGCGGTAGAGCAC
This sequence comes from Acidobacteriaceae bacterium, assembly GCA_003132445.1. GTDB lineage: Bacteria > Acidobacteriota > Terriglobia > Terriglobales > Acidobacteriaceae > Sulfotelmatobacter. The sequence goes on along the minus strand of PKXU01000092.1, from coordinate 6,341 downwards.
TCCATGGCCATGCGTGGACATCACGATCAGGTTCACTTTTTCGTCGCGAGCTGTCTGCGCGATTTTGCGGGCCGGGTCTCCTTCGAGCAACAGGCGTCTGACCTCAATTCCGTCGAGCTCCGACCACAGCGATTGATCCAGCTCCGTCCGGGCCCGCTTGGTGATTTCCGCATGCAAATTCCCGGTGAGTTCATACCCAAGCTCCAGTATGCCGACTGGATAGCTTTGTTGCGTAACCACATGCAGCAGTATGATCTCGGAATGAAAATGGCGAGCTAGAAACGCGGCTTGACGAACCACCCTCAGCTCACTGTTAGGAAAGTCGACAGGAAGAAGAATTTTGTTCATTAACATTTCATTCTGGAATTCTATCTCTCGCAAAATGCTAGCTGCAGACAAAATCCGGCGTGGTTTCCTTTCCCGTAAGAACCGCAGTGCTCGCTCCTCGCAAACCTAAGATGTTGACGTGTTCGCCGGAACACTTCACGGTCCTCCGTGTAGCCACAATACCTCCTCAACATCCCGAAGTCTTGTAACAACTGCATCGCTAGGCCCATATTGTGCGGGCATTTCGAGTCCGCCTTGGCAGCACTCGTCAAACGAGGAACGGAAATTCCGCCTTTACTTCTCTCTCTTAAGCTGCCTGCCGATCGCTTGCAATTCCCGCCGACGCTTCTCCGTGGTCTTGGGATATTCCATCTTGAGATCCTGGAGCACATCGAGGACAATGCGGGACACAATCAGCCGGGCGTTCTCCTTATCATCGGCGGGAACGACATACCAGGGCGCGTGATAGGTGCTTGTCGCGTTCAGGCAATCCTCATACGCTTCCATGTAATGCTTCCAGTATTTCCTCTCGTGATTGTCGGAGGGACTGACTTTCCAGTTCTTGTCAGGCTCGTCAATGCGCGCCAGAAACCGTTTTCGCTGCTCTTCGTAAGAAAGGTTTAGAAATATTTTTAAGATTCGCGTTCCGTTGTGATAAAGGTGGCGCTCCAGGTCCACGATGGAACGATATCGTTCTTTCCAGATGGTTTTCTCGTCGCGCAACTCTTCCGGAAGACGCTGGATGCGGAGAATCTCCGGATGCACCCGAACGATCAGTACTTCCTCGTAATAGGAACGATTGAATATGCCGATCCGTCCGCGTTCGGGAAGCCGGCACGTCGTGCGCCAGAGAAAATCATGTTCCAACTCTTCGGCGCTCGGTTGTTTGAAACTGTAAACCTCGCAGCCTTCGGGATTGACTCCGGACATGACGTGCCGGATGGCGCCGTCCTTGCCGGCTGAGTCCCCTGAAAAATCAGCAGCAAGGCATAGCGGTTGGACGCGTAGTGAAGCTGTTGTAGTGCGCTCAACTCTGCAATGTGTTTTTCGAGGAGGGTTTGATATTGCTTCTTCGTCTTGCAAAAGGGCTTCACGATCGTCGGCAAATGTTTGAGTTCGATCCTCTTTCCTGGCAGTACACTAAAATTCTTTGAATGGATTTTCATCTTTCCCCTTCGGTGGTCACTAACTGTGTGCATGCTCTTTAGCAACTCCCGGTGCTCAGAGAGAGAGGGTTTTACGCAACATCTTTATGTCCTTTCTGATCTTTCCGAGTCTCGCGCTCCGTCTTCTCCCATTCCTCAACTTCTCGAACATCCTCGCGCCCTAGCTCCTCGTAGAGCTCATGGACTCGCTTGACGAGCTGCGGCGTCAAATCGGACGGCGACTTGTCTTTGCCTTCAGCTATAGGCTCGGTTTTGTCTTCAGGCTTCGCCTCAGTCTTGGTTTGTGTTGTAGGCTTGGCCCCGGCTTCAGGCTTCGATTCGGCTTTGGCTTCCGGCTTCGCCTCGGTTTTGTGTTCAATCTTAGGCTCGGCTTTGGCTTCGGGCTTCGGCTCATCCTTCGCTTCGGGTTTCAGCTCGGCCTCGGCTTCGGTCTTAGGCTCCCTGGCCTCAGGCTTCGGCTCAGCCTTCGCTTCATCTTTCCGAATCTCCCGCTCCGCCTTCTCCCAGTCCTGAGCTGCTCGACCGTCCTTGCGGGCTCGCCCCTCGTAGAGTTCATAGGCTCGTTTCGCGATCTGCGGCGTCAAATCGGACGGCGTATTGGCTTCGGGCTTAGACTCGGCTTTGGCTTNNCTCGGCTTTGGCTTCAGGCTTCGCTTCGGTTTTGGCCTCAGGCTTTGGCTCGGCCTTCGCTTCAGGCTTCGGCTCGGCTTTGGCCTCAGGCTTCACCTCGGTTTTGGCTTCAGGCCTAGGTTCAGTTTTGGCTTCAAGTTTAGACTCGGCCTTGACGGGATCAAAAATCTTATAGGCGAGCAGTTTCACGCGGTCATTCACGAGGGCCCAAGCCAGAGCATAGCCCCAAACGAACGCTGCCCAGCCCCAGCCGAGGGGTGTCATAAACAGCCCATAAACCGCAATCAGGGTCGCCACAGTTTGGGTGCCGAGCACGGCTATCCATAGTATCCGCGCCGGGCGAATGGACCAGAATGGGCCCCGTGTGCGCGTCAGGAAGATCGTCAAATGTCCGGCCACCGACAGCTTCAAATACATCAGCGTTTGAACGTGCGCGTGGTCGAGGTGGAATACGCGCTCGCCAAGATAAAACAGGCCAAACGCAGCCACGACCCCGATAACGCCCAGCACCGTGGAAATCCCCAAAACCAGGCGCATGTTCCAGGCCTCGGGCTTATCCTTGTAATGAACGTTGTCATACGCGATGGACAGGATGGCTCCGTCGTTGAGCACGGCGATGATCACGATCATCACTGCGGTCACCGGATAGAAGTTAAACACCAGGATCGCAAGCGTCATGAAGAACAGCACACGCAGCGTTTCGGTGATGCGGTAAATTGCGTAGCTGTTCATCCGCTGGAAGATGCGACGGCTCTCCTTGATCGCGTCGATGATTACCGACAGGCCGGGCGCCAGCAGCACGATGGACGCCGCCGCACGAGCCGCGTCCGTCGCGCCGGAAACCGCGATGCCGCAGTCCGCTTTCTTCAGCGCGGGGGCGTCGTTCACCCCGTCGCCGGTCATACCGACCATGTGGCCGTGCTTCTCCAGGACGTCGACAATGTTGTACTTGTCTTCGGGAAACACTTGGGCGAAACCGTCCGCTTTTTCGATGGACGCCACCGACTGCTGCGACTGTTGATCCTTCGAATCGCGCAATACGGTGGCATCCAGGATGTTCGTGCCGAGCCCCAGCTGGCGCGAAGTTTCCTGGGCAATGGCCAATTGGTCGCCGGTAACCATCTTGACTTTCACGCCCATCTGCTCTGCGCTCGCGATAGTTGCTTTGGCCTGCTCGCGGGGCGGATCGAACATTGGCAACACACCAACAAATTGCCACTTATTCTCCTGATCCGCTCGAGCCACGCCCAAGGAACGGAAGCCGCGTCCCGCAAACTCATTGACGGCTTTCTCGATGGCGGGCTTTACTTCGCCGGCGTTGGTCGACATTTCCAGAATCACTTGCGGCGCGCCTTTGGCCACAAAGAACTGTTTTCCGTCCGAAGCTTTAACAGTAGCTTCGGTGCGCTTATGCACCGGATCGAACGGTTGGAAATGGATTACCTGAAAGGCCTTTAACGCCTTATCGTCCTTCACGCCGCCGATCACCGCCAGGTCGATGGTGTCCTTATCTTCGGCACGCGAAGCCAGTGCGGCCCAGAGAATGACCTGGTCGGCAGGGATATTGTTCACGCAGAAGGGATCGCCCAGCGTCAGCTTGTTCTGGGTCAGGGTGCCGGTCTTGTCCGAGCACAGCACATCCACGCCAGCTAGTTCCTCGATCGCCGACAGTTTGGTCACAATCGCTTGTTTTTTTGCCAGCAGACGCGCGCCGACCGCCATGGTGACTGACAGCACCGTGGGCATCGCCACGGGGATCGCGGCCACCAGAAGCACCAAGGCAAATTCCAACGTGCTGAGGATTGGATCGTGACGGAAGAGCGCCACGGTAACAATCACCAACACCAGCGCCACTGCAAGAGCGATCAAGTAATCGCCAATTTTGAGCACGGCACGCTGGAAATGGCTGACGGTAATCGCCTCCTGTACCAGTTGCGCCGTCTTGCCGAAGTAGGTGTTCTCACCGGTGGCGTACACCATCGCGTCGGCTTCGCCCCGCTTGATAATCGAACCCGAAAACACTGCCTCGCCAGGCTTGCGCGTCACGGACAAAGATTCGCCGGTTAACGCGGACTGATCTACTTGCACGGGATCGCCCGCCAACAAGCGCGCATCCGCCGGCACGATGTCCCCCAGTCGCAGACGGATGACGTCGCCCGGCACCAACTCACGCGCCACTGGGGTGGCCCACTTTCCATCTCGCAGGACCCGGGCCTTGGTCGCCAGCTTGGCCCGCAACGCGGCAATTTCGTTGCCCGCCTGATGTTCCTCCCAAAATGCGACCAAAGCGTTGGAAAAAAGCAGAAAGAGAATGATGAAAAAATCCAGCCAGTGCCGGACCACGCCCGACAGAATCACCGCCGCTTCGATCATCCACGGGATGGGACCCCAGAAATAGCTGAGGAACTTGAGAAATACGTTGGTTTTCTTTTCCGCGATCTCGTTCGGCCCGTATTGCGCCAGCCGTTTCTGCACCTCGGCTTGACTCAGGCCTTTCGGAGAAGATCCCAACTTTTTCTCCACTTCCGGCATCGGCAGGGATTTCAGATCGTCCTTGGAATCGGGCTTGGATCCTGATTTAGATTCGGGACTCTTGGGCTGCGACCCCGGCTTCGATTCGGCAGCCTTCGGCTGATCGACATTGGGCTTCATAAATGGGATCCTTTCTGTCTTTGCAAAGCCACGTGCTGGACGGCCCGCGTTTCCGTGACGTTGATTCTGTCCCCGCGAAACATGGCATCAATGCGGGCCCGTAGGCCGGACTTCTCCGTCCGCGCATATTGTGGGTTGTGCAATTACTGTCATGCTGATTTCCTCTTGGTTCGCGACGCACTGATCGCAGCCAGGACAATGGCCAGAAACTGATCGGCGATCAGGCTTGCGCCGCCGACAAGAGCGCCGTCCACACCGTCTCGGCAAAGCAGTGCCGCGGCGTTGTCGGGCTTGACGCTGCCGCCGTACTGTATGGCAAGCGCCTGAGCCGATTTCTCCCCGAACATCTGAGCGAAGCGACGCCGAATGACGGCGTGCGCGTCCTGCGCCTGCTGTGGAGTGGCATGGTGTTCGAGATTGCCGATGGCCCAGACCGGTTCGTACGCGATGCTCAAGCGGATTAAGGTATCCGCCGGCACATCGGCTAATCCACAGGTGAGTTGTCGATCGAGCAACGCTTCAGTCTGGTTGGCCTTGCGTTGTTCCAGGGTCTCGCCAACGCACAAGATCACATCGAGGCCTGCGGCAAGGGCAACCCGCACTTTATGGTTGATGAACGCATCGGATTCGCCCAGCTTGTGCCGCCGTTCGCTGTGTCCGAGGATGACGAACTTGCAACCCAGATCAAGGAGCATTGTCGGGCTGACCTCGCCGGTGAATGCGCCTTCCTTCTCGGGATAAAGGTTCTGCGCCCCGAGTAACACACGGCTGCCCTTGAGGATCTCCCCGACAAGTGCAAGATAGGGAAAGGGCGGACAGATCATGACGAATACTCGGTCGTCCTCTTTGACACCCATGCCATCGATGCCGATGCCGTCAACAACCGCCCTGGCTAGCTGCATAGCCTCAGTGGCGGTCGTATGCATCTTCCAGTTGCCCACGACGAATTTCTGACGCAGGTCCCGTTTCATTATGTGCTCCCAGCATGTTTCACAGATCAAACTCTATGGGTATAGGCGCTTGTGTATTCATTTGCCGTTGCTCCATTTTCAGATCCGAATTTCCGGCATGTCCTGGCCATGCTTGTCGATCCGGCGATCGCGCGCGATCACGCGGTTACGGCCGCGGGCCGCTCGCTTCGCGCAGCCACTTCCGCGCCTCCGCTGCGTTGGCTTGATCGAAATATCGGATCGTCGCTCTCGTAAATGGCTTGGAGAACGTCGCCATGCCGTGCTCCCACTTCTTGTCACCGACTACCGCGAGCCGTTCGATATCGGCAAAAAGTTTAATGTCGAGCTTGATTTCGTCCCACAGCGCGCCAGCTTCCCAGCCATGGAAATCGGTCATTTCGAACAGCAGCCGCAATTTCCCGTGTTGCCGGATGAGTCGCTCGAACTCAGGTACACAGCGCTCGTAATCCGCCTTGACCAACTTCCCGGTGACTTGAACGGCGACCAATTTCCCGCCGTTTTCTTGTTTGATTTGAATGGGCATCTTGAACTCCTTGGATTCGGTTTCCTTCTTACGTTTTGCTCCACTTCCAGTTCCGAATCTCCGGCATGTCCT
>PKXU01000051.1 GCA_003132445.1 Acidobacteriaceae bacterium | reverse complement strand
CGGATTTCAAGATCGACCCACCGTCGCTGTTGACGATGCCGGTCAAGAACGAGATTCCAGTGCGGGTGGATATGACCTGGCGTTCGCAGTGAATGCTGGATTTGCTGGCTTAGGTAAGTTTCCACGATCCTGTTTTCTGCATCCCATCTGGAGGTGTAAAGTCTTGGACGGGCGGGAATCTCCGATGCGATTGTTGGTGGTAGAAGACGACATACCGATCCAGCAGTTTCTCAAGCGGGCGCTAGTGGGGGCCGGATATCAGGTGGATACAGCCAGTACAGCACAGGCTGGCGAAACGATGGCCTTGGAGGGCATTCACGATGCCCTCATTATCGATCTTGGACTTCCAGACCTGGATGGATTGGACTTGATTGCGCGTTGCCGAGCCCACGGTAATGCAGCGCCGGTTTTAATCTTGTCCGCCCGCCGTTCTGTCGACGAGCGGGTCCGGGGACTGGAGCAGGGCGGGGACGACTACCTCACGAAGCCATTTGCACTGCCGGAACTGCTGGCAAGACTGAGAAATCTCCTACGCAGGTCCGCGGTTCCACAGAATGAATCGGTGCGTCTGCAAGCTGCCGACTTGCAGCTTGATCTGGTTCGTCGCGAAGCCCGCCGGGGCGAAAACTTGCTGCAATTGACCCCACAGGAGTTTTCTTTGCTGGAATATCTTTGCCGCAACGAAGGTCGAGTAGTGACGCGGACCATGATTCTGGACCATGTCTGGAAGATGAGGATTGATCCCGCAACCAATGTCGTCGATGTTCACATTTATCGCCTGCGCAGCAAAGTGGATCATGACACCCCGCGACCACTGATTCACACAATTCGCGGTGTTGGCTACGTTCTCAAACATGCCTAAGAATTTGCGCTCCACCGCCGCNNTATTTCCTTGTCGCTCAGGGCATTCGGGAGCGCAGTGACACCTGGCTTAGCGGCGAAGCAGAGGTTCTGGCTCAGGTCTCGGCCGATACTCCGAGCGATCACCTGTACAAACGCATAGTTCGAGAGGTAGCCGAGCTTGCTACTCAGGAAGTGCCGGATGAGCGCAATGCCCGCGGCGAAAGACTGAATTCTGTCTTTTTCTTAGCAACAAGTCCCAACAGCAGTGAAGGTCCATTGTGGGTAGGTCCAAGCTCGAAGGATGCTTTTATAGCAGCGATTCAGCGGACGAATTTGGTTCCGGGGCCGCCGAAGTCCATAACGGTGGAAGGATATCGACAAACGTTTCGCGTGGTTGAGAAGGCGCAAAACGGAAGAACTGTTTATCTCGGACTATCAGATCATGGTGCCCAACATGTGCTGCACACATTGGCCCGGCGTTTTCTCGCACTTTGGTGCGGCATGTTTCTGCTCGGCTTCGTAATCTCGCACTGGAGCGCACGCCGTACCCTGCACCGTGTGGAACGAATTACGGAAACCGTCGCGCGAATTGGAACCGAAGACTTAAAGGAACGATTACCTGAGCCTGTGAATTCGGATGAGATTTCGCGATTGGCTAAGACCTTCAATAACATGCTGGACCGCCTCCAGGCTTCCGTGAATCAGCTTCGCACGGTTACTGGCAGTATCGCGCACGACCTCAAAAGCCCAGTAACCCTGATTCGTGGAACGCTGGAATCCGCATTATGCAATGAAGGAAACGAGACGTGGCGTGACTCGGTTGGTGAGGCGATCGAAGACCTGGATAAGCTCTTGCAGTTGCTGAACACCACGCTGGACCTTGCTGAAGCGGAAGCGGGCGCGCTTCACATCGATCGCCGTCCAGTTAACTTTTCCGATGTCGTGCGACAACTGGTCGATATTTACCAACCGGCGATGGCCGAGCATCATCACGAAGTGACAACTGACCTCGAAGGGCACGTGGTCGTAGATGCGGACGTGACCCTGCTGAATCGTGTGGTCAGTAATTTGCTTGAAAACGAATTGACTCATTTACCTGCGGGATGCCAAGTGAACATCCGGCTCCGCTCGGAGCAAGGGTCGGCAGAACTAGTGATTGAAGATAATGGTCCGGGATTCTCGCCCGATATCGGCAGCCAGGTTTTCAAACGATTCGTGAAGGGAAAGAATTCTCCCGGTCATGGTCTCGGACTTGCCTTTGTGGATGCAGTTGCCCAGGTGCATGGGGGCGTGGCTAAGGTCTCGGACCGTCCAGGAGGCGGCGCTGTCATAATTTTGTCGCTACCCGTCCACATGCTCCAAGCGGCATAGCAAGAACAGGAAAGTTTGTTTACACGGTCTCTCTTCTGAGTGTGTTTACCAACGGCTACTCTTAATTCGTTAAGCCGACAACCTGAAACCAACCACTGTCTGTCTAGATTGAACGTGCGGGCACGGTTTCTGGCGCTTCTCAGATTAAGGAGTCCTCAAGGGTGAATGCAGGCAACACTGAACGACACCGCACCAGCCGCATCGGCTGGCTACGCGCAGCGGNNGTCGCGGGTCTGGTGGCGGGGGCCATGTCGATGGCTGCTGGGGAGTATGTGTCGGTCCACTCACAGGCAGATACCGAACAAGCCGACCTCGCGCTTGAACGCGCGGAACTCAAAGCGGACGACAAGGGCGAGCACAAGGAACTGATGGCAATCTACGTCGCGCGCGGACTCGATCCTCCGCTCGCGAAAAAGGTTGCCGATCAGTTGATGGCGCATGACGCGCTAGGCGCGCATGCCCGCGACGAACTCGGCATCTCCGAGACTCTTCGGGCGCGTCCGATTCAGGCCGCTATGGCATCGGCTGGCAGTTTCGCCGTTGGCGCAGCCCTGCCTCTCTTGGTCAGTGCCGTAACACCGACGGCGGGGCTGATTCCCTTTGTCTCTGCAACTTCACTCGTATTCCTCGCACTTCTAGGCGGAGTGGCTGCACGCGCGGGCGGCGCAGGCGTGACAGTGGGAGCGATACGGGTAACGTTCTGGGGTGCTCTCGCCATGGCGCTGACGGCAGGAGTCGGGGCGCTGTTCGGAACAACCTCCTGAGCGGTGCCGACGGTCGATCATGCTGGACGCAACTCGCGGGCAATGGCGCCCTTGCCCCACGGAGTTATGCGTTCAATTCGCCGGCGACATTTGGTGCCGCGACAGTTTCGTACGCATCTTGCGTGTCCGGATTCTTTGGTCGCGCTCGGCGGCCGAAGAAGGCTCCTCTTACTAGTTTAAGAATGGTGTGGCGGTTTTGAGCGACAACCTTTAGCCATGCCATTTTCCCCATCATAGGGAAATATATCTCGCGGAAGCATAGGCGCGCGAGGAAGACGTTGATGCGATAACCAAGAGGCTGGTCACTGAGCGCGTCGACCGCTTGAGCTAGTGCTTCCGGGCTGTAGGCTTGCTCCCAACCATATTTCACTTCGGCATGAGCTTCTTCAATGGTCATTTTGAGCGGCGTGTGAGCCATCGCAAACGGGATGAACTCCTGCCAGTGCTTGGGGCGCGTGAGCCGTCCCGAGGCTTCCAGGCGCTTGTAGAGCGGGGTTGCGGGCAAGGGCGTCAGCAGGCCGAAAATGGGCAGCCCCGGAGGCCAGGTTCGGACTTGCGTCAGTGTGCGCTCGGCCACGCCGGTAGTGTCGTTGTCCATACCGAAGATGAATGATGTGATCGCATAGACGTTGCGTCGCGCGAGCCGTTCGAGCACAGCCGCATACTCACCTGGCTTATTGAATCCCTTGTTCACGTCTTTGAGATTAGTCGGGTCAATGGATTCCATGCCGATGAAGATCCATTTGCCGCCGGAAGCGGCAATTAGGTCGACGAGTTCTTCGTCGCGCAAGAGGTTAGCGCTGATTTGGGCTACCCAGTGTACCTGGGCTTTGGCAGCGATGATGTCGCGAAGCAATGATTTAGTGCGCTTTACATTGATAGCAAAATTATCGTCGATGAAAAAGACGGCAATCTGGCCCTTCTCACTGCTGGCGCGCGCCTTCAACAGCAGCAACTCATTTACCACGCTCTCATTGGTGCGGAAGCGGATTGAGTCACCGAAGAATCCGGTCACGGTGCAGAACTCGCAGCCGTAGGGACAGCCACGTCCCGATTCAACTGGAATGATGCGGAAAGAGCCCCAGCCCGTGCCGACACGGTTGAGTAGCGGCGCGACGACCTTTGGCACGAGATTGAATTGAGCAAGATCGATCGATTGCCAAGGAATGACCGGGTACTCCTTTAGCGACGGCTTCTTGTCTTTCCCCGCTGCATCCACGGGCGCGTAGATGGGCTTGAGTTCGCCGCGGGCAGCGTCATTCACAATCTGCGGCCAGGTTTCATCGGCTTCGCCTAGGGCCACAGCGTCGGCGTGGCATGGTCCGCCATCGCGACCGAGGGCCTCGTCGGCCAGTTCGGTGACGTGAGGACCACCCATGACGACCGGAACTCCGGTGGCGCGAATGGCATCGGCGATGCGATACGCTTTGGCGATCATTCGGGTCATAGCACCAATGCCGACCAGTCCGATGTTCTCGTCTCGGACGTACTGTGCTATCTGAAGCTCGTCCATCGGCTGAGCGTTGCCGTCGATCAGCAGCACTTCATGTCCGGGAGGAGTCAGAGATTTGAGCAAAAACATCCAGAGGTGCGGCATGAAGTTGCGGGTCACGCCGTTGTCGGGGTTGTAGAGCAGAATTTTCATGACAGTTCCTTACTCGAATCGTCTAGGATTCACCGCACGGGCCGTCACGAGCGATGCCGATCTGTTGATCTTGGTTTTTGTGGAGCCTGATTCAGAACGGCTCTTGGTATCTTTCGAAAGATGCCTCGGTTCACAGTCTTCAAAACTGCGGCTCCAACTGCACTTCTGGCGTCTGTGCCTCTTCAGGATCGCTGGAGGCGGGCCCGGACGGAGCCATGGTGCGTAACCTGTCTGGGTCCGCGAGATGCAGCAACGCTCGCATTCTTGTCTCCCCAACATCCTGCCGCGAGCAGCCAAGCAGAACGGAACAATCCTGATCCGAGTATCTTTCAAGGACGGACATCACAAAGACAAAGCGTTCGAAGTGTTCAAGCCGAAGAATGCGCGCGATTGCATAATCCGCATCCTGCGTCTGTCCAGAACTGCAACTGACCGCATCACTCGGTACGTCTGCTACGGTCGAGTGGTCCTTGCGGGGCGCCAACATCCGAATTGCATTCTGGATAATGGTCCGCCGGGCCCAGGATTGCG
>PKXU01000197.1 GCA_003132445.1 Acidobacteriaceae bacterium | reverse complement strand
GGCTTAGTTCAAGTCGGCTTGGAGGAGATCACCACTGATCTCCTCGAAGCCCGTTTCTGGACCACGAGGCGAATGCTGAAAGGTTTCCGGATAACTTCCGCATTGCCGACAATCCGACCAGGGCCTTCGAACACGACATCATTCATGACGCAAAGCCTCCATCGGTTGGATCAGCGACGCTCGGTTCGCCGGCCCCCAGCCTGCCAACATCGCAATGGCAAACAGCAGCAATGCCGCGCCAGCGAGCGTGGATGGATCGGTCGGCTTCAGGCCGAATAGCATCGAACGAAGAAATTGCGCGAGCAGCAGCGCCACGCCAACTCCGGTGCCGATGCCGATCGCGGCTAGCCATGCGGTTTCGCGAAGAATCATCTTGAGCACTTGACTCGCCGGCGCGCCGAGAGCCATGCGAATGCCAATCTCATTGACGCGACGACCCACGGTGAAAGCCATGATGCCGTAGACGCCAATGCTGGCGAGGATGAGCGCGAGCACGCCAAAACCGGCCGTCACTGCCGCGAAGATCCGCTCGGGCGCAATACTTGCCTTGATTTGCTCGGTCTGCGTGCGCACATCGATTAGGGGAAGGTCCTTATCCACCGACTGGACGGCGGAACGAATCGAACCGACTACGCCTCCAGGATCGCCATTCGTTCGTACCTCAAAGGTCATGCCGTGGCGGGCGTCTTTCTGTTGCCTGTACAAAACGTAAAAGGTTGGGGGCGGATCGCCTCGAAGGTCCGCATATTTGGCGTCCGCGCTGACTCCGATAATTTCGTACCTATCTTCTTCTTCGGTCTTGAACGTTTTGCCGACGGGGCTGATCCCCGCGAACTCTTTGCGAGCCAGAGCCTGATTGATGATCGCAACTTTGGGGGAAGTTGACGTATCGCGAAAATCGAAGGAGCGGCCATACAAGAGAGGTATGCGCATCGTCGCGAAAAACGTTTGCCCCACGGAATTCAACATCGCGGACTGTTCGTGACCGGGCCTTCTGGGCTGACCATCGGGGAAGAAGCCATCGTTCGACGCCGTTTGAGCCAGCAGAGGCGACTCCGACAGTGTGACCGATTCCAATCCCGGAAGGGGCGCGATTGTTTCTTCGATCTGATGCAGCACCTCGATATTCTTCGGCGCCGGATAACGCACTTTCGGCGGGTTAATCGCGAATAACAGTAGACCATTCTGCTGGAATCCCATATCCGCAGTATTCAGATTCACTAGCGTGCGGACAAAAAGTCCGGCCCCCACCAGCAACAGCATGCAAAGCGAGACCTGAAAGATCACCAGTGTTTTACCGGCGAATCCCTTCCCGTGGTGCGTGGTGGTTACGGCGCTGTCCTTCAAACCGGCGTTCACGATCGATCGCGTGGCTTGCCAAGCTGGACCTACTCCGAACAGAAGACCGCTTAGCACAGAGATGGTCAGCGCGAAAGCGAATATGGGCCAGCCGAACTGACTGCGGATTGGGGTCGCACCCCACGACGCGGACAACAGCCGTGGGATCGCGTTTCGACCGAGATAACCGAGCATGAGACCCGCTGTTCCCCCCAGCAGGGAGAGCAGAAGGCTTTCGGTGAGCATCTGACGGAGAATCCGCGCTTTACCCGCACCTAGGGCGAGACGCACACTCATCTCACGTTGTCGGGACGCGGAGCGAGCCAGCAACAGGTTGGCGATATTGGCGCAGGCGAGCAGAAGTACAAGGCTGGTAAGCGCCAGAAGGATCAAACTCGGCTGTTGCAGTTGGCGGTCGTCATAACTCAGCCAGCCTCGGTTGCCGGGGATGAGAGTCAAGGGTGGCAGGGTTCCATCCTTGGGAACGGTCATCGTCGCTCGAACCGCCTGGTCCAGCGTCACGGCCAAAGAAGCACGCGCTGACTTCTCGGAGATGCCGGACTGCAACCTTCCCATGACCTGAACCCACCAGATCTCCGGATCGTTTAAAAGAGAACTGTCTCCCTTCGGAGCAATGATTGGTTGCATGGTCAACGGCAGAAACACATCGGGAGACACCTCCACGTGCGAGGCTCCGGTAAAACCTTTGGGCGCGACTCCTACGATGGTGATGGGGACCAGATTGAGTTTCACGGCTTTGCCGATCACGGCAGACGATCGGCCAAAGCGGCGCGCCCAGAAAGCATCGCTGATTACGGCAACTGGACCGCCGCCAGCTGCGAGGTCGTCCGCAGGCTCAATCGGTCTGCCGAGGACAGTTCCCACCCCGAAGCCTGCAAAATAGTTACCGGAAACGAGTTCTCCGGTGACCGTCTCAGACTGGTTATCGATGGTTGCTGTCAGGCGGTCCAATCCGCCGCCAAGTTCCTTGAAAGCAAAAAGGTCGCCGAGTTCGTGATTCTGGCTGCGCAACTGCTGGTAAACGGGATACGAAAAAGACGCCACGAGTGTGTGCCCTTTGCCGTCAGGGTAGAAGTCTCCCCACATGCTTGAAACTACCGATTTGTCGTCCTGGGTCCAGGCAAGGAGACGGAGACTCTCCGGATTTGACACGGACAACGTATCGAGCAGTGCCGCTTTGGCCAGTGTGAAAACCGCGGTGTTCGCTCCGATGCCCAGTGCGAGCGATGCGACCGCAACCGTCGTGAAGCCCGGACTCCTGCGTAGCATGCGCACTCCGTAACGAATGTCCGCGCATAGTTCTCCCCACCAGCGCAGGCCGAGCGATGCACGCATGGCATCTTTGTGCGACTCGATGCCGCCAAACTCGATCCGTGCCCGTCGCATCGCTTCCGGCTGGGGAACTCCCTTACAAACCAGATCCGCGGTGTAGCTCTCGATGTGGAAGCGCACCTCCGTCTCCATTTCGTTTTCGAGCTGCTGTGGTTTGACGATCCACCTGAACCATGAACGGAGCCGCGCGAAGAGTTTCATACTTCCTCCGATGTCGTGCGCAGGATGCTGGCAATCAGCACGGCCATGCGGTTCCACTTCTCGGTCTCGGAGTGGAGCTGACGGCGGCCGGCCGCAGTCAGGCTGTAGAACTTCGCTTTGCGCTTGTTATCGGATTCTCCCCACTCGCTCGCGATCAGACCTTGGTGTTCCAACCGGTAGAGGGCGGGGTACAACGATCCTTGCTGGATCTCCAGTTGCTCCCCGGAGATCTGCTGTATGCGCAGCAAAACCCCGTAGCCATGCAATGGGCCGAGCGAAACAGCTTTGAGGATCAGCATGTCCAGGGTACCTTGCAGCAGATCGATCTGTTTTCCCACGATCTCTCCTTGCACGTCTAGGAGAGACGATAACAACACTCTCCTAGACTGTCAAGGGGGAAGGTGGCGACGACGAGGTCGGATTACGGGCAAACCGGAAATTGCGTTTTCACGTTTTCAGGCAGACTCCGACGACGTTGTCCATAAGTCGGCTTCNNTTCCGGTTAGCCGACGATCCGGCCAGTGACACCGGTTCGGGCTCGTGCGCTGCGCCAGCACAGGAGTGAACACGCCTGAGACGATGTTTCCTTATTCCCGAGCCGCGGCTGTATCAAGCAGCACAGTGAGAAATGCGGTTTTCTGCGAGAATTTTCTCGATCTCGAGATTGAGCCTTCCTACCTCAAAGATCTCACCAAGCTCACTCACGTCGCATCCCTGCAATTTCGCGGAAGTTTGTAAGCAGCTGTCCGCAGGGACTGAAAAGGAACTCGGAATTCCAATGCCCTCCGCATGGCTCATTGATATAGTTATCGCTTGCCCAAGCGCCGTGCCCAATTAATCATGGTCAAATTCGCCAGCTCAGGCTGAGAACGATCTACATGGAGCCTTGTCATTCGGCTGACGTTGTCGCAATCTACCAAGATAACGTGCGCAGTTGTAATTTCGCGGGCAGCGAGCGCTTCGCGTATGAAAGCTATCCGCATCTGTCCCTCAAAGAGTACTGGCGTGGGCAGACAGAACTGGACGAATTCGTGCTATCCCCGTGGGATTCCGGTGCCGAGTTGGCGGAAGCACAAAAAAGAACCCCAGAATCCAAACTAGCGACAAAACGAAGACGGTCGCGTTCACATTTGGCGGAGCCATTTTTTCCGCGGCTTCCTTCAGGAACGGCCAGTAGTCGTGCACCAGCTGAAGGCGCCCCAGCCAGTCCACTATCTCCCAAAATACACTCCAAGCGAAGCCTTCGCTACGGCAACAACCGGCGAAGAGATCTTCTTCATTTCAAATCCAGGGTTGGGATTGTGGACGCACCGCGGAAAATTGCTGGAACAAACGCACGATCATGCTCTCGAAAACCGGTCGAGCGAAACATGCCCGGGCCTAAAATAATGGTTTGGTCACACCCATAGCTTCACATGAATACGACAAACCATTGCAAGGCGGACATTGACAATAGCTTTTGGAAACCTGGAGACGAGTGGCCCGAGCCCTCGACCCACACAGACTCAAAATCATGTGTCGATCTTTCTAATGGCTTATTGTTCCGCTTTCATATGAGTTGTTCAGTGGCGCTGACGATGAAAACATTCTCGTTATGCTTCAAATCTGAAGGACAAGGAATCCCCCAGATGGAGTTATCGCTGGTCATATTCTTAACCTCACCAAGAAACGCGGGCGCTCTAGGCCAGCAGTAAAGATAAGAATCGAGAGATCCGATGCTCACACGACGAAGGTTTCTTGCCACCGCCGCCTGCACCATGGCTGCAGCACGTCTTCACGCGCAGGGCCAAAGCAAGGTCCGGGTTGCCCTCAGCATCCCCAGGGAAGCGACTGGTCCGCGCATGCCGATCGACTTTGTCGGCCTGTCGTACGAGGTGCAGCAACTTGCGGATCCCAGTTTCTTTTCGGCAAAGAACAGCAGCTTGATTCGCGAGTTCAAAGCACTCTCGTCAACTGGTGTTCTCCGCCTTGGCGGCAATACCAGCGAGTTCGCTTACTGGAAACCTAAGCCTGACTCTCCCGAACCAGAGCATCCTCAAGTGCGTGAGGTCGTGGGCGAGCCGAAGGCTCAGTACTACGCGGTGACAGTCGAGGCAGTCAGAAACCTGGCGGAGTTCCTCCAAGACGCTGGTTGGACTTGCGTGTACGGCATCGGGATGGGCACGAATACATCGGCACGCGCCGCCGAGGAAGCGGTCTTTGTAGCCGAGACGCTGGGCGACCGCCTCCAGTATTTCCAGATCGGAAACGAGGCGGATCTATTTGACCGGCACCTGCGCGATCCGAAGACATGGTCTGCCAAGACGTACCTGCAAGAATGGCTCTCGCTGTCGCGGGCTATCGCAGCTCGTGTGCCAGCAGCAAAGTTCGGCATGCCTGATGTTGCCGGCGCTGTGTCATGGCTGACTGAGATTGCTGATCAATGGCCTTCCATACAGGCCCCGCCCCGCGTAACCACCCTGACTCATCATTATTACTTTGGCGGCCCGGCGACGAACCCCGACGTCAACATTCCGAATCTGCTGAAGCCGGCGACGATGCAAAAGGTACAGAACACGGCGAGTATCGCATCGGCCGCAGCCAGCAAGATGTGTGCGCGCGTACGCATGACCGAAGGCAACACGTGCTATCGCGGAGGCAAGCCGGGTGTCTCCGATGTGTTTGCCGCTGCGCTTTGGTCGGCCGACTATTCGCTGTTGTTGGCCAGCAATGACTATTCCGGCGTCAATCTGCACGGTGGCACGGGCAAATCTGTGGCCAATTCCGTTGGCGGATCTCTGCCTGGCGACTCACTTCTCGAAGCGAAGGGCGAAACTCCCGAACAGATTGCCGCGCATCCGCATCCTTTCTATACACCTATCGGGACATTTGGCTCGGACTATGAGTTGGAGCCAGTTGCGTATGGGCTCAAGTTTGCGGGCTCGTTCAGCGGCGGAACACTGTTGAAGACCGAGCTCTCGACGAAGCTGCAGGCTACGGGAGTCAATGCGACGGCGTATGCCGCGAAACTGCCTACCGGGCACACATCCGTGATCATTCTGAACAAAGACGCGGCAGCAGACCTTGAGGTGGAACTCGACTTTGGTCAAGACGCGAGCGGAGTGGTGCAAACCGAGACATTACAGGCACCGGCACTAGACAGCCGCGAAGCGCACATCACAACGTCAACGAAGACCGAGTTGCTCAAGCAAGGCAAGTGCTCGTTTACTGTTCCCCATGCGACGGGCTTACGTGTGACACTGAGTTGAATCGCTGACAGGTTCCGTTTCATCTGCGAACCGGTTTGAAGTCGAAATAAGCTAGATTCATGTTTCCCTTTGTCAATATGTGCACGGTGAGAACATTTTTCCCTTTGCTCAGACGGACTTTGAAAAGTTGCGACGCGAGATTCCAATGGTGCCATTGACGCCAGGCAACCGGGTCTGCAGGATCATTTGTTGTGGTGATCTGCAGAGGTCCGGTCGCGTCCTTTCCATTCACCTCCACTGATATTGTGCCGCCGCGATTCGATGTGTAAAGGAAATCGGCCGCGTATGTTCCCGACCGTGCCACATCTATCGTAACGTTGAACCACTCTCCGGGTTCGGTCCAGCCGACATAAAGCAGGTCTGCAGGAGGCACGATCTTGTCGAAGGGGTTGTCGTCAATCGCTTCTGGTTTCCGGTTGAATTTCGTGTATGAAGTATCCACTCCCTCATGAATACGAAATTCATTCAGGTAGGTCCCGTCAGCCGGATTCAACTCTCCGCTGCCGTGATTCTTTGGATCGGTGTCGTGATACGCAACTCCCTCGCCGCCCAGGTCATAGTAGGCGCACAAGACCTTTCCCGGTATTTTTTGTGGACCGCCAGTATAGCGGCTGTCGTGATAAGGCAAGCCTTTATATTGGCTCAAGAATGATTGGGAAAACGAAATTGTCGGTGACATCAATGCGGCCAAGAAGCAAAAGGAAAACACTCGGCGACTCATTCTTCATCTCTCCTGAGCACCGATCGGTACCATGAATAAAAATCGGATGCTCTCAACAGACGGTGAAACCAACTGCACAAACGCGACCAGGAGTAGAAATAAAAAAGACAAAAGATTGACTGGCTTGCAAAGAGAAAAATATACTCGCATGATCGATCAGTTCCCAAGAAAATCGGTATTCTATTTCGGATGACTTGGAGCGATGGACATGAAAACGAATGACACACCACAAGATGCCGGCAACCAGAACCGCCGGGGTTTCCTTAAAATAGGGGCCGCATCGATAGCAGCTGGTCTGTCTGCAGGAGTAATCGCTGCCTCCGCGTCTGGCGAGGTGACGTCAACGGAAAACAGTCCAGCTGCGGCAAGGGCCATCCAAGACATGATGCCGACGCGTAATCTGGGTAAGACAGGATTTCGGGTCGGGATTTTTGGCCTCGGCGGCCAGGGAGCGCTGGAGAAGGCCAGTAACGAAAGCTTGGCCCTGCAGATGATCCAACGCGCGCTTGAGTTAGGAGTGAAGTATTTCGATACCTCCGCCATTTACGGCGGGCCTGACAGGTGGAGTGAACGTTATCTTGGAAAGGGTCTTAAGGGCAGCCGGGACCACGTTTTTATCGCAACCAAGACCAAAGAGCGAACCCGCGATGCCGCGCTTAAAAACCTCGACGTATCTCTCAAGCTTCTGGATACCGATCACATTGACACATGGCAACTGCATGATGTTGGAATTCAGGAAGACATTGACCAGATATTTGGCAAAGGGGGCGCCATAGAAGCCCTGGTTCAAGCGCGCGATCAGAAAATGGTGCGCCATCTGGGCGTCACCGGACGCTTCCGTCCCGAAGCACTCATGGAATGCATACACCGCTTTCCCTTTGACACCGTCCTGATGGGCGTCAACGCGGCCGACAAATACTATTACAGCTTTGAAAAGGATCTCCTTCCGCTGGCCGTCGAGAAACAGATGGGGATTATCGGGATGAAGGTGATGGCACGCGGCCGCATTCTTTCCAGTTGGACGCCGCCGCCTGTGGAAGAACAAAAACACTCATGGGAAGGCAGAGGCGCAATCACAACCACTCCGGGTACGCTGACCAAGCGGGAAACCTTCTACTACAATCTCTCGTTACCGATCAGCACTGCAATCATCGGATGTGACTCAGTCGAGCAGGTCGAGGAATGCGTGGAACTCGCCCGTTCCTTTACCCCGTTAAGTCAGGCCCAGATGGCTGCCATGGAAGCAAAAGTAGAACCTGTTGCCAAGCAGTCCCTATTTTTCCGACTCATGCCCCGCTGAGAATTCGAGCGCACGCCAATCGCATTCAACCATGCTGAGAATAGCGTTTCATTTCAGCAAGACTTTCGGCACGCTTACCGATCTTCTTCAGCTTCTTTCGGCTCCCTCGGTTGTGGCTAACTCTGAGAGCGGAAGTGGTCTGTCTAGGGCTACGTGTTGATAAATCCCCGTTACACTCAATGANNTCTTTTGTTTTTTCGTTGGACAAGGTTTTTCTCCAGCCGAGTCGCCACTGTCGCCACCCTTCCATCCGCACTCTTCATTGAGCGATTTTGTTCGCTCGGTGCAAGTTGGGTTTTCTCGTTCCAGCCGGTGCTGCCACCTGATTGTCGACCTCCCGTCCCATTCTTAGAATGGAAGCTGGGCCAGGCCATAGACGCAGTCACCGGAACTCGGCGCTTGGGCTTTTACCTTTCCTTCCTCCGAGATGTTTTGCCTTTATGCTGGGCAAAAGCCGTCTATTTCGCATGCAATCGCCGCAACCACAGTGTCAGGACATGGCTCCGAAGCAGCATCGTGGCCGCAATGCTGCCATTCAGGTTGGTTTTGCGATGCCCGGAGGCGCGGTGGATTTGCGAACCACCAATTCAGGCGTGATCAGAATTTCTGGAACATACCTCGTGCTCTCCTCGATTTGTTCCAGCAGTGTCCGTGCCGCGATCTCCCCCATTTTTTTCAACGGCTGTCTCACCGTTGTGAGCGGCGGAGTCATGTAAGCGGCGGTCTGAATGTCATCGAAGCCAACTACCGATATATCCTCCGGTACGCGAATACCTGACTCCTGAAAAGCACAGATCGCTCCGATAGCAGAGATGTCGTTGTAAGCAAATAAAGCGGTAAATGGCTGCTTGCGATCGAGCAATTGCTTCGCAAAAGGGTAGCCCAGACCGGGTGTCGGATCATCTCCCGCGAGCTCAACTACCAGTTCCTGGCGCATCCGAATACCTAACTTTGCGGAGACTTCGCAGATGGCATTCCAGCGCTCATTGGTATCCGCGCTTAGAGGCGAACCCTTCATGAACGCGATTCTTTCATGACCAAGATCCACGAGGTGACCCAAGGCCAGGGACGCGGCACAGCGGTGGTCCAGAATCAGATTTGTTACTCCCCTGATCTTTCGATGCCCGGCGACCGATACGGTTGGTAAAGGAGGTTCCTCTGTCAACGTAGTATCGACGGTGATGAAGCCCTCGACTCCTCGCTCTCGAAGCACAGTCGAATAGGACTCGAGCAGCCTCGTATCGTGACGGTGTGCCACTGTTAGAAAGCAGACATTTTGTTCCCGAAGGTAACGTTCAATGCCACTGATTATGAGAGAGCCATAGGCGTCGCCGATTTCTTGCAGAATCACTCCAACCATGTACGTACGATTGGCGCGCAGCGAACGCGCGAAAAAATTCGGCCGATAATCAAGAGCACGTGCTGCTTTCAGAATTCGTTTTTTTGTGTGGTCGGGTACGGAGCGTGCCGCCGAAGAATTGTTCAGAACGGCCGAAACAGTGCTCGCAGTGACGCCCACGAGTTCCGCCACTGACTTCAGCGTTGCGGCCGGCTTACGCTGCAAACCCGCCTTTGGCTTTAGAGGCTTCATCCTACCGAGGTTCTCGTGCAACTTGCCATCGTAATCCTTCCTCCACCGCCGTGACAGGAGATATCTAGTCAACGACCCCGCATTGTACATGAGCAACGAAGCAAAGCCTTAAAATTGCGTAGGCGATCAAACCCTGGAACGTGTCTGCCACAGCCCGCATTTGACTTGCACTCTCCACGCTGGAACAACGATATTCTAAAAACTGCTGAATTGAGCAGAGTTTTCTGGTATTTGGGAAAAGAAACCTCTCCCTGTTTGGTACTGCCGTAAAATAACGTTATTCCACACATTTTCTGCTTGACAACGATCATCCTTCAGGAGCTTAATCGTCACGTTATAGGTGTAGGTAGTACAAATGAGTTAGTTCGGACGCTTGTATAACAACGTTATTCCAACGATAAATGCAGTCGAGGTCGTTCAGTGAATGATGGCCCGAGGCGTCAGCTATTATTCTGGCAATTAAGCAGAGATATCAATTTCACGACGAGCGAAGTCGGAAATTTTGGGAGAAACTCCATGATGCGTTTCGTCCGTTGCCTGTGTATGTTTACTTCCATTCTTCTCTTAGCCATCCCAACATTTTCACAAAGCAGAAACACTGGCGAAATTCGTGGCACTGTTTCAGCCGGAGGCGCCGTTGTGCTGGGTGCGACGGTCACAGTCACGAATATTGACACGGGGGAAACCAAGAACTTCGTCACCAACCAGGACGGCATTTACGACACGGTGTCGACCCCAGCGGGAAACTACAACATCAGTTTCTCCGCACAGGGTTTCAAGAAGCTTGTGCGTGGCCCTGTTACGCTGCAAGTGGACGTGATAACCGAGAACGCCACCCTGGACGTCGGTGCGGTAACGGAAACGGTGACCGTGACCGCGGAGGGCGCGCCGCTCCTCGAGACCGAAACCTCCCATATGGGCGCAATTCTTGATGCCAAAACCATCGGCGAGCTGCCCCAGATCGGCGCCGGAATCACCGGCAACGACTGGGCCAACTTCAACATCCTTCTCCCCGGCGCTGGGAGCGCTCCCTCGCAGCCCTCCTCGGAGGGCAGCGGTGCTTATAACGCTGGAGATGCCGTCTCTCTCAACGGGAACCTGCCTAATTACGCGAACTACCTCCAGGACGGGGGTGTAGTTCAATTGCCGGTGAGCAACAACGTCGACAACACGCTCTTTGAGGCCGTGCAGGAGGTTCAGATCACGACCTCCTCGTTCTCGGCGGAGTACGGCATCGGCGGCGCTGTGTTCAACCAGATCACCAAGAGCGGGACCAACGGCTTTCACGGGTCCGCTTACGAATACTGGCAGAACAATATTCTGAACGCATCCCCATATTTCGGGATTCCGAACGGCAGCGGTGGCTTTACTCCACAAAAGGCACCGTATATTCGTTACGACGAGTGGGGCGGCTCCGTCGGCGGGCCGATCATCAAGAATAAGCTGTTCTTCTACTTCGTCCGGGACAAGATCTATAACAACGGCGCGGCAAGTGCCTCGCTAGGCACAGTTCCGACACTGGCCGAGAGAGGTATGGGGACGGCTAATCCGGGTGCCTTCGATTTCTCGGGCGTTCCTTGCTCATCGTCATCGACCTCCCCGAACCCTTGCCCAATCTACGATCCCGCCACACGGACCACGGTGGGTGGGGCTGCTACCCAATTCCCCGGCAATGTGATACCCGGCAATAGGCTCGATCCCGTGGCGGCGAAGATTCTGGCTTCCTACCCGCTGCCTAACGCAGGGGCCCCGGGAGCCCTTACAAACAACTTCTCCACCATTCTGCCTGCTCCCAACCCGAATCTCAGATATTTTGGGCGCATTGACTACGATCTTTCTGCTAAGAACCGCATTTCCTTTTCGATTAGCCAGAAGGACAACCCCGGGGTCAATAAGGGCGGACCGTTTCCATGCCCACAAAACTGCTTTTCCGGAGACATAGACGGTTACAACGCGCAGGTCACCGACACTTGGGAGATCAGCCCGAAAATGGTGAACGAACTCCGCATGGCCTATACCAAGCAAGGCAACTGGTTCGTTCCCGATACCCTTGGGTTCAATGCGGCAACTTCGTTAGGTTTGCAATACGCGAAGGCGGACGTTTACCCGAACCTAACCGTCGCCGGCCCCGGCCAATGTTGTTCGACATTGCAACCCGGTACGAACGCCATCTATATCGAAGGCCTCTATGACCCGTCGGATGTTTTGACTCTGATCAAGGGCAAGCACATCCTGCACTTCGGGGTGGAGGTTCTGATGGGCGACGCCGACACCACGCCCTGGGGAAATATTACTGCGGGCAATTTCACCTTCAACGGGCTCTACACGGCGCAAAATGGTGCCTCAGCGGGCACCTCCGGAAGCGGCCTCGCTGATTTCCTGCTTGGTGACGTCCAAACCTGGAGCGCAACCAACCAGATAACGTCCTATGTGCGCTTGAAAAGTCCGCAACTCTTCGTTCAAGATGACTTCAAACTTCGCCCCAATCTCACCTTGAACCTGGGCTTGCGCTATGTCGCGACCACTGGCATGAGCGAACTGCACAATAGCCTAGGCGGCTTCGATCCGGACATCCCGCTCAACTGCCCTGCCTACGTTGGTGCGGCCACGCCAGCCAACCCCAACGGTACCCCTTGCACGGTGGGCGGCGTGGCCTACGGCACTCCGGGAGTGATACCCCTAAACGGCACCTCAGGCTCATTGTGGTTTGCTCCTCAAAACAACCGAAATACGCTGCAGAAGTCGATTTACGACATCTTCCTGCCTCGCGTCGGTTTTGCCTGGTCTATCAGGAACGACACGGTTGTCAGGGGCGGGTTCGGAATGTACTCGTACAACTACAGCGAAGATGACTACGGCAATGGAAACGGCTTTGGAGCCACCACAACCAGTACGGGTAGCGCCTCGGATCCGAACTCTGGAAAGGGCCCCACTCCACTGGTCACTCTCTCCGAGTCTGCCGCCAATGCTGCTCCCGTGCTGAACTACGTGGTGGGTTCTCCGAATGCGAAACAAGTCTCGCAGTATCTCAACATCGGTAACCCCTCCAATCAGACTTACGTCCCGTACAATGTTTCTCCCGGGCGAATCAATGAATATCAGTTGAGCGTAGAGCATCAGTTCGCCCACAGCTATATGGCGTCGATTGCCTATGTGGGCAGCCACGCTTCGAATCTGCAATTCCCCACGGACCTGAACCAGATAACCAGCGCGGCCGGTTTGGCCGCAAGCTCGGCCAATCTTGGATTCGTTCAAGCGGATCGTCCGTTCCCGGCTTGGGGACAACTTGGCGGAGATAATTACGTCGCCACGACGAACTACAACGCGCTGCAAGCCACCATCAACAAGCATTATTCCAACGGCTTGGTCTTCAGTTTCAACTATACCTGGTCGCATTTCCTGGATGAACAGGATTCCGGAGGATGGGGCAGCCGCGGAGGGACGCAATACTGGCAAATCGGCAACAATCCGTCCGCTAATTACGGCAACTCGAACTTCGACATCCCGAATGCGTACAAGGGCTACGCTTCTTACGAGTTACCCTTTGGCAAGGGGAAGAACTATCTGAACCACAACGCGGTAGAGAGCGCCGTGGTCGGCGGATGGAGTGTTTCCGGCACCATGCTCACCCAAAGCGGAAATCCATTCACTGTAACAAACCAAAACAACGAAAACTCGACAATCACCGGCTGCGGCAACGGCTGCAGTTGGTTTCCTGATGTCGTGGCCAGCACCCGCGTCGGCAATCCAAGTCCCAACGAATGGTTTAACACCGCAGCCTTTGCCAACGCGCCGGCACCGACCACCGCGAACCCCGACGTGTTGTTCGCGTTCGGCGACGAGGGTAGAAACTCGCTGCGCGGGCCGCGCCTCACGGTCGTTAACCTCTCCCTGGCTAAGAAGTTTAGCCTCGGAGAACGCGTTCACGTGGAATTGCGATCAGACTGGGTTAACGTGTTTAACCACCCGAGCTTCAACACTCCGGGCAATACCTTCGGGGGGAATAATTTCGGGGAGATAAACGAGGCAACCCAGGGCGGCGGTGTCACGGTCGCCCCTCGCAGCGGTCAACTCAGCGCTGTCGTGAGGTTCTGATCGAGTAGCCAATCAGGGAGAGGACGGCGGCATGCTGCCGTCCTTATCCCTTTGTCCATCCCTGTCTGGGGACGAACCAGATTCTTAACACGAGTCGTTCCACCGTACAATCGTGGCATGAGGACAAAAGAGGTCGTTGTCTTGTTTTGGGTGGTTCTCTGTCTTGGGTTGCGGCCGTGTTTCTCGCAATCTGAACCTAGCCGGCAGCAGCAAATCGAATCCCAAAGCCGCCAGGCCGCGGAATACTTGAAGCAGAACAGACCCGATCTGGCGGTGCCCGAATTTAGAGCCATTCTTGCGCTCGATCCGACCAACGTGGATGCCCACGGTAACTTAGGGGCAGTGCTGTTCTTTCAGGGGGCATATGCAGATGCACTTCCCCAGCTTCGGGCCGCAGTGAAATCGCGTCCCACGCTGTGGAAGACTCGCGCTCTTCTCGGCATCGCGGAAAAGCGCACCGGCGACCCTGATGCAGCCCGCCGCGATCTGGAGAAGGCATTTCCCAACCTGCAGGAAGAGAAGATTCGGATTCAGACAGGCCTGGAATTAATCGAAATCTATTCTGCAACCGACGACCTGGATAAGGCGGCCGCAACAATTGCAGTCCTCAGGAAGCTGGAACCTACGGATCCAGCGATCCTGTATTCCGCTTACCGGCTATATTCCGACTTGGCGGACGAGTCGCTGCTCAGCTTGTCGATCGTGGATCCGAAATCCGCGCGAATGCATCAGGCGATGGCGCACGAACTGGCCAAGCGCGGCAACAGTGGAGAAGCCATCGAGAACTATCGCGCCGCGATCAAGCTCGATCCGCATATCCCGGGAATTCATTTCGAGCTTGCGGAGATGCTCAACACCGTGGGAACGCCCGAGGGCCTTCAGGAAGCGGAGACCGAGTACAAGGCCGCGATTACAGCGAATCCCCAAGATGAGCAGTCCGAGTGCCGTCTCGGCGAAATCGCCTTACGCGCCAATGATCTGAAGTCCGCATCTGAGCACTACACGAGGGCCATCGAACTACAACCAAATGATCCGGAAGCGAACGTCGGACTAGCCAAGGTTCTGATGTCTTTCGATCAGCCCCAAAAAGCTGAGACGCTTCTGCGGCACGCGATCCAGGTGGATCCCACAAATCCCGTGGCTCATTTTCGCTTGAGCACGATTTATCGGCAAAGCGGACGACTGGCAGACGCCAAACGCGAAGTCGAGGAATACCAAAAGTACAACAAGATGAAAGAACAGTTACGTGAGTTGTACCACGACTTGCATCGGAGTCAAACCCGGGATGAAAATGACAGTCCGATGTAACAGTCCCAGGAATTGGGGTCTTCGTGCTCTGTATATTGTCTTGGGAATTTGTCTTGCGACTTCCTCCTTGTCGAGTCGTCAGCATGCCGAGTCGCCTGACGCCAAGTTGGGCACGATTCAAGTCGCGGCCAGCGGTTCGTTACCCCAGTTGGTCGACATTACCGACTCGACAGGGATCACGTTCGATCATCTCTCCAGTCCTGAGCAGAAATACATCGTTGAGTCGATGAGCGGAGGCGTTGCTCTCATTGACTACGACCGCGATGGCTGGCCCGATATATATTTCACGAACGCTCAGAGCGTGAATATGGCGCTTGCCGGAAAGAAGTCGCGCAGCGCCCTATACCATAACAATCGCGATGGAACCTTTACTGACGTCACCGATAAAGCTGGTGTCGGTTATCCGTGTTGGGCGATGGGTGCGACGGTCGGGGATTACAACAACGATGGCTGGCCGGACCTCCTGGTAACCTGCTTCGGCGGAGTGGTTCTTTATCGCAACAATGGAGATGGAACATTCACGGAAGTCACGAAAGAAGCTGGCCTGAGCAATGATTCGGGATGGGCCACCGGAGCGGCGTTCGGTGACTACGATGGCGATGGTTGGCCGGACTTGTTCATATCGCACTATGTGAACTTAAATCTCAACGATCTTCCGGCCTTTGGGTCCAGTCCAACCTGCAAATTCCGTGGAATCGCCGTTCAATGTGGTCCTCGCGGATTAAAAAAATCTCTTTCGAACCTCTACCACAACAACGGCGACGGAACGTTCACGGATGTTTCCAAGCAAACCGGAATTTCCGATTCTCCACCTTCGTTCGGACTAACAGTGGTGTGGTCCGACTTTGATGGCAGTGGCCATTTGGATCTTTTCCAAGCGAATGATGCGGGCAGAAATTATCTCTACCAGAATGACGGCAAAGGTCACTTTACCGACATCGCATTCTCGGCGGGCGTTTCTGTCAGCCAGGATGGATATGAGCAAGCCAATATGGGCCTGGCGCTCGGCGACTACCAGCACAACGGTTTCCCGTCAATTGTGATCAGCCATTTCAGCGACGAATACGCCGCGGTATTCGAAAATCTTGGACAGATGAACTTCTCTGACGTTTCTTATCCCTCCGGAATCGCCCTCAGCACAACTCACTATGTAGGATGGGGGGATGCATTCCTTGACTTCGATAACGACGGCTGGATCGATCTTTTCATGGTGAACGGACATGTCTATCCGCAAGTAGATTCTGGAGAGGCGGGAGCCAGGTATCAGGAACCGGCGCTGCTATTTCTGAACCAGGGCAATGGAAAATTTAAGGACATCAGCAAATTGGTCGGGCCGGCCATCCAGGTTCCACGAGTCAGTCGTGGAGCAGCGGTGGGCGATCTGTTCAACGATGGAAAGACTGATATTGTCATTGAAAACCTCAAGGGCGAACCAACAATTCTACAGCCCCAAGGCGGCCCTCCTAACCACTGGATTGGCTTTGAATTGGCGGGTACAAAAAGCAACCGCCTCGCGCTGAACGCGCGGGTAAAGGTGACCGCGGGAAATCTGGTGCAGACCGGCGAAGTACGAAGTGGCGGCAGCTACTTATCGCAAAACGATCTTCGCCTTCATTTTGGCCTGGGCGCAAGGCAGACGGTGGACAAACTTGAAATTGTCTGGCCCACGGGTAGGACCGAAACGCTGACAAATCTATCTGCCGATCATCTTTACGAGATCAAGGAAGGCGCTGGGATCGTTTCTGCCGAAGCGGTGAGGCCCGGTCCTGCAAACCATTGAATCATTGTTTAGCTGTTATCGAGCCGTTCGCAAAATCGGAGGTCTGATGAAGCTGAGATTGGTCACTTTTTCGCTTTGCACCCTGCTGCTCTTCTCCTCGCGATCGAATGCGCAGCAGGAGCGGGAGGCACGGCTGTGGCTGACGACGTCCGATCGGACTGCCCTGGTGGCACCGCAGGCGACCCCGTTACGCTTTTCCTCGGAAGCGGGTAAGCTGCCGGTTCTTATCGTGGACGATACGCAGCACTTCCAGACAATGGACGGCTTTGGCTTTGCGCTGACGGGCGGAAGCGCGCAGTTGCTGATGCGCATGAGCGCTGCGCAACGAGCTGCTCTGCTGAAACAGTTGTTTACGACGGGAGGAGATGGGATCGGAGTGAGCGATTTGCGGGTGAGCATCGGCGCCTCCGATATGAATGAGCGCGTGTACTCGTACGATGACCTGCCAGCTGGCGAGACCGATGTGGAGATGACGAAGCTGAGCCTGGGGCCGGACCGCGCGGATGTGATTCCGGTGCTGAAGGAGATTCTGGCGATTCGGCCGGGGATCAAGATCCTGGGATCGCCGTGGTCTGCTCCGGCATGGATGAAGACGAACGACGATGTGAAGGGCGGCGAGCTCAAGCCGGAGTATTACGGCGCGTTCGCAAAGTATTTCGTAAAGTACATCGAGGCGATGCGAGCAGAGGGGATCGCGATTGACGCGATCACGGTCGAGAATGAGCCTCTGAATCCGAAGAATACGCCCAGCATGGTGATGTGTGCGCAGGAACAAGACACGTTCATTGCGAAAGACTTGGGGCCTGCCTTTGAGAAGGCCGGTATCCGGACGAAGATTCTGCTTTACGACCACAACCCAGATGTGGCCTCGTATCCGCTGTCGATTCTGGGCGATCCGGCAGCGAGCAAGTATGTTGATGGGACGGCGTTTCACCTGTACGGCGGCGAGGCGAGCGTGCTGACGCAGGTGCATGATGCATTTCCGAAGAAGAACCTGTATATGACGGAACAGTCGGTGACGGCGAGGCGCGGCGAAGGACCGCTAGGAATTGCCGAGCCGGTAAGGCGGGTGATGATTGGCGCAACGCGGAACTGGAGCCGCAATGTGCTGTTGTGGAATTTGGCGGCCGATCCGCAAAACGGGCCGCACACCAACAACGGAGGGTGCACCGGATGTTCCGGGGCGATCACCCTGGATGGCGATTCTGTAACTAAGAATGTTGCTTATTACGTAGTCCAGCATTTCTCGCAGTTCGTGCCGCCGGGCTCGGTGCGGGTGGCTTCGAGCGAAATGGAGCAGTTGGCCAGCGTCGCCTTTTTGACTTCGGAGGGGAAGGTGGTGTTGGTGGTTTCAAACACGGGAAATTTTCCGAAGCCCTTCGCGGTGAAGTACCACGGAAAGGTCTTCCAGACCGTGCTGCCCGCGGAATCTGTGGGGACCTATGTCTGGTAGGCGCGCGCTTCCGCTTCTAAGACGATTCGGCTTCACGCTGGTGCTGCTGGCAACGGCTCCGCCGGCGCTTGCGACGAAGGGTGCCAAGCCGCAGTTTGGACCCAATGTACTGATCTTCGATCCGTCGATGCCATCGCAGGCGATCCAGAAGCAGATCGATGCGGTGTATGCAACGCAGCAGCACAACGAGTTTGGGTCGCAGCGGAATGCGCTGCTGTTCCTGCCCGGAAACTATTCGGTGGACGTGCCGGTGGGCTTCTACACCGAGCTGATAGGGCTTGGCGCGTCGCCCGATGCGACTCGGATTGCGGGCAACGTGCATGCGGATGCGAACCACGAGCACAACAATGCAACGACGACCTTCT
Organism: Acidobacteriaceae bacterium; assembly: GCA_003132445.1. Taxonomy (GTDB): domain Bacteria; phylum Acidobacteriota; class Terriglobia; order Terriglobales; family Acidobacteriaceae; genus Sulfotelmatobacter. The sequence goes on along the minus strand of PKXU01000197.1, from coordinate 947 downwards.
GGAGAGCCTGCGGAAGGTCTCTCGGTAGAGCCGGCGGGCGGTACGATGCAGTGGGCGGTCTCGCAGGCGGTGTCTCTGAGGCGCATGCATGTGCGTGGCGATCTGGTGCTGCACCAGCATCGCGGCTGGGCAAGCGGTGGTTGGATGTCGGATTCGCTTGTGGACGGGAATGTCGATTCCGGGAGCCAGCAGCAATGGATCTCGCGCAACTGCGATTGGAAGAGCTGGACGGGCGCGAACTGGAACATGGTGTTTGTCGGGGTGGTGCATCCGCCGGACGGCGCATGGCCTTCGCCGCCGTACACAAACGTGGCGCAGACGCCAGTGGTACGCGAGAAGCCCTTCCTGCAGGTGAATGGCGCGGGCGAGTTCAGCGTGCGGGTTCCGGCGCTGCACAGCGACAGCGTCGGAATTACGTGGCGCAGCGGAGAAACGACGGGAGAGACGATTCCGATTGGACGGTTTTATATTGTGCACCCGAATGTGGATACGGCGGAGACGATCAACGCGCAGCTTGCCCGAGGCAAGAACCTGATCCTGACTCCGGGGATCTATGAATTGACCAATCCGATTCGCGTGACGCGGCCCCATACGGTGATACTGGGGCTGGGGTTTGCGACGCTGCGTCCTGTGAAGGGCACGGCGGCGATGACGACAACCGATGCGGACGGGATCGAGATTGCGGGGCTGCTCTTCGATGCGGGCCCGAGCGAGTCTCAGGTGCTACTGGAAGTCGGACCGGAAGGAAGCCAGGCGCGCCACGTGAAGGACCCGATCACGCTGCACGATGTTTTCTTTCGCGTAGGCGGCGCCGCAGTGGGCCGGGCCAAGGTGAATTTGAGAATCAACAGCAACGACACACTGGTGGACCATACCTGGATCTGGAGAGCCGACCACGGCGCCGGAGTGGGCTGGGAGCTGAATACCAGCGAAACCGGGCTGGTGGT
>PKXU01000031.1 GCA_003132445.1 Acidobacteriaceae bacterium | reverse complement strand
TCCATGGGCGCTCACCTTTTTGTGGGCAGCAGTGTCGATGCTACTGATCTTCGTCGCGATTTATTTGGCGTTCAAAGGAAACACTCAATGAGCAATCCCAATGGTGTGGATCTAACTCGTCTCCGGCAATTGCAAGCGATGGCAGAGAACCTGTGCACGCTGGCGAACCGGCATCGCGAAAATCACAATTACGTCGTGGCCCACGCTCTGTATGGCCGCGCGCTGTCCGTAGCGCAAGAGATCCACACTCCCGAGAACGATGGGAACAGTCTCGTTACCTGAATCCGAGCAGACCAGCAAGCCGTCTTCGAAATGCTGCGCTCTGTGGAGACTAGTCCAGAAAAGCCTCCGCTGGAGAAAGCAAAGGAGGTTGGCCGATAGAGTCCTCGCTCGGCCAAACATCGAGTCAGTTCCGCCGCTTTATCCCTAGTCTAGGCACTATGAATGTTCCCCAACCTCATATAGGAGATTCTCATTCACTTCGAACTGGTGAGCCGGGTAGCACCCGCACCGTCACCACCGATCGTGGAAAAGCAATTATGAACGACTGGCTGCCAAAGTCTGTGCTCTGCCTTAAGTCTTATACGAAACGTATGTTTGTGGGGGACCTCCTTGCTGGTATCACCGTAGGACTGGTTGCACTCCCGTTAGCGATGGCCTTCGCGATTGCCTCGGGCGTGCCGCCTCAAACGGGCCTCTACTGTGCGATCGTCGCGGGCTTTACGATCTCCGCGCTGGGAGGATCTTCGACCCAGATCGGCGGTCCAACCGGCGCGTTCGTCATCGTCGTGTATGGCATTGTCGCGAAACACGGTGTCGATGGGTTGTTCATGTGCACCCTGCTGGCCGGCGTACTGCTTCTGATCCTCGGCGTCACCGGCTTGGGTACGGCGGTTAAGTTCATTCCCCGCCCCGTCGTCGTAGGTTTCACCAATGGCATTGCCGTCATCATCGCCAGCACGCAGATCAAGGATTTCTTTGGGCTGAAGATAGACAAGGTCCCAGGTGAATTTGCGGCCCGAATCCTGGCCTATGCCCACAACTTTTCATCGTTCTCGCCCCTTGAAACGAGCATGGGCGTTGGCGCTCTTGTCGTGATTATCCTCTTTATGCTCTTTGTGAAGAGAGTTCCGGGCTACATCGTTGCTCTATTTGTCGGTACCGCAGCGGTCGTGGTCTTCAAACTCCCGGTAGAAACCATCGGTACTCGTTTTGGCGGGATTCCTTCGGGACTTCCCAAGCTCACGATTCCGCACTTTCGGGTGGATCTGCTGCGCCCGCTCATCTCCCCGGCCATCACGGTCGCCATGTTGGGCGCGATCGAGTCGCTCATGTCTGCGGTGGTTTCAGACCGCATGAGCGGGGACAAGCACAACCCGAACGTCGAACTAGTAGGCCAGGGAGTCGCCAACATTCTCTCGCCGCTGTTCGGGGGACTGCCAGCTACGGGAGCGATTGCTCGAACGGCCACCAACATCCGTTCTGGAGCCAAGACGCCGGTGGCGGGAATGGTCCACGCACTCACGCTTCTCGCAATCATTGTCTTTGCCGCGCCACTGGCCCGCTTTATTCCCCTGTCCGTTCTCGCTGCCATATTGCTGGTGGTCTCCTACAACATGGGCGAATGGCGGGAGATTCCCGAACTCTTCAAACAGTCCCGGTTTGAGATTGCCGCCTGGCTGGTGACGTTTCTTCTCACGGTCTTTGCCGACCTAACCGTGGCCGTCGAAGCGGGCATGATTCTGGCGGCGCTGGTGTTCATCCGGAAAGTTACACAGACCACCACTGTGTCCGAAGTTACGGCAGAATACATTCACGAAGGGCACGTGCATATCTTGCAGCACAAAGAAATCCCGGGTTACGTCAGCATCTTCAGAATCCATGGTCCATTCTTGTTTGGCGCAACTGACAAGATCGATACGATCGTCTCTCGGTTGCCGGATCTCCCTCCTATCGTGATTCTGAGACTTCGGAACATGACCGCGATTGATTCCACGGGTCTCCAGGCACTGGAGAACCTGGCGGACCGCGTGCACGAATCCGGGCGGCAACTCATCCTTTGTGGTGCGCGGGAACAACCCTTACTGCGAATGCGTGAGACTGAATTTCACGAGCATGTGGGCGAGGAGAACATTTGCCGGAGCGTGGCTGACGCCCTCGAGCGAGCCAAGACCCTGTTCCCCGAGGGGGCAACGCAGGGTACGGGAGGGACCAACTGGGGACGAAGAAGCACCGACCTTGCCCCCTCGAACGCAGCATCGGCCGCAGCCCCGTCGACTAAGGAGAGATAGCTAAGTAGCAGATGTCAGCGATCCGAAATTGACGCTCGCAGATGCAACTGTTCTAAGCTAACGTGGATGCTCCATGGGTAATGGCAAACAAGGTTCATGAACACGTTTCCGGTCAGCGCGGCCTTCGCACTTAGTCTTGCAGCTTATGCTGCGGGCGGCGTCGCTTCGCTCGCGAATTGGCGAAGACCGTCCATGGCTCGCAAGATCTGTTGTGGTGCGGCCTTGGCGGGCGGTGCCCTGGGAGGGCTCGCTGCCGTTCTCGGCATCCTGCAAGGAACTCCAGTCCACTGGTCGGTCCCCTCGGGCATTCCCCTCTTTGCCTATAGCTTCTCCTACGATGCTCTGGGCGGTTTCTTTAACCTAATCCTGGCGATTCTTTCGATCGCTGTTTCAGTCTACTCATTCGGCTATCTGAAAGAATTCGAGGGCAAGAGGAACATCGGCTTCTTTGGTTTGTTGTTCCACCTCCTGCTTCTCAGCTTGACCATTGTCTTTACAGCCGCCAATGCCTTCTTGTTCTTGATCGGATGGGAAGTGGGGGCGCTTGCCGCCTACGGATTGGTGGCGTTTTACCACGAACAAAGGGAGAGCCGGCAAGCGGGATTGCTTTACATCATCATGGCGCATGCCGATGTTGGGTGTCTGCTTCTTGGTTTCGCTCTTTTGATCCAGGGGAGCGGCAGCGCCGAGTTCGCTAGCTTTCACACCGCCGCCGCACATTTGTCCAGCGCCCACCAGTCGGCTGCGTTTGTCCTTTTCTTCCTGGGCTTTAGTATTAAAGCGGGAGTCATCCCCTTTCATATTTGGTTGCCTGCCGCCCACCCGGTGGCGCCGAGCAATGCGTCGGCTCTACTTTCCGGCATCGTGATCAAGGCCGGCATTTATGGCATGACCCGTATTTTCTTGGATTCGCTGGGAGGCGTGCCATCCTGGGCGGGCCTGGCAGTGCTCATCGTGGGAGTCGTCTCCGCCGTTTTGGGCGTCTTGTATGCCTTGATGGAGCACGATCTCAAACGGCTCCTGGCCTACCACAGCATCGAGAACATCGGAATCATTCTTATGGGCTTGGGTGCCGCTTTGATCTTCCGTGTGGCGGGGCATCCGCTGCTCGCGGGAGTGGCCCTGATCGCGGCGATGTTTCACACCCTGAACCATGCCATCTTCAAGTGTCTCCTGTTCCTGGGAGCCGGTTCCGTGCTCCATTCGACCGGAACGCGCAACATGGAGGAAATGGGCGGCCTCATCCGTCCCATGCCGGTAACTGCTTTCTGTTTCCTGATTGGCGCGGNNCCCCGCTGAACGGATTTGTCAGTGAATGGCTGACTTACCAGAGCCTGCTCGCAGGTTTTGGCGCGACTGGAGGGTTGACGCGAATTTTATTTCCGCTGGCCGGTTCGATGCTGGCGCTGACCGGTGCCCTGGCGGCGGCGTGCTTTGTGAAGGCCTTCGCCATCACATTTCTTGCTCTACCTCGCGGCGCGAAGGCTAGCCATGCGCACGAGGCACCGCGTTCGATGCTGGTGGGCATGGGCACCCTGACCGCAGGTTGCGTAAGCTTGGGGTTGGGCGTCACCTGGTTCCTCCCGGTATTCAACGCGATGACGGAGCAACTGCTTGGACAGCGAGTCGTCGCCAATCTCATTACCGGAGGTGGATTCGTGCTTTCCGCTGGCACTCCCCACAGCGGCACCGTGTCCACCGCAATCATCGCGGTCGGCCTCCTAGTTCTCGCCCTTCCGGCAGCTCNNGCGGGAAATTCAAGCCGTATTCGATGTCTCGCCATATTTCCCCAAAGAGATCCGGTTCGAGAGTGAAATCGAGCCAACATTCGAGAAGTGGCTGTATGCTCCTCTGCAAGAGTTCATCTTCCGGGTTTCGAGCAGAATGCGAACCATTCAGGCGGGAAGCATTC
>PKXU01000127.1 GCA_003132445.1 Acidobacteriaceae bacterium | reverse complement strand
AGCGCTCGGACAGTATGTGAACGTGCAGCTTGGCTATACACGGCTGCATGAGGATTACAGCGGCGTTGCCGTCTTGGCGGGAACTCCCAACACGAATCGCGAGTTTGTATCGATTTCCTATCAGTTCTCCAGACCGCTGGGAAGATAGATTCGAAATAGAGATTCGACAGATAGCTTCGAAAGATAGAAAGACAATTTATGGTTGACGATTTCGAAGAACAAAGTTCAGAAGGCTTCGACCTCCAGCGTTACCTGGGGATCGTTCGGCGTCGCCATTTGCAATTTCTGATCCCGCTGTTTGTGGGCTGGGCGCTGGTTTGGAGCGCGAGCTGGGTACTGCCTCCGCGCTATCAATCGACCACGCTGATCCTGGTGGAGCAGGCCACCATGCCGAAAGACTACGTTACGCCTAATGTCAACGATGACCTACAGGATCGAATGCAGAGCATCACCCAGCAGATCCTGAGCCGCACTCGGCTTTTGCACATCATCGACCAGCTAAGTCTTTATGTTGACCCGCACGCGCAGCCGTCGCCCGATCAGAAAGTCGACAGCATGCGTAAGGATATCGACATCGAACTCGTAAAAGATGCTCGCAATCAGATCACTGCATTCAATGTCTCCTATTCGTCGCGTGATCCGCATCTGGCCCAGCAGGTCACTAGCGAATTGACCAATTTATTCATCAACGAGAATCTGGAAGTGCGGCAGCAGCAGTCGGAAGACACCACGAAATTTCTCGAGAGCCAACTGGAGGCGGCGCGCAAGACGTTGTCAGACCAGGAAGATAAGATCCGCCAGTTCAAAGCCCTGCACCCAGGCGAGCTACCGGCCCAGGTCGGAAGCAACCTGCAGATTCTGGCAGGCCTTCAAAGTCAGTTGCAAACCGAAGAAGATGCGCTGAATACCGCCAAACAACAGCGGGTGTACCTTGAAACCTTGATGACGCAGTACCGTTCGCTGCAAGGCGCGCCGAAAACTCCAGGTGGGCCTACAGTGGGTTTACCGGCAATCGATGAAGAGTTGGATAAACTCAAGGCGCAACTGGCGGATCTCAGCTCGCACTATACGGACCGCCATCCCGACGTTCGCAAGCTGAGGCAGCAAATTGCCGAGACCGAAAAGACGAGAGACCGCATCATCGCTGACCTAAAGGCGAAGAACGCGGCGCCTGCAGAAGATGCAGCGACCACCACTCCGGATCCGTCCACCATGTCGGACCCTACGTCGCCGATGGTGCAGTTGCAAGGACAAATGCAGTCCAACCACATTGAAATTGCCAACCGGGAACGCGCGGTCGCAGACTTGAAGACCAAGGTTGTCGACTATCAGGCACGACTAAATCAGGAGCCGGTGCGCGAGCAACAACTCTCGGATCTAACTCGTGGCTACGAGCAATCCAAAGCAAACTACGATGATCTGCTGAAGAAGAAAAATGAGTCTGCCATGGCCACCAGCATGGAACTGCTCCAGCAGGGTGAGCGTTTCCGCATCATCGATGCGCCCAGCCTGCCGGTAAAACCTGAATTCCCCAATCGCCTTAAATTCTGCGGCATGGGGTTAGGGGTAGGGTTAGCGTTGGGCGTGATCTTTGCAGGTGCTCTGGAAATGATGGACGACCGGATTCACGACGAAAAGCAATTGCAGAAGCTCTTGCCGATTGCGGTGATCTCGGAAATCCCAGCGGTTAAGGCTTCGTCGGATCAGCGGCATGAACGCCGGATGGCATGGTTAGGATGGGCGACGGCGGCTTTCGTATCTGTTACGATTTTGGTGGGGTCCGCGCTCAGCTACCTGCGCGGTTAGTGAATCGCCAATGTATAAAGCTTTTTACAGCCTGAAGCGCAATCCCTTTGAGATCACTCCCGATCCGTCGTTCCTGTTTCCCACCAACAGGCACAACGAAGCGTTGGCCGCTTTGTATTACGGCGTTCGGCGGCATAAGGGATTTGTGGTTCTTACGGGAGAGGTTGGAACCGGCAAGACCGTTCTGCTCCACTACGTGCTGCAATTATTCAAGCAGAGCAAAGATGTCGCCTACGCCTACATATTCAACGGCCGGCTCTCTCCGGTTGAATTCTTGCAGTATCTGGCCAGCGATCTAGGACTTCCCGCCGGCAGCAAGAATAAAGGCGAACTACTGCTGCAGATCGCACAGTACGTGATTGGACGCAGCCAGCGAGGGCTTACAACCGCGCTGGTTGTCGATGAAGCGCATCACCTGTCCGCTGAAATTCTGGAAGAAATCCGGCTCTTGAGCAATCTGGAGACTCCGCAAGAAAAGTTGCTTCAAATCCTTCTTGTCGGACAGCCGGAACTGGATGAGAAACTCGATTCCGTCAGCTTGCGGCAATTGAAGCAAAGAATTGCATTGCGCTCGCACCTTCTGCCGCTGACCTCGGACGAAACGAAGGGATATGTGGAGCGTCGCTTGCAACTTGCTGGCTGCCCCTATCCATCGGTATTGTTTCCGCCAGAAACGATTGCCGCCGTCTATCAGCACTCGCAGGGTCTGCCCAGATTGATCAACACCGTTTGTGAAAACGCCTTGATCGCGGCTTATGCCAGGCAGATGCGCAGCGTGAGCCCGGACATCATCGATGACATCGCGACCGACTTCCGGCTGGGAATTCAAACCCCCGCATTGGAAAGCAGAAATTCCGACGAAGTGGATGCGCGGAAGGCGGCCCAGACCTTGCTTCAACTGTATGCCCAGCTTCAGGCCGAGCAAAAGCGCGATGAAGATGTAAAAACTCGTGTGCGATTGCGGGTGGCTGAATAATGAGCAACATCTTTGATGCGTTGCAAAGGGCGGAAGCAGAGAACGGTGGGGCTGCAGGTCCGGGGCTGGACCTGGCTACAGAACTGCTCCGGTCCGCTGAACAGAAGATGCGTGGGTCCGCTCTGAATGTTGAGATGCAGCCCAGCATCGATGCCTTCGATGCCAACCCGCCAGCTCCGGCATCCGCCGAGGACGTGGAGCGTTGTCCTCTTCTGGCGGTTTCCATCCGGGAAGAAAGCCGCCTAGTTTCGGTCGCGGAAGAAGGAAGTTTGGGCGCAGAAAAGTTTCGTTTTCTCGCCGTCCGCTTGCGTCAGCTTCGGCAGAATCGCCCTCTGAAAAAGATTCTTATTACCAGCAGCATCCCACAGGAAGGTAAGAGCACGATTGCCGCCAATCTTGCTTGCACCCTTGCTCGGAGAAGACAGCAGAAAACCCTGTTGCTGGAAGGCGATCTGCGCCGGCCGAATATTGTGAACCGATTCGGGTTAGGCAAGCTTCCGGGCCTGTGCGAGTGGCTCGGTGGGCAAACAGAAAGTGTCAACATCTACAAA
>PKXU01000147.1:3655-29887 GCA_003132445.1 Acidobacteriaceae bacterium | reverse complement strand
AGGATGCAGGTGTCAAAGTTCAGGGTTTGCGGTGTCGGATCACATTGCGCACCGAGAACACTGCCCGAGCCACGCAACTTACGATGGCAACAGTGTACGCTTTTCAGTTAGGATCGGGCGGTGGAGGCTACGGTCGAATTTTCCGCCGCGGGAGCCTGTTGTGGTATGTTCCCGAAACCGCGTCTGGCTGGGGAATGCTCTGCAAATTGCGGCGCCTCACTTGTTCTATGCTCTGGTCTTTCTGCTCCAGTAGCTTCGCGGGCCCGCGACGCCGCCTGTCGAATCGCAGACGTTGAGTCTCATCTCGCACTGCGTGTTCGAAGCTACAACATCTTCACCACCACCAACGTAAGATCGTCCGCAAGCGCCTTTGTTTCTCGAAACGGAGTAACTGACCCATAAATCGTCTCTATGAGTTCGCTAGCGTTCTGTTGCAAATGCGAACCAACGGTCTTTGACAACCGTTCTGCCGAGTATTGTTCTCCTGCGGGATTCTCAGCTTCGACCGCACCGTCCGTATACAAAACGAGAACGTCTCGCTGGCGGAGACTGATCTTCGCACTCTCGTATTTCGAATCGGGAAGCACACCCAGCACTGGGCCTCCTTTGTCTAGTGGACTCGGATCCGTGCCGGCGCGAATCAGCAGCGGCGGATTGTGCCCCGCGTTTGTATATTCCAAGGAACCCGACTGTGGGTAGAGCTTTCCATAAAACAGCGAAATAAACCGAAGCCCGCTCGTCACCTGACAAACGACGTTGTTGAAAAGTTGTAAGAGATCGCTTGTGCTGGGAAAGCGCGGCGCGTTCATACGCAAGGCGACCTCAATGGAAGGCATCAGCAGGCCCGCCGCAACTCCTTTTCCGGAAACATCCGCAATCACCACGGCGATCTCGCCTGCGGGAAGCAGAATGAATCCGTAGTAGTCCCCCCCACCGTCTTGGCTGGGTACATTCGCGCCGCGAGGTCAAATCCCGGCACCCTTGGAATGGACCGAGGCAGGATGCCCTGTTGCACCTCCGCAGCCAACGCAATTTCGTTNNCCAGTTGGTTCACAACGGCGACAACGAAAACATATCCAAGAAGCGTAGTCACATCCCTTGCTAAGTGTCGGGTTCCAAGATCATGCATTGGGCCAACAAGATCATGCAGAACAACGCAGACAATCGAAAGCGCAAGGCTGATGCGAAGCGGATGTACTAGCGCGCTCAGAGCTAATGGCAGGAAATACAGAGGAGCGAGCGAAACCGAGGCCACGGATTTGTCCGCGTAGGCTACGGCAGAGATCCCCGCCACCACCGCAAGGGTGAGAACGAGAACACTCATCCGTTCATTGATGTGGGGGCCTTCGGTCGTGACCCTACGAAGAACGGTCGACCATCGGGATGGCGTCATGGCGTCAAGTGACCAGTGGTTTGCAAAACCTCAATTACCCTCCGTCACCTCTGGGTAAAGCCCAGCCGAGTGAGTTGCACCCGGGAACCATCAATCACGAGTTCACGTGCGTCTATATCGAGCATCTCGTTGGCAGTTACACCCAGTTCGGCCGCGCCCCCCCGACAAGTCGGGCAAGCCAGCCATCGACAGAAGAAGGACCGAAATCGAGCATGGCAGTGTAGTAGGTCCGTCCGTCCAAATTAACGTTGGCGCTGGGAACAGGCACGAAGCCCAGTGTCTGTGCGGCGGTTGCATACGGGCCGATATCCTGAAGTGTCAGGTAAACGCGCCGGAGTTTTGGTCGCGGGGCAAGATAAGTTCTCTTGATGTCAAGCCAGCAGGCGGCCTGGATAGGCGACGGCTGTTCGCCTTCGCCTTCGCTCAACCAACGACGAAGAAACAGCGCTGTCTCATTCTTGGGTAGCGGCTCGTCGCGGAGATGAGCCAGCCAGCCATATACAACGGGATCCTGGCGGAGAATGGTTTCGGGGACGTTCGTGGACTCGCAGAGACAATAAAAACCCACGGTCTTGCCAGTCGCGTCTCGCACCACCGAGAAGGTGTCAGGCGCGGCCTTCCACCATTCGGACAAGGACTTGACGGCCTCAGTGCCTTCATGATGTTCGCAGATGGCGCGAACCGCCTCACTATCCTGCGGGCAGGCGGGTTCCACGGCGTACATGATTTCCTTCTCCGTGGGAAAACTCACGTTTTACAGCGCGCTTGCCCAGCACGGAGAGGCGGGCGACATTCGACTCATCATTTCGCCCGTCAGCGTATTGGTGGGTACCGCAATTCTGGGGCTGGTGGGATTGGTCAGCGGAATGATTCCAGCAATACGCGCGTCTCGTCTCGATCCTATTGAGGCGTTGCGCTACGAATAGGCAGGGAGTCGAGAAGGCGACGCAGGTACCGTGAAGAGGATGGTGGTTTCTTTTCAAAATGTTTCAGAGTTCGGGAGCGAGCGAGCGGTATTAAGTCTCGGCGGGATTAAGCCCGACGTGCCCACCCTGAGGTCCGATTTAGCGAAGGTGGTAAACCTGTCTTGAAGCGTAGGGATTTGGCCGAAAAACACCAGCTTCGGTGGATTTCGGCCACGCATCAGTATTTTTGAATTCTCTGAGCTGTGGATAGTCTTGCAAGCCGCTTGAGTAAGAAGCATTTAGGGATCCTTTCTGTTGTTTCGTCGTTGGCATTTGACCTGCACTGATTGGCGAAGTGCCTGAACAAAATAGTTCAATATTTCTCAAGCAGCAACCATGGCAGCGCGAGATTGAGGCGGCAGTCAACGAACCGGATGCGGAAAACCTCTTGCAACGCGTCCACGGGGCCGAGGCTGCAATTTTCAATCGTCTGCAGCAACTTGCCGTTCATGCAGAAGACGCGTCGACGCAGGCGGAGCGGAACGCTATTTCTGAGGCTCTTAGAACGCTATTGAGGTTGAAGCGCGACAGACTGGGCTTCTCGGGGTGTGACGTGGACGAAAGTTAGGCGGCCACTTCCCCAAGCAATTCCCGTGCCTTGCCGGTGAGAACTGCAACCGCTTCATATTTGCTGACTACAGCTGACGCTCCTGCTGCCATCGCCTCTTGCTCGATGAATTTGTCGACGTGCGCCGAATAGATAATTACCGGCACGGATGGCATGAGTTTCTTTAGGATCCGCGTCTCCTCCAAGCCGTTCATGAGCGGCATGGAAACGTCCGTGACAATCAGAGCCGGATGGAGTATTTGTGCCATTTCGACTGCCTGCCGGCCGTTATCGGCTTCTCCGCAGACTTCGAAATCAGATTCACGATTAAAAATCGCGCAGATGATCTTACGCACGACCTTATTGTCGTCAACGACCAACACGGACCGGAGCGGCAACGGTCTTCTCCTCCATTTATTTTAGCCAGAGACAGACCATCAGATGCGGTCTATGCGGCAAGTGTTGACGTTTTACCCCAGGCGTTAAAAAAAAGTACGCCGTCCGTCCTTACAAGAGATCGACACATTGAGTTTCTGCCGCTTTTGGCCCTCCGTTGCAGTGTAGTGTCAGTGCCTCAGTCATCGTGCGGGCACTACGTCGAAGGGTCTCATCATTTCGTTGTCTTCATGCTCGAGAATGTGGCAATGCCAGACGTATCGTCCGGTGAATCCCTCGAATCGAGTAATAATGCGAGTCACCATGCCGGGGTCGGCGCGGACCGTATCTTTCCAGCCAGCTTCGCCGGGTTCAGGAGGAACTGCGGTCCCCATGTACTTGACTTGTCCGGTGGTCCAATAAGCAGCAACGTCGAAGCTTCTTCGGTCGAGAATCTGGAAACGAACCAGATGCAAATGAATAGGATGAGCATCGTCTGTGGTATTGAGCAACGACCAAATTTCAGTCGAATCGAGCACAGGATTTTCGGTGACCGGCATGCTCCAGTGCACATTGTTGAGCAACATCGTCACCGGCCTTTGTACTAAGTCGTCGATCTCCACAAGACTTAGCGTGCGCGTCTTGACAGCGGCGGACTCCGGAATCTTCGGAACGGGTCTAAGTCGTTGCGGCAGGGCGCGAGTTTCACCTGATGAAGTTTGTCCCACGCGAAACTGCATGATGTTAAGCGTGTCGTTTTTTAGAATGACACTGCTGCCGCGAAGTGCGGAAAAATCGATGATCAGGTCAGCGCGTTCGGCGGGCGTGAGTGAGACAGTTTCGAGCGGAACTGGGGCTGACAGCAATCCCTGGTCTGTGCCAATTTGATAAAGCGTCTGGCTGTTTGACAGTGACAGATGAAAGAAACGGCCATTGGCTGCGTTGAGCACGCGAAGCCGGTACTTGCGCGGCTCCACTTCTAAATAGGGAAACAGCTTGCCATTCATCAGAATGGCGTCGCCAAAAACTTCTGGCATCCAGGGCTTTTTCGCGTCGCCCGATACGGGATAGTTGAGCTGTCCGTCGAGATCAAAAATCCGATCATAGATCGCAAGCGGAATTTCATATTTGCCACGCGGCAGATCGAGAGCGTCTTCGAATTCATCGCGCACAATAAATAGTCCCAGGAGTCCGGCGAAAACATTGAGGCGGTTAATTCCGAGAGCGTGGTCGTGATACCACAACAGCGCAGCGTCCTGGCCATTCGGGTAATGGCAGATGGCCGATTTGCCAGGGACGTACCAACTTTCCGGATAACCGTCGCTCTGGGGCGGGGCCTTTGCACCGTGAAGATGAATGACGGTGCGTACTTCGGGCTTGTCCACCTCAGCGCCGTGAATGCTGTGGTCAATAGGCAGAAAATGATTGTTCGGAAGTTCGTTGACCCACTCCACCAACAATCCTTGCCGGCTGCGCGTTTCCAAAGTTGGCCCCGGCGATGAGTTACCAAATCCCCACAGCCGCGTGGGTTTCAGGTCGCGATGCACTTTACTTTCAAACTGGCGCATCGTCATCCGGTAATAGGGAAGTTTGACCGTGGGTTCGGTGGGGCTGGCACGATGTTCGCTCGGCTGTGCGATCTCAGGAATTGGAAGAGGATCTACAAACTGGGCCAGAGAGCTTACGTCCAATTGAGTGCGGAATTTTGGGGCAGGACCATGAGACATGTTCTGCCGGGCCGCCAAAGCGGCAGCTGCCAGACCACTTTGTCGAAGAAAGATTCGCCGCGTAATGGACAAAAAATATGCTCCCCGCACCGTAGAGTCGCAGAAACGCTTTGCAAAAACAACGGGCATGCGAGTTACGTTCGCATGCCCGCATCTCAAAATTACTTACTGCCGGCTAACGGACCGGCTCGCCGGTATTTGGATCGAGGAACAGATAACCATCTTCCCGGCAGCGGCTGAAGTCGAACATTCCATAAAGTGAGCCGGAGATTGCATCGAAGGATCCCTGGGCAATGCGCTGTCCGCCCAGCCAGTTGTCTTCAATGAAGTGGATGATGGAAGTCTGATCGGTCAGAGTGTGGTCGACGGAATTTTTTCTCGCCCAAGGAGAAATCACCAAGAGAGGCAGTCTTGGTCCGTAGCCGCAACGTCCCAAAGCATGCGGATTCGCAGTTGGATTGTAACCAGGCAAAGACGTGTCGGCCGTACCGCAAGCGCCCGGACCGGTGAGTGCGTCTGCCGGACCGGTCGAGGTGTTGACGATTGCCCCCATAGCGTGGTCGTACCAGCCGTCGGAATCATCATAGGCAATCACGACTGCCGTGCTGTTCCAAGTGGGCAAGGTTTGAAGGAAATTGATGGTGTTCACTACGAAAGTCTGTTCGTCCAGCGGATCCGAATATCCTGGGTGCGCATCTTGGTAGGATGGCGCTTTCAGGAAACTGACTGCAGGCAAGTTGCCTCGCGCCGCCGCCTCGTAGAAATCCAGAGTGTCATAGTCGTGGTTCGCCGGACCGTCACGACCGATCTCGGCAAGGGATGCTGGGCGCGTGTGCTTCAGATTGGCAACGGAAGGCCAATACGAAGACAGCGAGTGATGTGGAGTGTAATCGACTTCAGTCACTCCCGTGACAGCTGACGTGGTGCTGCGATTGCACCCTGTCGTCCCGTTCGAGTTGACGATGGAGAGATTGAAGCCGCCCATGAATGTTCCGTAAGTGACCCCGGCGGAGTGCAACAGATCAAAGATACTCCGACTTCCCATCTGGGCCTGAGCGCGCGTGGGTGAGGAACATACATCGTTGAGTGGGTCGGCATCACCAATCAAGGTCAAGGAGCCATCGGGGCCGCCGGCGACTTCGTCTCCGATTCCATTCAGCGTCTTTACCACGCCATTGGTCTGGCCAGAAATGACGTTAACCACGCCGGGGGAAGATGGTCCGAAGGTCGAGCCATGCGAGTTGTCGTTCAAAGCGAAATTCTGAGCATAGTTCCATATCGCAGTAACGGTGTTGCCATCGAAATAGCCCATGACCAAACCGTTGGTCTGCGTGGTTCCCGTTCCAGACGGAGGAGGACCTGCGGTTCCGGTATTCAGCGGGAACAAATCCATCAAACCTTTGTCAAACGCTTCTTGCTCGGGGGTGTATGAGTGATCTTGGTCGGCGGTGGAAGCTTGCGAGCGGTCGAGCCGGAAGGGATTGCTGGCACCAGTTCCATTGGCTGGATTCAGGTTAGGGTTGAAATTCAGCAGCGCATTGTTGAGCCCGTCGACCGTGGGAGTCCCCGGCTTTGCGACGAACCTGGGTTCACCCGCTGGATTGAGCGCGTTGGGGTATGTTCCGAAGTAATGGTCGAAAGAAACGTTCTCGTTGAAAATCACAACGATGTGCTTAATGGGTGTGGCTGTCGCGGCAGTTCTCTCGCCTTGATTGGAACCGGCAAAGGCGGGCATGGCGGTCGGTCCCAGGGCGATGGTCAACGCCAGCAGCAGAGCCATCGTCTTTCTGGGGGCTTCTAATCCTGTTTTGTTCTTCATCCTATCCTCCTGTACGCCGCGCCTGCCAGAGCCGCACAACCTTTAACGCAATTCGCGCGGCACGCGCACCGATCCGTCAGCGCGGGGCGGAATGTAACCATAAAGGCAGATTGTTTCGCTCAGGTTACAGAATGATGAAAGAGATATGAAAATGACGCTTTCGATGTGACAAGTCGGATCGAGCGTTCACGGGGGGGGATTGCGATGCTACATCGCTATAGCGAGATGGCGTCTGGAGTGATGGGCGGAAGTCTTTTCCAAGAACATTTTTTGCACGGCGCTACGGATAGTTTGATAGGCGCTCCGTCGGCAATGCCAGCGTTCGTCTTTTTCCGGCGGATTTACAACCATGGTGGCATTTGCCTCGAATAGTAGAATCTCTCCGCGGGCGTTCAAGCCAAAATCAATTCCGCAATAATCCAGACCGAGAATGGACTGAATTTGCCGGAGAGCATTCATGGCAACGGGACCAAGGACACCCGGCATATCGCTGAGGAACGCAGCATCCTCCGCTCGATGTGCGGGATTGTCCGCCATTTCGGCGGTGAAGTAATGAATTTTCCAGTGACTGGAAATTGCCAGGTGAAGTGGAAAGATATGGCCATCGATCATCATCGCTCGATACTTGCGGGTTTTGCCGTCGGCGGCGCGCGCGTCGAGATATTGCATAACGATCATTTGATCGCCGGGAAGATCTCTTAGGATTGCGGAAAGGGCCTCGCAATTTCCCACTCGTTGAAAATGCAACCCGCTGTGGAAACCGGCCGCTCGCAGCAGAAGAGGAAACTCGAAACCAAAGTGAGTGAGCGTGCTCGACGCATGGGAATCTGAGAGTTGCTCGCGCGGCAACGTGACCGCCAGGGGCGTTACTACGCCGGGCAAGCCACGCAGACGTAACGCGTTGTTGCTGCGGCTGGTGGCAAGAACGGCTGAAGGAGAATTTACGACTCGCGCAGTGGTTAGTCTCAGCAGGGAATGCGCGGCAGCCAGCGCCGCGGGCGAGACCTCAGCGTCGCCGATGGCGTTGACCACCAGTTGATATGGTGAGAGCGGTTTATTTGAATCGTAAAATTCCGGCAATACGATCGATGTTTGGAAGACGCGAGGATCCAAGAAACGATCGAGCTTTGCGTTTCCGCCGAGGGGTGAACCCAGTTTCAGCACCCCGACTGGCGCGCCGCTGCCGTAATAAGGCAACGGAATGATGCAACGATTTTGGAATGCCTTTCGCCGATGCCACTCCGCACTTTGCTCTTCGCCGAGGTGCGCGAGCACGTAAGATAAGCCTTCGTGGGCCTTCTCAAGGTCAGGACAAATTTGCAGAGCGTGTTCGAAGTGATGACGGGCTTCCTGCCGCAGTCGCAGTACTTCGTCGTCCTTGCCATAAGCTTGCAGCCGCTCGCTCTCTTCTGCCAGAAACTGGCCAAGATCCACGCGGCTCGCAGCGTCATTCGGATGGCGAATAACCGCTTCGTGTTAAGCCATTCGGGCCGCGTTGCGATGTTCGGTGGCAACCAGCACTCCCGCTAAATTGTTCAACGCCGGCAGATGCGAGCAGTCGCGTTCTAAAACTTTCACGTATTCGCCGGTTGCGTCTGCGAGCCGGCCTAACTGCGACAAGAGTAAAGCTCGCCCAAAAAGCAGATCGATCGAACTTGAATCGGTCGAATTTGAATCGGCTTCCAGTTGGCGTTCGACTTCCAGCAACTCGCTTTCCCACGCGGCTCGCGGGCCCGTCTCTGCCGCGTTTCGCTTATATTTCCGGCCGAGGGCGAGAGTCTGCTCGATCAGCTTGTCAATTTCAGTTTGGCTGGTGCGGTGATTCACAATGGCCGCTCGGATCGCGAGCTTGCCGTCGATAATGGTCGTGGAAGGCGCGACCCTTCCCGCTTCCTGCAAGTTGACCACGATGCCGGCATTTACACGATCGGAATCATCCGAGCGGTAGCGAAAGCAGACGATATTTAATTCGACGGGCGCCAGAAGTTCTAACTCTGGCGTCCTGGCAATCCGGCTTTCAAGGTGGCGGGCTAAGTCGCAGCTTCGCGACATCGCATTCCCCAGTGATTTTGTGCCGTAGACCTTTAAAGTGAACCATGTTTTCAATGCCCGGAAGCCGCGGGAAAGATCGGGCCCGTAGTCGCACGGCCAAGGGGAACCAGCTGCCAAACCGCGTGTTTCACGCCTCAAATACGCGGAAGAAACCGCAAACGACTGGCGTTGCAGTTCACCGTCGCGCACCAACAAATAACCGGCGTCGTAAGGTACCTGCCCCCACTTGTGAAAATCGAAAGCCAGGGAATCGGCTTGTTCGATTCCCGCAAGTTTCGGCGCTAGACGGGGAGAAAGAATCGCCAGAGCGCCATAGGCGCCATCAATGTGAAACCAGAGTTTCTCTCGGCGCGCGAGATCGGCGAGGCCAGCTAAGTCGTCGATGGCTCCCGTATCCACGCTGCCCGCTGTTCCTACCACGAGAAAAGGTTGGAAGCTGTCGTCGCGATCTTTGTGAATGGCATTGTGGAGCGCCGCGAGATCAATGCTGCCGCGACGGTCGGTGGGAACCAGACGCAGCGCGGCGCTGCCGATGCCGCAGAGGTCCATTGCCTTGGCCAGACAGCCATGAACGGCCGCGGAAGCGTACGCCGCCAATGATTTCGACTGTTCCGCCACTCCGCGCTGGCGCACGTCGTAACCAAGTGCGACATCGCGGGCAATTATGGTGGCGATGAAGTTTGCCACGGATGTGCCGGTAACGAATAATCCCGCAGCCGTCTCAGGGAAGCCGAATAGGATTTGCATCCAGCGCGCGATTTGGCGCTCAACTTCGATCGGAATTTGATTGCGTCCCCCCAGATTGGCGTTCAGTCCGGCAGCCAGCATTTCCGCCAACATGCCGACGGGCGTGCCGCCGCCGTGAACCCAACCCATGAAGCCTGGATGGACGTTCCCCACCGCGAACGGCAGAATGTAATTCATGAACTCCTGATGGACTTCGGCTAGAGGCGATGGCCCCACAGGGACGGAGCCTAGGAATCTTTCTCGGACTTCATCAGGGATAGGCTGCCAAACCGGACGCTCTCGTATGTTTCTGGTGTAGTCGAGAATATCGTCAAGCATTTCGTGCGCTTGCCTTCGGAAATCTTCCCAATCCAAAGGGTCGAGCGTCTGGGGCATTTGTGCACGATCAACCACAGGCGTCTCGATTTCGTGCAGCAGTGTTTCAGGCATCTTTTTTTTATTTCTTGAATGTTATTTCTGGCTGCGTCTTACCCGCCGGATTATGAGCCGAGAGTGGCTCTTGCGCCTCGTTGCAATTTGGGGGCCGGAGAATGATTGCAATAGCCCAGCGCGTGCCCTTGAAGGGCAGCGGATTTGAAGATGTGATCGCGAAGAAATTAGAAATCTTTAATTGAGGGTGTTGCGTGAAGGTATTCGCTTCGGAGTTGTTGGAAATTTCAAACCTGAGCTTGTCTGGGAATTCTAGAAAAGGATTCCAGCAACTTGTTCGGCCAGCAGATTCACTTTCTCGCGACGCGTTTCTTGCGTCATTAAGGGATCGTTCTGAACACTGGAGCTTACGCTGACAATGAAAGCCTGATCGCGCACCCGGCCCACGACGCTCTCGGTGTACTGTCCTTTTCTCTGAATGTTGCACCGCACAGCCTGGTTTCCGATGGTTGGGAGCGGAGTTGGCTTTGGGCCGCATTGCGCGATATATGCTGGAAATTGTTTAGTGATGTCGGCCATGATGTGGACTGATATGTGAAGGCCGTACACAACGGAACCTTGCCGTCGCAGGAATTCGCACGCTCCTTCGCGGTTGGTTTTGATGTTCGTTTTCATGGTGACGGCACCGCCGAGAATGCCCTGCGCCGTGGCTTCATTGATCCAGGGGCACTTAGACTGAGCACGACACATGGATGGCATGAGTATCGCGAGCCCGAAGAGGAGCACGTGAGAGCTGCGCATCTTTTTCAGATTGTGTTCCTTGAAGCGCTAAGATTTCGTGGCGGGCTTCAAAGTTTCCGCCTTGAGAATCTTGCCGCCCTCTTGAATGACGTAGAGGCGGTTGACGTCAAGATCTTTTAATTGGTCGACTTGGCCGCTTAGCCAGCGAATCTCGACCATGTCGACCTTCGCGGCTTGTTCCAGACCAAAATGCATGCGCATATCGTTTTGCGAGAAATAGCTGCCCCCGCTGCGTAGTTCGTCCATTTGTACGAGCGGTTTATCGGCAGCAGGAATCGTCTTGGCCGTTACGAGAACGCGACTGCCGATGCCGGTTCGGTTGGATTTCACCCCGACCAGTTTGATTTTGATCCAGTTGCGGTTCAAGGTTGAGTCGCAGCGCAAAAGTTGAGGAATGGAATTAACGCAATTGACAGCGATATCGAGATCGCCATCGTTATCGTAGTCGCCGAACGCACAACCGCGCGCCGGCGCGCTCTCCATTATGCCCGGACCGCCTTCGTTCGTAACCTCCTCGAAGCGGCCATTGCGCAGGTTGCGGTAAAGATATTTGTGTTCGGCATACTTGAGATCAGCTTTCGACTTGTCCACCTCGGGATAGACGTGGCCGTTGGACATTAATATGTCCAGCCAGCCATCGTTGTCCATATCGAAGAAGCCGACGCCCCATCCCAACAGGCGGGTATTGACACCGAGGCCGCTGGGATAAGTGCGGTCTTCGAAAACTCCATCGCCAAGATTCGTATAGAGCGAGTCGGTGTCGCCGGCGAAATTTGTTTTGACTACATCGAGATTGCCATCGCGGTTGTAGTCGCCGATTGAAACGCCCATGCCTGCCTGGGGTTTGGCTTCGGCGGATAGTGCCGCTCCATTTTCAATAGCGACGTCTTTGAACGTACCATCTTTTTGATTCAAATAAAGTGTTGCGGGAGCGGAGTCGTTGGCCACGTAAATGTCGGGCCAGCCGTCATTATCCAGATCGGATGCGGCCACGCTGAGACCATAAGTGCCGACGGCATTCCACATACCTGATTTCTGGCTGACATCCATGAACGTGCCATCGCCATTGTTGTGATACAGAATATTTTTTCCGCCGGGCAGCCCCGGAGGACCGCAGGCGACGACGATCCCTTTATAGGTGCACGGACCCTCCTCGGGCAGTGGAGCGGTCTTCAAGTCGAAGTCAACGTAGTTTGCGACGAAGAGATCAAGGTGCCCGTCACGGTCGTAGTCAACCCACGTGCAGCCGGTATTCCAGCGGGTTTTCGGCCCAGGCTGGATCAGACCGGCGCGTTCGGTGACATCGGTAAATGTTCCGTTGCCGTTGTTACGATAGAGAGCGTTCTGCCCGTAGTAGGTAACGAAAAGATCTTCGTTGCCGTCGTTGTCGTAGTCGCCAACGCAGCAGGCCTGTCCCCAGCCGGTGCGAAGTTCGAGTCCGGAACCTTTCGTCACGTCGGTGAATGTACCGTCGCGATTATTTTTGAATAAATGGCAGTGCGGCTCTTGCCCTTTGGCGAATCCTTCGAGACGCCACCCGTTTACCAGGAAGACGTCGAGCCAGCCATCGTTGTCGTAGTCGTAGAAGGCGAGTCCGCAGCCGGTAGTTTCGAGCAGATATTTATTTTTTCCAACGCCGCCGTAGATGGTTTCGATGTCGAGGCCTGAGCCCTTGACGACATCCACGAAGCTGACGCCGAGCGGCGTGCCTTCGATGGGAGATTTCGGACCGGGGGGTGGAGGAGCGGGCTTGGCATCGTAGCTCCGCTCGGTCGGGCCGATACTTTGTCTCGTGCCACCCTTCGGCGTGTCCTGCTGTTGAGGCGCGGCCAGGGACAAGATATCCGCGAAGGGAAGTACAAGAGCGGTGCGGCTCAATGAACGAAGAAAATTCCGGCGATCGAACGGCAAACAAATCCTCCTCAGCTACTGCTGACCACCACCGCTGGCGGCAGCATGCTCCATGTCCGAGTGCATGTGCCAGGGCACACTCTCAGTGGATGTTTCGGGATGTTTACGCAAATAATCGAGTGAATATGTGGGAGCGGCAGGATCGATGCGCTTGGTGGCATAGAGCGCCGCTTGTTTCGCTGCTTCGGCTTTCATGCCTTTGCGGCGATACAAAATTGCGAGATTGTAGTGGGCCGCGACGTCGTCAGGATCAATGGCTTGTAGTGCTTCAAATTGCGTTACCGCATCATCGGAGCGGTGCTGCTGATAATAGGCGATACCAAGTTCCCGGCGCGCATCCCGCGATTGCGGATATTGCTTTACTACTTCTTGCAGATCGGCGACCTCGGCTTCAGGATGTCCCTCGCGCCGCTCCACGAGAGCGAGATAGTAAAGCGCGCGAGCATAATCGGGATGCAATTGCAGCGCTTTTTCCAGACCCGGACGGGCGGAGGAATATTTTTCCCACTCGATATAAGTCAGGCCAACGTTTACGTAGCCATCGTCGTAATCAGGCCGCAACTTTACGACCTGTTCGAATGCTTCGATGGCGTCAGAGTATTGCAGTTGATCGAGAAATCCAATGCCCAGATTATTCCATCGCATCCAGTCTGGGTTGTCGCCAGGAGCGGGCGGGGTGGCATCGTTCATGCCAATATTCAGCATGCGCGTGCGAGATGCAATTTCGACGACAGGGTACAGCGGATGGTCAGGACCGAAAACGTTATTCAAATAGCTCTGACGCAGATGGCGATAGTTCACGCGGGCGGTGATGCTGATTGGCCCTTTTACCTGCGCAGGAATCTGGAATTCGTAACGAACCAGGGCGGAGCGTCCAGATTGAATCGAGTTGTCGTAGGCCATGGAGTGGATGGTCGCGACTTTGTGATTGTCGACAAACTCGCCGGAGAGATTTACGGGACGGTTGGTGAAGCTATGTGCGCGAGTATCCAGCATTCCATCGGGCTTGAGAAAACCGCTGTGATAAATGTCTTTCCCGTCGGCGTCTTTGACTACGAATTCGACCCACGCTTCGTAGAGATCGCGAACCTCGGGGATCAGCGAGTGGCCAATATTCTTGTTTTGAACGACGATGTACGCCTGCACGACGTCTTTGGCCGCAAGCTGAAAGGGAACTGAACCCAGCGGCGCAATCATTGTGTCGTCGCCGGTTTTCTTTAGAGCGAACACATCCACATTGAGAAAGGTTCCGCGTTTTAAGAATTCAATCGTTTTTTGCAATTGCTCGTCGAAGCCGTAATAAAACGGGACGGCTGTGTTTCCCGCCGTCCAGCGATGCGATGCGAACATTCCATTTTTTGAGCCATAGTCCGGCAGATCGGCAGCCGCGCGATGCATGTGGCAGTTCTGGCAGGTGGTGAAATCAGTCTGATAAAACGTCAGCGGATTGCGTTTTGAAAACTTGGAATTCTGCCACTCGTCATAAACAGTAAAAGCGCGGATGAACTTGTAATCGTTGAGAGCATGCGGCAGATTTGCCTTGTGGCAAGCGGCGCAGAATTCGGGTGTCCTATAGAACGGCTGCATCACGGCTTGCGAGTGGCGTTCAGGATGCTGCAGGATATCGCCGAACGGGGCCTCGCCGGGAATGCGATTGCCTTTTTCGTCGACCATCACCGCAGGCACGCCCATTACATATCCGCCATTGCCCGAGGTCGACTGCAAACGCTGGATGGAATGGCAGGTGGTGCACGTCAACCCATCCTGGTCGAATGAGCGATCGACCTGCGAATTCTGCGTGAGAGCGCCCGACAGTACGGCGATGGGATTATGGCAGCTATCGCAGTGGCGCGAGAACTCGATGCCCTCAGTACGGATCAGAATATTGACGCTGGTGCGGTAAAAAGGCGTGCGAAATGAATTGGAATGCAGGGCCTGGCGCCACTGGTGGTAGGCTTCTTCGTGGCAATGGCCACAATACTCCGCTTTGGGAAAAGCGCCGGGTTGAATGAACTCGTTCCCCTCAATGGCCGCATTGCCAGGAAGAGAAAAATTGTCTTCGCCGAAACGAAAATTGTATGTCTGCCGGATCTGATCGGAGTAGTTCTTGCGTTCGAGGCTTGGGTCAGGCTGCGGGGTTTGAGCGTAGAGAGTGAACTGCGCAGCCGCGATCAGCAATGAAATGCCGACCGCGAAACTGGCAACGCCCGCGATGATTCGGATCCCTTGAAACGTCACTTCAGAACCTGCCTACTTCGAGCCTGCCAACTTAGAACCTGCCTGCTGGACCATCCTGTCATTTCGTTCTGCGGGAGTTGAACAACGGACGGCGCATTTTGCCACCGAGTCCGAGGGCTTAGGAACCGTTGGGAGACCCGCCATGCGAATCAGTTTCCTCAGGGACTGGCATCCTAATGCTCTTGTATAGCTTATCCTGAAAGCTCCCAAAATGCTGCCGTCGGAAATGATAATCCCTGGCGGCAACCTAGGGCTTCGCATTTTGCAGTTCCTCGGCCTTTTGCCGTTCGGCTACAGCTTCGGCGATCTTTCCTTGACGCTGCAGTGCTTTCGCTAACCCGCGATGTGCTTCGGCATAGTTGGGATCTTCAGCCAGCGCGTCCTGATACCGTTCAATGGCATCGGCGATCTGGCCTTTCTGCAGCAGCGAGTTTCCGGTGTTTGTGGATACTGTCGCTCTTTGGCGGCTCATGACCACGCGTTCCAACTCCGCGCCTTTTTTCCGCTCGGCAACGGCCTCGGTGGAGTTCCCTTGCTGCGCCAGCACGGTCGCCAGTGTGAGGTGTGAGTCAGGGTGGTCCGGCGATTGACGAATGGCTTCGCGCAGCGCATCAGCGGCTTCTGGCAACTTGTTCATCTTGTGATAGAGGCTGCCCAGAGTGGCCCAGCCGTCGGCGTCGTCAGGGTGCAACTTCATCGCGAGAGAAAGTTCGCGGGCAGCATCGTCATAGCGGCCGTCCTGCATATAGAGAATGCCCAGCGTGTAGTGCGGTTCGTGAGCCGAGGGATTCAGCTTCGCGGCGTGCTCCAGTTCCGGAATCGCGGCTGCGTCATCGTCCTTTAACTTGAGCGCCAGTCCCAGATTGTAATGAAGCTGAAAGTTATTGGGGTTGCTTTTAAGCCCGGAAGCAAGGATGCGGATGGCTTCATCCACCTGGTTCATTTGCAGGTAGGCGGCGGCGAGATTTTCATGGGCCGCGGCATCGTGGGGGTTTTGCGCCAGCGTGCGCTCAAGAAATGGAATCGAGTCTTTCGCGTTTCCGATCAGCATAAGAGCTAATCCCAGGCTCGCAATCGCTTCCGCGTTTTTCGGCTGAGCTGTAACGACCTGGCGAAAAAGAGCAACAGCGTCGGCAGTGCGGTTCGCGCGTTGCAGCGCTAAAGCCAGTTGATACTTAGCTTCGGTGGATGCCGGAGCGAGCTTGATGGCGCGCTGGAATTCGGCAATGGCTTTCTCATCCTCATTATTAGCCGCATACGCCTTTCCCAGTTCAGTGGCAGCAACCGGGTTGCCGGGAGCCAACTGAGAAGCTATCGTCAACTCGGAGATTGCCGCAGGCGCCTGTTGCTGCATGAGCAGCGCCACGCCTAGATGCACGTGAGCAGCCGTAAGCTGCGGATTGAGCCGAACCGCTTCCTGAAATTCTGTAACCGCCGCAGGCCAGCTTCGCTGCTGGGCGTAGAGCGAGCCGAGAGCATCGTGTAATTCGGCGTTCGGCGATGATTCGGCCACGAGGGTCTTCATCTTTGCGATTGCCGCGGATTCCTGGCCTGTGGCAGCTAGCGAGTGCGCGTAAGCTTCCACGATATAGGCGGGCATGGCGTCAGGCAGCTCGACCTCAAGTTTTTCAAACGCAAGCACCGCTTTTTTGTAGGCGCCAGTTTGTTCATACGCCAGCGCAAGATTGGTTTGGGCGGAAGTGTCGTCCGGTTTGAGCGCGAGCGCTTTTTCCAGTTCTGCAATCGCCCGCGAGAATTTTCCGGCCTGCAGCAGCACCGCGCCTAGGCTGCTGTGGCCTTCTTCGATCTGGGGCACCAGGCGTACGACCTTCTCGAACTCCGCTTCCCCTGTCTTCCAATCTTTATTTCTTACTGCAGCATTGCCCGCCGCGTATGCGGCCTGCGCCGCGTTGTTGACTTCGATTTGGGAGCCGGCCGCTGAGCCGGATTGCGCCGCGAAACAAATCCCGGACGCGATTAGCAGTAACGCCAGAAGCTTACTTAAGACGGGCGGGGTTAAACCGGAGGCGATGTGGGAAGAGTGGAGATCGAAACTCGCTCTATGCACGCGAGCGCGGACGATGCCAGAACGAATGTGCAAAGTCCCCATCAGTCGCATGAGTTCAACCGAAGCCTCACGAAAGCGACACCAATGTTCCTTCGTCGAGATCATAGCGGCCCGCTCTTCGAGTTCACGTGCTGCACAAGGAGTATTATGCAGACAATCAAGTTTAGACAATCAAGTTTACAGAATTGGAGTGAAGCAATGCCCCAGACCATCGATTGGCCGCCGCCGCATACTGGGCGTCCCCGCCGTCGCCGCCGCTTCTTTTTGATTGTTATTGTGCTGGCTGTCATTTTTTTCGTTACTCGCGCGGCTTTGTCCTATTACGTGGATGTGCTGTGGTTCAGCTCGCTTGGCTATAGAAATATCTTCCTAAAAACACTCAGCCTTCAATGGGAAGTCTTCACCGCTTTTGCTGCCGCAACGTTTGTAATTCTTTATGGATCTTTTCTCGCTCTCAAGCGTGCGCATCTTCCCGATATGCCGGAAGGACACACCATTGTTATTGGCGGGCAGCCAGTGAAGTTGCCGGTAGAGCCTGTTCTGCGCCTGATTGCGCTTGCTGTTTCGCTCTTGGCCGCCGCTGCCACCGGCGCGGCGATGACAGCGGAGTGGCCAACCCTGGCGCTTTTCTGGTACGCACCTCGCGCTGAGAACGGAGTCACCGACCCGATCTTTGGCAAGCCGCTGAACTTCTTTTTGTTTACCCTGCCTACGTGGCAACTCATTCTCGGCTGGCTGATCACGCTGGCGGTTGTTACTTGTGCTCTCGCCATTGTTTTCGTCCTGATCACGGGCGGAGCGCGTGCTGTTACCGGGCGCCTCAGTCGGCATGTGACCTTGCCCTGGCATGGGGTTTCCGTCACCTTCGGTTTTCTTTTGTTGATCCTGGCGATGCGTGTGTATGTCAGCCGGTTCGAGCGATTGCTCGACGATCATACGATTTTTGCGGGCGTGACTTACACCGATGCACACATCACGCTGACAGGTCTGCTCGTGGTGTGCGGAGCCCTCGTTCTGGGAGCGTTGATCGCCTTTGTGAATGCCGCGCGCGGACCGCGGGCGCACTGGCTGGTCGCTGCCATTCTTCCCGCAGCGGTTTGTTACATTGCCCTGCAGGTAGTTGCGTGGTACGTCAGCAATTTCATCGTCAAGCCGAATGAATTGGTTCGGGAGAAGCCTTACATCGTCTATAACACCGCCTTAACCCGGCAGGCTTATGGATTGAACGAGGTTACGCAGCGCGAATTTCCGGCGGAGACGACCGTCGAGGCAGCCGATCCTGCGGATAATCAGGCTACGCTTCAGAACATCCGGCTCTGGGACTGGCGCGCACTGCAGGACACACTGCGCCAGATTCAGGAAATTCGAACCTATTACGATTTCCCAGACATCGACATCGATCGTTACGACATCGACGGCACGACTCGTGAAGTGATGCTGGCAGCGCGCGAGTTGAATGTCGACAAACTGCCTGAGAGCAGCCGCAATTGGATCAATGAAAAACTGATCTATACGCACGGCTACGGCATCACCATGAATCCGGTGAATGGATTCACGACCGAAGGTTTGCCGAACCTGATTCTGAGCAATATGCCCGTCCAGAGCACGGTGCGCAGCCTCAACGTAACGCGGCCTGAAATTTATTTCGGAGAGTTGACCAATACTGACGTTTACGTGAAAACCCGCCAGCAGGAGTTCAATTACCCGCAAGGTCAAAGCAACAACTTAAATTCTTATGAAGGGAACGGCGGCATCCAGCTGGGCGGATTTCTGCGTCGTCTCATCATCGCACTAGACCTGGATGACCTGTCGAAGCTGCCGTTCAGCGATGACGTGAACCAGAATAGCCGGCTTCTGATGCGACGCAACATACGCGAGCGCGTATCGACGCTGGCGCCGTTCCTGACTTTCGATCCGGATTCTTACATCGTGCTGGGAGACGATGGCCGTTTGTCGTGGATCATAGATGGCTTCACGAGTTCGGACATGTATCCCTACTCGACCCACTATCCGTTGGGCAATAATCTGATCAACTACATGCGGAATAGCGTGAAAGTGGTCATTGACGCCTACGATGGCACGACTACCTTTTACGTCTTCGATTCGGCCGATCCGATTCTTGCAGCCTACCGCCGAATTTTCCCGGATCTGTTCAAAGATGCGTCCACCATGCCGGCCGGGCTGCGCAAGCATGTGCGCTACCCAGAATTATTATTGAAGTTGCAGGCGCAAGTGTACGGCCTTTATCACATGACGGATGCGGAAGCGTTCTACAACCGCGAAGATTTGTGGACGGTTGCCACCGAAGTCGGCATGGGCGAGGGCGGGGAGCAGGCGACGCAGGAGATGCAGCCAAATTTTGTGCTGATGAAACTGCCGGGAGAAAGCGGCGAGGAATTCGTGGAGATTCTGCCCTTCACTCCGGCCAACCGAAATAATTTGATTGGCTGGGCTGCCGGGCGCAGCGATGGCGAACATTACGGGACGTCAGTTGTGTATAACTTCCCGAAAACGAAGTTGGTCGACGGACCATTGCAAATCGAGGCGCGCATTGATCAAAACGCGCAGCTCTCCGGACAATTGACGCTGTGGAATCAGCAGGGATCGCACGTGAGGCGCGGCGCGCTGCTGGTGATTCCGACTGGGAAAGCGCTGTTATATGCGGAACCGATTTACCTGCAGGCGGAGCGAAGTCCGATGCCGGAACTACGTCTGGTCGTGCTTGCGCTGCAAGACAAGCTGGCGTACGGGCCGACGTTTGAATCCGCAATGGCTTCGCTTTTCGGTGGAACAGTCTCGTCGCTGACAGCGCCATCAACGCCTGCCGTTGCCGCGGAGTCGCAACGAGGCGCTGCGGCATCCGTGCCGTCGCACCAGCCGGCAGCGGATCTGAATGCGCTGATCGCAGAAGCCGGCAAAGACCTGGCGGACTATCAGCGCCTGACTGCAGAAGGAAAACTGGCTGAAGCGGGACAGAAATTGGAAGATCTGAAGCGCGCTCTCAACAAACTGGAAGCTGCAAAACGATGATGATGTTGTTTGCGTTCGAGGACTTTTAGGGGTTGCGCGGATTCTTGCAGATCCACGAATCGCGGTGCCAGCGATTTTCCAGGGATACGAAACTACGATGCCGAGGTCGCGCGAAAGTGCAGAGACGGGTCTTGCAACACCTTGGTTAAATTTGGCCCTTGCAGTTCGCCCGAGCGTAAATCGACCCGCCAATCTTCGGTTAACAACAGGGTGGAGTTGAGGTCCAGATAGTCGACATGCAGGTCAGGTCCGGCGAACGATAAGTTCACGTATCCGTTGAAACCCGCATTGATTTTCTCGCCGTTGTCGTAGCGGCGATTATCCCAGGCGAGCCAGGGACACTCGAGATCAGGCAGCTTTCCGCGCTCGACGGGCATTCCCCCATGTCCAATGCAGCGGCCATGCGCCTCTATTCCATCTTGCACATGGTAACGGTCGTAAATCGCGAGCTTATGCTCGTGGCCCCAGTACCAGATTACCGGCCGGTGAATAATTCGCGCCAATTGCTTCGCGGGAATCTGATACCACTCGCTGAAGGCGGAATAGCATCCGTGATGCGTCAACAGAAGCAGTCCGCGTTTGTCGGCATCAGGATTGACGGTGTCCTGAAGCCAGGAAAGGAGTGGGTCGGGAAAGGTGCAGCGCGGCTTGAATCGAATTGACTTACGAATCCATTTACTTTTTTCGAAGACCGGCATTCTGCCCCAATCAAATGCGGTCGCGTTATANNCCCCAATCTGCGCCGGACTTTCTAAGGCCCATCTTCGGAAGAATGGAATTGAAATAGCCGTTGCCGCGCGCATACATCTCGTGATTGCCGCTGAGCGCAAAGCTGCCGAGTTTGCCCAACGGCCATTTCACCGGAGGATAAGGACTGGTTTTCTCGCCCAGAAAGTTTTCTCTTATTTCGACGTCGTCACCCACGAAGTACACATCTCCGAGGTGGATCGTGTAGTCCGGACCAAACTGTTCCACGCATTCTGCGACTGTCTGCGCTTCGTCCGTGCCTGTTCCCCAGTCGCCCACCAGGCTTAAGGTGGCGCGATCCCCGATGGTATGAACGCCTGTGCCTTTGCCTGGGGTCGTATAGTCGAGGAAGGAATGCTTCTTGTGAAACCAATAGCGCATGACGTGCGGAATCCAGGCCGCGAGGTGACCTGGGCGGAAAGCGTTCAGGGGATTGTAGGTAGTTTGTGAATAGCGCGAACCGCCGGCACGAAAATGCGATGCCAGGCCGGTGTGCAACATCCCGTCAAAGTTTCCGAGATCTTTGCGGGTAGATCCGCGGGTAGATCTGCTCGCGTTGCTGTCACTGTCGGGCATCTGTCAGAAGTGTCCTCGCGCAAATGAGCATCTTAATTGGGGCATCTTATTGGGGGAACCCTAGTCTAAAGCATGGGTGGAGGGCGTACGATTTTCATTCCGACTCTTCGGCGGTTTTAGAAGCGGACTTCGAGAAAGATTGGGTTACACTCCAGACGAACTGGAAGGGCAAAAGGGAATGCGCGGCGGTTTCGACTGATGCGCACTGTTCTGGTGTTGCATGTTGAAGATCAAGAAAATTCTTGTGCCGGTGGATTTCCCGAACACTTCGCTGCGTGTGCTGCATCAGGCTGCGATGNNGGCGGGGACATGCTGGCAGAGATCACTCGTGAGGCCGAGAGAAATCTCGACCAGTCACTCGGCGAGGAACTGCAAGGCCTTGTCATTCGACAGGTGATCGTCAGAGGTGATCCGGCTCAGGCTATTGTGCAAACGGCGCAGGCGGAAAGCGCCGACCTGATCATGATGCCTTCGCACGGTTCCACATTTAACCAGTTTCTCTTGGGTTCCGTGACGGCAAAGGTGCTGCACGGGACCGAGTGCCCGGTTTGGACGGGAGGGCATACAGAAGAGTCGCCCGGGCAGAAGTTTGCCATAAAGAATGTTCTATGTGTGATCGAGCTAGGACCGCGGAGTGGAAAGGCTCTATCGTGGGCCGCGACCATGGCCGCCAAATTTAGTGCGCGTCTTACGCTGGCTCACGTTACCGCTTCGGTGGATCTGTGGGGACCGGGCGGGACTTATATTGACCAAAAGTGGAAGACGCAACTGGTCAGCGACGCCTCCCGGCGCATCGCAAGTCTCCAGCGGAATCTGGGGATCAAGGCGGAGGTCTTGATCGGTAGTGGCGATGTGCCGAAAGTGGTACATGCGATGGTGAAGCAGACTAATGCGGATCTGCTGGTGAGCGAGTGCTATCCTTACGGCGGCAATCTGCGCATTCATGGCTACTCAATTATTTGTGCCGTGCCAATTCCCGTTCTGAGCGTTTGAGCAAGCGGAGGATTTGCAGGCTGCCCAAAAGACTCGCCGCATGAAACTCTATCGCACAACCCAGGGAATCTTTGTCGAGGAAAACAATAAATTTTATTTGGTTCGCGGGCGCGATTGGGACGAACTGATCAGCAGCCCTAATCTGTTTACTCAGGTTCGCGAATGTATGGGCAGGGAACCTGCGTCGAGCTTCGATCCTGCTGCGATTCTGGCCCCCGTGGTCAGTCAAGAGGTATGGGCCGCAGGGGTGACTTATTATCGCAGCCGAAATGCCCGCATGGACGAGAGTAAAGATGCTGGAGGAGGTAGCTTTTACGATCGAGTCTATGCGGCCGAAAGGCCGGAGCTCTTTTTCAAATCGTCCGGCCGACGAGTGGTCGGGCCACAGGGAGCGGTGCGGATTCGATCCGACTCGAAGTGGTCGGTGCCGGAGCCGGAGTTGACGTTGTTGATCAATCCTAGCGGCGAAATCGTGGGTTACACCGTCGGCAATGATATGAGTTCTCGCGATATCGAGGGAGAGAATCCGCTGTATCTGCCGCAGGCCAAAGTGTATGACGGCAGTTGCGCGCTGGGCCCTTGCGTGCTGTTATCGACCGAACCGTTGGACAGGGGGACGAAGATTGAAATGGAAATCGTCCGCGAAGAACAGAGAGCTTTTGCAGGGAGCACAACTTTGGCGGAACTGAAGCGCGAGCCTAAGGAACTGGCCAGGTTTCTTTTCCGCGACAACACATTTAGCCAGGGCGTATTTTTGATGACCGGCACCGGGATTGTTCCAGGAAACGACTTCACGCTGGCAAAAAAAGACATGATTCGAATTCATATTGAGGGCATTGGGACGCTCGAGAATTATGTTGCTTAACGGATGCGCTGCGCGATGGAAACACGAGGCCGTTGGTAAGTGTCAGAGGAAACACATCCTTGACAAGTTGAATCCGCAGCAGCGTGACTTCGTCATGTCACCAGAAAATTCTCAGGCGGCGGAACCCTGATTTCGCCGATTATCCTCATCCCAACGGGTTCGGAAAACCAGAAAACCGACTTTCGTTCCAAGCAGGATTAATTTCCGTTTGTGTGTGATCCGGGCACAATCGCCAGAGTGACCTAGAGGGAACAATGCCCGCTTTGCCACTATATGACCGCTGGTATGCAGATCGGGATTTTGCAAGCCTCCGTGATCAACGGCGTGCTGCGTGCGCACTCCCAGTTGCTTTGGGTCAAAGCCTTGATTATGCTGACTATCGTTCGTCGAGACATCTGAGAGCTTACGGCGATCTGTGTTCAATCTTGACCAGCCCACTTGGTCTGCAGACTCGGCGGCCGCATTAAGGTCTGCATCACTACGCAATACTGTTCTGTTTTCTCCTGCAAGGCGCGCAGTTGTTCCGCTGTTGCCTTAGGCGCAGCAACATCAAAATGAAGATGAATGCTTTCAAAGCCTACCGGGACGTCTTTTGATATGCCAAGGGTACCTCGGAGATCCAAGTCTCCCTCCACTGTGACCTCAATGTGATCGGTCGGTATGCCCATTGCCGCGGCCACCATCTGACAGGTGATCTGCGCGCAAGCTGCCAAAGCCCCAAGCAAAAGGTCACCGGAACACGCGCCGGCACCTGCGCCTCCGACTCCCTTGTGCGCTTCGGCATGGTGGATGGCGCGTCCGATATCGACGGAGCATGCCACCGGCACATCCTTCTGTCCGCCTTTCGCACGGATTGTGATTTTCGAGGCATTCGGATCGTTGCGGTATTGCTCTTTCAGCGGCTTTTGAAGCGATCGAATATCCATGGCAACCTCGTTCCTTTATTCTTGGTTTCGCTGACCCAGACGGCTTCCGGCCATGCCGTCTTGAAGCCTTTGCACCTGCATGGTAGCATCTGTGGGCATTGGAGAGGCTATGCCCAAATTTGTCATCGAGCGGGAAATCCCAGGCGCCGGAAATCTGACTGAAGCCCAATTACGGGAAGTCGCTCAAAAGTCGGTCAAGGTTCTGAACGGATTGGGTCCCGAGATCCAGTGGCTCCATAGCTATGTAACCGGCGACAAAGTCTACTGCGTGTACCTCGCGAGGGACGAAGCTATCATCCAAGAACACGCCAAGCGCGTAGGCATTCCTGCCAACCGCATCTCCGCTGTGCGGCGACTTCTCGACCCGACAATGGCTGGGTAAGCGCAGGTTGAATACTTCGAGCTTGGCTGTGGGCTTCCGCCATCAGCGCCAGCTCGACCAGACTTCCCACCATTAACACAGGGGAGATGAAGTCTCGGGCATCAGCACCTCTTCAATAGCTTTCTCGACCGGCAAAGCCCAACCTTCTAACCACGCCTTCGTACCTACCGTGTCCGTCAATGCCTTCCTTGCCGCGTGCAGACTTGCTTCCAGTTTGGCTTGTTCCGCCGGCGTGAGCGGAGCGCCAATGTTTTGGCGCAACGCAGCCGCGGCACCTGCCAGCCGCAGCGAACGTTCTGCATCGAGTTGAACAGCCGCTAAACACGCGGAACACTCCAGCAGGCGCGCAACTCCGCGTTTATGGTCCAGCTCCTGAAAAAGCTTTAGGCTTTCGCCGTACAGTGAGCGCGCACTAGAATAATTTCCCTGTTCTCTCGCCAGGCTCCCCAGATCAGCGAGCGTGCCAGCGATGCCCCAGCGATCACTGAGTTCCCGAAAGATTCCCAGGCCTTGTTCATACAATGTCCGCGCGGCGGCGGTGTCACCATGATCCCGTGCGATATCTCCTTGGTAGTTTAGCGACCAGGCGACGCCTGTCCGATCCCCTAGTCCCTGGAAGATCGAAAGACACTCCATGTGCAGGGCGCGGGCGCGGTCATGGTCTCCCTGTACCTTGAGAACATTGGCCAGGTTACTAAGAGCACGGGCGACGGCCTTCTGGTCGCCTAATTCTCTCCACAGCACAAGGCCTTCTTCGAATAGAGCACGCGCAATTACCACGTCACCCCGGTCGCAAGCGAAGACCGCCAGCGCGTTCAGAGAGACAGCGACACCCATTTTGTCCCCCAACTGACGCGCAATGTGTTGACTTTCGCCGATCAGCGCATCCCCCGAGGCGTAATCTCCCTGCTCGCCAGCGAGCACGCCAGCGGCAAAAAGCGCGCGTGCCCGCGCCTTCGTGGGAGCTGCTGCTCCTGCGACCTTCAGCAGCTTACCCAACCGGTCCCTGCCTTCGGCGAGATACTCTCGAATCTCCCAAAAGCGAAACAGCGCCGTTGCAAGACGCAGGCCCCACTCTGCATCTCCGGTTTCTGTCAGCCACTCAAGGGCTGCGCGAAAATTGTCGTGTTCCAACGCGAAGCATTGCTGCCATTCAGCGGCTTGCGCACCGCTCTCCTCCGTAGCCTCCTCTTCCGCCAGCACCAGGCAGTAGGCGGCATGAGCACGCTTGGTCAACGACTGCTCCCCGCTTGCCTCCAGCTTTTCCAGAGCGTATTCGCGAATCGTGTCCAGCATCACGAACCGCGATTCACCCTGCGCTGGCTCGACCTGCTGCACCAGGCTTTTGTCCACCATGGATGCCATTCCGTCGAGCAAGTCCAAATCGAGATCGCCTTTGNNCCAAATCGAGATCGCTTTTAGTGTCGCAAACCGCCTCCGCCCCTTCCAGATTGCATCCGCCCGCGAACACCGATAATCTTCGAAAGAGCTTCTGCTCGGCCGCAGTCAGGAGCTCGTAGCTCCAATCAATGGCCGCCCGAAGCGTCTGTTGCCGCTGCGGTAGGTCCCGCGCGCCTCCGGTCAAGAGTTGCAACCGGCTCGCCAGACGCGCCAACATCAAAGAGGGCGAAAGGACTTTGACCCGGGCAGCAGCGAGCTCAATTGCTAGAGGCAGACCATCCAACCGGGCGCAAATCTCGG
>PKXU01000147.1:0-3546 GCA_003132445.1 Acidobacteriaceae bacterium | reverse complement strand
AAATTGTCCAGCAGGAGCAGCAGGGGGGCGCGCGATGAGTCCTGCAAATTTCGCTTGAGTATTTCGAGTGCAGACTGACTTCCTGCCTCTCGGATTCCCAACGTCTGAAGGATGGTCGAAGCGATCAAGACAGGATCGCTTAGCGACGAGAGCGGAACAAAATAAGTGGCTGGAAAGCGCTCGACAAGGCCACTTGCCACTTGCACTGCTAGGCGCGTTTTGCCTATCCCGCCCGGACCCGTAATGGTGACTAGGCGCACATCCTGACGCAGCAGCAGTTCTTTGACGGCAGCTATCTCTTTCTCCCGCCCCACGAATCCGGTTCGCTGCACAGGAAGATTCGCCGAGCGGGTCTCCACCTGCTTAACTGGCTTCTCCCAGAAGCGGTCGCGTATGGCTGCGAGTTCCCGCGCCAGATATCGGGTGAAGATATTTTGTACAGGGCGGGAGTTCGACATTACGGGTGCAGCATTGGCAACAGACGTGAACGCTTTCCCCGTCTCCCCCTTGAGTCGCTTCAAGTCCGAACAAATATCGGCGGCACGCTGAAAGCGCTTCTCGCGTTTTTTTTCCAGCGTCCTTGCTATGATTGTTTCAAGAGCGGCCGGTAAGGACGAATTTACCTTGCTGGCGGGGACTGGCGGCGCATTCAAGATCGCATTCATCAGCAGTACACGATTCTTGCCGACGAAGGGTTTCTGGCCCGTGGCCATTTCGTAAAGCACCACACCCAAGGAAAACAGATCACTGCGCGCGTCAATCTCTTCTCCACGCACCTGCTCAGGAGACATATAAGAAGTTGTGCCCGGAATAACGCCGTCCAGAGTAAGCGCCTCCTCCTCAGATTGGTCTTCCGCGACATGAGGACCGCACACCTTGGCCAACCCGAAATCCAGGATCTTCATCTGCCTGCGGCTGACGATGAACATATTTCCCGGTTTTATGTCCCGGTGGATAATCCCCTTCGCATGGGCCGCTTCAAGGGCATCGGATGTCTGAATCCCAAAATCCAAGAGGTCGTCGGTTGAAATCGGCCCTTCTTGGATTCGCTGCTTTAGGCTCATCCCTTCAAGCAACTCCATGACGATCACCGGCTGATGATCATGCTGTTCCACTTCGTAGATAGTGCAGATGTTGGGGTGATTCAAGGAAGAGGCGGCGCGGGCTTCGCGCTCAAATCTGCGGAGCGCTCTCTCGTCACATACGAGCTTCTCTGGCAGGAATTTCAAAGCGACCCGGCGTCCCAGGCGGATGTCTTCCGCTTCGTACACCACACCCATGCCGCCGCTGCCCAGTTGACGAAGCACCTTGTAGTGAGCAACCGTTTGGCCGACGAGGGTGCAGTTCTCGGGCGCTTCCTTATGGGTGACGTTCTGTATCCCACCCTCAAGCGCGGGTTTTTCCAGGAAATCGCCCAATCCCCCGTGAGAGCGCAACAGGGACTTGACTTCCTGGGCCAGCAAATCGTCGCCAGCGCAAGCCTGATTCAAGAAAGCTTCCTGCTTTTCCGCTGGCAAACGCACTGCCGCCTGCAGTAAATCGTCTACACGTTTCCAGCGTTCAGCATCCATTACGATCCGCGATTCATTTCACGATGGAGCCAGGCTCGCGCCGTGCTCCAGTCGCGAGATACGGTAACCGCGGATACGTCGAGTACTTCGGCCGTCTCCGCGAAGGTCAATCCTCCGAAAAAACGCAGCTCGACCACTTTCGCTTTCCGTGCATCCAGTTCGGCCAGAGCTTTCAGAGCGTCGTCGAGAACCACTACGTCAACGCCTTTACCACGCGAGAGCTGGGATGCGTCTTCCAGCGGCAGTGTACCCTGACCTGCACCCCGTTTCCCGGCACGGTGGCGCCGGGCGTAGTCGACCAGAATCTGCCGGATGAGCTGCGCAGCAATGGCAAAAAAATGAGTTCGGCTTTCCCACTGCGGAGGTTGCATCCGAAACAGCCGCAGATACGCTTCATTGACCAGCGCTGCACTTTGCAGAGTGTGGTCAGGACGCTCGTTGCGCAGTTCGCAGTGCGCCAGGCGACGCAATTCTTTGTAAACAACTGGCACTAAGGCATCGAGTGCGGCGCGGTCGCCACCCTGCCAGCCCTGCAAAAGCTTCGTAATCTCGCTTGTAGAACTCTGCTCCACACAGACGCCTCAAGGGGAAGCGTTCGCGAGCTAGCGTAGCCATGTCCTCGTCGGATGTCAACCCGAGGTCACGGATGTCCCGCTGAGCAAGCGATTCTGCGTCGGGGGAAATTTCTTCTCAAGCCATGATCAGATTTGCCCCGCCATTGCGCTGTTAGATATAGAGCACAAAAAGTTCCCCTTGGGAGGAACTTCAATTTGCGCTCAGAAAAGGAGAACGAAATGAAAACCAAAATGTTTATTAAGTCGCGTAGGTATGTGCTATTTGCTGCCGTCCTGGCACTTTCGTCCTTTGCCTTGGCGCAGCATCAAATGCCACAAGATGCTGCGTCCAGCTCGCCCAATCTCGTTCAACTCGTTCGCGCCGCCACCCAGCAGTACATTGATGTCAACGCCGCCACTGCGGCCGGCTACGCGCCTTTCCTCGGCTGCGTTACCGGTCAGGACCACGGTGCCATGGGCGTGCACTACGTCAACGGCACGCTGCTCAGCGCGGGCACCATTGATGCCTCACACCCGCAAGCCCTTATCTACGAGCCATCGAACGGCGGCATGCGACTGGTGGGCGTCGAGTTCATAGTCTTCGCGGACGCCTGGCTACAGAGTAATAACAACACTCCTCCCGTGCTGGATGGCCAAGTCTTCCAATTCGTTGACAGCCCAAACCGCTTCAACATACCTGCGTTCTTTGAGCTACATGTCTGGGCCTGGAGGGCAAACCCTCAGGGTGCCTATGTGGACTGGAACAATAAGGTGACTTGCACAGGTGAGTAAGGTGCCAATGGAAAGACAGATGGGGAGGCCGCGCGCCGCGAACAATCGAAGGTGTTCAGCCTCCCTCCATCTGCTTGAAAACTGATTCAAACAACAGAGAAAGGACAGGATAAAGACATGCCTAAATACGTTATCGAACGCGACGTTCCGGGAATTGGAAACGCGACGCAGGAAGAAGTCCAGACCATATCGCAGAAATCCTGCAGTGTTCTCAATAAACTCGGCCCGACGATCCAGTGGTTGCACAGCTACGTAACAGCAGACAAGATTTATTGCGTCTATATAGCCCCGGACGAAAAGATGGTTCGAGAACACGCGGAACAAGGAGGCTTCCCGGCGAACTGTGTCTCGGAAGTCAGGTCAGTGATCGATCCGACAACCGCCGAATAGCCGCAAAGGTTGAGTGATATCGGCACGAAACCTGACAGGTGGGCTAATCACCTTCACGCCAGCACCCCGGTCGCCTGAGTCTTCGAAGGACCGGGCGGCCCACACAGTGGGAGTAAGGGCTGGGAGGCACCGGATCGGGAGATCGGCAAGCCCGGGGAGAATCGTGGAAAAGTAATCGCGCACCGGGACTTTGAGCCTGCGGCAGGTTTCCACCACTGAGAGAATCGCCGCAACCTTCG
>PKXU01000086.1 GCA_003132445.1 Acidobacteriaceae bacterium | reverse complement strand
GTCCGGCCTTGACACAGACCGCTACAGCCTCGGCTTTCTGTCTCCGACTATCCGGGAATGGCAGCATGAGATGAAGCTGCGCGCACCCCGACGGCACTTCAGTATCCAGCGACGTGCAACCAGCGAAACTGCCATTTGTGTGTGGGGGAATGTGCTGCCCTAGAAACGAACATTCCGTCCGAAGATTTACACAGTTAGCATGGAAGAAAATGTGTGTAGGTACTGCATTCATGAATTCCGACCTTCTAGGTACCACCCGGATCAAAAAGTCTGCAGCTCACGAGATTGTCAACGCCGCCGCCGCACAGACTACCATCGGAAAAAGCTTGTTGAAGATGCCGCTTATCGAGAGCAATGCCGCGACAGTCAACAAAAGTGGCGCGAGAAAAACCCCCACTATATGAAGCGCTATTGGGCAGACCGGCGAGCCGGCGACCGTCTCAATGCAAAACAATCCCTAACGTCCGAACTAATCCGGCTCCTGAAATTAGTAAAGAACAACTCGGCTGTCGATCTTCGTTCGCTGGATGCAAGCATTTGGCTTATCTCTACAGATGGGTTCTGTGAAAAGAACAACCTTGCTTCCGCCAAAATCATCATTGTTCAAGGTATTCCACTCCCCACGGGCTAGGATCGGGTCAGTAAAGAACATCTCTTTGAACCTAGCTCGCACCCGTCATATAACTATTACTGTTCGGAGAATCCAGCATTGGGCGTTAAGGCAGTCGCCTTCCGGGTGACCACGCCAGCCAGCGGTCCGCAAGAGCAGCCGTGACTCTTCCAGGCCGCCCCAGCTCCCATCGCGTGAAATCCGCGCATTCAGACGACTGACAGCCATGGAAGAAACTGGACAACAGAAGCCTTCAGGGTCGGAACAAGGTCCTGGCGCAACCCGCGTCGTGGAATACGTCCGAATGTCAACCGAGCACCAACAATACTCAACTGATAATCAACGGAAAGTCATCCAGCAATATGCCGAAGGCCGAGGAATGATCATCACGCGGACATACACGGATGCCGGCAAAAGCGGCCTTCGAATTGACGGTCGAGATGCGTTGAAAGAGTTGATTCGCGATGTGGAGAATGGCCAAGCGAATTTCAGTGCAATTCTTGTCTACGATGTCAGCCGTTGGGGACGATTCCAGGATGCCGACGAGAGCGCCTATTACGAGTACATTTGCCGACGCGCGAAGATTGATGTGCACTATTTCGCCGAGCAATTTGAGAATGATGGCAGCCCCATTTCGACAATCGTTAAGGGCGTGAAGCGGGCCATGGCCGGTGAGTACAGCCGCGAGCTTTCCGCCAAGGTCTTTATCGGGCAATGTCGCCTTATCGAACTCGGATTTCGCCAGGGCGGCTCAGCAGGCTTTGGGCTTCGTCGAATGCTGCGTGACGTGACCGGCCAACACAAGGGAGTGCTCAACCGGGGAGAACAAAAGAGCATACAGACGGACCGCGTCATTCTTGTTCCAGGGCCGCCCGAGGAAATGGAGATCGTTCGTTGGATGTACCGCATGTTCGTGGAAGAAAGAATGCTCGAATCAAGACTCGCCAAGATGTTGAACGAACGCGGCATTACCACAGATTTGGGGCGGGCCTGGACTCAAGGAACCATTCACCAGATCTTGACGAACGAGAAGTATGTTGGCAACAACATTTACAACAGAATGTCCTTCAAGCTGAAGAAGAAACGTGTTCTAAACCCGCCCGAGATGTGGATTCGTAGCGATGCGGTATTCGAGTCGATTGTGCCAGCCGAACTGTTCACGAGGGCGCAGACCATCATTCGCGAACGTAGCCGCAAATACAGCAATGACGAATTGCTCGGGCAACTTCGCGGCTTGTTGGATCGCGAAGGCCGTCTCTCTGGTCTTCTGATCGACGAGACTGACGGGATGGCTTCCAGTTCGGTCTATCGCGGCCGGTTTCGCAGCCTGATTCGGGCATACGGATTGATCGGGTACACGCCCGAACGCGATTACGAGTTCATCGAAACAAACCGTCAGCTGCGCCTGATGTATCCCAAGATCGTCGCCGATGTCATTGACAACATCCG
This sequence comes from Acidobacteriaceae bacterium, assembly GCA_003132445.1. Lineage (GTDB taxonomy): Bacteria > Acidobacteriota > Terriglobia > Terriglobales > Acidobacteriaceae > Sulfotelmatobacter. The sequence continues at coordinate 5,694 of PKXU01000086.1, read as the reverse complement.
CCATCTCGGAGGTGCTGTGAACAGTGATCCCACCACCGACTTGTTGGTGGTGAACAACGAATTCACCGCAGCTCTCGTTATCGCACGATGCCGCCAAAGAGACTCGGGGGCATTTCGATGGTTAATTCGCATGGATTCCGGTTTGAACCCAGACATCACCGTTGCAGTGCGAATGGCCGCCGACAATCAGAGCCCTCTCGACTACTATCTCCTGCCAAGTCTCGACATGACCTTTGAAAAACTCTTGCTCGCCGAGGACAATGCGGCCGGTTTAGATACGTATCGCTTTGTCACCCTTGATTTCTTTTTTGGCATGGCCCAGCGCGCACGGATACCGGGGGCCGCATGAACTCCACCGCGCCGACCGTTCAGATGATCCCCATAGAGCAAATAAATGTCCTCAATCCGCGAAGCCGGAACAAGGTCGCTTTCCAAGGCATCGTAGCCAATATTTCCAGTCTTGGTCTCAAGAAGCCCATTACCGTTGCTCGTCGGATCGAACCCACAGATGGCAAGCTATACGATCTGGTGTGCGGCCAAGGCCGCCTTGAGGCCTTCATGGCCCTCGGCCAACTGGAGATCCCTGCAATCGTGAAGGAAGCATCAAGAGAGGAATGCTTCTTAATGAGTCTCGTGGAAAACATTGCGAGGCGCCAAATTCGCCCGCTGGAGTTGCTCAGAGAGATCGACGGCCTGAAGTTGCGGGGCTATAGCACAACTGAGATTGCGAAGAAAATTGATGTTGCAAAAAGCTATGTTGTGGGAATTGTGCACCTTTTGAAAAACGGTGAAGAACGTCTTCTTCATGCCGTCGACAAAGGCCGGATACCGCTGTCGGTTGCGATGCAGATCGCGAGCGCTGACGAGGACGGCATGCAGCGAGCTCTCTGCCAGGCCTATGAAGATCAGACTCTTCGGGGCCGCAAACTGCTCACCGTTCGCCGCATCATAGAACTACGCAAAGCCAACGGCAAACGCTCAACTCCAGGTGTCCGACGTAGAAATGACGGCTTCCAGTCAGCAGAGTCGCTCATTCGTGTCTATCGTCAAGAAGCCGACCGGCAAAAGCTCTTGGTGAAGAAGTCGCAGCTGACGGAGTACCGCTTGCTGTTCATTGTGTCCGCCCTAAGAAATCTCTTCGGTGACGAGAACTTCATCACGTTGCTGCGTGCTGAAGGACTGGACTCGCTACCCGCCTGCCTTGCGGAAAGGATTCAGATCACCGAAAGGAATTGATCATGGCTAAGCAAGTTTCCATCGCGTTTAATCCCCAAGGGGTTGTGGTGCCGATCACAAACATCTTGCCACTCAAGCAAGTAAAGCCTGTCATGCGGTCCAGCCAAAAGTACCAGCAAGTCCTTTCTTCTGTGCGCGAAGTCGGCATCGTTGAGCCGCTGATCGTATTCCCACACAACGGCCAGTCGGACACGTATCTATTGCTGGATGGCCACGTCCGCCTTGAGGTCCTGAAGCAGATCGGCGAAACTCATGCGCGCTGCCTAATCGCGACTGACGATGAAACGTACACATACAACCGGCGTGTAAACCGGATGGCCACAATTCAGGAACACAATATGATCCTAAAAGCGATTCGGCACGGCGTCTCGGAAGAACGGATCGCCAAAGTACTGAAAGTGGATGTCTCTGTCATCCGACAGAAGCGGGACTTGTTGAATGGTATTTGCAAGGAGGCCGTCGAGATCCTCAAGAATAAGCATGTGTCGCTAGGAGCATTCTCTTTTCTACGAAGGCTAAAACCAATGCGCCAGATCGAGGTAGCCGACCTCTTGGTGGCGACGGGAAACTTCTCGGTGCCCTACGCAAAAGCTCTGCTGGCAGCTACCCGCTCCGACATGCTTGTCGATCCTGACAAACACAAAGTGGTTGAGGGTCTGACTCCGGAACAGGTCGCGAAAATGGAAAAAGAAATGGAAGTCTTACAACGCGATTTAGGGCTGATTGAGGAATCTCATGGAAATCAGGTCCTGAATCTAGTCCTGGCGCGCGGCTACCTCGCGAAGTTGCTCGGAAATGCCCGTGTTGCACGCTACCTTGGCCAGCACCACGCAGACATCTCTCGGGAATTGCAGTCGGTCTCAGAAGGCTCTTCACTGGAGAACTGAGCCTCGGTTTAGTGCAATTGAATCGTCCGCCAGTGAATCTCATTGAAAAGGGAGGATCCAATTTGATAGTGCCGACGCTACCCAGCCGTCCTTGCTTTGGCGCGAGCGTCCACAATGCGCAGGAGATGATTCGCAAGTAGGATAATCTCGATGGCTTCGGACGGGCTATCGAGGTTCACGTCCCGGTGGGAGTGCGGATTCTTGTAAGACGCTATCGCTCCGGCAAACAGCTCCATCCGCCCTACCCTTTCGCCGCCTTCGGCGTTCATGTCTGTCAGCGGCCCCGCCTCCGGTGCAAAGGCTTCACGCATCAGTTTGACGCCGATCAGATTGTCGCCGAGCCCCGCTGCCGCCCGCACGGAAACCTCCACTGCCTTCATGGCCTGAAAAGCCGCTACGTCGAATTCACCCCGCATGAACGCACGCCAGACGGGATCGGCAATCTTCGCATGGAGAATTTCTTTGGGCAGAAGGTTGGCGACCTTGAAGCTTTTGAAATCCGCTTCGCTTTCCATCGCGCGCGCGCGGCGGCTCAGTTGCAGCCACCCGTACCAGGGCGAGATTGATTTCGTTTTCGCGCTGCCGCGGGTATGCCGGCTGACCGGATGTGGAATGTCCCCATAGTTCTCTCTGCAGATTGCCGGTATGAAACTTTGCTTCAGTTCTTTTCTTCAACAGGAAAAGAACGGTTGCCGCCAGCTCTTCGGGCGCCAGCGCCAGCAGCATCTGCACGTCTGGGATGGTTCTCGGTAATTCGTACATCCGTTCATTCCTCCCTTTCTCAACGGCGTAGTTCTGCTGCGACCACCTATGAGATGTATCTCCGAATGGGGCTATCCAACCGCGCTTAAGCGTTCCCACAGCGCCCGCTCTCGCTGATGGGGATCGTTGACCAGCACCCGCTCGTCGTCGGTCAGGTCTGCGAGAAATCCAAAACCCCGAACGCAATCGGCTGTGATCCGGTTACGGTCGATGATGATGGTACGACGCAGGAGCTGTCCCAGATCGTCCCAGTCGAAGGCCCTGCCATCCTCGAATTTCTGCATCAGACGCGCCGGATCGAAAGTATCCCGCGCCTGCCAGAGTTTCAACACGACAAGGCGGCGGATGAGCGCCTGATCGAGCGGCCGCGTGGCAAACATGCCGAGATCGTAGATGTCGCGCGCCTTATTGCGCTGATAGCAGGCGCGTATTTTCTCGGCCAGAATTTCGGGCAGCGTCAGGCATGCGATTTCCGCCGGCGCGAAAGGCAAAACCCTGAAATAGCTCTGGTACATTTGTGGTCGGCCCTCTGTCGGCAGCGTTGGCGTTTCGCGCCGACTGATCTGCAGCTTGACTGCGCTGTTACCACTCATGTTCCAGTCATGAGCATGGGTGGGATTGACGCCCCATGACAGCGTGTCTGCGGTTTCGTAGTAACCGCCGTCCGGAATAGCGAAGCGAATCCCGTGAAAGGGCTGCTCGAATGCCTCCATCATGGCGAGGATGACATCTTCGTGGTCGTGCTGCTCGATGCCGGTGAAATCCAGATCGGTCGAAAATCGCCCCTGATTTCCGACGAACATTTTTCGCAGACAGGTGCCGCCCTTGAAGGCAAGGCGGTCCAGAAGGCCGCGTTCAGAGAGAAGCTGCAGCAGGAATGTCAGCACGACCTCTTTCTCCGCGATCATGATGTCGCGAAGGCCGGATTCCGTGGCATAGCGCTGCACTTGCGGCTGCGTGATCATCCTCAGTGTTCCTTCCTGATCGCCTTGCGCCGGCCGAGCCCGGCGCTGCCGTGCAACTCCTCGCGCGGGACGTTGACGAACAAATGCCATGTTTCGTCATAACCGATAGCGTCCGGCACCTTGTGCACAGGCGCAGGACCGAGCCATGCGCTCCGGCTGCGACCGGCGAGTTGTACAAGGTGTTCGCGCACATCCGGCGGAATTTCTGCCTGGACATGATCGGCGAGCCAGCCGAAGCGTCGCACGACGGCGCCCGATCCGATCCGCTCCAGATAATCGACCGCCTTGTTCCAGTCGAACCGGCGGCTGGCCGTGGCCAGGATGATGGCAACCTCGCCTGCTCCGCCGGCCAGCGCCGGGCGGTCGATGCAGTCGATGGCTGTTTTTTCGCGGTCGGAGATCATGACATTGCGGCCAAGCACGTCCACGGGCTCGAAACCAAAGAATTTTTTCGGCGCGGGATTGACGATCCGGACCCGCGATTCACCGACCTGGCGTGCCCGCAGATGCACCGGCGTCACAAGCACGATTACGTTGCGGTGCTGCGTCGTCAGCCCGTAGTGGGCGGCCGCCGTGCCATAGCCGATGTGATAAGGGTCGGCGATATGGCTGGCGAGAGCCAGTAGATTGCTGTCGCCCAGAGCATCCGGCCCCTGTTCCGGGGGAATGACCAGATATTTCCCCCAGCTGGCCCGCTCCAGCCAGCCTTTGCGGCGCAACGACTCGATGACATGGTCGGCGGCCTTGGGGAAGCCGCCGAGAAGCTCGATAATCTCCTCCCGCGTGGCCTCCCGCCGGCCCCTCTCATTCAGGGCGAGGATGACTCGGCTTTCCTGCTGCGATAGAGAGCGGGTTGTGGGCTCCACGTCATCCTCTTTTACAAAACCCCCTTAAACAGGGGGTTTTGATGAATAGAATAGCATATTGAACGATTACCCAACCAACGGTTAAGTTGTGAATGTTAATATCAGTTCATCCCTGCATTCTGACCCGCTCACGAGAGCAACTTGTCAGTTGGCGATTTCGGATCGGGATCTCTCGGCTTGCCAAGTGAAACAACTGCCCGCCGACTGGCGGTGCACGATCGCCTACAATGCGGCGCTCCAAGCGGCAACGGCCGCTCTGGCTGCTGCGGGCTACAGGGCTGCACGGGACAATCATCTCCTGTGCGGACGTTACCGATTGTCGCGGCGGAAGCAGCTTGTGGAGGAATACTTCGACAGCGTATCGGGAGATGAAGACTGGAGTCCCCGCTACAACATTGCCCCCACCCAGTTGATCCCCGTCATCCGCCAGCATCCCAAGGAGCCCGTCCGCGAACTCTCGCTGATCCGCTGGGGACTCATTCCGTCATGGGCAAAAGATGCGTCCGTCCCTCCGGCGTTGTAACCTCCCGCTCTGCTACGTGCAACCCAACAACAACACGAGCTGCCCCATTTAGTTACTTTGGTTTTCGGGACTGTGCATTCCGGACCAGGCGAATCATTCTTTCCAGGCCTACGCTGTATTTATAGGCCGCTGCTCTGTCCTCTTTGGAAAGAAGCCATGAAATTATGACTCATATCACTCATAATCCAATACCCAGACTGCATGAAGCTCCCCAACCACCCCTTGCTTACCCCGGCGCAACCCCTGACGCAGACCCTGCAAAAAGGCCACCGCTCGGCCAGCTCTGGCGCTGGTCGGATCACGCTCCGTGGCGGCGCAAATCGCCAAAGCATCGGCCATCACTTAATTGAGGAATCAAACGGGGACCGATGCCGTGAGTGCTCATCATTTCGTTTGGTAAATCATGTGCCCAATCGCACAAGACGCGCAGCTTCCGCAAGACGACGAGACCCGTC
>PKXU01000041.1 GCA_003132445.1 Acidobacteriaceae bacterium | reverse complement strand
CCTCAAGGTTGCAACACATCCCGATTGGCCCGACGCGGACCATTGGGCAACCTGTCCAATGGCGGGTCTATGAGTTCACGCCCTAACAACTTTGGCTGCTTGACTCCGTGCCTCAACAAGACGGGAGCGGAGCCGCCTTTCAGAAGGGGCTTCAAACCGCCCGCTGCCGCTGCGGCCAAAAAGGGCGTGGCGCGTCAGTCGCGCCCGTGATAATATCTGCCGCATGTTTGAGGACGCTGCACCTGTCGACGTCGCTCTCGCACCGAGCGTCGAAGAGTTCGCTGAACGCTATGTGCGTCGCGAGCGCCCCGTCATCGTGCGTGGCGCCGTCAAAGACTGGCCCCCTTCGTACAAATGGACGCCCGAGTATTTGAAGGCGATGTACGGTACGCGTAGTCTAGAGATTGGCGTTTCCACGAATGGCGACTACCTCGACTATGCCGAGAGGCTGAAAATCGGTGTCGAACCGAAAATCGCGTTCGCTAAGGCCGTCGATAGTATATTCGCGCCGGCGAACGCGGACGAGAAGTGTCGCGTCCACCAGCAGCCGCTCCACACGTGGGGTGCGCTAAACGAAGAGTCGCCGCCAATCCGGTACGTTCTCCGCAAGTTCATCACCAAGAACATCTGGATGGGGTCGACCGGAAACGTGACGAAGACACACTACGACACGGAGGATAACATCAACATCCAACTCCTTGGCCGAAAGGAGATCATTCTGTTCCCTTCGACGCAGCTCGACGAGCTTTATCCACGAAGCGCTTGGGACTACATGTCGAACTTCAGCCGTGTCGAGATCGAAAAGCCGGACCTCTCCCGCTACCCACTATTCAGTCGTGCGACTCCGTTCCGTGCGATCCTCGAGCCCGGCGACTTCATTTACATTCCCATTTACTGGTGGCATCAGTTCCGTACGCTTGAGGCGAGCCTCAACGTCAATTTCTGGTGGCAGGCTCGCGTAGATCAAGCGTTGCGCCGACACGGCTTGCACTACTGGCCGCACATGGCGAGGGACCGCTATCTTCACTGGACTATCTGGCGAACTGTCGTCGACTCGATCAGTTCGTTCGTCGCACGGTGAGCGTAAACCAGATAGCCGGACANNACTGTCCTCGACGGTCACGCTGCTGGGTAAAATCTGATTTCCAACAGTGCCGTACGCGGTGATCACTTTGTTCAGGATTGGACCTACTGCGCCTATACCATAGTCGTACGTATCAACTTCAGACGAAAAGCCTGCAACGCTCCCATAATACTGCGTGTCTATTTCCGACTCGGCACTGGTGGAAGAAGGATTCGGAAGATACGGAAACACCGTTTGGCGACTGATTGGCGCATAGACCCCGGTCGTGGGACAGCTAGCAGGGCTTGTAATGTCCACGCCGTTAAAGCACGTGATCGTGGTACTAAGAGGAGTTCCGGTCGCACTGCCCGCGTACACCTGGCGCTGCGTTTCGTAGAAATTGACTGTAGAGCTGCTTGAATCTTTTTGAAAGTCAATAACGGTTTGGTTGTCCGCTGTTGTGGGATCCGTAATAGTGGTCTGCGAGAGCTAAACCAACCGGACCTTTCAAATCTGAATCGAGCGACTTTGTAAGCCAGGATTATTCCAATGTCAATTGTGAATTACTTTTTTTACGAATTGCGAACACAATTTCTGATTCACGCAGAAAAACTCGGGTGATTCTGGAAGTCCTGCATGTTCTGATCTTTGGTCAATTTCTTCATTCTGTTACGATTTGCGAACACTCGCCTAGAAGCCCTCGTTTTCAGCAATCCGAAACGTCTTTCGATAATGCTGAGCGGTAGGATGACCGACCCGATGGGCCGACGGATTTTGCGTGCATTTGTCCAACGATGTGCGCCACTTTAGCTTTGGGACGCCCGCCATTGCATTCGCGATTTGACGTGTCGGTAGACGGTTCGCCGCTCGTCTTCGCTGTTCGGAGTCAATAGGGCGGAGTGCATTGAGGACTGTCTTATTAGGTGGTTTGATCCTAAACCTATCGCTGTGCAAGAACTCAAATAACTTTGCTGGATGTCCCACAAATCTCCTCTGCCACTCCGAGCGTATCTCCGGCTTTGGTGCTAGCTCTCGCAAGAGCGCCGCAACCTGTCGTGGACCTTTAGCTGAAAGAAGCGGCTTGACGATCTGAGGCCAATATTCCTCTAGCCATTTCACAATGTTGTCGCGGTTCTGAAACAGCTCGGTATCAGCGATCTTCTCCCGTGGACCCGGCTTCGTTTTGCTTGTTCCGTAGAAATGGGCGGGCACCACCCCAGAAGTACGATCAATCGCCTCTTCCAACTCCAGGACTTTCTCTTCCAGCCTCGCCACTCTGCTCTCCAACGAGTTTTTCCGGTTTCCCGAAATAGTTGTCAAGAACCTATCGCCTTTTTTCCTACGTGTATTCGTGCGCATTTTAGCGGTTCTGCCGTGAGTCATTTCCTGCCTTTCTATATCTCCCGCGAGTACAAGTTCCCGCGCTTCCACCACGAAGCCGTTTTTCAGGAACTGGCCTTACTCTAGTTTCGCGTTTAGAGATGTATCTCTAAAGGCCGCGAGACCCGCGAATCCAGGGAATGAGGCTATCTGAGACATGGACAACGATAAACCAAAACCTACCCTGTTAAGACGCTTGGGGCAGAGAATCATCGAGGCGGAAAAAAGCGACCCAGAGAAGGCAGTTCTGGAACTCAAGCCAGCCATGCCTGAGCTAGGCACGGCTCCGTGCCCTGTTTGCGGGCATGGGGTCGCAGTATTTGTTACGCGGACCAAACGCCCGTTCATCAATTGTGGCTTCTGCTCCGCTCGTATCTTCTACAACGGCTCGCGGTCGATGGGAATACTGAAAGACCAGATTAAGGCTCCGAAGAAAGGAGGGTGGTTCAAATGAACAGTCAGCAGCAACTGAGAAACGCCGCGCCCACTCGGGTCATTTCGCTCCGCCTTCCCTCGGCTGTAGACACGGCGCTAATCCGATCTGCCAATGATGCAGGGCGGTCCGTCTCCAGCGGGTTGGATTGGCTGTTGAGCAATTCGTTTGGCAATTGCCAGCTATTTCGTCAACTCGGCGAATGTCCTGACGTTTGGGATGCAAAGCTGGACGCTCGTATTCCGACCGGGACGTTTGAACAACTGAAGATCGCAACTGAACAGTTGGCAATCCCTATTTCTGTCTACGTTCGCAAGCTCCTGTATCACGTCTACGTGACGAAGCGCCTGAAGTATGTGAAGGCAGACGGTCATTACACACTAGCAGGGCAACATGACTAAACAACAAGTCCTGGAAATACTCTCCCAGAGTGGCCGTTGCATGACGCCGGACGCCGTTTGTAGACAATTAGGCGGACTTCATCACCGCTGTTCTGTCTACAGCTACCTGTTCCGTCTACATAAGCAGGGCTTGCTTCTCCGTCAAACCGTTCATAGCCGCGTCGCATACCAGATTTCGCAGAGAGGAATCGCGCGACTGCAATTCTTTAAGTCTCAGATCCAGCAAAACTCGGGGAGACTTCCATGATTTATCCAGCGGAATGGCTGACGGCGATGGAAGCGGGTGCGTATCTCAAAGTCAAAGTGCGCACACTCTTGCTCTGGGTCCGGCAGGGCAAAGTGAAAGCCTTTGCACTCTCTGGCACCAAGCGCCGGGTCTGGCGCTTTCGGCTGTCAGATTTGGACGCGGCACTTCTAGAATCTGCCGTGCTACCATCAAAATCGCCATCCGTGCTCCCTGCCGAAAGGATGGATCAATGAAAAGGGCAGCACGGCACAAAACCGGAAGTGTAGTGTTCGACAAACGACGTAAAACGTGGAATTTCCTGTGGTGGGAAGACGGCAAACGGTGCTCGAAGTTGATCGGTACTCGGAAAGAATTCCGAACCAAGGGAGCCGCGCAACGACAAGCGCAATCTTTCCTGCCCGATGTCACCGGGCAACCATCGGAAAGTACCAACGTCATAGAAAGCGAGAGTCTCACAGTGCGGGCTTTGGCAGCACGGTACGAGCGGGAGCGGTTGCCTTCGCGTCATTCCACGGCGCGGATGTACCGATCCTGGCTGCGAAACCACATATTGCCGGACTGGGGTGACCGCTTGATTGGTGAAGTTCAACCACGACCGGTAGAACTGTGGTTGCGCCAATTGAATTTGGCTCCCAAGAGCAAATCCCATGTGCGGGGCATGTTGCATCTGCTCATGGAATTTGCAATGTGGAGCGGTGCGCTCGAAATTTCCCGTAATCCTATTGACCTTGTTGTGGTCAAGGGAGCAACCAAGCGCACTCGCCAGCCGCGAAGCTTGACGGTGGAGGAGTTCCGAAAGTTCATTCAACATCTTGAGGAACCGTTCCGCACGATGGCTCTGCTCTGTGTGTGTTTCGGTCTGCGAATCAGTGAATGTCTTGCTCTGAAATGGTGCGACGTGGATTGGTTGAACGGCAAGTTGCGGATCGAACGCGGAATTGTCCGTCAACATGTCGATGAAGTAAAGACAGTCTACTCGCAAAAGCAGATGAGCGTAGACGCCGAACTGCTGACGATGCTGAAAGCGTGGAAACNNAAACGACTCAGTTTTCCGCTGACGGGGATTGGCTCTTCGCTTCGCCTGTTCAGTTGGGGCGGTTGCCGTGGTCTTATCCGCAGATATTGCGGGTATTTCATAAGGCGGCTGGGAGGGCGGGGATCGGCAAACTGCCGACCCATACGCTACGCCATAGCTACCGTTCATGGTTGGACGCCGTGGGAACTCCAATCGCGGTGCAGCAGAAACTCATGCGGC
>PKXU01000126.1 GCA_003132445.1 Acidobacteriaceae bacterium | reverse complement strand
AAGAGGAGCGTAATAAGTATACCCAGGAGCGTCGGCGCGCGCCGGAACTTCATAGCTATGCAACGTCACCGAGAAGGCTCGTTCCACGTTGGCCGGCAGTCCAGTCACTTTAAGAGTGGTCGCCGTGGTGCGCTCGACTGACAACCCGTATTTGGCCAAACCGGCAATAATTTTGGCGATTTCGGAATTCGAAGGCGCAAAGCGAGCCACGAATTGATCAGCGGTCAAGAACTGGTGATACTGCGGATCGCCGGGCGTGTTCACCGATTTGAGCAGATCCTCTGCCTCGCTCAAATTGGGTAAGCTCAGAGCAACGGTGATAGAAATCGGTGTCGTTCCTTGCAACTCTCTGAGCGCGCCAAGGTCGATGGCCTGAGCCGTCGCCCGAGTTGGATATGGCACTGCCGAATGCGTCTGCGCAGCTACAGTGCGAGGGCTAGCGCTTATAGATACGCCAAGCGCCAAAAGCAATACTAGAAAGGTGGTCTTGGAAGTTCGCATGGACTCTTCTCCTGGGATGGACAATGGTAATTGATGGTTTTAATTTCGTTCGCTGATCAATCGCTTGCGCTTGCGCTTCGGGGAGTCTTTATCAGGGGGGATTCCCGTTTGATTCGAAAAACGTTAGGCAGCATAACCGCAATCGCTGGCTCGCGTCAATGTGAAAGAATTTTCAACAGTGGCGCAGGATTGCCGCCGCTGGCGGGTTTTGCCTATTGCTGCTGCGCTTCGGCCAAATGCGATTGCTCGGTTTCGTCGAGAAACTGCGACCATTCTTCGTCGGCGGCAAACTCCTCGTCGGGAGGCAGAACCGCCTGGGATGGGGTGACTCGCACCCGTACCTGCAGCTGAGTTTCCGCCTTCCCTTTCATCATGCCCATGGTGGGGGGAACATCTGCATAATCGCGGCCGATCGCGGTTCGAATGTGCTTCTCATCGGCCAGTCGATTCGTGGTTGGGTCGAATCCCACCCAGCCAATCCCCGGCAAGAGAGCTTCCACCCATGCATGGGTTGCCCCGTCCGCTGAAGGGTGGCTATCTTCGCCGCCGTGATAGAGATATCCGCTGACGTAGCGGCATGGAATTCTGGCATTTCTCACCAGGGCGATCATGATATGAGCAAAATCCTGGCACACGCCTTGCCGCGAACGCAGCGCATCTTCTATGGGTGAATTGACCGCAGTGCTCTTCTTTACGTATTTGAAAGTACGATGAACGGCCGCAGTGATATCCAGCAAAAACGCCAGCGGACTGCGTCTTTTCCTTTCCGTGGCTCCGATCTCAAGGGCCAGATTCTCCAGCTCCGGGGATGATCGCGCAAAATGACTGGGCATCAACATGTCCCAGTAGTCTTTCTTTTCCACGAGATCTTCCAGTTCCTGCCAGGCGCCGTATTCCATAACTTCGGAAATCGACGGCTGCGTCTCAATATTCACCAGGGCATCCGTAATGATAGTGAGCTGGCCGTGGCGGGAGGGCAGGTCGAAGTGGTGCACGAGATTACCGTAGGAATCGGTATAACCAAAAATACGAGCGCGCGGATTTACCGACAACTGGAAAACGAAACAGCGCTGGTTGCCCTCGCTTCTGGGATGCATGCGCACTTCCATCATGCTCTGCCAGACAGGCCGGCTATAGCGATAACGCGTGAAATGGCGAATGGCGTAAAACATTCAGTTTTGAAAAGCGACTTCAATCGGATATTCGATATAGAGTTCGTGAACGGCAGCATGCAGTTCGCGACATTGCTCAATAATCGCGGCCAGATATTTGTGCAGCTCGGAAATAATTTCGTCGATCTGTACGTAGGTGACCATCGATCGCAGACGCCCGATTAATCTTTCGACATTCTCCGTCCGCCGGCTCAGGGAAAGATTCCCAATCGCGGTCAACGCTTCGTGCATGCTGTCCACGGAATAACGGACCGAGTAGGGAAACTCCGGCTTTAGCAGAAGAAAATTTGCGATTCGCTCCGGTTTAAGTTCGGCGGTGCAAGCCTTGCAATAGGCCTCGAAAGCGGCGCAACTGCTTAACAGGCCCACCCAGTCGAGATCATCCGCATGTTTACCCAGGACAAAATAGGCGTCTAACATAACGCACAGATTGCAGGCTCGTTCGATATATTTGCCCAGCTGTATAAAATGCCAGGCTTCATCGTGATTCATGGTCGCGCCGGTAATCCCGGTGAATCTGTAGGAACCTTCGCGGACCAGCGTCACTACACGCATAGCGCCCGCGTCGTCATCGGGTCGCAGTGTAAAGCTGGTCACATCGTGAAAAAGGCGATTCAGATGTTCCCACATCTCCGAGCTGATTTCCTCGCGGACCTGGCGGGCATTTTCGCGAGCTCCGCTGATGCATTTCACGATGGAAAAAGTGCCTTCCGGATCTGCCACCAATGAAAACAGCACGCGCTGCAGGTCGACATTCTTAGACGCGCCGCCGGGAGCCAGCGAGCATACGGCGCGAAACCATCGTTCTTCCGTGGAGAACTTTGCCGGATTCAGAATCAGGCCGTAGGTCGCCTTCAGCACGCGCGACGCGTTGTCCGCGCGCTCGAAATAGCGGCTCATCCAATACAAACTGTCGGCAACGCGGGAAAGCATGTCGTTCAGTCACTCATTCTGGTGGAACTCACTCTTGCAACTCAGTTTTGCAGGACCCAGGTGTCTTTCGAGCCCCCGCCTTGCGAAGAATTCACAACTAAAGAACCTTTGCGCAGTGCGACCCGGGTGAGGCCGCCCGGAACAATGGTGATTTTGTCGCCATAGAGGATATAAGGACGCAGATCGACGTGACGTGGTTCGATCATTCCATCCACAAAACAGGGGGCGGTGGAAAGATTGATGGTCGGTTGCGCAATATAGTTTCTCGGTTGAGCATAGATTTTTTCTCGAAACTCCGAACGCTCTTTTTCCGTGCTGTGCGGGCCGATCAGCATTCCATATCCCCCGGACTCGCCCACGGCTTTCACCACGTATTCCTCCAGTCGTTGGCACACATGGTCCCGTTGCCCGGGATCGGACATCAGAAAAGTTTGCACACCCTCCAGAATCGGGTCCTGGTCGAGATAATAGCGAATGATCTTAGGAACGAAGGCATAGATCGCCTTATCGTCGGCCACGCCCGTCCCGAGAGCATTGGCAAAAGCTACATTACCGGCGCGATAAGCATTGAAAAGCCCCGGAGACCCGAGCGTGGATCCATTTTCGAAAACGAGGGGATCGAGATAATCGTCGTCGATTCGGCGATAGATCACGTCCACCCGCTGCAGGCCGAAGGTCGTTCGCATGTACACGATATTGTCGTGCACCACCAGGTCTCGTCCCTCGACTAGTTCAATCCCCATCTCGCGAGCCAGGTAAGTGTGTTCAAAATAGGCGGAGTTATAGGAGCCAGGAGTCAACAGCACAACCGTAGGTTCGGATCGGCCCTCAGGAGCGAACGATCGCAGAGTCGAGAGGAGCACTTGGCTGTACTGCTCAATCGGTCGCACCCGGCATTTTTGGAACAGCCCGGGAAAGATCTGTTTCATCACGCGGCGACTGGTGAGCATGTAGGAAACCCCGCTGGGGACGCGCAGATTGTCCTCCAGAACCACAAAGTTTCCATCCGGATTTCGTATCAAGTCTGTACCGACTACGGTGATGTAGACGTCGCGCGGAACTTTAACTCCACGCATCTCGCGGCGGTAATGTTTGCAGGTATAAACAATGCTCCCGGGCACGACGCCGTCTTCGATAATTTTAGCTTCGTGGTACACGTCTTTCAGAAACAAATTCAGCGCGGTGATCCGCTGCGTCAGTCCGCGCTCAATTCTTTCCCATTCCGTCGCGGTAATAATCCTGGGCAGCAGATCGTGAGGGAAAATCCGCTCCGTCCCCTTATCGTTCCCATAGACCGTGAAAGTGATTCCCTGGTTGAAGAAGGATTGGTCGGCCTCGTGTTTGCTGCGCAACAACTCGTCCGGCCCTAGATTGAGCAGCAGATTGTGTAGTGGCCGGTACTGTTTTCGCGGATGGTCCAGGGCGCTGAACATTTCATCGTACGCGCCATCGAAGTCGTATCGCTGAAGCGCCTTCGCTCCGCTACGATCGGACGGATCCGTTTCTGTAATCATGGTTGCGCCACCGCAAGCCTCGCCAGCATAGCCTATGGACGGCGAATTGAGGATCGGGAAAAACTATTAGCTGTATCGAAGAAATCTCTCGCTCGCTGCGGTCTGGCCAGCCGGCCCTCCGAGCCTATCCCCGGGATCGCGCCACTTCTCTTTGGATTGGATTTTCGCTCCGGGTCGGATTTTCGCTTTCGAATTCGATATCGGGCAACTGCTCGACAGCCCGCCGCAACGATTGCTCCCAGCTTGAGTGGATTAGATTTAGATCCCTATCCCCAGCGCAAACGCGACGGTACCGCGTTATCTGCAGGCTGTCTCTTTTATATAGCAACAGGTCGAAGGGCGGACCTACGGTGACATTCGAGCGCATAGTTGCATCGAGCGATAGAAGTGCATACTTGGCCGCAACCTCAAGAGAAGTTGAGGCTTGAATGCCGCGATCCAAGATCGGCCGGCCATATTTGCACTCCCCCAGCTGCAAATACAGCGAATCTTCCGTCGCCGCCAGGGGATTTCCCTGGGGATAAATCAGATACAGGTTGGGGTCCTGGCCGCGAACCTGCCCTCCCAGCAGCAAGTGAACATTGAAAGAGAAGGAATCACGCTCCAGAGATGCGCGATCGATGTCGGAAATCCGGCGCACGCAGTCGCCCACGATGCGCGCAGCATCGTACAGAGAACCTGCCTGGGCAAGCCCTCGTCCGGAATCAAAATCCTCGCCCAGCAAAGTGATGACAGACTGGCTGATCGAGAGGCTACCGCTGGTCAGAATTACAAATACACGCTCTCCCGGCTGCACGAAGCGATACATCTTGCGACAAACATTGACCTGATCGAAACCGGCATTGGTCCTTGAATCCGAAGCTAATACCAAGCCTTCCCGCGTTGCAATTCCCAAACAATATGTCACTTTTGGCCTCTGCTGTGAACTTACCGCATCATACACTGATTGCTGACCCGGAATTTGTGATCCGGTTCAGCAAAAAAAATGTGGATGGTTGAACGCTTTCACATGGTAGCTTCTGCATCTCACCTGCGCCGGCAGCGTGTTGGCTCGAGGAAAACTACATTTTTATGATGATTCGCCTGGGTTACGACATTCAATTCGAAACGGTTGGTCAAGTTCCGATCGTCGCTCTGCTCAACGTTCACCCGTCGCGGAAAAAGGACTTGCGCGAACTGGACGAATTACATACCGATCCGCTGGTCGAGATGGAAAACTTTCAGGACAGCTTTGGCAATCACGCTTGTCGCTTATTGGCGCCGCCCGGCAAGATTCGATTCCAGAATTCCACGCTCATCCAAGATTCCGGTCTGCCCGACGCCTCCGATCCGCAAGCAGCCGAGATTCCGGTCGATCGACTGCCGCACGACGTCCTGCCCTTCCTTATGAACAGCCGCTATTGCGAAGTGGATCTCCTGTGCTCAACTGCCAGCGAACTATTCTGCAACGCCCCAAGAGGGTGGGGTCGGGTGCAGGCAGTCTGCGAGTGGGTGCACAGCAAAGTCACTTTTGGATACGAATTTTCCAGTCCTTTTCGCACCGCGCTGGGAGTTTATACAGAGAGGGTCGGGGTATGCCGGGACTTCCAGCACCTGGCGATCACTTTCTGTAGGGCGCTTAATATTCCGGCTCGCTACGCCACCGGCTACCTGGGCGACATCGGCGTGGTCGTGGTTCCGAGTCCTATGGATTTCAGCGCATGGTTTGAGGTTTACCTGGGAAATCGCTGGTGGACATTTGACGCCAGACATAATGCTCGTCGCATTGGGCGGGTACTAATGGCGACCGGTCGTGACGCTACCGACTGTGCCATCACAACATCCTTTGGAAGAGCGAAACTGACTTCCTTTCAAGTCACTACAGACGAAGTAAAGGAGGTTTTGGCGGAGCCGATGTCTAAAGTACTTGCTTCCACGTCAAATTCCTACCGCGAACGGACTTAATAAAGCTTTTGGCGCTTCCCCGTTCGTAGCGTAACATTTCCTGGTGCTGACAAGTGCGACGCCGACAAGTTCGACGCGGGAATCGATTTCCAAACTGTCGCCTGGGTTACGTTTCTCCGTCCTGATCGCGATTTCTTTGCTGATTTGGTCGAATCCCCTCATCTCTACTTTTGCTCTTGCCTTACGCGATAACCGGTACACTCACATCCTGCTGATTTTTCCGGTTAGCGTTACCTTGCTATTTCTGGATTGGAGAACGTACGAATCGACAGTCGAGCCTGCTTTAAGTGCTGGCTCAATTGTTCTCCTGCTATCGGCTGTCGCGACAGTGATTGCGAGGGTGCAAACCGTGCCTCTGCTCGGTGATCAGCGGCTCGCCTTAAATATGCTGGCCTTGGTTTTATGGTGGATTGGCGCTTTTATGATCTCGTTTGGCACGCGCGCTTTTCGCCGAGCCCTGTTCCCTCTTTTTTTCTTGTTTTGGATGGTCCCAATTCCCGAGTTCATTCTCAACCCGATCGTTGGGCTGCTGCAGGAGGGTTCGGTCGCGTCTGCGCGCGCTCTCTTCGCGATCATCGGCGTTCCCTCAGCTCAAGACGGAACACAAATGACGATTCCGGGGTTGACCATCGAAGTTGCCCAGGAGTGCAGCAGTATCCGTTCCAGTCTGATGTTAGTGGTCACCACCATGGTTCTGGCGCAGATGCTTCTGCGCTCAGTCTGGCGAAAAGCCCTGGTGATTGCGGTAGCCGTACCTCTCTCAGTGGCGAAGAACGGGCTGCGCATATTTGTTCTCGGCATGTTGAGCACGCGCATCGACCGCAGCTTCCTGGCGGGAAGGCTCCATCACCAGGGCGGAATCATTTACTTTCTGATCGCCCTTGCGGCCATCTCATTTCTTATCTGGATCGCAAGATATGGCGATGGCCGCTGCCGAGTTTGGGCGGAAACAGATCATTGACGTTCGCGATCAATGACGATTGCGGCAGATAGCTCGAAAGCTGACGAAAATTGGCGAGCTACGCGAGGCCGCTTTGCCGGGCAAGTTTGAGCGCTTCCAGGGCCGCGCCTCGCGCCCCGGCCGTATCGCCATTGGGCATCACATGGATAGGAATGTTCGCCTGCTCCTCGCGCTGGTTCGGCATCCCGGCGCGGATTTCGGCCAGAAACCACTGCTGAAATTCCGGACTGGTTTCAAGCACGCCTCCTCCAACAATCAAAGCATCGGGGTCGAAAGTATTTATCATTTCATCGAAAAACAGCCCTAGCGCGTGGGCTTGCACCCGAAAAATTTCTTTGCACATGGCATCGCGATGGTCCGCCAATCCGCGAACCGATTTAGCTGCCTGATGCCGATCCTGTTGCGCCAACGCGTGGCTCGGGGAGCGCTGCAGAAAATACGGTAGCAGTGTTTTCTCGATGGCGGTGAGCGAACATAGCGACTCCAGGTCGCCGATTCTTCCGCAATTGCATTGCGGGTGAATGCCGGCAATCCCCGCGATGCTCTGATACGGGATCAGCACATGGCCAAGTTCGCCCCCGAATCCATTCTTGCCCTTCACCACATTGCCGTCGAGGATGATGCCTCCGCCATTGCCGGTGCCAACCACGTCGGAAATCGAGGTTTCGTGGCTATTGGCGCCAAAGATCGTGTAGTGTCCCCACAGCGCCGCCGCATTCGCATCGTTCAGATACGAAACTGGTTTGCCCAGTTTGTGCGCCAGACCCTCGCGGATATCGAATCCCGCCCATTTCGGATGCACAAAGTTAGTGGAACCCCGGGCACTGAGCTGGCCCGACGCACTGGAGGGTCCCGGAGTATCCAGGCCGATGGCTACGATATCGTCTAGAGCAATGCCGGCCAGTTCAATTGCAATGGCAAGTCCCGCCGCAATCTGCTGCAGGCAAACCTCTGGTCCTTGTTTTGAAAGCGCCGGATGTTCGCACAGTTCTTCAATGAGAAACTTCTCTTCCCGATTCATCAACGTATAGTTGATGGCAGTGCCGCCCAGATCGATACCAGCCACCACTTCCACAGTTTTGTCCTCGAATCTCGCTGTACGCCGCCCAGCTTATCAGAATTTGTCGCTGCGTGACCCAGCGTAGCGGGACTTTGACAGCGAAGCTATTCCTAGCCCGAAATGATTGCAGGCACTCACGACGAGGCCGCGCCGTACGAGCAGCGGCGACCGGAATAAAGGAGATGACTAACATAGTCACATTCGGTATAATTGCATTATGAAAACAGTCAATATCGCCGAGCTGAAAGCTCGTCTCAGCGCGCATATTCAACTCGTTCGCGACGGTGAGGAGGTGTTGGTGTGCGACCGTAACAAGCCCGTCGCCCGCATAATTCCCTGCCGTTTCGATGAACACTCAGAGCAGGAGCAGCGACTGGTTGCAAATGGCGTTCTCAAGCTGCCACTAAGTAGACGGCCAGCTTCTACCTCTTGGCCGGAGCCTCCGGGAAGCGTTTCTGACGAGGTTGTAAAACAGATATGGCGGGAAGAGCGGGAAGGCAGGTAACGCGAGTTTCAGCTTTTTGGGACGCAAGCGCTCTCGTTCCACTCTGTGTGCGGCAGAGCACAACGCCCCACGCGATTTCCCTTTACGCTACCTATGACATCGTCGTGTGGTGGGCGACACCAGTCGAGATCGCAAGTGCGTTGGCGAGACTTATGCGAATGAAGGAACTCGATTCGCGGGACTGGGCAAAGGCCACTACTCTGGCGACGAAACTTTCCGGATTGTGGTCTGTAATTCAACCTTCCGAACGTGTGCGCGCGACGTCGATGCAGCTTGTGGACCGCTTCGACCTGCGAGCCGCGGACTCTCTTCAACTGGCAGCGGCACTGGAATGGTGTGAACACACTCCTCAGAACCGTGTCTTTCTCACCGCGGATCAAAAGTTGCGAGATGCGGCCCTACTCGCCGGCTTCGATGCCAGACAATTGTGATTTCCCGCCTACTTCGCAACGCTTGCGTAACCGAAAATTGTCTTTAACTCGAGAAATTCCTCGAGCCCGGCCTCGCCCCATTCCCGGCCATTGCCCGACTGCTTGTACCCTCCAAAGCAGCCAGAGAAGTCAACTCTCGCGCCATTGATGTGTACATTTCCCGCTCGAATCCGCTTAGCAATCTTGTGCGCGCGCTCCAGACTTCCCGAAGTCACGAAGCCTGACAAGCCATACGGCGAATCGTTCGCAATTCGAATCGCTTCCTCTTCATCTTCATAAGGAATCATGCACAAAACCGGCCCGAATATTTCTTCCCGGGCAATCGTCATGTCATTGCGAACATCGGAGAACACCGTGGGCTTAACAAAGTATCCCTTCGTAAATCCATTCGGACGTCCCGTTCCGCCGACGACCAGCTTCGCGCCTTCATCTATTCCTTTCTGAATTAAGCGCTGCACTTTGTCGAATTGCGCCTTGTTTGCCAGCGGACCCACCGCTGTGTCCTCGGCAAGGGGATCTCCAACTTTCGTAGCCTCGGCCGTCAGCTTCGCCGTTGCGACCGCGGAATCCATTTTGGATCGAGGAATTAACATACGCGTAGGCGCGTTGCAGGATTGGCCAGTATTGCGAAAACATTCCTGCACGCCCAGCTTGACCGCTTTCTCCAGGTCGGCGTCATCCAGAATGATGTTGGCGGATTTTCCACCCAGTTCCTGGGTCACCCGTTTCACCGTGGGAGCCGCGGCCTGCGCCACTGCAACGCCAGCGCGCGTAGATCCGGTGAATGAGACCATGTCCACATCAGGATGCGCAGAGATCGCAGCGCCGACCGTCGGTCCGTCGCCACTGACCAGGTTGAAAACTCCGGCCGGTACTGCGGCTTCGTGAAGAATTTCCGCCAACAGATACGACGAGAGCGGCGCAAATTCACTGGGCTTCAGAACAACGGTGCATCCCGCCGCAAGCGCGGGCGCCACCTTAGCCACAACTTGGTTCATCGGCCAGTTCCAGGGTGTGATCAAACCGCACACTCCCACCGGTTCCTTTCGCAACAGCGTCGATCCCTTCAACTCCTCAAACTTGAATTTCTCCACTACTTTTACAATTTCCAATAAGTGCGCGAGTCCCGCGGGTGCTTGAGCTTTTCGCGCAAGCGAAAGGGGAGCGCCCATCTCCTGCGAAATAATCGCTGCCATTTCCTCCATCTTCGCCTTGTAACCATCGAGAATGCGGCGCAACAGCGCGAGACGATCCTCCACACTGCATTCCGAATACGATTCGAAGGCGCGTTTAGCCGCCGCTACCGCTCGGTCCACATCGGCGGCGCTGCCCAGAGAGATCGTCGCAATGGGCTTTTCATTCGCAGGGTTGATGACGGTGAAGTCATGCGGCTGAGCAGGCTCGACCCAGTTCCCATCGATGTAAAACTTGCGGTAATCCTTCATGGTTTCCTATTTTCGGTGCGGCGACTCATGCCGGGACGCTCTTCTTCTCCATTTGGCCGGACCGACGATGCAACAACGGAATCGCAACAGGAGGGTCAGAAAAAAGCAGCCAGCATTGAAGCTCTCTCGCAATTATACAGCGGAAAATTCGACAGGAATTATATGCGCCAGTCCACGAACATAGGCCGATATTGGGCCGGCCCCGGAATCAGAAATTGTTCTAATCCTAAGGCCTCAATAGCAAAGAAACTAACGACGCATCACATCAAAGGTTACAGCCGTCGCCGACGACCCGAGGTTGAGCACAGAGATCGCGCGTTCCATCTTGTGATGACCCGTCTTATGAAAAACATAACTGAGTGCCACGACACCGGCAGTCTCCCCCGCGAAATTCACCGCAAGACCCGCTGTGCTGCCGGCAAAGACGCGGGTAACCGGATTCAATTCCTGGCCGCCGTTTCGCAGATTATTTCGAGTCACAATAAAATCGGCCGTGCTGAATGCCGCATTGGCCGCAAACAGAAAACTATTCTCGCGATCCCAGAATCGATGGCTGGGAGCCTCAGGTAGTATCACTGGCCCCACAGACCGGACCATGGCGTTCGGCTCTATGGATAGCCCTGGCAGGAGTGAGAAAGATGCTTGCTGCGCGATCGCTGGTGCGCACAGGATCACCAGTGCAGCAAGGACGGCTTGGCGTTTGAGACTCGCTTTAATTAAGAATGTCAGCATGACGTTAGTGAGTGCCCAACATGGCCACTCGCACTAGTACTAACGCAATGCCGGGCCCGGGAGAATGGCCCCTCAGTGCTACAAAGCAGTCCGAAGATCGCAGCGGAAGTTACTGAAGTTACTTCACGGATTGAAACGGGGGCTAACTGAGGGCTT
Source organism: Acidobacteriaceae bacterium (assembly GCA_003132445.1). Lineage (GTDB taxonomy): Bacteria > Acidobacteriota > Terriglobia > Terriglobales > Acidobacteriaceae > Sulfotelmatobacter. The sequence goes on along the minus strand of PKXU01000126.1, from coordinate 345 downwards.
TCGTGTCAGCAACATTCGAACGCCAGTCGGCGAGCGGGCGCAAACAGAAGGAGAAAAAAGAAGCGACCACGGAAGACAGTCCGTCAAAGATAGTCCGTCGAAGACAGTCAGTCTTGGAAGCGGTCTTTGAACCGTATCCGGCATGTTGAAATCTTCCGTGGTTTCACGCGATATCCACGCCCACGCTAAGGAATCGAAGCTTCCACGGGCGGAGTCGAGAGCGCGCTCTCCTGCCCTGCCGAATTGACTGAGGTGGCCTCATAATAATAGGTCTGGTCGGCCGCCACGGTGCTGTCGGTATAAGTAGTGCTCGCGTCAAGGCCGGAATTAATCTTGGCGAACGCG
>PKXU01000094.1 GCA_003132445.1 Acidobacteriaceae bacterium | reverse complement strand
CGATGAAATGGCACTTCATGAAATCGCCTTCTTTTTTAAATTCGGCCAGTCCCTGGTCGCGCGACAGAAACTCGCGCGCATAAGGAACATTCTGCTGAACCAGTTCCTGCATTTTCTTTTCGATCGTTTCCAGATCCTCGGGCGTGAACGGAGTTGGCCGGTAGAAGTCGTAGAAAAATCCGGTCTCGGTCGCGGGTCCGTGACCGAGCTTGGTCTCGGGAAAAAGTTCCAACACCGCTGCTGCAAGTAAATGTGCAGAGGAATGCCGGTAGACCTCAAGCGCCTCGGGATCTCTCTCGGTAAGCAGGCGCAGGTCAGTGTCCTTTTCAAGCGGCTTGGTTAAATCGATCAGTGTGGTGCGGGCGCCGTCGCCCGCCTGGTCGCCGTTAGAAGATATCTGGGCGACCAGCGCCGCATCGGCGAGCCGGGGGCTGATCGACTTCGCAATGTCGAGCGCAGTCGTGCCTTTCGGAACTTCTTTCACGCTTCCGTCGGGAAGCTTCACATGAATGCTGTCTGCCATAAGTGTGGAACCTGCAGATGTTCTGAATCTTTCAGTTTATTGGAGGGAGTCAGGAGGGTCAAACCGGATTGGAATAATGCGGGTGCGGAAAAGGCGGGCGCATTTGACCCACCTTCCGCTTTGTCCAGCCGTCTCTACATCGCCACATCTCTTACATGCGTGGCCACATACCAAATATTCCCAAACGCGTCCTTCACGGCCGCGGTTCTGTCGCCATAGGGCTGATCCGCGGGCTCGTGTAGCGACGTTGCTCCTGCCGTGATCGCCCGCCGGTAAGCCGCATCCGCGTCGGACACGTAGAGATAGAACATCGACTTCATCGGCTGATACGGCCCGTGCGCCTCGCCCATTTCCAGATGCGAAGTCCCAATCTTCAGCGTAGCGTGATGCATCACTCCCTCCGGGGACGTATGTCTCCCCAAATCCTCCGCCCCGAATGCCCGCTTCAGGAAGTTGATCGCTGGCTCTGCCCGCAGCGGATGAAGATAAGGCTGCACCGTCGGCGCACCTTCCCACTTGTAATCCTTGCCAAAGCGCGTCGCGATGTACCAAAAGTTTCCAGCCGCATCCGCCACGCTGCCCGAGCGCTCCCCATAAGGCTGATCCGCAGGCTCGTGTAGCGACCTGCCGCCGGCCGCCAGCGCCCGCTCATAGGCAGCATCGCAGTCGCGAACGTAGACATGAAATGTCCCGAGCTGCGAATCCCGCTTCCACTCCACCCCCGGAACACCGCCGCCAATCATCATCATGGAATCCCCGATCCGCACTTCGCAATGCAGGCCGGTCGGCATGGGGGCGCGAAGTGTTTCTTCCGCTCCGAAGGTCTTCTTCACGAACTCTATGACGCTGTCCGCGTCTTGGGTCACGATATACGGAGTTACCGTGCCGAAACCTTTGCGCACCGGATCGACAGCAGATTCCCGCGCCTTGCCGCCTTGCGCTGACATCCGCCCGCCCTCGGGACCCGCGGTCATTCCCTTCATCCGCCGGTGCATCTCCTCGACCGACATCTCCTCTTTCACCGTGGCGATGTTCCAGGCGTAGCCAAACGGATCGACGAAGTTGCCTTCACGATATCCATAGAATTGGTCTCTAATGGGCATCGTAACCTTTAGCCCTGCGGCCACGGCGCGAGCGGCAAACGAATCGACGTCTTTCACGTGGATCCGGAAGCCCACCGGCGAATGTCCCCAGGTTTCGGCGCTGAAGCGGCCACCCTCAGCCCATTCGTCGCACAAACCGAACACCGAATCTCCGATCTGGATCTCAGCATGGGGGATGCTTCCGCCCGCCTCGAAACGGAAGACCTCAACCGCTCCAAAGGCTATCTTGTAGAACTCGATCGCTTGAGCAGCATTCTTGAAAGCAAGATTTGGTATTGCGTCGGTCCGCGTGCTTCGCGAGGCGACGACCATCTCGGCTGTAGCCATCTTTTTTCTCCCTTCTATGAGTTCGTTTTTCAAACGTGCTTTGAAACTCTCTCGCGGCAGATCGCGCAAGTAAGCCGCGAGGCGCAGCAGCGGCTCGATTGCGGCTTCTGCTTTTGGAACTTTGTTGTTGGTTCGAGCCAGCATTGCCCCCACGGCTTTATTGAGCTGCTCGATCTTCTTCGTGTCGACCCCTTTCGGATCGTTTCCCGAATTCAGAGAGCGCTTAGGCATCGGCACCCTCCATGCGCGCCCGCAGAGTTGTGAGCGCGCGAAACTGTAATTGCTTCACCGCACCCTCAGTCTTGCTAATCTCCCGCGCCACGTCCTTAATACTTTTCTGCTCGACAAAGCGCAGCACGACCACCCGCTTTTGTTCCGCCGGCAAAGTATCGACCAGGCGAAAAAGCGTGGCGCGGCGCTCGACTTCTTCAATCTCCGTAGGGCTCACTGCAGCGGAATCGATCTTCCCTGAATCGTCCGGAACTTCGCGCCCGGAACGCTGCCAGCGGTCTGCAATCAGATTCGCGGCAATGCGAAACAACCAAGCTGCGAAGGGAATGCCGCGCCATTCAAATCGTTTAAGGTTGGCCAGCGCCTGGTGGAATACTTCCGAGGTTAGGTCTTCGGTTTCAGTCCGATTTCCGACCCGCTTCACCACATAGGCGTAGACGCGCTCGAAGTTGATCTCGTAAAGGTCCGCAAAGCGAGCGGGATCGTGTTGCGCAGCTTCAATGAGAAGCCGCTCGTCCGCTTCTTTCTTCAGAGCCTTCAACGAGTTCTCCGCGCTTTTGCCTTCCATTAAGGGTAACGCCGACGGGATGAGAAAGGTTACGGCTAGAAAAATTCGTCTTTCGATTTTTTCAGAGTAGCCTCCGCATACGGTTTTTGGCATCTGAATTGGGCTGTTCGTGTGCCCGGATCTGTTGTAATATGGCGCGAATTTAGGCGATGGCCTTACTCAGTTGCATTGAGAAAAGATTGAACGAGGTGACTTATGGAAGCAGTCAGTGGAGTTTTTAGAACCCGAACCGCTGCAGAGCGCGCCGTGCAGCAGGCGGCCAGCGTCGGAGTTCCCACAGACAGAATTACCCTTTTAACGCCCGGCAGTCAGGAACAGGTTGATAAGGAAGCGCAATCCGTTCCTGTAGACACTACCGAACAGCCAGGGATGGGAAAAGCCATTGGCGCCTTGCTCGGCGGTGGAGTTGGCATTACAGGCGGTTCGTTGCTCATCGCTCTGATCCCTGGAGTTGGGCCGATAACAGCGATCGGTCTGCTCGGCGCGGCAATTGTAGGTGCGGCTGGGGCCGCGGTTGGAGCCACAGTGGGCGACAGGATGGAGAAGGCGACCGTCGAGGGACTGCCGGAAGATGAAATCTTCGTCTATGAAGATGCCTTGCGACAAGGTCGCAGCGTAGTGGTTGCGATGGCGGAAAATGAAGAATCGGCCGCGCAAATTCGTGAAGTGATGACCAGAGAGGGCGCGGAGTCAGTCGACGCGGCTCGCGAGCAATGGTGGGTCGGCTTGCGCAGCGCGGAAGAGAGCCACTATTCGAGCTCGGGCAAGAACTTCGCCAATGATGAAAAGTACTATCGCTTGGGCTTCCAGGCGGCTCTGCACGCGAAGACGCGCTGCAAGGAATTTGACCAGGTCTCAGGCGAGATGAATGCCGCTCTCGAAGATGTTCAACGCCGGCACCCAGGTGTGGATCTGGAAGATGCTTTCCTTCGTGGCTATCAGCGCGGGCGCGATTACTATCAGCAACTTTGCGATGAAAAGAAGAAGGCTGCGTAGTACGCGTTGCAGGTCGACGGCAGATCCGCTTTAGTTCTTGTAGTACAAATCTTCAACCGCCTTCTGCACCCGGGCCGAGAGCGCTTCGAGGTCGCGCCCTTTTAACCCAATGGTTGAGATGGGTTCGCCGACCCGCATTTCCAGCGGGCGACTCTTGATATGGTAGGTGTTCATCGGAAGCAATTCATAAGTTCCCACCAGCGCCACGGGAACAACATCCACCTGAGCCTTAATCGCAAGAAAAAATGCGCCTGCAAGAAATGGCTTGATCTCGCCATCGGGCGTGCGCCCGCCCTCGGGAAAAATTACCAGCGGTAGCCCCGCTTTCAGCCCCTTCAATGCCTTGCGAATACTGTGAACTGAGTGTGAGGGGTTCTGCTGATCGATGCAAACCTGACCCGAGCGTTTCAATTGCCAACCCACCACGGGGTAGGACAGCAATTCTTTCTTGAAGGCGATGCGAAATTGAAACGGCAGGTTCGCGTAGAGCACCGGAATATCGATTGCGGACCCATGATTGACCGCATAGACGTGCGGTTTGGAAATGTCGATCTTATCGAGCCCGGTCACGGTTACAGGCGAGAAGATCGTATTCATGATCATTCGCGACCAGGTGGTTGAAAACCAGTGCAACCGCTCTCCGCTCCGGTCGAAGAGTCCGCCCGGCAATGCGAGCAGCCCCATGACGAGCGTATAGAGCCAAATCAGAGGGTCGAAGAAGAAATAGGAGCGCAGCCGGCTCGCCCACCCATACTTCGCACCTGGAACGGCGTGCGGACTTCGCCGAGGAGCAGCCGCGACCTCTTGGGCGTCGGCCTCAAGCGGCCTGGGGGGCCCGCCGCTTTCAACCTGATCAACCGATGAGTTCGCGTCCGGCACACTTCCATTCTAGGCGAAATAAGGCGCGCAAGCACCCCTGGCTTCGGCCTGTGAAGGTTCCGGTCGCTGGAAAGAAGTGTCGTTAGAAAGTAGCCGAAAAGATTTCCACAATGTTCCTTACGGAACATTTGTCATACAATATTGTACTTATACTTGCTAAATCCTGACACCGACGGCAGTCATTGCCTCGCCGACCAGATAGATAGAGCCCCAGACTACAATGACGCTCTGTGGCGTCGAGATGGCGCGAGCCCGTTCCAGCGCCGGCCCAATTTCGGGGATCTCTTCAATCTCAGTTCCCGTACGGCTGCCTGCCTGCTGAATCTCTTCAGGTGAGGCCGATCGCGGATTGCTGGGCCGGGTGGCAATGACCTTCTCGGCCAGCGGAAACAGAATCTCGGTCATCTCTGCTATAGCCTTGTCGCGCATGGCTCCGAAAATGAAAATGAGCGGGCGGTTGTCATAGCGCTGCGAAAGGGTAGAGCGGAGCGCCCACGCTCCCGCCGGATTGTGCGCCACATCGAGCACCATCTCCGGCCAGCCTGCGCGTGCTGGGAGCACCTGAAAGCGCCCTGGCCAACGTGTCTGGCGAATCCCGCGCTCAATCGATTCCGGGGTAATTTGAGTGAACCCCTGCTGGGATAGTTCGCTCGCGGCGGCAATAGCCAAACCCACATTTCGCAACTGGTGCCGCCCCGCTAAAGCCGACTCAACCAGAATCTGCCTTCCCATAACCTGCAAAGGATAGCGGCAAATGAACTCTTCGCTAACCGGCTCTTCTGTCTTTTGGTTGGAAATATTCTTTCTGGCAGCTGGCTCTAGGTACTGCGTGCTCCCGGGCGAAACCGGCGGAACGTACGGCACAGCGCTCACGCCACGCGCATTCAAATCGAGAATTGCATGGCCGATTACATCGTTGGCCTCTGGTTGTTGTGGCAGGGTTACGACCACGCCTCCGGAGCGAATGATTCCCACCTTTTCCCGCGCGATCTCGGCGACGGTATCGCCGAGAAATTTCTGGTGATCGAGCGAAATGTCGGCAATCACGCTGACAACGGGCTCGACGACATTGGTCGCATCCAGCCGGCCACCCATGCCGACTTCGAGCACAGCAAGGTCTATCCGCTTTCGCGCGAAGTACGCGAATGCGATCGCCGTCATCATCTCGAAGAAGCTGGGGTGCCACGGCAACTCTCTCTGCTGGATCAGCCGCTCGGCTATACGATCGACTTGGTTATGCAAGTCAGCGAACTCATCATCGCTGATCTCTTCCCCGTTTGTGCGGATGCGTTCGTTGATACGTATCAGATGCGGCGAGGTATAAAGACCCGTTTTCAAACCGGAGGCCTGGAGGATGGAGGCGAGGGTCGCCGCCGTCGAGCCTTTGCCGTTTGTTCCCGCAATCAGCGCGCTACGAAACGCCTGCTCGGGATGATTCATGGCATTCAGCAGCACGCGCATGTGGGCCAAGTCGAATTTGTTCGACGGCGTATGGGCCAGTTCGTGGCCGAGCGCGTACATGCTCGCGACTGCAGTTTCGTAGGACATGGGGAAAACGGCTTTCAGCTATCAGCTTGAATCTTCAGATTATCAGTCTTCCGAACGGCTGAAAATATTCGGTAGCATAGGCAAGATGTTGCACGAGATCGAACGGAGACTTCCCGCTCGTCGCAACCTGAACGTTAGACAAAGGCTCGTCGAATCCCGTGGGAACAGCGGCCCCCGGCTGTCCAGGCGAGCGAAGCTCGCNNCTTCGCTCGGCACGGACAGCCGAGAGCCTGCCCTGAGCTTGCCGAAGGGGCGGCTGTCCCCACAGAAACAGGATCTGCTGACGGCTGACGGCTGATGGCTGAAAGCTGTGAGCTGACAGCTCTAGTTCATAAACTCCAGCGCCCGCGCAATGTAAGGCTTGAGCTGTTTGCGAGGAACTACGGCATCCAACATGCCGTGTTCGAGCAGGAATTCGCTGCGCTGAAAGCCGGGAGGCAACTTCTGGCGGATGGTTTGTTCGATCACGCGCGGCCCGGCAAATCCGATGAGAGCACCGGGTTCGGCAATGTTCAGATCACCCAGCATGGCAAATGACGCCGTAACCCCTCCGGTGGTGGGATCGGTAAGGAGAGAGATGAAGGGAACCCTCGCTTTATCCAGCCGGGCTAGCGCCGCGGAAATCTTGGCCAATTGCATCAGGCTGATCACACCTTCCATCATGCGTGCGCCGCCGGATGCGGAGACGATAATCAGAGGCGCGCGAGACTCTGCCGAGCGCTCGACCGCGCGCGTGATCGCTTCGCCTACCACCGCTCCCATGCTGCCACCGATGAAGGAATATTCCATTACGCTGGCGACCACCGGCTTGCCCAGCAGTTTGCCGTGGGCATTGATGACGGCGTCTTTCAGTCCGGTCTCTTTCTGCGCCTGTTTCAGTCGTGAGGAATACGGCTTCAGGTCCACGAACTTCAGCGGGTCGGTAGAGGAAATGTTTGCGTCGAAAACCTCGTATTGATTGTCATCGAGCAACTGCGACAGGCGGGTTCGGGCGTCGATGCGAAAGTGTTTATCGCACTTCGGACACACGTTCAGATTGTCTTCCAGATCTTTTTTCCAGATGATCTGGCGGCAGCCCTCACACTTTACCCACAAGCCCTCAGTGCGGACTCTTTTCTCGCCCGAGTTGTCCAGTTCGCCGGATTCGCGTTTAAACCACGCCATAGGTGCAGTTCTCAGTACTCAGTTCCCAGTTGTCAGTTCTCAGTTTCAGCAAGAGCGCGGATGATCTTTCTGAGAACTGAGAACTCAGTATTCGATGCCTCTCTGCGCCATCACGCCTTTTTCGTACGCGTGCTTGATCTGGCGCATCTCCGTTACTGTATCGGCCGCCTCGACAATGGTGGGGTGCGCATTTCTGCCTGTCAAAATAACGTGCACCATCTCCGGTTTTTTCTTCAGACTCTCGACTACTTTGGCCGCATCGAGCATGCCATAACTGATGGCGTAGTTGATCTCGTCGAGGACAATCAAATCCCACTCTCCCGATTGGATCGCGCGGTCGGCTTCGGTCCAGGCTTCTTCGACCATTCGAACATCTTCGGGATCAGGTTTTTCCGTGCCCACTTTTACGAACCCGCGTCCCATTTGCTTCATAACAAACTTGTCACCGAAGGCTTGCACCGCATCCAGCTCTCCGTAGTGCCACGAGCCTTTCAGGAACTGTAACATCAGAACCCGCATTCCCTGGCCAACGGCTCGCAGCGCGGTCCCCATCGCCGCAGTGGTTTTGCCTTTTCCAGGGCCAGTGTTCACGATGATCAGACCACGACGTATGTCGGACATGCCTTCAATCGGAGTTTCGATTCTACTAGAAGTTGTCTCCGCTGGAAGTTCCGTTTTGCCTTCAGAGCAGCGATCTCTTGTGAGTCACACGCAGGCTTACTTGAAAAACTGCTGTCCAATAGTGGACAGCGAAGTCCCGGAGTGAACAAGAAGGGACGGGAGGGTGGGAGCGCTCGAGTCCATCTTGTCAAGTATTTGGACGTCGCCGGGCATGGAAGTGAAGTTGCACTTCATTTCCCAGATTTGAACTGGAGCTCTCTTCGACGATGAGTGCCCGGCCACCCGGGCTGCCTCGTGGGGACAAATATCCGCTGGAGTTCAACCAATGCAACGGTATTGAGGACATGGCGTCTGCGGTTCTCATGGCTGAGGACTGGTCCCGATCCTTGTGCGAGGAGTTTTTGAAGTGGGTGAGGACTCGCAGATTATGAATGCCGGCACAAATTTCGCAAACGGGTCATTTCCACTGAACTCGCGCATCCGATGTTACGTAACTGGCCCCAAGCGGATTCCTGTTCTCCTTGCCAATCGCGGAGGCCTCATGGCGATCAACAAGTGTGCAGTGTTATTGTGTGGCCTGTTTCTTGCGCTTCCAGCGCTCGCGGCACAGCGCGGGATGGTTCGTGCCCGGGCATCGGTCGATTCGGCCGAGCAATCGACCATTCGAGAGGTCGTCGACATGGAACGCCAGGCGCGCGAAGCCAGCATTCGCCGTGACGCCGAGTTTTCCCAGCGAACTCTGGCTGAAGATTACGTTGCCATTACGCCTCTGGGCCAGGTGACGACCAAACAGGACACACTGTCGGCCCGCAAAAGCGGTCAGCTTCGCTATGACACCATCGACGTGAGTGACATGGTCGTGCGGGTGTACGGCGACACGGCCGTGGTGACAGCGCGGGCGGACGTGAAAGGCCATCAGCTGGGCGAGGACTTCAGCGGTCCGTATCGCTATACGCGAGTGTGGGTGCGCCGCGCGGGGCACTGGGTCGCGGTAAGTTATCAGGCCACGGTTACGCAATAGGTGAAGCTTCTCATTCATTGTTCTGTATGCCTGGGGTTGCGTACAGGCAGGCCTTGCGCAGATGCGATTCCTGATTTTTGATTGCCGATTGAAAATCAACCTTGTGGCGCGCGCCGAAGAGACCGTCGAGGTTTCAATCAGCAATCAAAAATCAGCAATCAGCAATCAGCAATTCTAAGCTGCCAGCGTCCGCGTGAGCGCGCCTTCGAGTTCCAGAAGTTTTCGCTTCACTTCGAGACCACCGCCGTACCCGCACAGTGTTCCGTCTGAGGCGATTACTCGATGGCAGGGAACGACAATCGCCAGCGGATTTCTGTTATTCGCCATTCCGACAGCGCGAAAACCTTGAGGCTTTCCCACCGCGCGCGCGATGTCGCCATAGCTGCGAGTCTCGCCATAAGGAATTGCCAGCAAGGCGCGCCAGCACGCCAACTGAAAATCTGTTCCTCGCAGGTCAAGCGGGAAGCTGAACTCGCGCCTTTCGCCCGCGAAATATTCCTGCAACTGCTGGACGTAAACCCGCATCGCCTCGCTAGCTTCTTCGAAGCGAAGCGCTTCCCTGGCGATTTTGGCCTCGGACTGTAGATTGCGCGGGTTGGGGCGAATCGTTTGTTGGCCGGGAAGGCGGGCATCAAATTCGAGCGCCACCAATCCTGGAGTTGAGGCCGCCAAAAACAACGGTCCTATAGGGGACTTAAACGTCGTGGAATAAATGATTTCCATTGAAATTGAAGGGCTGCGGGACTCGCCGATAAACATAGCACAAAATGAGTTCCACTGGTCCTACAATCGCGGAATTGATTGACAGATGGGCCTTTTTCGACGAGAGTGTCTGCGTTGCAATCGAGCCTTAGAGAAAACTAACCGTTGAAAAAGTCCCTGTTAATTCTTTTGGCAGTCGTCCTGGCGCCGATGCTGGTGGTCAGCCTCGTGGTCTTCGCGGCAGGAGACTGGCGGAGCATCGGGCAGACTGAGGCTGGCGACAAGGTGTCAGTTAGTTCCGTGCGCATTCTGAAGAACAATCAACGCATCGCGCTAGTGCGGGTCGAATTCAAAGAGCCTGCGGAACTTCCGCAAGGTGGGCCGTTCGTGGAAATGCGCGCGCGCGTTCGCTTTAACTGTGCCAACGGCGGCGCTGCTCCTACGAGTGAATGGTTCTACTCGCGCGATCATAGTGGACGATTTGTGGTCAGCAAGAAAGCCGCTCACGACGATCAATTCGGCAAAAATCCGGAAGGGGGATTTGCCGCATTGGTAAGCAAGAGCGTCTGCAGCCAGATGAAGTAGTTATTTTTTTAGCGCGAAGGCCACATACACCCCGCCCGACTTCGACTTCAAATCTTTACCGCCGCCCGCGGCAATCACCACAAACTGAACCCCGTTAATTTCGTATGTGGCGGGAGTTGCATTCCCGGAAAAGGGCAGCGTAGTTTCCCAGAGTAGTGCGCCGGTAGTTTTGTCGAAGGCGCGAAACTCTTTGTCGAAGTTCGTTGCTCCGATGAACAGCAGCCCGCCGGCAGTCACTAGCGGACCACCATAGTTTTCCGTGCCTGTGTTCTTGAGGCCTTGAGCAGCCAGTTCCGGATATTCTCCCAGAGGAATTTTCCATGCGTACTCGCCGGTATTGAGATTGATGGCGTTTAACGTTCCCCAGGGCGGCGCTACTGCGGGATATCCGTCTGGGTCCAGAAACTTGTGATATCCGGTGAAGTGATACTTGATCGCCAAAGGAGCTGGTTCAGAAGTCACGATCTCTTTCGCGACTTCTTTTGCGGCAGGGTTGGTTAAATATCCGAGCAGACCGGCGATCTGGTCGTCGGCTAAATTGGAAAAGCCTGGCATGCGACCTTTGCCGTTGCGGATGGTCGCAATGATCTCCGCGCCAGTTAAGCGCTCGCTCACCCCAACGAGGCCAGGAATGGACGGTGGTGAGCCTGCCATTTTTTCTCCATGACAAACCGCGCATTGGCTCATGTACAAGGCATGGGGACTGTTTTCTTTATTTTCCGATGGCGTGTTGTCGGCCAGCGCCCCCGTCCAAGGAAGGTCGTTGGCGTTTACGTAGAGGATTCCAGTCTCCGGATCGGCTGCCGCGCCGCCCCATTCGGCCCCACCATCGAATCCAGGGAAAATTACAGTATCTTTTCCTACGCCGAAAGGAACGAACTGACCTTCGCTGCGGAAGGTACGAAATTTCTGGAGCGCCCACTGATGGACTTCAGGAGTACGCTCGCTCAGTAGATTTTCAGTGAGCATCTGCCTGGCAAAGGGCGCCGGTCTAGCGGGAATGCACTGTTGCGATGCGGCAACTTCTCCGGGCACATCGCTGGGAGGATAATTTCGGCATTCGATGGGAAACAATGGCTTGCCATTGGTCCGGTCGAACACAAATACGAAGCCCTGCTTGGTGGTTTGCGCGACGGCGTCGATTTTTTTGCCGTCTCGTTCCAGTGTAAGCAGCACAGGCGGAGCTGGGAAGTCGCGATCCCAAAGATCGTGCCGCACTCCCTGAAAATGCCAGATGCGCTCTCCCGTCCCGGCATTCAAAGCGATCAGGCTGTCGGCGAAAAGATCGTCGCCGAGCCGGTCGGCGCCGTAGAAATCAAACGCCGCTGAGCCGGTGGGAACATAGACAATTCCGCGCGCAGCGTCCACTGTCATGCCCGCCCAGTTATTGGCGGCGCCGCTGCTCTTCCACGCGTCTTTAGGCCAAGTTTCGTAGCCAAGCTCTCCTGGCCGCGGAATGGTGTGGAATTTCCAGCGCAGCTTGCCGGTGCGCACGTCATAGGCGCGCACGTCGCCGTAAGATGCGGGCAGAGTTTCTGCTTCGCGGCCGCCGACGATCATCAGGTCTTTGTAAATTACGGCGGGGCTGGTCATGTAAATGGATTGCGCCGCCGGATCGCGGTCTAAGTCCTCGCGCAGATCGATGCGCCCGTCTCCGTTTTTTCCGAAACCTACGATAGTTTTGCCGGTAGATGCGTCGAGCGCGTAGACAAAGTTCATCACGCCGACCAGGATTCTGCGGTCACTTCCAGAGGACCAATAAGTCAGCCCGCGATCGGGCTGCGTGCCATGGATTCCGGAATCAAACTTCCATATCAATTGGCCCGTCGCCGCATTCAATGCAAATACTTTTTGCGACGGAGTTAATCCGTAGAGAACTCCGTCGACGACAATTGGACTGGTCTGCAGTCCTCCGGATTCCTCTGTGTCGAATCTCCAGGCGACTTGAAGGCGATTTACATTCTGTCGATTGATTTGGCTCAAGCTGGAATAATGATTGTTTTCTGGTGTCCCGCCATAAACGGGCCAGTCGCGTGTCAGTTCTTTATCGGAGGGTTTGCCTGCGGATGGGGTTCCGTCGATCGCGGGAGCTGATACTGCGATTGCAATCGCCAGAATAATCGCTGCAAATCTCATTCCTGCTCCGCTCGCATTCGACGCAGTATTCCAGTCGAATGGTCGTAAGACAAGTGGAAATTTCTCCTGATGCTGCGTGTTTTAAATAATTTTCACAGGCTGTGGCACCTCCGTAACCTTTCCACTACTTCCACCTATCTCGCTTTCGCCTTATCCTGATTAGGAGATTGGTCGGCGCGGGCCCCGATTAAACTTCAACCCAGTTATGATTTCGCTTCGAATCTATGTGTTAGTAATCGGTGCCGCGGCTTTGCTGGCTGCGTATGTATTTCTGCGACGCAGGCCAAAGTCGCCCGACGAACTTGAGCGCCAACGCAGAGCCTGGCTTGAGGGCACCGGCCGGATTACCGACGGCACAGTTATCGATGTGCAGGAACTGGCGGCGGCCAACAATTATCATGCCGCCACCATGCTGATCTATAAGTATGACGTGGCTGGCGTCTCCTATGAGTGTTCCCAGGACGTCACTTATTTGCGGCAATGGATCAATCTGCACTCGTGCCGTCTTGGGCTGCCCACTTCCGTGAGATACGATCCGCAGAATCCTGGAAATTCCCTGGTGGTTTCAGAAAATTGGATGGGATTGCGGCAGTAGCCGCCAGTCTACTGCCAGCTTAGGTGCATGGCGGTATTGTGTTTGTCGAAGGTGACCTGCAGAGACTTCTCTCCGCCGCCGAAGAATTCCGCCGAAATGGTCCTCGAAAGATCGATGGTCTCGTCAGATGATAATGCTCTCACGCGAAGCGCATGTTTTCCCGCAGGAATCTTGAGAGTTTCGGAATCGACTCCCCGCACTCCGTTGAAGACCACCATGTGTTTCTGAGTGCCTCCGTGCAAAGACCGGGTCAACGCAAGTTGATCATCGACCCAGACAAAAAGAGTGGCGTCTTTGAATTGATGCTGCACCGCGAGGTCGAGGTTAGAAACCGGCGCCGCGGCTTCCGCCGCCGAAGCAGAGGCCGTTTGGTGCGAGACTGGTCGCCGCGCTTTGTGCGGTATTACCGCAGCCACCACTGGCTGCAATTGAGGTACGTCCGCCGATTTTTCCTCTTTGGCGGCGTCATTCGCAGTAGTCGGAACTGGAACTTGCCGCCCACTTTCCGTACTCGGCGCTGCTGGCGTGTTTAGCGCGGGAGTGTTCGGTGCTGTAGTGAGAGCATTCACGGCTGGCTTTGGAGAACGCAGGGCCGATCTCCACCAGATCCCGATGAGGAACAGAGCCGCGACTACTGCACTGAGAATCAGATAACCGACCGGACCTTGGCGCAAGACTTGACGTATCGGATTATTGGCGCCTGCCGGCTTCGGCGACGGGCGCGCCGCTGGCCGCTGGCCAGTTGTGCGAGCGAATATTCCAGTCGACTTGGCCGGTGTTAGTAGTGCCGCCTTTAACGATGTTGTGGTTGAACCTACCTTGAACACTTCCTTCAACTGGCGCACATCTTCGGCGAACTCGGCGCCAGTCTGGTAGCGCTGTTCGGGATCCTTCGCCATGGCCCTGGAGATCACTTGATCCAACTCCGGCGGCAGGGTCAGGTCGAAGGCGCTGGCGGCCACGGGTTCCCGATTCGCCACCTTGAAGCACACGGTTGTAGCGCTGTTTCCCTGAAAGGGGGAATGGCCTGTGACCATGGCATACAGGATCACTCCCAGCGAAAATAAATCGGAGCGGCCGTCTACTCCTTCGCCGCTCAGTTGCTCTGGTGCCATGTAGGCCGGCGTTCCCAGCACACGGCCGGGCAAGGTGAAGTGGGCCAGATTCAATTTGGCGATGCCGAAGTCGGCAATTTTGGCATGGCCTTCTTCGGTAACCAGAATGTTTCCCGGTTTAATGTCGCGATGTACAACGCCCTGGCCGTGCGCATAGTCCAGGGCCTCGGCGATTTGTTCGGCAAGGTGCAGCGCTCGCGGTAGTGGCAGTTTCTTCTCGCGTGCCAGAACGCGGTTCAAAGACTCGCCCGCCACGTATTCCAGAACGATGTAGGGATCCTGGTTTTCAGGATTCTGACCAACGTCAAAAATAGAAACAATTCCGGCGTGGTGGAGTCGCCCGGCTGCCTGCGCCTCATTCATGAAACGCATACGAAATTCTGTTTCCTCTTCGCGTTCCTGTCCCCACATGGAAACGGTCTTGACGGCGACTAAACGGTCAATCTGCGGATCACGGGCTTTGTATACAACGCCCATGGCGCCGCGACCCAATTCAGCCACAATCTCGTACCGGCCAAACCGTTTTATTTCGGAAGTTTCCATGAATTCTTGCGCCGTAAATCCACATCGGCCACGGAATAAAAGGGAGAGAGACTTTTCTTATGTTAGCGCTGTCGGCGCAATGATTTCGCACGGTGTTTGCAGCGGATCGTTACGGCAGTAACACTACTGGTAATAATCCGGTAATCGGCTGTGAGTTAGGAACGACGGAAACAATCGAAAGGAAGGGTTCTTGATTGTGGCGGCGGAACTAGCTTCCTGTAGTGAAGCCGCCGTTATGCGCGACGGTCATACGGAGATACTTGTAAGGATTCACCGGGGTATCGTTGATGCGGACTTCATAGTGAAGATGCGGACCAGTCGAGCGCCCACTTGTGCCCACGTATCCAATTACATCACCGCGGTGGACTCTTTGCCCGGCTGTGACGGCAAAACCGGAAAGGTGGCCGTAGCGGGTGCTGATGCCGTTCCCGTGATCGATCATGATCGCCCTGCCGTAGCCGCCCATCTGATCGCTAAATGTAACCGTGCCGTCCGCAGGAGCCAAAACCCGGGCACCGTAGCTGCTGCCGATATCGACACCGCTGTGAAATGCTCCTTCGCCGTTGAAGGGATCAATCCGCTCGCCAAAGCTTGCCGTCACTTGGCCTTCCACCGGCCATAGATTGGGAGCTGAGTTTGCCTTGAACCAGTCTGCGGTGGTGGCATTTCGAGTGAGGCCCATGGTCAGACCGACCATTGTGGCTCCGCTTAAAGCAGAACTCCGAAGGGCATGCAACTGATCGAGCGAAGAACTTACGTCGGCGTCCTGAATCTGTTCAGCGGTCGCTGTCACCAGCGTAGGTTGCGCTTTCAGACCGTAAAGGGCCGAAACTTCCCCGGCGATCGAACCGAGCGAAGCTACCTGCACGTCGCGCTCTTTGGCAACCTGTTCCAGGCGAGAATAATTGTCTTTGAGCTGATCTTTTTCCGTTCGAAGCTGGTTGTAACGGGAAACCTTCAGCAGCATGCGAGTGTAAGAACTGGCAATGCCGGTCAAACTCAGGAACCCGATCGCGGCGCCCACGACGAAGACGTACAGGTAGTGCACGGGGATAGAGATCTTACGCAATTGCCCGTCGTCCCCGCGGGCTACGAATAGAATGTAAAAGCGCTTTTGCAAGTCGGTCCTCTAATTCTGAACATCTTCCGAAAACCAGGCGCTAAGACATCACGTCTGGAGCAAGGCTGCTTTCTGAATGCAGAAACGCCGGCTCAGACAACCTGACTTCTTCGGGCTGCGCTCCCATCTTGGGAATGGAACCTTCTCGCGGCCCTACGCCTACCTGGAACTGGGACCAAGCTGAAATCTATTTTCGTCTGCAATTCCAACCGCTTGCAGAACTTAGCTCGGCCAAAGGTTATGTGAATGACTGGTTAACGTTAACAAACCAGGTTCCCCCTGTCAACGACGCACAAGACCAATCTCAGTTACCGAAGGATAGGTAACAAGAGTTCGAGGGGACAGATTACTCCCCGGCATGGTTAAGGGCCGATCAAGTCTTGACGTGGCCCAGGCATCCGGCTGGCATAGCGTGGTCACCATCTAGTCCGCCCGGGCTCCCTTGGGCGGTATAGTAATTGCGCCGTGCCATTACCTGAAAAAGCGCTGATCGCCGAAATCCGCCGCCTGGCGAAGGCTTCGGCCTCTGGCGGTATCCGTGGTTCCAAGCGTTTTGTATTCACGGGAATTGGAGATGACTGCGCTGTCCTGCGCCTGCCGCCGCAGCAAGAATGCCTGATCACAACCGATTTCTCGCTAGAAGGGATTCACTTCCGGCGTGACTGGCATTCGCCGGAGTCGGTGGGCCATCGCTGTCTGGCCCGCGGTCTCAGCGATATCGCCGCCATGGGTGGTAAACCTGTGGCGGCCTTTCTTTCCCTGGCGTTGCCCGCAGATCTGCCGCAACTCTGGGTTCGTCGCTTCGCCAACGGCCTGATCAGCCTGGCCAGAAAATACGGCGTGACACTCGCCGGAGGCGACACCGCGGAATCTCCTGGCGGAATCCTTGCCGACATTATCGTGGTTGGCGCGGCGCCAAAGGGCAAGTCTGTGCTGCGGTCCACCGCTCGACCCGGCGACCGCATATTCGTCAGCGGAGAACTGGGTGGTTCGGCCGCGGCCGTGGAGCGAATGCAATCCGAGACAAAAAAGGACAAGGCAAAACGTCAAAAATTGGATCAGCGAAGCTATCCCCGTCACTTCTATCCCGAACCTCGGATCGAACTCGGTTGCATTCTTCGTGAGAAGGGATGGGTTTCTGCCATGATCGATACCAGCGACGGCCTTTCCATCGACCTGGCTCACCTTTGTGAAGAAAGCGGCGTGGGTGCCGAAGTGGATGCCGCGCTCATTCCCCGCGCCCGCGTCGGCAAGCCCTCCACCGAAGTCGATCTCGGTCTCGCGCTGCACGGGGGCGAAGACTATGAACTTCTTTTCACCGCCCCGCCTGGCAAGCGAATTCCCTCGCAGATTGCGGCAATTCCTTTAACGCAGATTGGCCGCATCACCCGCGGGTCAAAGATCGTCCTACATACCCAGCCGAACGTATTCCAGGAACTTGAGCCTGGAGGCTGGCAGCACTTCCGGCGTTAGCCGTTACCTCCGTCACTACTCTGTCTCTACCCGCTTACTCAAAAGCGTACTAGAGTAAGGGAATGTCGTTCCGTAAATCGCTGTTACTCCCCGTATTGGCCGCATTTTTGTCGCTGGCCGCCGCGCAGAATAAGAAGCAACAACCTCCGCCGCCCGCTCACGCGAAGTCGCCCTCACCCGCCGTGACTGACGAGTTCATTCAGAAACAGTTTGGAGATAACTGTTCGCTGTTGGCAGGTCCACAGCAGTTTGTCGCCGATCTTAACGATGACGGCGTCGACGACCTGGTAGTGGCCGCCAGGTGCAAGAACCCCATGGCGGATAAAGACGAATACAGTTTCGTGGTGGCCGATCCTTACGACGCTTTTCTCGGCTACAGCGACGTCAAAGTTACGTCAACCTTTGCGTCCGACGCACCGGAGCGACGAGGAATTAGCTTGCTTATCATTCACGGCCAAGGGAAAGACGCGTGGCGGGCGGAAAAGCCAGGGGCCAAGTTCCTTCTGATTAACCTTCCCTTCCGAACTCTGGCTGTGAAGAGACTTGCTCTAAAGAAAAAAACTATCCTTGGAATTTACATGGAAGAAACCGGCGAAGGCGAACAAACATCCTCCGTCGTTTTTTGGGACGGCAAGAAATACAAGTATGAGCAGTTGGGCTCAAGCCTGGAATAAGGCACCAATCGAGAACTTTGACCACAGAGGACACTGAGTAAATCTCGGGGTGTTGCGGGTTATGGTGCCTCTTACTCCGTACTCCTCTGTGCCCTCTGTGGTTAAAGTTTTGTTTTCCTATCCCTCTCTGCAGTACGGAAATTCACCCGTCCCAGCGCGTTTCACATTGGCTTCGGCAAATTCGCAAACTCGGTCCAGTGCAGCTTGGAGTTCCGTGGTATAGCGCTCGACGTCTTCATTGGTTGCGTCTTGTGGCACCGGAATCAGTTTCCCTACGCGCACCAGCACCCGCGAAAAAGGCATCGGAATCATCAAGCGGTCCCAGGTATTCAATACCCAGGCGCGATCGACGGCCGCGTGAAACAAGGTCAAGGCCAAGCCCGACGATCTTGCCAGCGCTACTGGTCCAGGCTTCACCTTGTGCCGCGGACCGCGGGGACCATCCAGCGTAAAAGCCACGGTCCATCCCTCTTCGAGAGCTCGCCGCAGCCCGAGTAGCGCCCGTACGGCATTGCGGCTGCTGGAACCTTTCACCGCCACGAAGCCGAACTTGTGGATGATGCGGCCCATATACTCGCCGTCGTAACTATTGCTGCTCATGACCCGGATACCCATGTCGCGGAAAATATACGTTGCCGGAATCATGCACGAGTGCCAGAAGGACGCGATGAGCGGACGCTGGTCTAAAGTTTGTTGCGCGCCATCTTCGTAGGAAACCGCAACGCGCAAAGTTGGGCCGATCAAGCGGATGATCGAGTAGCCAAACCAGATAATGAGGCGCAGAACGATGCGCTGGCGAAGCGTATAGCGTCGCGGGTCGAGAGCAGGAAGAGCGGGCGCAGCCGCAATGCGGGTGCTTGCTTCAGGCACAAGCCTATTCTAATGGGACGAAGTCGGGCTCGCAGTTAGGATTCGACCAAAGATATCAACCGCCGAGGTCGCCGAGAGCGCTGAGAAATGAAATGAAGGGAAAAAGGTTTTAAGAAATTTCTCCTCGGCGATCTTTGCGGCCTCCGCGGTTCAATTTTTGCTGGGTGCGTGCGGCTCAATTCTCGAGATAAGAATCGATCCAAAGCTTTACTTTCTGGCGCCGGTCGTCGGATGCATCGAATCGCACTCCGAACGACTTCGGTTTTCGCCAGCTGACTACGCTGCGAACATTGACTCGAGGTAAAGTCATTAGAGAGAAAGAAACTTCAACGTTGGTTCCAATGGAAAAATCCTCGGAGCTTGTGAGGGACATTCCACCCGTGCTTATCTCGATGCTGGACGCGCTCACCCGGCGGCCATCTCCAACAACCGACACTTCGGTGATCACGGGAATGCGCACGTAGCGCCGAAACTCGTGCAACACGAGCATGCGCGTGGCGCGCACTAATTTCAAGGCCGCGGGCCGCTCCAAAGGTTCGTTGAATATGGCATTGATGCCGTATTTCGAAAAGCGCATGCATTCCTGCGCATTGCCACCCATCCCATAAATTACACAGCGGCTATTGGAGGGGGAACTGCGCGCCGATTCCATGACTGCGCCGGCGTTGTCTCCATCCGCCAGGCTGAGGACGCAGGCCTCGAATTTTTCCTTGTGCAGGCGCTCGGGTGCATTGGATGAAACCGCTACGGTTTCAATGTTGAACTGGCGAAAGCACTCCGCGAGCAACGCTCGGCATTGGTCATTCAGGTTTACGAGAGCGGTGCGGGCAGCTGCTTTGCGGACGATGGGGGCTGGGGCGAATGTAGTGGCGAATGCTTTTTGCATAGTCGAGGGATGACTCCACTTTCAAATTCATTGTGGATGCCCTCCCCTCCACTGAAAAGACACAAAGGACCAAAGCGGGAAGTACCAAAGTCGCGTTACTTTTTCCGAAGCCGCGGGAGACGGGACATTACGTAGTAAAAGATTCTTGGAATGAAGAACTTGGGAAGACCGACTTCGGACCTTAGACCTCTGACTTAGGACTTCTGACCTCCTTGGGATTTCTGATTCCACAGGGAGATCTGGCTAAGGTCTAAAGTCCGAGGTCCGAAGTCTGAAGTCCGTTCTTACTCGGTCCAGCGGCGAAAGAGCAGCGCGCCATTGGTGCCGCCAAAGCCGAAGGAGTTCGACATGGCGTATTCGATTTCTGCCTTGCGGGCTTGATTGGGCACGAGGTCCATGCCCGCGGTATCGGGATCGGGATTCTCCAAATTAATGGTCGGAGGCAAAATCTGGTCGCGTAAGGCCAGCACGGTGACGCCCGCCTCAAGTCCTCCTGCTCCGCCCAGCAAATGCCCGGTCATGGACTTGGTGGAACTCACCGCAATCTTGCGCTCGCCGAAGAAATTGCGGATGGCATGGGCCTCCAGCGTGTCCCCGATCGGCGTCGAAGTTCCATGCGCGTTCACATATCCAACGGCGTCGGGCGTAATGCCCGCGTCGCGGACCGCGTTGCGCATAACACGAAATCCACCTTCGTGCTCGGGCGCAGGCTGCGTCATATGGTATGCGTCGCCCGACATACCGTAGCCAGCAATCTCCGCCAGAATGCGCGCGCCACGTTTGCGCGCGTGCTCCAATTCTTCCAGGATCAGAATGCCGGCGCCTTCGCCAATCACGAAGCCGTCGCGGTCGCGATCCCAGGGGCGGCTGGCTTTCTCGGGTGCGTCGTTGCGCGTCGAAAGCGCGCGCATAGCCGCGAATCCTCCTACGCCCATCGGCGTGATTGCCGCTTCCGCGCCCCCGGCAATCATGACGTCCGCATCGTTGTGCTGGATGATGCGATAAGAATCTCCGATAGAATGTGCGCTGGTGGTACAGGCCGTCGCGGTCGCTTCGTTAGGGCCCTTAGCGCCGTAGCGCATCGAAACCTGGCCGGCCGCGAGATTGATGATAGCCGCAGGAATAAAGAAAGGAGAAATCTTGCGCGGCCCGCCTTCCATCAGTGCGGTGTGTTCGCGTTCGATGATGTCGAATCCGCCAATCCCCGACCCGATGTGAACACCGACACGCTCATCGTTTTCCGGGGTAATCTTCAGTTGCGACATCTTCATCGCTTCATCGGCGGCGGCAATCGCCACGTGAATGAAGCGCCCCATTTTCTTGACTTCTTTTTTTTCGATGAAGTTCAGAGGATCGAAGTTCTTAACCTCGGCGGCAATCTGGCAGGCAAAGTTGGTGGGGTCAAAGCTGGTAATACGCCCCACGCCGCTCTTGCCCGCAAGCAGGGCCTTCCATACCACGTCGGTGGTATTGCCCACGCCACAGATCAACCCCAGGCCTGTAACCACGACCCTGCGTCCCAACTATTTCCCCGCTTTCGCGTGCTTTCCAATGTAGTCCACCGCGTCCTGCACGGTGCGAATCTTCTCTGCGTCCTCATCGGGAATCTCGATGTCGAAGGCTTCTTCGAAAGCCATCACCAGTTCGACCGTGTCGAGCGAGTCCGCGCCCAGATCGTCCACGAACGATGCGCTGGAGGTAACTTCGCCCTCGTCCACTCCCAACTGCTCTACGATAATCTGCTTTACCTTCTCCTCAACGGCTGCCATGTGTCTCCTCGCTTGCCTCGATTAGATTTGAATTCGGAATATTCGGTTGCGCTATCGCAGCTCATATCTCCTGCCGATCGGTCCTGGCTTCTTCACAAGTCTCGTCTACTTAACGCACCACGATTATAGAAAAAGGCAAATGTGTAGTGTAATTGTCTCAAGGATTTAGTGTAAAGAAAGTGCTCTGCCGATTTCGGCAAAGCCTCGATTGACTTGCGATTGCACTCTTGAATCCTAAAGGCTGGCCATCGCCGGGGTCAAACGTGTTTGTGATGAGTCGGTCGGAGATGAGGAAAAACGTATGCGTGGCGTCGTACAACGCGTGAGCCGCGCCAAGGTTACGGTCCACGATCGTGCCGGCAATGATTGGGTCTGCGGCGAAATTGGTCTGGGATTGCTGGTGCTTCTGGGCGTGGGACAAGAAGACAGCGAGGCGGATGCAGAGTATCTGGCCGAAAAAATCGTCGGCCTCCGAATTTTCGAAGACGAGCAGGGAAAAATGAACCGCAGCGTGCAAGACGTGGGCGGCAGCGTACTCGCCGTCTCACAGTTCACACTCTACGGCGACGTACGCCGCGGCAAGCGCCCCTCGTTCGACGCCGCAGCTCGCCCCGATCGCGCGCGACAGCTGTATGAATTTTTCGTTGAACGGTTGCGCGCCGCAGAGCTGCGCTGCGAGACCGGCCGCTTCCAGGAAATGATGCAGGTGGACTTGGTGAATGAGGGGCCGGTTACTATCCTGCTGGATTCAGACAAGGCGTTCTAAACACGCACCGTCTTAGGGTTGCCATCTTGTTTTCAAAAAAACACGTTTCCATTCTCATTATCGGAAGGCTACCGCAACTGGAAGCTTGGCGGCCAACTTGGTCTCGAACCGAAATCGCGTTTTGCGTTTATTGGTTGCGGGGCGGAGGCATAGGGTCTAAACCCGCGTCTGTTACCGCATTTCGCCTAGGAAGAATGTCCCCTTCCGAGGCACAGATTTGCACCCTCTAATGTTCCGCTTACGCGAAATCCTTCTTTTTCAAGCGACTTTTTTTGGCCCCGGACGTGCTTCTCGCATCTTAGAGTTGCGAGGGACCTTGTGGGCGTGAGTAACCAGTGGGTAATCAACGGGATGTTGGTCGCGCTGCTGGGCTCTGGTGCAGCCGCTCAACGAGCGTTGCCGTCGGAGACGGTATCGCTTGACGGAATTATCCAATCGATGCAAAAAGCGCAAGCGGCCGCGCGGCCTCAATCGTCCTATCAGATCATCCGCGAGTACCGACTATTCGGAGCGAAGGATTCGAAAGCTCAATCCGAAGTTGTGGCTGAGATCAATTTCAAACCACCCGCCTCCAAGGGCTATGCGATTCAGCGATCCTCGGGCAGCAGCCAAGGGCCACAGCTGGTCCGCCGTATTCTCGACCACGAAATCGAAGCAACCTCAAAAAATAACAAGGCCAGCAGCGCCATCAGCAGCGATAACTACAGCTTCAACTATGTGGGCGAGACTACGCTCGATGGACATGCCTGTTACGTTCTGGGGTTGAAACCGAAGAGAACGGCAAGTGATTTAATCGCCGGACAAGCCTGGGTCGACAAGCACTCTTTCCTGATTCGTCAGGTTCAGGGCGAGGTGGAAAAAACGCCGTCGTGGTGGCTGAGAACGGTTCAAATTAAACTTGTGTTCGCCGATCTGGATGGAATCTGGGTGCAAAAAAGCATGGAGGCCGTCGCCGACGTGCGCATCGTTGGCTCCCACACCTTGACATCGCGCATTCTCGACTACCGCAGAGAGGCGGAAGTCGCAGAAACACCCTATGCGAGCGGTCCTGTCCTGCGGAAAAGCCGGCGATAGCGCAGTTCTCCTCGCGTACCTCATCTGGCTGCACCTGTATCTCGCTGAGGCTTAAGCGCCGCCAGCAAACCTGCGGAATGCTACCGCGCCAGCAATATCGCATCAGCTACCCGAGCAGCGTCTACTGCCGCCTTCACGTCGTGCGTCCGCAAAATATGGACACCTTTTAAGATGAGTGCCGTTTGAGTCGCAAGAGTTCCAGAGAGTCGAGCTTCGACTGGGACCTCTTTTCCGTTCCTGGCTAAAGTCCGTCCGATAAAAGATTTTCGAGATGTTCCCGCGAGCAGCGGGAATCCCGCCGCCTGCAATTCGTCGAAGCGCGCCAGCAACGGATAGTTCTCTTCGAACCTCTTTCCGAATCCGAAGCCGGGGTCCAGCACGATGCGCTCGCGCCGCACTCCTGCCAGCACAGCTTTTTCCACCCATTCCTTGAGTTCGCGCTTCACCAGCAAGACAATGTCGCCCGGCGGCGGCAGAGTGCGCCAGTCTTCGGGATGCCCGCGCGAATGCATCAGGACCGCCCCGCACTTCAGTTCTGCGATAGTCTTTGCCATCCTGGCATCCCAGCGAAATCCGCTCACGTCATTCACAATTTCTGCTCCCGCACTCACCCCCGCGCGGGCCACGTCCGCTTTATAGGTATCCACAGAAAGCACCGCGGATGGATGTTTCTTCTTCAATTCGTTGATTACCGGCAACACGCGCCTCAACTCTTCCTGCGCCGTGGTCGCATTCCCGCTGTTTTCCGGCTTTGCGGCCGAAGCTGCCGGGCTCTCTTGCTTTGCAGAACCAGCGTCGACTTTCGTCCCTGGACGCGTGGACTCTCCACCAATGTCCAGGATGTCGGCTCCTTCTTCCAGCAACCGCTCGGCATGCGCCATGGCCTTGTCGGAATCCAGAAACTTCCCGCCGTCGGAAAAAGAATCAGGGGTGACATTCACGATGCCCATGATGAGCGTGCGCTTGCCGAGTTCCAGCGACCGCGCACCCAGATTCCATTGAAAAACGGCTCTCATGCGGCACGATTCTAAATCAAGCGGGCTGACAAGGTGCCGGGCGCTGCCGCCTGGCGTCAAGAAGCGCTGGCGTGTGGAACTTGCTCTATCATTGGTTAACTAGCCTGGATTAACCGGCATGGTTAAGCACCTTGGCGATAATTCGCTGGCGGCGCGGCGTATGGCCTGACGTGAGGATGATGGATGCAATTGAAAGAAAGAATGTCGCTGGGGAAATTGTTCGACGACAATCACAAAACATTCATTTTTACCGCCTTGATTATTCTGCTCGGCATTTTTTCTGGGTGCGATATTGAGCGCCGCAAATCGGATGCGGACCTTGGCCTTAATCCGCAGCAATCGGCCGGCCGCAAAATCTACGATTCCAACTGCGACCGATGCCATGAGCCCTATTCCACTCACGGCAAGAAAGGCCCGGGCCTTAAAGGAATGTTCCAGCATAAATATTTATCGTTAAGCGGACTTCCCGCCAACGACGAGCGCGTTACCGATATCATTCGGCTTGGTCGCAACGAAATGCCGGGCTACAGCCAGACTTTGAGTGCGCAAGACATTCAGGACCTGCTGGCTTACCTGCATACTCTGTAAGGCGTTCCCGCAGGTCAGACGGGCTTTGCGCGATTTTCATAGGATCGTCGGATGAGGGATAATCTCGAAATGAAGAGCGCGATAAAGTCGCAGCTTTTCCGCGAACTGCCGTCAGTGGACGAGGTGCTGCGCACGCCGGCCGCGGTTGCGCTAGCCAGCGCTCATGGCACGCCCGCTGTCACCGATGCAGCGCGTGCTGTGTTGTCACGTCTCCGGGAAGAAATATCCTCAGGATTGCTGGACGAATCCGCGCTCCGGCTGGCACTGAACGGATTAGGCGAGGCTCTCGAGCGCCATCTTAAGCAGGCTTTGGGATATTCGCTCCGCCCGGTCATCAATGCTACCGGAGTGATCCTGCACACCAATTTGGGGCGCGCTCCGCTGGCGGAATCGGCGTTGCGGCACATTCACGAAACTGCGGGACGTTTTTCAAATCTTGAATTCGATTGCGAAACGGGCGTGCGGGGCAGGCGCGATGTTCATGTAGACCGGTTATTTCGCAGCTGGCTTGATGAAGGTGCCGCCGATCTCAAGACAATTGATCTCAAGACCATCGTTGTGAATAACAACGCTGCGGCGGTTTTGTTAGCGCTCAATACCTTGGCGGACGATGGCGAGGTGATCGTCTCTCGAGGCGAATTGGTCGAAATCGGAGGCTCATTTCGCATTCCGGACGTTATGACGAAGTCAGGAGCTACGCTTCGCGAAGTGGGCACCACCAATCGCACTCGTGTCGCCGATTATGAAAACGCTATTACGGAGCGAACGCGGCTGCTGCTGCGCGTGCATCGCTCCAATTTCGAAATCACCGGATTCACCGAGCAGGTATCCACTGCGGAGTTAGTCGCCCTCTCGCGCCAGCGGGACATTCCCTTAATGGAAGATTTGGGCAGTGGCGCGCTCGTCGACTTGCAGAATTTCGGCATCAGCGGCGAAGCCAGCGTGCTCGACAGTCTTCGTGCCGGCGTCGACGTTGTGACTTACAGCGGCGACAAATTGCTGGGCGGCCCGCAAGCCGGGTTGATTAGCGGCCGCGCCGCTCTGGTTGCCCGCATGCGTACCAACTCCCTGTTTCGCGCCCTGCGCGTTGACAAGCTAACTTATGCCGCCTTGGAGGGCACGCTGCTTGCCTATGTGAAGCGCGATCACGATGCGATTCCCACGCTGCGGATGATGCGTCTGACGAAAGAGGAAATCGGCCAGCGTGCGCAAACGCTGGCGGGCCAGATCAAATCATCGAAGTTGAGAATCGAAATCATCGACGGCGAATCGGTGATCGGCGGCGGCGCTGCTCCTTCTTCAGTTCTGCCCACCCGTCTGCTGGCTCTAAGTTGTGCGGGCTTGAGCGCCGACGAATTGGCTGCCCGCCTGCGAGCCTTCGATCCGCCGATTATTGCGCGAGTCGAACAAGGAAGAGTGCTGCTGGATTTGCGGACGGCGGATGAGGATGCCGCGATTGGGGCCGCCCTGAATGGAATCGCCTCATAGTCGTGCAGCATCGAAGTACTATTGTCTGTTCTCTACACTATTGGACATTCGACGCGCACGATCGAAGAGCTGATCGCGGCTCTGCGAGCTCATCAAGTCGAAACTCTGGTCGACATCCGAGCATTCCCCATGTCGAAGCGACTACCGCAGTTCAACCGCGAGTCGCTGCAACAAAGCCTGTCTGCGGCGGGAATCCGATACATCTCGATGACGGCACTGGGCGGCTATCGCAAGAAGATTCTCGAAGAGTCGCCGCATATCGCGCTGCGCAATCAAAGCTTCCGCAATTATGCCGACTACATGCTCACTCCGGAATTCGAGAGCGCAATGTCAGAACTGCTTGCGCTCGCCGAAAATTCTCGCACCGCCTACATGTGCGCCGAACGTGTATATTTCCGGTGCCATCGCATGCTGGTTTCCGACTGGCTGGTCGCCCACGGACACGAAGTGCTGCACATCGACGCTGAGCGCCCGGTCAAACCGCATAAGCTTATGGCCGAAGCTCGCATCATAGACGGTCGATTGGTCTATCGCGGAGATCGCTTGCTGTAACATCGCTGTAGGATTCAAAGGCAAAACGCACATGATCGTAGGCACGGGCATCGACATCGCCGAAGTTCCCCGCATCCGACAGTCTATTGAGCGTTTCGGAGACCGCTTCTTGCAGCGCGTCTTCACTGCCGGGGAGATTCGCTACTGCGATTCGAAGGCGAATCGTTTCGAGCGTTACGCGGCACGCTTTGCCGCCAAGGAAGCAGCCATGAAAGCCCTGGGAACCGGTTGGAATCATGGCGTGCGCTGGCGCGACTGTGAAGTCGTCCGCATGCCCGGAGGCCGACCTACCATCGCATTCCACGGCAGGGCCGCAGAGTTCGCAGCGAAGCTTGGAATGAAGAATGCCGCTCTTTCCATCACCCACACTGCCGAGCAGGCGTTCGCCCAAGTGATTCTAGAGAGCTAAAATTCCCCTGTGTGGGGACGGGCGCCTTCGCCCGTCCAGCCGAGCGAAGCTCGGCGCACACTACAGGAGCGCCTTTCGCCTCGCCGCCATCTGCTGTCGACCATCTGCTAGACTGTCGCCTCCAACCTATGGCCGTAATGATCGCGACTCCTGCTCCCCGGTTGAGCGGAACGCAAATTTCGCAACGAACGTTGCTGGCGGGGCTGGGACTTACCAGCTTCGCTGCGCTATTGCTGGAACTCGCGCTCACTCGCCTGTTTTCTGTTGTGCTGTTTTATCATTTCGCATTTCTCGCGATTTCGATTGCTTTGCTGGGCTTGGGCGCGGGCGGAGTTTGCGCTTACATTCTAAAGCCCAAGTTCGCGCGCTACGACACGCGCTCGCTGGCGGCGCGATTGTGCGCGATGAACTCGCTCATCGTTGTCGGTGTGCTGGAAATTGTGCTGCACGTTCCGGTCGCGCTGCAGGTTTCCTGGGCAAACTTCGAACGATTGACAGCACTTTACCTGGCCGCTGCTATTCCGTTCTTTCTCACCGGGCTTCTATTCGCTGTAGTTTTCGCGCGCGAGACGCGATTCATCCCGCGACTCTATGGGGCCGACCTGTGCGGCGGAGCGCTGGCTTGCCTGGCAGTTGTTCCTCTGCTGAACTGGATTGGTGGGCCGAATGTGGTTCTGTTTGCCGCAGCCGCCATGGCTGGCGCGGCCGCGATTTGGGCTGGATCGCACCCGGTGCGCAGAAACACTGCGCTGCTCGCGCTCGCGCTGCTGACCTTAATCGGCGCGAATTACTCGGGACGGCTGATTGATGTGGTTTACGCTAAGGGCATGTTCCGCGATCCGGCGCAGGTGGAGTTCGCGCGCTGGAATGCACTCTCCCGCGTAGAAGTGGATCGCAAGAATGGAGCCAAGGTAGTCGTCATCGACGCCGATGCCAACACTTACATCATGAATGCGGATCTTGCGCATTGGCACGATACGGAGTGGGAGGCTGACCTGATGTCAGCGCCGCCGGCATTGGCCAATGTGCTGCGCCCGCACGGAGAGTTCGCGATTATCGGGCCCGGGGGGGGCGTGGATGTTCTGCGCGCCATCGCCAACGGCAGTCCGAGCGTGACCGGAATCGAGATCAATCCCATCATCGCGACGACGATTATGCGCGGGCGTTACGCTGACTACTCCCAGCATCTTTACCAGCGGCCCGACGTTCATATTCACGTTACCGACGGCCGTTCGTTTCTTCGTTCTACACCGCAGCGGTTTGACGTAGTCCAGATGACCCTGGTTGATACCTGGGCATCGACGGCAGCTGGCGCCTTCGCGCTCAGCGAAAATAATCTGTATACCGTTGAGGCCTTCCGCGAATATTTCGATCACTTGAAGCCGGATGGGATCATCGCGATCACGCGCTGGGAGTTTCGGCACCCGCGGGAAGCGCTGCGCGTGGTCGCGGTAGCCATGGAAGCATTGCATCGCTTAGGCGTGGCTCATCCGGAGCGCAATTTTATCGTCGCCTCACAAGGATCCCTCGACGAAGATGGCATTCCAGTTGTCGTGCTGGCGAAGAAGAGCGCGTTCACGGCAGCAGAAGAAGAAGCCGTAACCGAGCATCTCAATCACTATCCTCAACTCGAGCCGCTCTATTTACCCTCTGACCCATTACCGTCTGACCCATCACCTTCTGAGTCATTACCTTCTGAACCGTTACCTTCTGATTCAGGGCGAAACTCATTTTCCGATCTCATTGCCAGTAATGATCCTTACGCCTTTGCGCGGGCTTATGCCTACAATGTTGCGCCCGTGACCGATAATGCTCCGTTTTTTTTCTTCACACTCAAGGCCGGCCAGGTTCTCGGCGAAAAAGGCCTGCGCGGAGGCATCGACTGGAAGGTGAACCTGGGAGTACTCGTGCTTCTTCTCGTGCTGGCGATTTCTGTTTTTGCAGTGCTGGTATTCCTGGTTCTGCCTCTCGCCCTGAACAGCCGTATCCGAAATGGTCGCCACTCTCCGGTTACTTTGCTTTATTTCGTGGCCGTGGGACTGGGCTACATCCTGGTCGAGATTGCCTTTATCCAGCGCTTCGTATTATTCCTCGGGCATCCTACTTACGCGCTGACCGTGGTGATTTTCCTGCTCATGGTCTCCAGTGGTGCAGGAAGCTTGTTTTCGCGGCAATGGCAGCCGCGTAGCGGCTTGAGATGGATTCCTTTGGTTGCAGTCATCGTGACCCTTTTAGCCGCTGTGGCTTTCCTTCCCGGTAGCTTGTCAGCCCTGGTCGGCATGGACTTCAAATATCGCGTGCTGGCGAGCGGCGTTCTTCTTATTCCGCTAGGGTTCGTTATGGGAATGCCTTTCCCAACCGGCCTGCGCATGCTCGCTGCCCGGCTCGCGCCTGAGTTCTCGACTGCCCAAGGCGCTCCTGACAATGCCGTGGAATGGGCGTGGGCAATGAACGCGGCAGCCAGCGTTCTCGGGTCGGTGTTGGCCATGGTTATCGCCATTCAGTTCGGCTTGAGCATTACTTTGGCATGCGGCGCGGCAGCCTACGTGCTCGCCCTGATTCTGACGCCGACACTGACAGCGAAAGCAGTCTAGAACTCCCTCCAGTTTTTGTTATCATCATGCGAGCGAGGAGCCGATTTCGATCGCGCACCGTTCGCACGATCGGCGCAATCCCATCCAGACTGGCATTATGAGGAATTTATTTGCCTAGCCAGAAGCAGCTGAAGTGGTCGCAACTGCGCGTTGGGATCACGGTGATTGTTGCCGCTCTGACGCTGGCATTCCTGCTCTTCCTGATGTCCGGAACCAACGGTTTTTTCACCCGCCGTATTACCTTGAAATCTTACTTCGATAACGCTCAGGGCCTGCGCCCGGGCGCGCCAGTGCGCCTGAGCGGCGTAGATGTTGGCAACGTAACCAAGATCATCATCGTTCCCGACAAGGACAAGCAGCTGACTCCGGTTGAAGTCATCATGAAACTCAGCACGAAGTACAACTACGCCATTCGCCGGGACTCAATGACCTCGCTCGAAACCGCCGGAGTGTTGGGAGAAACGTACCTCGATATCGACAGCATTCAGGCGCTGGGCCCTCCGGCGAAGGATGGAGACACGCTTCCCACCCGGGTGCATGGGGACTTTAATGAGGTCGTGCGTGCCAGTCAAAGTACGCTCGAGAATATGGACGCCCTGCTGAAACGAGCGGATCGCATCCTGGCCTTCGCCGAAAGCGGCAAAGGATCGATGGGGAAACTTATCTACGATCCGACGCTGTATAACCGTCTTTCCTCCACTATCGCGGAATTCCAGCAGATCGTGCAGCAGGTGGGTAGTGGCGAGGGAAGCCTGGGGCGGCTGATCAGCCGCAATGACGCCTATGAAAAATTTATCGCCACTCTCGACAAGATGAACGCCGTCATTGACGACTTGCAGCAAGGCAAAGGCACGGCGGGAAAGTTTTTGAAAGATCCGTCACTCTACAATAACGCGAACGACACCATCGCCAATATGAAGAAGCTGACGGACGACATCAACGCCGGGAAGGGCACGCTCGGAAAACTGTCCAAGGACGAAGAACTAGCCAAGAAGCTGGATACTACGATCAGCAAACTCTCGGAGTTAACTACCGAAATCGAAGCTGGTCAGGGGACTGTTGGCAAACTCATCAAAGACGACACGCTCTATAACAACGCCAACCAGGCCCTGGTCGAGACGCGCAATCTACTTAACAATTTCCGCCAGAATCCCAAGAAATATCTCAGCATTAAAATGCATATATTCTGAGTCCGTGCAGGGAGCGGCGCTGGCAACGATTTCGCAGATCTGCGGCAGGATTTCTCTTTCGCTTAAGACGGCCGAGGTCGCGCGGCCGCATCGGCGTGCTCGTGGGCGTGGTAACTGGAACGTACCAATGGCCCGGACTCAACGTGGCGAAAACCGAACCGCAGCGCTTGTTCCCTCAGATAAACAAACTCTTCGGGCTCGTAGAAGCGGGCAATGGGCAGATGATCTTTCGAGGGGCGCAGGTACTGCCCCACAGTCAGGATGTCGACGCCCCGCATGCCAAGATCGCGAAACACTTCGATCAGCTCTTCGGATGACTCGCCTAGACCCACCATCACCCCGCTTTTCGTGACCATACCGGGCGAGAATTTCTTGGCATTTTCCAGCAGAGTCAGCGTGCGCTGGTAGCGTGCCCCGGAACGAACCGCGCGATACAGCCTGGGAACCGTTTCAGTGTTGTGGTTGAGGATGTCCGGCTTGGCGTCGAGCACAATGCGCAGTGATTCTTCAAGGCCCTGAAAATCCGGGATGAGGACTTCGAGGCGGCAATCGGGCGTGAGTTCGCGAATTTCGCGGATCGTCTCGGCGAAAATTCTGGCACTTCCAATGTTGTCATCGTCACGATTGACGCTGGTCACGACCGCATGCTTCAGTCCCAGGGTTGCGACGGCCTCCGCAACTCGGCGCGGTTCATCTTGATCGATGGCCTCCGGTCGTCCCTTGGGAACTGCACAAAAACCGCAGCGGCGCGTGCAAATATCTCCCAGCAACATGAAGGTCGCGGTTTTGTGATTCCAGCACTCGCCGATATTCGGACACTGCGCCGACTCGCACACGGTATGCAATCCCAAACCGCGGGCCAATTTCTTCAGATTGTGAAAGTTGTCGCCTGCGGGTGCTTTCGCGCGCAACCACTGAGGTTTCGGCAGGCGCGGCGGAGCACCAAGCTCGATCTGAATCAGTTGGGAAGAACCGGCCATTGGGTTCAATTCTATCAGTTTCGGCCCCAGCAACGGCTTCAGCTGCACTGCGAAAACGCAGTATCTGAGTTTGCAAGGCAAGGCGCAGCGTCGGGAGGGACGACCGCCAACACAGAAGAACTGGATATCAAGCCTAGTCAAGTCCGGCATGTTAAGTCAGGCCTAGTTCAGTCCGACGCGCCGCACCAGCCCCGCAAAACGAGGATCGTCGCGCAGCGGATCAAAGAAGGGATGTACTTTGAGATATTGCAGAATGTTGGATTGTTCCTGGTACGCTTTTTCCAGCCAGGCAAATGACTGCTCCTTGTCGTCGAGTCCCAGGTATGCGTTCACGAAGGCGCCAGCAGGAACGTAACCTGTTTCTTTGCGGTTCTTCATTTCCTGGAGGAGCCGAAGTGCGTCGGGCCTCCGGCCAGCGTGAGCATAGGCCCGGATCAGGATCGCGATGGCGCCGGCACTGCGGTTGGAATCAGAAACAACCTTCTCCAGCTCTGGGATTGCCTGCTCGGGTTGACCGTTGGCGACGAGTACGAATCCAAGTTTCCAGCGGGCGTCCATGGCATCTGGTTGAACTGCGAGCACGCTGCGATACTCGTGTAAAGCCTCCTCATAACGGTGGGATTGGAACAGGATCCACCCAATTTCGACGCTGGAATCCCCGAGCGGATCAAGTTCACGGGCACGCCGTGCCCATGACAGCGCCTCCTCCGTACGCCCCTGACACAGCAACCAGTGAGCCAGTCCATGGTGCGCAGCAGAGCTGTTCGGACTCAACTTGAGAGCCTGCCTGTATTCAGCCTCGGCCGCGGTCCATTGCCACTGTTTCTGCTGCATATCCGCCAGCAGCACGTGGGCTTCGGCAAGCCCCGGGTCCAGTTCCAGTGCCTTGCGGGCAGCGCTAATCTCTTTTGGACGTACTTCACCGGGGGGCGCGCCGACAAAAATCGTTCCGAGTGTGTCGTACGCCTCCGCCAAGCCAACGTAAGCTGGTGCGAACGTTGGGTCCTTCCTGATCGCTTCCTCGAAGTAAGCAATACTCTTTTCAACATCTGCCCGGTTGTTGCCCTCGGCGTATCGGCCTTTGAGATAGCTCTCATAAACTTCAGGCGAGACTGGACGCGCAGCGATAAGCCGGGTGCGCTCATCCCCGTTCACTGTCACATCAACTCTGTGAGCAATCGATTGGGCGACTTCGCTCTCGAGGGCGAGGGCGTCGCCCAATTCCCGGTCATAGGCCTCTGACCAAAAGTGGTCGTCCGTCGCTCCGCGAATCAACTGGGCGTAAATGCGGACGCTGTTTCCCTGCCGTATAACAGAGCCTTCGACAAGGGCGTCGACGTTCAACGCCTTAGCGATCTCGGGTGCGGACATGCGCGTTTCCTTGAAACGCATGACCGATGTGCGGGAAATGACGCGAAGGCCACGGATCGTCGATAGGCGTCCAATCACCGACTCTGTTATGCCGTCGGCAAAATATTCCTGCGAGGGATCGCCCGACAGATTTTTCAGAGGCAGCACGGCCAGCGACTTGATGGCTGGCTGCATTGTCAGCTTATGGCCGCCGCCGCCGTACAACACCAACCCGGCGATCAACAGCACGAATACCCCTGCCCCAACCAGCACCACCGGCAGGCGGACGGAAACGGCTCGCTTTTCCGTGCCGGGAACTGCAGGTCCCGAAACGACTTGAACCGCCGATGGGAGGGGCGGTGCCTGTTGGTAGGAATCCCCATTGCTGCAGATCACCGGGGCGGCAAAGCGATATCCCTTTCCCACTACGGTTTCCACGAAACGAGGTTTATCTGGATCGTCCCGCAGTGCGGCGCGCACCTTGCGGACCGCCGTATTAATGCTGTGATCGACATCAAGGAAGACGTCCTTGCCCCAAAGACACCCAGCGATCTCCTGTCGGGATACTAACTCTCCCCGCCTTTGGACCAGCAAGATGAGCAACTCCATCGGGCGTTTTTCCAGGCGCAAGAGGCGCTCGCCTCGTTGCAGCCGATAGCGGGACTCATCGAGCGTGAAATCGCCGAAATGGAATTCCTGGGGCGTAAATCTCCACAGGCCTGACATTGCGCAGTTGAAGGCCTGACGTCCGTCGCTGGAATGATGCTCCATGATGCGCCAGGAAGCAACTGCATCAGCAACTTAGCGATTCAGCAAATCTTTACCCCTCGTTCAGAGAACCTGCATTGCATGCCAGCCACGACTGAGCGATAAGCGGGGCGGTAGTAAATCAGATTTGGAGGCGTTCTTATGAAGAGTAGTCATTTCTGGAAGGCGGCCCATGTCGGAGTTCTCGTGCTGGCGCTAAGCATCAGCGCACTGGCCCAAACTCCGAAACACATGAGGTTTCGTGGTGTATTCGGGGACTATACGCCCGCAAATACGCCCGCAAGCGTTGCTGGACCGTGGCAGATTGGCGGCGAGTGGTCGCTGGAGTTGAAGGGAGAGCCCGACAAAGCTGATTTTTCGGCAGCTTTGACTATGGTGCACTCCGATCTGGGGGTAACAGGCGGAGACTTGAACACACCCAAGGCGCGAAATGCGCATACCCACCACGTGACTCTGGTCGACGGCACCGTGGAACCACTCACCAACGGTTTTCGAGTGACGGGTACGGCGATCATCACTGCGAACGGAGTCTTCCCTCCGCCCTTTGGCGCATCCTCTAGCGTCCAAATCGACATCACAGGGGGTGATAGTGTCACCTACTCGAATATCCAGATGACCTTCTCAGGGGATGCGCCTGCACATTTCGGAGCCCAACCAATAAACGGCGTAGTCCGAAGCGCTAGAGAAGTTCGAGAATTCGAGCGGCACGACCGCAGATGAGTGGCGGCGACCAGGGAAGCGCCCCGGCTTACCTGAATGTGGAACGTGTTCCGTGATGCGGGTTGCTACGCATCGTATGGACTATATCTACGGGTGAAGCGCCGCTCTTGGATAAGGGCTGAGGCACACCAGGTCGAGGAGCAGGGCTGTCAGCTTCCTGGCGGCGCTGTAACCAACGCCTGGGGACGATTAGCTATCTTTGCGGTATAGCAGATCGCGCATCGCTTGCCGGCGAGCTGCATTCGCTTCACTCGCGCTCTTGCGCTCGACGGCGTCCATCGGGCGCTTCGACGTCGTGGTAGTTTCCTCGGGAGTACTGCAGTCCGGGCAGCGGTTGGCAAAGCCGGGCTTGTTCGGCTTCAGCTCGAATTCCTCCCCGCAAGCAGCACAGATTTTGATGGGGTAAGCCATGTCTACTTTATGATACGACGCCATCCCGCTCTAAGAAAATGGGTCCGAGTCCAGCAGCAGTATCTCGCTTTCAGCGTGACGGATTAGGGCGAAGCGAACTCGTTACCCTACTTCAACCAGTCCGTAGGTGTGTTGCCAGCGCGCTCGCATGTGAACGAGAGCGCGGCTGATTTCTTCGGCTGAAATTTCGGCGTTGGGGCCGGCAATTACGGCGGCAGCCTCGCGTTTCGCGGCCTCGAGTAATTTGGCATCGCGGATGAGATTGGCGACGCGGAAGCTCGGCAGCCCAGCCTGGCGTGTACCAAAGAATTCGCCCGGACCGCGCAGTTCGAGGTCGAGTTCAGCGATCTTGAAACCGTCGTTGGTTTTCACCATCGCGTCGAGTCGTCGCTGGCCTTCTTCGCCCACTTTGCCGCCTGTCATCAGGATGCAGTAAGATTTGGCGCCGCCGCGGCCGATGCGCCCACGCAGCTGGTGAAGCTGCGCCAGGCCAAAGCGCTCGGCGTGCTCGATCACCATCACCGTCGCGTTGGGCACGTCTACACCAACTTCGATGACAGTGGTAGCAACCAGAATCTGCAGCTCGCCTCTCTGAAACATGCGCATGACTTGCTCTTTCAGTTTCGGGTCGAGGCGGCCATGGAGCAGTCCCACTTTGAGATCGGCGAAAATCTTGCCGCTTAGCTCGCGGTACATTTTGATTGCAGCCTTGAGCTCGCTCTCCTCGCTTTCTGCAATCACGGGATAGACCACGTAGGCCTGATGTCCGGCAGCCACCTGCTTGCGGACGAACTCCCACACTCTCGGCGACTGATCGTCGGCCACACAGTGAGTCGCAATCGGTGTGCGCCCGGGCGGCAGTTCGTCGAGCACGCTGAGATCGAGATCTCCGTAGAGCGTCAAAGCCAGCGTGCGCGGGATTGGCGTAGCCGTCATTACCAAAACATCCGGCTCGGCAGGTTCCGAATCTGTTTGAGGATGAAGGTTTGTGTCGGGACGGGCGCCCTCGCCCGTCCGGCCGAGCGAAGCTCGGCGGCTGTCTTCACCATCCCCCGATTTCCTCATCAACTTCAGCCGCTGCAACACTCCGAAACGATGCTGCTCATCCACGATAACCAGCCCGAGCTTGTCGAACTCGACTTTCTCTTCCAGCAGGGCGTGCGTGCCAATCACGAGCTGGGCGTTCCCTTGCGAGATATGTCGACGGACCTCGCGTTTGCGGTCGGATTCGAGCGAACCGGTAAGGAGAACGATGCGGTACCCCGCATTCTCCAAGAGCCGCCTGGCAGAAAAATAGTGCTGTTGAGCAAGAATTTCTGTGGGAGCCATGAGCGCTACCTGGCAGCCATTCTCAATCGCGATGATAGCCGCTTCGAAGGCTACAATTGTCTTCCCGGATCCCACATCTCCCTGCAGCAAACGTCGCATTGGGTACGGCTTTTCCATGTCTGCGGCAATTTCCTTCAGCACCCGTTTCTGAGCGGGCGTGGGATGGAAAGGCAGAATCTTTTTAATTGCCGCTCGCGCTCGATCATCCAGTCGGAATGCGATTCCAGTCTGCGCCTTCTGCTGGCGTCGCTTTAGCTCCAGTCCCAGTTCCACGAAAAACAGTTCGTCAAAAATCATTCGGATGTGAGCTGGCGTGCGGGATGACTGCAAATCCTCGAAACTTTCTCCCGGCTCGGGCCAATGCGCGTTCCAGAGCGCGGCCCGCGGTGAAATCAGCCCGAGATGGGCGCGCACTGCCGCCGGAATCGGGTCTGCCAGTTCCGGAGTCAGATTATCGAGCGCAGTGCGAATCGCGCGCCGGAACCAGCGCGGAGTAAGTTTACCGATCGCCTCATAAATGGGGACGATGCGGCCGATCTCGAGCGACTCGGCGGCTTTCTTTTCGGCGCCACTCTCGCCAGAGCCGCCCGAATCACCCAGAATCTCGAATTGAGGCTGAACGATTTGGAGCTCCCGGCTACGCTGATCCTCCTCGACCTTGCCATACAGCGCGATCATCTGGCCTGGAATAAACTTGTCGCGCAAGTACGTAGCATTGAACCACAGGCAGCGCAGGCGCGCGCGCCCTTGGCCGACGGTAAGTTGGAAGATAGGAATGCTGCGGGTGCGGAACAATCCAGAATTTCGTATTTCTCCCACAACGGTAGCCATTTCTCCGGGCCGCAGTTCGGAAATTCCGCGCGGATTCAAACGGTCTTCATAACGAAAAGGAAGATAATGAAGCAGATCGCCGACCGTGTGAATTCCCTTGCCAGCGAGGACTTCGCCGATACGCGGACCAACGCCCTTGACATATTGAACCGGGGTGGAAAGTTCGAGCATGCTAAGGTTCCGTGGCGCGGCAACAGAATGGTAGCAGGAGGCAACCCGCGCCCGCTTGCAGAAGCACGCAGGCACAAGATAGATAAGGCGCGGCAGTCCCTTGATTGGATTGGAATCGCGTCGGACGAAACTCGCAGGAGATCCGCGGTGTCTAAACCAACGGTGCTGGTCAATTTTCTTCAGGCTCTGCTGGCGATCATATTAGGCAACGTGGTTTACTTCGTCCTGGTTCCCTCCTTGCCACCGGCAGCGCGGCACCACCCCTTCCAATTGGACTTGGGAACGCTTGTGGATTTCTTTTTTTGTGTCGTGGCCTATGGATTGATCAGGACGGCGAGAAGGTGGAGATAGCCCAGATTTAAGTGACGGCGAGTCCAGAACCACGGTTACTTTCGGAACCTTGGTAACCGCTATTCCGCTTCGTACAATTCGTTCCACCATGCCGAAACTCGCGGTGCTATTTGACGCGGGCCAGGCGGTGCTCTCCACCTTTGATTTGGACGAGGTGCTGCAGAGAATCCTGGCGATCGCGCGCGATTATTTTCATCTGCCGAACGTGGCCATCCTTCTGCTCGACAAGGAGGCTCAACAGTTACGCGTTCGTTCGCAGATCGGCTGGGATCCCGGCAAGGATGCGATTTCCTTAGGATGGCACGAAGGGATCACCGGAGCTTCGGTTTTGAAAAGGCAACCGGTGTATACCCCTGACGTGAGCGAGGATCCGCGCTACATTTGTGCAGCGCAATCCACCCGCTCAGAGTTGGCAATTCCTCTCATGGCACGCGATGAAGTGGTGGGCGTACTCGACTGCCAAAGCGATCGCCTCGATTACTTCGATCGAGAAACCATTGAGTTGCTGACATTATTTTCAACACAGGCATCCATCGCGCTGCAAAATGCGCGATTGTACTCTCTGGAGCGGCAGCGGGCGCGGCAACTGGAAGCCATCAACACGATCGCGCAGCAGAGCACAGCTGTCATGGAACTGGAAGATCTTCTGGTTCGTGTATGTGCGGTGATTCAAAAAGCTTTTCAGGTGTCGCACGTCTCGCTTCTTCTGCGCGAGGAGGGCGACCTGGTCATGCGGGCGCACCAGGGGACGCTTACTCCCTGCATTCCGCCGGGTGGCCGTTTCCCCGTCAACCAGGAGCCTTGGGCGTGCGTGATCTCAAGCAGCGGCACCATCATCGAGAAAGATTTAAGCGGAATGCCTGAGCCGCTTAGGCTTTTCCGGGAATCCGCGTCACGCATGAGCATCCCGCTGATTTCCTTTGGGCAAACGCTTGGAGTACTCACCCTGCATAGCTCGGAGCGAAACGCCTTCCGGGAGAGTGAACTGCAATCGCTCGAATCGGTTGCCGACATTTGCGCCAATTCGATTCAGAATGCGCACTATATCGAGCGCGTCAAACAACTGGCATATCTGGATGGCCTAACCGGCATTTTCAATCGTCGTTTCTTCGAACTGCGGATCCTGGAAGAAATCGATCGGGCCCGCCGCTACGGCACAGGGATGGCTGTAATCATGGCGGATATTGATCAGTTCAAGCAGCTGAACGATGAGTTTGGGCACCTTCTTGGCGACGAGGTGCTGCGGCAAGTCTCTTCACTCTTCCATCAGCAACTGCGCAAGATTGATGTTGTGTGCCGCTATGGCGGGGAAGAGTTCGCCATCCTGCTAACCCAAATCACCACCCACCAGGCTGTCGCTATCGCTGATAAATTACGCCGGCTGGTTGAGAGTTTTCAGTTCCCGGGAGTGCCCAGAACCATCACCATCAGCGCGGGAGTCGCGGCCTTCCCGGCTCATGGCAAAACTCGCGACGAAATCGTCCGAGCGGCGGACAGTGGACTCTATGCGGCGAAACAAGCGGGCCGAAATTGTGTATGCCTGGCGAATATCGCGCTCGCCACTTCCAGTTGCCAGTAGTACCAGATTGCCTTCACGCTCACACTAAATCTCTGTCCAGTGCTCCCATTCCTGGCGCAGTGGATCCAATTGCATCCGCAATTTTTGCTGGTCCTTCCTGAGTTGCTGCTCTTGCAGATGGGACTGATTCCTAAGTTTCTCAGCCTGCTGGCGCAATTGACGCTGCTCGCGACAGAGGTCGTTACGAAGCTCCCTCACGGATGTGCGAGCATCCTCGGCGGCAAGTTCCATCTCAGGTCGCAATTTAGCGACATATTGTTGCAACTGGCTTAATTCAACGGCGGATTCAGCGTCAATCAGCGGACCATGGAAGCCCTCCTCTTCCAGCAAGTCTCCAGATTCCTTGTTGTCGGGCAGAGCCAGATTTAGGTTTTGTTCTTTTTTGTCGCGAATCACCCACACGCTGACTGCGGCGCCGTTGCGCGACCGCACAGCATGGGTGAAATCACCAGTGTCGTGCACAGACTGGCCATTGACCTTCACGATCACGTCTCCGGCGCGGAAGCCGGCTTTGTCCGCTCGGCTGCCTTTTTCGACGGCACGTACCAGAACGCCGTTGCCATTTTTCACGCCGAAAAATTCGCCCAGTTGCGCAGTGATATTTTCCACCGTCAAGCCACTGCGCGCCGAGGAGGTCACCACGACCATATTCATCGACGGAATGTCGATGTCCGGAATATGAATGGCTGGAATCTTGATATGAAAATCCTTCATGTCTGGGCCGAACATGGAATCGTCTTTTTCTCCGGCCTCAAGCTGAACTTTGATCGTCACGGGTTGTCCGCCGCGACTCAAGCCTAAAGTCACCACACGTCCAGGCGGAGTCTCGCGAATCATGCGGCGCAGCTGCGCAGCGCTCTCGATAGCGGTACCATTCATAGTGAGGATGACATCGTGCTCCTTAATGCCTGCCTTGCCCGCAGGAGCATCCTGATCGACCACCGTCACCTCAACCCCCTTCTCCTCACTCAATTTCAAAGTGCTGAGCCTCTCCGCACTCACGTCGGCCACGCTGACGCCCAGATGTCCGCTGCTGCCTTCTTCTTCGCTGGCGAAGGCTACGGGATTTTCAGCCGAGTCGAGCGACCCGTTCTGGGTTGCGTGCGAAAAGCCCACCAGCAACGGAAATATTATGACGCTTGCCACAACGAATGTCCGCATGGCTTGACCCCCTCGCTTGGTTTTGCAGATCTCATTTTTTTAAGAGCTGTCACACGTTTTTAAGAGCTGTCACACGAAAGACTGTCACACTGTCGACTGGGGCTTAATGACTGGCTCGCTTAAAGCAGATGTCACCAGTCGAGGTGTGGACCTTCAGCGCGGGGCCTCCGCCATTTAGCTTGCCCTCGGCAGTCAGTGTCTTTGGACCCCATTTATCGCCTTCGCTACCGATGCGGATATCGGGAAAATCAGAAGTGATGTGGTGTCCGTTGCCCATATCCACACTCGCGCGTACGTTCACCGCGACGTCGGAAGCGAGATACACCGTGATGTCGCCGGCGCCAGTTTCCAGATCGGAATCGTGACGCTCACCACCTGTATTCACCAATTTCACCGTGATCCCGCCCGCTCCCGTCTCCGCCCGCGCAGAAGGCACCCCTAAAAGCTCAATGCCGCCGCCCCCGGTTTCCGCATGCACGTGACCTTTCGCAGAGGACAACTTGATGCTGCCGCCTCCGGTTTCAATGTCCGCGGGTCCGCCAATATCACTGAGATCCACGCTGCCGCCGCCGGTCGAGACCTTGACCTTTCCGTTGCAGTGACGCACGGTAATGTTGCTACCCCCAGTCTCAACGACCGCGCCCTGCCCGCAGGACTGAATTTCGACGCTACCTCCGCCAGTTTCCGCTATAACCTTGCCGTTGGCGCGATGCACTTCGATCGGTCCCCCGCCCGTATGCAGTCCCAAGTCACCGTTAACAGTGCCGACATCGATCGAGCCGCCTCCGGTCTCAGCGTAAACGCCACCGCCGATATCGTCGAGGTGCATGCTACCGCCGCCACTTCCCGCTTCGACCCGGCCAGCGACTCCCGTGGTTTCCACATTACCTCCGTCGGTTTCGAGCTTCACCAGCGCCATTTCGCGGGGTACGGTGATGTTGAATTCGCCGGAAAAATGTCGAGGCCGTCTTCCACCCTGCCAGTCGCCCACGACCCAGGCCGTGTCGCCCTTTACGTATGCGGTGATTTTGTACTGCTCGAACTGTCGCCGCGCATCCTGTTCCGAAGAATTGCCGAAGTGCGTATGAACGACATAACTGATGCCCTGCTGCTGGCTGCCGTGCACCACGACGGATCCCATGTCAACTTTGATCCGCAAATTCCTGACCGCCGCTAGCGAGCCCGTAATCTCCTGACCCCAGGTTCCACCTTCGCGGGATACATGTGTTTCCTGCGCCTGGGCCGACAGAACAAAGCCCAGTGGCGCAAGCAGAGCCAGCACACCGGCCAGCCCGACGATTTGTAGCGCGTGTTTCAATTGCAACTCCATTCTCGAATTCATGTGCGATATTTCTGAACACATTTGTCTATCGAATTTCTGTTACTCAGTTTCTGTTGCTCAGATTCTGTTAACCAAGTTCTGCTAATCAATCTCCGGAAGTTGCGCCAGCATGGTCCGGGCCTGGGATTTGATGTACGTGCTCTGATCTTTCGCGGCCAGGGCCATCAGCACTCCGCGCACGCTCCCGTCGGCCTTCACCGGCTCGATGAGCCGCAGCGCCTCAATCCGCACTCCGGAATTCGTATCGTTCACCAGAGCCCGCAACACCGCGTCGCGCACATTCGTGTCGTTCTTGACGTAATTGCCCAGCGCGCTCAGCGACTTCAAGCGCACTCCTGGATTGGTGTCGTTTTGCAACGCATAAATCAGTGCTTCGCGCACCTGCATGTCGCCCGAGCGCTGGGCCAGCAGGTCGACCGAGTCGAATCGCACGCCAGTGTTGTAGTTGTTGCGCGCGGCATAGAGCAGCAATTGCTGGATCTGTTGATCGTTCAGCGACCCCTGCGCTTCCTGCGTCGAAACGGTGTTGTACTTGATGCTGATCTGGTCTGTGCCGGGCTGCTGCACGATTGAACTGATGCCTGTAATCGAAGCTTCCGTTGGAATGGAACTAGAACTCGCCGTGCTTGCAACGCCGGCAGTAGTGATAGGCCTTGATCCGTAAAGCTTGTAGGTAGCCGTAACTCCGCCGGCAAAGCCGAGAATCAAAATTGCTGATGCCAGCGCCGGCGAGAAGCGCACTTGCCGCAGCCAGTTGGCTGGGTCGAAGGCCACGCGGTTCCAGACGCTGCCTTGCTTAGCCGTCTCCAGCCCTTCCTGAAGGCGCATGCGGGAAGCCGCCACCAGATTGGGAGAAGGTTCGGCCGCGCGATCCTGCGCCAGCAGAGCGTGAAATTCCTGCTCGGCCTTCAGTTCGGCTGCGCAGTCGGCGCAGCGGGCCACGTGTTGCTCCAGTTCGTGGCGGGCGTCATCCGCCAATTCGCCATAAACCAGAAGCACGATATTTTCTCGAACCCATTCACATTTCATCGTCGCACCTTCATCGGTCACCACCAACGGACCATGTGGGGACGGGCGCCCTCGCCCGTCCGGCCGAGCGAAGCTCGGCGGCTTCCACGCCACACTAGCCCTTACCGCATATCCGCCAGCGCCCCGCGCAATTTCTGCGTGGCCCGAAACAAAGTATTCTTCGCCGTCTCTTCCGTAGTCTGCAAAATCTCTCCCACCGTTCTCAGCTTCAATCCGTGGTAATGCTTCAACTCAAACACCATGCGTTCCCGCGGCGTCAGT
The DNA here is from genome assembly GCA_003132445.1 of Acidobacteriaceae bacterium. Taxonomy (GTDB): domain Bacteria; phylum Acidobacteriota; class Terriglobia; order Terriglobales; family Acidobacteriaceae; genus Sulfotelmatobacter. Next base: position 32,226 of record PKXU01000094.1, on the reverse strand, counting down.
TTCTCCAGCGCTCCGGCAATGCGCGCCCCCAACTGCCGGCGCAACAAATCGCGCTCCGGATTCGCTCCCGCTCGCACATCCGGCACCTGCTCGAGTAAGTTGTACTCACCGCCGGAGCCGTCTTGAGCCACCGGCGCGTCCTCCTTACGCACGTTCCGCTTGCGCAAGTGATCGAGGCACAGGTTGGTCACAATCCGGTAAATCCAGGTGTAGAAGGAACACTCGAACCGGAAGCTGCCTATGTTTTTGTAGGCCTTGAGGAACGCGTCCTGATAAACATCCTGAGCGTCCTGCTCCGTTCCGGTGAGATGAAGAGCGAGCCGCAGCACCGACTGATCGTAATGACGAACGAGTTCCTCGAAGGCGGCGCGGCTTCCGCGCTGGGCCTCCCGAATGAGCATCGTGTCATCGATGCGGCGATCTTGAGTTTGACGATCTAGCCCAGCCATGCGGCCCCGCGCGGGGTCCTGGTTCCTGTCGACTCTGTCTACTCTTTCACTCTTATCCTTCGAGTGGGCCCGTCCGCCAATCGCAATTGGTATTGCCCATGCACCGGCCGGCATTTCTATTTTGTCCTCTACCTGCCCGGTATTTATGCCATATCCGGGCTTGCACAGGAATAGACGAGTCGCAAGTAGAACCGTGAGCAGAAATTATAGGCTGGATGGAGATTTTTTGGGGGCCTAGGTCGTTCAGGAGCAAAGATTTAGGGCGAAACAGAACAACGGTACACAAGGGCGGCCGAAGGTTTGGCATAGGAAATGCCCTGATTCCTATGCAAACCGTCGGCGGCTCGCAGTACTGTCCCGTTAGTCCGAGTCGTCTATGGCGGTCGAAATGTGCCAACTCCCGCTGTCGCAGGTCGCTCGAAAGCAACGCAAGACTAGACCGTCTTCCAGAACGAAATCTGCATCCCCGCCCGGTGACGAAATATTGATGCGCGACAGTGTCTTTCCCACCAATCCCTTAAATTGTGCCAATACTTTCTCACTCGAGTCGCCGCAAGCAGCTATGATTTGACCCGCTAGCTCTAGCCGTAGTCCGCAGCGGCTCGCATCTATCCGGAGTGCCCCCACCTGCCGATGCTTTTTCCGGCCTTCAGGGCCGGGAAGCGCTTGCCGAAATTCCAGACTCAGTGAATCCAGATCGGACGGCTCATAGCCATCTTCAAAACGATGCTGCACACTCACTACGACGCGTTCTACTTCAGAGTTCCAAAGAAGCTTGGAAGATTCCTGAAGCGCGGAAGCATCGCTCTGAGTCATCCCCAGCCTTGGTGACACCTGCAATGGCGTCTCTCCTTCGGAATGCGCTCGGTCCAGCCCGAGGTAAAAGTATTTGCCTTCATGATCGCGAAAGGTCCATCGAGCATCCTCTTCCGAACTAATAACGAATGTACGAAGAACAAGATCATCCGTGAACGCTAGAATTGAGTCGCCGGAAGGTTGAACGATCTGACCCGAGACAAAAGCCTTCCCATCGATTTGCCTAGCTGCGCTCTCCATAGTGCTCCGATCATCTTCGGAGCCCGCAAGGATGTGGCCTCGCTGTTCGATACGCCATTCGATCCAATCGCATGAAAGTCCGAACTCTCCCTTGGGGCGGTTTTCGCGTTCACGAAGAGGTTGGGGCGCGCCGAACTCTAGGAACAGAACACTCCCATATCCGAGCCAACACCCTTGAGCGGTTTGGCCTGCTAAAGGAGCGAAGAGATTTACATGGCCAATCATTGGTTTAGCGGAAGCCATTGTAACTTCAATCGCCATCGGCGGGAGACAAAACGGCCCGAGCGAGCGCCCGGGCCAAAAGGATTGACACTACTACTCCGCGACCGCTTCCTTCTCAATCACCACTTTCAAATGCGCGGTCACATCCTTGTGCAGCTTCACCGGGACGCTGAACTCGCCGACGGTCTTCAGCGGCTCGTGCAGCTGGAACTTGCGGCGGTCCACGTTGAAGCCCTTCTTGGTCAGCGCGTCGCCAATGTCGCTCGATGTGACGGAGCCAAAAAGCTGATCGTGCTCGCCCGTGCGCCGCTGGAACGACACCGACACGCCCTCAAATTGTTTGGCCAGTTCCTCGGCCTGCGTCTTCTCCTTGGCAGAGCGCCGCACCGAAGCGGCCTTCATCTGCGCGATGACCGCCTTGTTGCCCTCGTTGGCCTGAATGGCGAGCTTGCGCGGCAACAGATAATTCCGTCCATACCCCTCCGCGACCTTCACTACATCGCCGCGGGAACCGAGTTTCGCTATATCTTCTTTCAGAATAACTTCCATCGTAGGACTCCAGTTCCTAATAAGTTTTCTGTTATCGTGATGGCACGCTATTGTTGATTGCTGATTTTTGATTGTTGATTGAAAAGCAATGCCCGACGCTGTTGGGTTTCAATCAACAATCAGAAATCAACAATCAATAATTTGCCTTACGACGCTCGCCCCGCAAACGGCAGCAGCGCGATGTTGCGCGCCATCTTGATGGCCGACGACAGGCGATGCTGATGCGGCGCACATACGCCGGTCAAGCGCCGTGGCACGATCTTGCCGCTCTCGGCGACGAACTGGCCCAGCATGCGGTAATCCTTGTAATTGATGTCTTCGATTTTCTCGACGCAGAACTTGCAAACTTTCTTGCGCCGGAAAAACTTGCGTCCGCCGCCGCCTTCGCGCGGAGGTCCGCCTGGCCCACGTCCACCGCCGCCAAATCGCGGACGGTCGCCACCCGGGCGATCTCCACTGGGACGGTCTCCACTAGGACGATCTCCACCAAAACGCGGCCGCTCGCTCGGGGCCGATTGCTCTGCTGCTTTTGTTTCGTCAGCCATAATTCTCCTTCATCTCTCTCTCTGCCGGATTATTCGCCGGCCGGCGTGAGCGACAACTCGCGCCGTAATCGCTTGGGTAGGGCGAAGCTTTAGGCTGTCGCCGGAGTTTCCGCCGCAGGCACTGCGGGTTCAGCCGCCGCCGGCGCGGCTGGTTGCGCGCTGACTTTCTTCTTGGAGTCACGCAGCTTTTTGATCTTATCCAGCCTCTTCTGCTCCTCATCGATGCGCACGGTGAGGAATTTAATAACCGGCTCGGTCACGCGCAGGCGACGCTCGAGTTCGTGAACCACCGCGCCGCCGCCCTCGACGATCATCAGCACATAAATGCCTTCGTGAAAGCGCCGCACGGTGTAGGCCAGACGGCGCTTGCCCATTTTATCGACGCGCTGCACGCTTCCACCCGCCGTCGGCACCACCGATTGCAAAGTGGAAATCAGTTTGTCCAGATCTTCTTCTGTCATATCTGGCCGAACAATGAACATCAATTCATAGATGCGATTCATTCTCTTCTCCAAATTCCCAGCCACAAACCTGCCCACCGATCTTACGGATTGCCACGGATAAACCAGTTCCCAAGGTTTTTGATCCCTGAGAATCCGTACGATCCGTGGCTAATCTTTCCCGTTTTCTTCCGGCTCCTTGCGGTTAAAGCGATTCATCGCCGCCGCCGGACCTTCTTTCAAAATCATTTTCACTGCTTCTTCGGTGGCATCCAGAATCCCGTCCACCACCTGTAAGTCCGCCTTGCGCATCGGCGACAAAAGATAACTCCGGCCGTCGCTAACCTTGTGATCAGGCGCAACGCCGATCCGAATGCGCAAAAAATCTTGCGTGCCTAAAGCACCAATGATCGACTCGATGCCATTGTGCCCCGCCGAACTGCGCCGCGTATGAATCCGCAACGTGCCCAGCGGAAAATCCAGTTCGTCCTGGATTACGATCAGGTCGAACTCCGGACTGGCCTCATATTCGGCTACCAGCTCTCGCACCGAAAGCCCGCTCAAATTCATGAACGTCTCCGGCTTGGCCAGCAGCACCGGCTGATCGGCAATTACTGCACGCGCGGTCAGTGCCCGGCATTGCCGGTTTCTCACTTCCACTCCCAGGCTCGTTGCGATCCGATCAATCGCCAAAAAGCCCACATTATGCGGCGTGAACTGATATTCGATGCCAGGGTTGCCGAGACCGACAATCAGTTTCACGCGTATGGGCTCGTGTAGGGAAGGGCGCCTTCGCCCGTCCAGCCGAGCAAAGCTCGGCAGTTCTCACGCAGCTATTTCTTCTCCTTCTTCTCAGCCTTCTCGGGTTTCTCTGCCTTTTCCGCCTTGCCCGTAGGGGCCGCAGCGCCTTCTTCATCGGTCTCCTGCTTACCTTTCTTGATGACTTCAGGCTCGGCTGGAGCTCCCGCTTCTGCGGCCGCCGCTTCAGGCGTGGCCACAACCTCTTCCTTCACGGAGGTTACGTGCGCCACGGGTTGATTCGCATCGGTAAGGACCTTGATCTTTTCCGAGTGCGGCAACTCCGCCACGCGCAGCACTTTGCCAAAAGTGAGATGGCTGACATCGGCATCGATATGGGTCGGAATGTCTCCCGGCAAGCATTCGATCTCGAGTTCGCGCAGCATCTGTTCCATGATGCCGCCCTCTTGCTTCACGCCCGCCGATTCGCCGACTAGAAAAATGGGGACGCTCACCTTTAAAACTTTGTCGAGAGCGATACGCTTCAGGTCAATATGCAGCAGCTTGCCTTTGATGGGCTCGTACTGCCAGTCGACGATCATCGCCTTGCTGCGCTCACCGCCGCTCAAGGCAAGATCAAAAATCGTATTGTGTCCAGTCTCCGAGTTCAGGATGCGTAGCACGTGCCGCGGATCCACGCTGATCGGGAGCGAGTCCTTGCCCGCTCCATAAATTACGCCCGGAATCTTTCCCTCACGGCGCACACGCCTCGCATGATTCTTTGTTCCTGCCTCGCGGAGTTGCGCTTCCAGTGTGTTCTGTTCCAATGCAGTCGCCATAAATTTTCTATTCCTATCTAAGAAAATCAGCTGTGAGCTTCGAGTCATAAGCGGTGAGCTCATTCTTGCTCGCTCACAGCTCGGAGCTTGTTTCATTTACGTAAACAACTTGCTCACCGAAGTCTCTTCGTGATTGGCCTGAATTGCCCGGCCGATTAATCCCGCAATGGAGAGGACGTTGATCTTTCCTCCCTTTTGCGTCCGCGCCGCATCCGCCTCGGGAGCGAGTGGAATCGTGTTCGTGACCACCACTTCTTTAATTACCGAATTTCGAATGTTCTCCACCGCCGGACCCGAGAGCACGGCGTGCGAGGCACATGCATAAACCGAAGTCGCCCCATTCTCCACCAGCGCGTCTGCGGTTTTCACCAAAGTCCCCGCGGTATCAATCAGATCGTCAATGATCAGGCACGTCCGTCCCTTGACGTCGCCGATCACGTGCATCACTTCGGCAACATTAATTTCGACGCGGCGTTTGTCGACGATGGCCAGGGCCGCATCGACTTTCTTGGCGAAAAATCGCGCACGCTCCACGCCGCCCGCATCGGGCGATACCACCGTCAAACTCGGCAGCGCCAGCTTGCGGAAGTGATCCACCAGCACCGGCGATGCGAACAAATGATCTACCGGAATATTGAAAAAACCCTGCAACTGAGGCGTATGCAAATCCACAATCAGCGCCCGGTGCGCACCCGCCGTGGTCAGCAGATCGGCGACCAGTTTCGACGAAATCGGGCTGCGCGGCTTATCCTTACGGTCCTGCCGGGCGTAACCAAAATACGGAATCACCGCCGTGATGCGGCGCGCTGAAGCGCGTTTCAACGCGTCAATCATCAGCAGCAACTCCATCAGGTGCTCGTCCACCGGACGGCAAGTCGGCTGCAGCACGAACACGTCTGCGCCGCGCACGTTCTCCTGAATCTGAACGTAACACTCGCCATCCCGGAAGCGAATCACCTGCGCCTGCCCGCGCTGCATTCCAAGAAAGTTGCAGATTTCATCGGCCAAAGGCTCGTTCGCCGTGCCGCTGAAAATCTTGAACTTCTCGTCGGTTCGCGGACGCTGCTTCCGCTCGCCTTTTTCATCGGTCACAGGCGGGCTCTTCTTTTCGACCGTCTTGTCCGTCGGCGTCACTAAGGTAGCCATAGGCGGTTCTCAGTTTCCGGCTCTCAGTTCTCAGTTCTCAGTATTTTGTGGCCAGTTCGACTGAGAACCGAGAACTGGCAACTGAGAATTGCTTTTCTGGCTGGGCCGCTAGGATTCGAACCTAGACAAAGTGCTCCAAAGGCACTTGACCTACCATTAGTCGACGGCCCAGTAAGCCATTGTTGATTGCCTGATTGTCGATTGCTGATTGACCTCTAAACCGGTACGCTCTTAGATTCTCAATCAACAATCAACGATCAAAAATTTCTTGGGCCACCACGGACCATGTGGCGACGGGCGCCTTCGCCCGTCCAGCGAAGGCGAGCGTCGAAGGGAGCATAGATCCCGACCGCGCCAATCCACGCTTCGTAACCCTACCCCGCCACGACTCTCCGCCAGTACGCTCGCCGCGGCAGCGTCGCCGTCGTCTGCGCCGCCCAGCCTTGCTTGCGAAGCTGCGCCGTCGCGCGCACAGCCGCTGCCCGCGAAGCAAACAGCCCATACAAAGTCGAACCGGAGCCCGACAAAGACGCGTACTTCGCACCCGCGCGCAAAAGCGCGCACTTGCCATTACTCAGCTCGGGATATTCAGGAAAGACGACCTGCTCGAAGTCGTTTTCAATCCCGGCCCGGACAAGCTCGAGAAGCGGATTCTCGGCCCGGCCCCTTCCAAAAGGAGCACCGGAGTAAGATTCACTCAGCCACGCCGACAACCGGCAGCCAAGCTCACTCATTCTATCGGAGGCCATCCTCTCCGTCAATTTCACAGCCGAGGGTCGTATTAGTTTGGCTCGTGTGGGGACAGCCGCCCCCGGCTGTCCGGCTGGGTAAAGCCCGGCTTGTTTTTGACCTGAAACAGCAAAAGTGTCCCTCGACCCTTCGCGGGCGGGGGCGCCCGCGCCACACATATCGATTCCACACAGTCGATCCCACTCCGCAAACGCCTTTGGAGTTGATACGCCCACCTCTGGAGTTATCACGACACAAGCCAGGGCTGGCAAATCCTCCAGCGGATATACCTGCTCACCGCGCCCCACGCCCAGCACAGTTCCGCCCACTAGAAATAATGGCAGGTCCGACCCAACTTCCGCCGCAATCCTCAGTTTTTCCGCGGTCGGCAAGCGCTTTTTCACTGCGCGCTCCAGGCCGAGCAAACTGGCGACAGCATTCGCGGAAGCCCCTCCTAACCCACCTTGCACCGGCAGCCGTTTTTCAATGTCAACGATGACGCGCCCTTTTGCCCGCAGGGCGCGCATAGCCATCTCTACGATGCGGAAGCAGGTGTTCGAGTCATCTTTTGGCACACGCGGATCACTGCATCGAATTTCAATTCCAGTGCCGCGTTCCATGTCTATGCGAATCACATCGTGCAGCCCGATCGTCTGATACACCGTCAATAGTTCGTGGAATCCATCCTTCCGAGGTGCTCCGATCCTCAGCCCAAGGTTGATCTTCGCGAATGATCGCACGGTGACAGTCATGGAGGGATGATTGTAAATTCTCGAATGGAGATTTTGCGAAGCAATCACCGAGGCTTTGCTAATCCGCCTATCCGTTCCACCACCTTGGTAATCTCGACTCCGTCCAAAAGTAAGAGCACTCTAACTTGTGATTCCAGTCACAAGACCGTTCGCCCGGCCTCCCCATTGAAACTGGAGCACACTGGCAATACCGTTGCCGCCCCGAAAGTTTTCGGGCCCCTGTTCGGCATTCCCGCGGGTCGGGACGCAAGCGGAAGCAAATGGGAATAGCGAATTTCACGCTCGTGCGAATGCCGGCTCGTCGGCGTGCCATGAGCTGGGGGATCAATATGCGTCGTGTCGTTTTGCGATATCTTTTCTTGACTTTCTTATTGGCCGCATCGGTCGCAGCCTTCGCGCAAGGCGACTACCGGGTCATCTCCGTCGTGGATGGCGGAACGATTTCGGGCACGGTAAAATGGTCGGGCGGTGTCCCGCACGCTCTGAGTTTCCCTGTCACTAAAGACCCAGAGATTTGCGATCCGGAAGCGAAGAAGTCGGTCGACATGGAGCGGTTGATCATTGGACCGCAGGGCGGCATTGCGAACACCGTCGTGTACCTGAAAGACATTTCTCGCGGGAAAGCCATGGATCTGCCAGAACAGCGGCGGCACCTTGATCAGAAACACTGCCGTTACATTCCGCACATTCTTTTGGTCCCGGAGAATGGCAACCTCAGCATGATGAGTTCCGATGCCACCTTGCACACGATTCATATGGATGGTGCGGCCACGTTCAATTTGCCTTTTCCGTTTGTCGACCGTCCCACCACGCGCACAATGTCTTCACCTGGACTCGTTCACTTGCGCTGCAATGGCGGCCATGTGTGGATGAATGCGGAGATGATGGTGGTCGAGCATCCCTACTATGCTGTCACCGATGAGAGCGGACGCTTCCAGTTCACCAACGTCCCGCCGGGAACGTATCAGATCGTGGCCTGGCATGAAGGTTGGGGATTGGCCGGAAAAGAGCAGGCGTACGACGTGCTGACCGAGCACAGCGTGCAGCGGCCTCTCTTCACCGAACCAAAAACCTGGGCAAAATCGGTAACCGTGAGCGGGAATCAGGTCAGCACGGTCGATTTTGTGGTCTCGAATAACAAATAAGACAGACCTCAGACTACCGACCTCCGACCTCAAACCTCGGCTGAGGTCCGACTTTCTTGAAATCCATCCGGGCGTTTCGTATCTACCCGCGGCGTTTGTATAGAACTGCGAATTCGAATCCAGGATTGGGCGGGAACAGTTCCGCTATTTTCCGCAAGCGCTCGGCCAATGCCGAGGGCGCCAGAAGGGGATAGTCGCGCTCGCGCAGATCGTAATAGTCCACATCAAGATAAAGCGATAGCAGATAAATCGAAATCGTGTCGGAGAAGGTGGCATCAAGATATTCGTTCTTGTAGCGTTCCCGGTCAGGACCGTCCGCAACGGCCAACTTGCGCGCTTCCCACGCGTCCAGAGAAGTTTCGCCGCGAATCCCCGCCTCTACCTGGGACCAGGCTAACTCGCTGAAGTCGCGCGAAACTCCGGCGCGCTCCACCAGCGCGTGGCCGACGTTAATATAAAATTCGAAAGCGACGGAAAATTTGTCATCCATTAATCGCGTGGAGATGAAGACGCACTGCGAATCGCCAAGATTGAGATTGCGATGGCAGACGGCATTGTCGCTGAGCGCCACGTCATAGCGATCGGCGATAACTGTTTCATCACCCTGGCTGACGGTCAAAGGAACAAAGTAATACGCCTTGCGCTCAAGCCCGGCCGCGATTTTTTTTGGAACTGCGGCGACCATTCGCTCCAAGTCGAACGAGTTGACCGCGACTTCCCCCGCGAAGGCATAACAGATTCCGTTGGGAGCCTGGGAAACGGGCGTCAGCCGGACGACTTCGGAAGGACTGCGCGTAATGGCTGGTGCGGCTTGCGACATGCTGAACTATTCTACACACCATGCCACGCGGGTGCGAAGCCGCGTTTCAACCGCTTCATGGCCTAAAGCGGACGAAATCGACTTCCGAACGGAGTAGAAAGAACCAGGACACTTCACGATGAATGAATTCCCAGCATTTATGAAAAAAGCGGCCAACCGGATCACCACCAGCAGCCAGGCAACTCCGGGCGTTGAGGGATATGTATTCGACGAGCGGACGGGAGCCAGATGGCATTTTGGACGTGCTCCCAAACCACGCCTTCGGCGGCCCATGTGCATGAATTCGATGAATACATGGTCGTGGTGCAGGGCTGCTACACATTGATTCTCTATTCGTCGAACGGCGCGGGCACGAGGATACCCATCAAGGCCGGAGAAGAATATTTCATTCCACGCGGTACGCTGCAAGGGGGTGAAGTTGAGGCTGGAACGCGAACCATTCACTGCTTCGGCGGGCACCGCGCAAACCGCGTCGAGGCAGACCCCAATTAAGTGCGAACCAGTAGAATAGATTTGCAAATGGTCCTCGCACGCGCATCGCATGCCCCGAGTTGGTATGGAATTGTGGTGCGTGTTTGTGCGATGACCTTTATAGGAACGCTGCTCTGCTTCGCCGTCAGTTTGCTGCTCGGCATTCTGGGCACGGTAATTGTTGCCGCGATGCGCGGGGTGCATCCGGATATGCGGATCGCCTATCGGCAGATTGCACTTCCCGTTGCTTTGGTCGCGGGAGGAATTATCTTTGCCCTCGCCCTCGTAATGGAGATTCGGCACTATCGGCAGACGAAAACTCTGTCGGCCATTGAGAGGCTGGGTTAGACATGCCGGGGTTAGACATGCCTCCGCGCATAGCCATTCCCATGCCGCATTCTTTCGACTCTGCCTATGCCGAAAAGTCGATCCCGCAGTACGAGCGCGCGGTCGAGTTGGCCGGAGGAAAAGCCGTGCGCGTGCGCCTGGATCAAACGCCGGATGAGATCAAGAAAGTGATGGAGCGCTGTGACGCAGTGCTGCTGCCGGGCAGCAAGGCTGACGTGGATCCAGAGAGGTTTAAGGCCGCGCGCTCGCCGCATACGGCCGTGGCTGATCCAAAACGCGATGCGGCCGATGATCTCTTGCTCGATGACGCGTACCAGTCGCGCAAGCCGGTATTGGGAATCTGCTACGGGCTGCAGAGTTTAAACGTTTACCGCCATGGGTCGCTGATCCAGCATATTCCGGATTTCTTGCCGCCAGAAACGCGCGACAAGGTGAACCACGAAGCGGGCGCAAAGGTTGCGGTCGCGCATACAGTTGCGATTGAGCAAGCGTCCAGGCTGAGCGGGATTGTGTCTCCAGCGAGGCAACGGTCGACGTCGGAAGTCCGAGGTCCACTTGTCGTACCGGTCAATTCTTCTCATCATCAATCGGCGGACGTGATTGGAGATGGGCTGCGAATTGTGGCGCGATGTGCGGAGGATGGAATTGTGGAAGCGTTGGAGGGAACCGCGCCGGATCACTTTGTGGTTGCAGTGCAGTGGCACCCAGAGAGATCGGCGGAAACAGACGCAGCTTCGCGTGCGATTTTCCGGGCTTTTGTGGAGGCGGCGGGCCTGTCGGCGCGTTAATCTGGCCCGCGATAATCTGACCAGAATAATTTCGTCGTTACGTGGGCAGTCGCGTTTCCTTCACCCACGCAATCCTCGTTGGCCTGAAGAAGGCTTCGCTCAGGATTACACCATCAAGCACTCCGCCTTTTCTTTTTCATTTTCCGTTTTTCACTAGAGGATTTTTTCAGCAAGACTACGACATGCGCAATGGCCGCGCTGTCTAGGTTGAGGCCTTCGGGCGTTTTTGCCTTCAGGCCAACGCAATCGGAATGCACGCCCAGCAATTCGGCTACGCGAGTGCGAACGGCCGAGGTGTATGGACCGATCTTAGGCGCGACCAGAATCAGGCTGGCATCGACGTTGGAAACGTGATAACCCGCCTCGCGCACCCGCTTCAGAGCTTCGCGTAGGAAGACGACGGAATCAGCGCCCTTCCATTTTTGGTGGGAAGGCGGGAACAGCGAACCGATGTCGGGCGCGGCGATTGCGCCCAGCAGCGCGTCGGTGAGAGCGTGAAGTAAGACATCGCCGTCCGAGTGTCCTCCGAGACCTTGGTCGTACGGCAGCGTGACGCCGCCGATTTTAAGGGGAATACCAGGCCGGAATTCGTGCGAGTCGAAGCCGTAGCCGATGCGCACAGCTGGTGGTTGGTCGTTTGTTGTTGGCATGAGAAGGGTACCGTTGGTTCGCGAACCAGCATTTATTTCCGCAGATAGAACTCAGCCAGCTCCATGTCGGCGGGAGTAGTGATTTTTATGTTTTTCGGAGAGCCCATGACTACCGCGACTTCGTGTCCCGAGCGTTCTGCGAGCGAGGCTTCGTCGGTGCCCATGAATCCATCGGCGGCGGCCTCGTCGAACGCTTTCTTGATCACGCTGTAGTGAAAGCCTTGCGGCGTCTGGGCCAGGACTACTCCGGCACGTGGGATTGTAGCTTTGACAATGGCGCCGTCGGAGGTGCGTTCCACCTGTTTGACGGTATCGACGGCCGGAAGGCCGGCGATGGCGGCACCATATTTTTTCGCGGCCTCGATGACTTCCTCGATGATCTCGGAGGTGACCAGAGGACGAACTGCATCGTGCACGAGAATTACATCGTCGGAAGCGGCGGAAACCGCGCCTAGCGCCTGCGCGACAGATTGCTGGCGGTGCTCGCCCCCGACGACCAGTTCGATTTTTTTTCCGCTTAAGAGATGGTCCGCTTCTTTGGCAAGGCGTTCGCGAAAACCTTCAATTTCATTTTCGCGTAGAGCGACCCAGATTTCCGTGACGGCATCCACGGCGACAAACTTGCGCAAAGTATGAACGAGAATAGGTGTGCCCGCGAGTTCTGTAAACTGCTTGGACGCATGGGACTTCTTTGCGATCTTTGCGCCCAAGCCGCTGGACATGGGACTCATGCGCGTCCCGAGGCCGGCAGCCGGAATGATGACGATCACCTTCATGGCGGGGTGTAAGTATACGAGCGCCAGGGTGGGAGTTCAAATCTGGCAGCCCAAGTCCGGGAGCCAAATCTGGAGTTCAAATCATGACGGCACCGAGCCCCGGAAGGCCACCGAGAAATCCACTGTGGCGTCGCCTGTTGACGGGATCGCACGCCGGCTTGCTAAGACGTGCCTTGTTTCGTCTCTAGCGCACCGGACGTGGAAACAGGAGTGGGTCCCGGCCCGGCTACTACGGGTATCGGCGGAGCAGCGACGGATACAGGCGAAGCCTGTCGGCCATAGGCGGCACGCTCATCCCACTTCCCAAAGATCATTTTTCCCGCAGTGGTTTGAAGCACCGAAGTGACCGAAACGTCGATGGTCTTGCCAATCATTTTTCGGGCGTTGTCCACAACGACCATGGTGCCGTCATCGAGATAGGCGACGCCCTGGTTGTATTCCTTGCCTTCCTTGAGGATGAAGACTCGCATCGTCTCTCCGGGTAAGACGATCGGCTTCAGGGAATTGGCCAATTCGTTGATGTTCAGAACTTCGACACCCTGGAGTTGCGCCACCTTGTTGAGGTTGAAGTCGTTGGTGATGATCTTACCTTCGTACACCTTCGCTAGTTCGATCAATTTGAGATCGACTTCGCGGACGGCAGGAAAATCATCTTCCACGATCTGAATCTGGAGGTTGGCGACTTTTTGCAGGCGCTGCAGAATGTCGAGCCCACGGCGGCCGCGATTGCGCTTAAGCGAATCGGCGGAGTCGGCGACCAATTGCAACTCGCGCAGCACAAACTGAGGCGTGACGATGATGCCGTCGAGGAAGCCGGTCTCGGCAATATCGGCAATTCGGCCGTCGATGATAACGCTGGTGTCGAGGATCTTATAGCTTTTCTTACCCTGCTTCTCGCCGCCGAAGATGCCGCCCAGAGCTGCCAGGTTCAGCAGATCGCCCTTGTTGGCCCCGACAATCAGGCCAACGTACGCCATCAAAAGCATCACCAGAATCTGCAGGAAACTCTGCGTGTGGCCCTCAGGAATGCTGCTGCGGATGACCAGAGCGAAAAGGTACGCGCCGCAGATGCCGAGGATACTGCCAATGGCCGCCCCGATCAGCCGTTTCAGGCTGATGGTGCGCAACTTCCATTCGAAAAGGACGATAGCGGCGCCCAACAGTGCGCCGACTCCCGCATCTGCATTGCGGGCCAGTCCGAAAGGTTCAATGACGAAGCAGGTTATGGTAACAACGACAATAAAAAGAAGACGCACAAAAATGATATCCACGGTACACCTCCCCGCGAATGCTTGCCCATATGCCCATACCACCAGGCCATGCACCCGTGCCGACTCCGCACGCCCCGGGTGGGAATCGGCCCTTCGCTTTCGCATGCGGGGCGATGAATTGGGAGATGAAGGAACGCCCCGTCCCGGCCGCTGGGGCTCAGCCGGAGTTAGTAAGCTAACGCCATGAGTATATACCTGTCGATGAAGGGGGGACACAACAACGACTGACCTTCGGGCACACAGGGTTCTACAGTCCGGTTCAGCGGGGTCTACAGCAAGAACCGGGCCCCGATTTTGCTGATTCGGGCATCTCAGAGTAGCAATTCGCAATCTGCTCCCGGCGTGGGAGTGGATAGCCACGGCCCGTAGTCTACTCAACAAGGTTCTTGGAGGATGTATGCGAGCTTTCAGGTTTCTGCATTTAGGAATTCTCGCGACCCTACTCGCGAGTTCGGCGGTTCTTTACGCGCAAGACGATAAACCACAAGAGGATAAGCCCGCGAAGCAGGAAGAGCCGAAACAGGCGGAGCCTCGGGCAGCGGAACCCAGGCAAGATGAGGCTAAGCCTGCGGCCAAGCAGGATGATATGAAGGCTCCGAAGCAGGAAGAAGCTCAACCCCGTGATGATAAAAAGCCGGCGCAGCCAGAAGCCGCACGTCCGGAAGCTGCGCGACCGGAAAATGAACGGCCAGAACCCGCCCGGCAGGATGCTGCGCGGCCGGATAACGCCCGCCCCGCCGCGAACAATGGCCGCATTCCAGACGATCGCTTCCGCGCTAATTTCGGTCGAGAGCATTCTTTCCGGGTGCCGCGTCCTGAGGTCGTGAGTGGCCGGCCGCAATTTCAATACGGCGGTTATTCGTTTGTGCTCGTGGATGCCTGGCCGGCGGATTGGGCCTACAGCGACGATTGCTACATTGACTATATCGACGGCGAATATTTTCTTATCGATTTGCGTCACCCCGGAGTGCGCCTCGCATTAACGGTCGCGATGTAGTGGGCAAAAGGTCTTGGGTTCTGGGTGTTCGATCTTCGGAAAACCAGCCGAGATCTGAATCAACCTGGGATCTAAGACCTGACGTCTAAGCCCTGATGTGTAAGCGATGGACCCTGCTTTCCAACGCTTCGCGCGGATCCTCGATTCTGTCGGGAATCCGCCGACGCAAGCCCTCCTGCTAGACTTTCTGCATGAAAGCCCTGGTACTTCGCAATCTGTCCGGCCCCGACGCGCTCGCCATTCAGGACCTTCCGGAACCTACAGCCAAGGCTGGCCAGACGTTAGTTCGCGTGGCCGTCGGAGGGTTGAACTTCGCCGACGTTATGACCACGCGGGGCGGTTATCCTGGAACTCCACCGCCTCCCTTGATCGTGGGGCGCGAGTTTGCAGGAATCGAAGAAAGCAGCGGGCGGCGCGTCATGGGATACGCCCAGTGGGCCGCTTTTGCGGAGAAGACCTCGGCTTATTCCAACATGGTGTGGACGGTTCCTGAACGCTGGACCGACGAAGAAGCCGCCGCCTTTCCGGTTAACTTCTTCACCGCATACCTGGGTTATTGGCAGGCAGGGATGACACAACCTGCGGTGAAGGGAAAAACTCATCGCGTGCTTATTCACGCCGTCGCGGGCGGAGTGGGCACGGCAGCCGTGCAGATCGGACGCTTGCTGGGCGTGGACATGTACGGGACATCGTCATCGGACGAAAAACTCGCGCGGGTGAAAGAGCTGGGATTGCAGCATGGCATCAACTATAAGCAGCACGATTACGAAGAGACGGTGAAGAATTTAACTCACGGCGAAGGCGTGGACGCCGTCTTCGAAATGTTAGGCGGAGAGCATACGGCAAAAGGCCTGCGCTGCCTGCGCGATTTCGGACGCGTCATTCAGTATGGAACGGCTACCGGCAAGGCTCCACAAATCGACGTGCGTGCCATGTACGCGAAGTCGGCCAGCGTGCAGGGATTGTGGCTGACTTATTTATCGCAAAAACGAGAAATCATGGAACCGGCATGGCAGCAGCTTTCGGCGTGGATAGAGCAGGGTAAACTCACTCCGCAGGTTGGCCACGTCCTTCCCTTTGAACGCGCGGTGGAAGCTTACAAGCTGCTGCAAGATGGCAAAAATTACGGGAAGGTCGTGCTGAAGATCGGCTGATGAAGAACGGCTGAAAGTCTTCTTAGCAACTTTTCTTGGCCTCTCCGGTTTTCTTCAGTTTGCCTGGGCCATGCTTGGTACGCCTCAGCACTCGCTTCCTGCCAGAGGCGGAGAGAGTGCGATTCAGCGATAGCCAAAGTTTTTGATCCTGACAGGCGTTCGCATCGAACTGCTTTCCCGATAGACAGAAGACATTTTCCCCTCGTCTTTTAGCGATTGACTGTCAGAGGAAAGCAAATCGCCAAATCACTCGTTGCCGCCGACGAGCGAGGTTTCGAGTCTTGGTGCCAGTTTTACAATTGCGGCGACGATCAGGCGTTCGGAGAAGTGGCCATGCGAGACTATTTTTCTCAATTTCTGATAAGCACTGTTGTTTGTCTGTGTTGGGGACTCATCTATGAGTTCGGGTACCGCAGCTCCAAAGATCCTCAAAAGCGTTCAGTGAGCAGGGCCGCGGGTCTTGTGTGTGGCTTTGCGTCTCAGCGTGGACCATTTACAGCTTAATCATGTGGAGGCGGTCTCGCTGAGGCTCTCTTGGTCAATGAGCGTCGAGGACCTGTTACGTCACCCACCGCGCTGCCGGCTAAGACTAGAATAGTTCGGCGATCTGCTCGATGCGAACCATCCACCACCTACGCCCGATTGGATTCTGGCAATGAAGAAGAAGATCGGCTTCGCTACAGTGATGCTGCTCGTCGCATTGTCAATTCTGTCCACCCGCTTCTACGAAGTGAGCTTGCCGGTATGGCATCTTCTAGGCGGTGGCAACGGGCCCGACCCTGCAACATTGCACCTGCGTGGGGAATTCGTAGAGAGCAATCTGGGTGCGGCGCAGGACCGGGAGGGTTTTCTTACAGTACGCATGATTGCGCAGCAATATGTTTTCGTGCCGCAATGCATCATTGTCCCGGCAGGCGTTCCCATTCGTTTTCGAATTACCAGCGCGGATGCCGTGCACATGCTGAGCTTTCTCGGCACCGATTACGGCCTCAAAGCCGTGCCGGGAACGGTTACCGAGGCTCGCTTCACATTTTCCAAAACGGGCGAGTTCAAGATCCCCTGTCATGAGTTTTGCGGAGCGGGCCACTATGCGATGAGAGGCCAGTTGGATGTGGTTCCGCAAGATCAGTTTTCTTCTTTGCGTCCCGGCGAAAGGAGGACTTGTGGGCCAGGTTAATCGGAAGGCGCCCATGCGAACGCCAGTTCGATGGCTCGTGACATTGGCAGCGATGTTCGCTCTCCTTGCGATTCCGCTCCTGCGGTTAAGAGGGGATTCGTCCGCGCAGCAACCCAGTGAAGAACCGCCGGTCCGCATACCCTCAAACGTTGCGTGGACACGGGAAACGCTTGCGCTTGTCTCCAGCGGCGATCCCTTTCGCGGGTTGCTCCTTGCCCGACGCTGCAATCATTGTCATGGCGAGGAAGGATTCAGCGCCGTTCCGGTGTTCCCGAACCTGGCCGGCGCGGACCGGCTGTCGTTCTGGAAACAGATGGAGGATTTTCGCTCCGGGAAGCGCATTTCTCCAGTGATGCAAGTTCAGGCCGCCGGTCTCTCCACGCGAGACTCAGCGGACTTAGCGGCGTACTACTCCATGCTGCCCACCGCCAGAGATCCGCAAGACAGCCGATCTTTTCCCCAAACCATGCAGGACCCTTCGCTCGCCACAATTGCCATCCGCCTCATTCTTTTCGGAGATGGCCAGCGCGGCATACCGCCATGCCAGTCGTGCCATGGTCCAGTAAGCTACGTAAACGGAGCTCCGCTCCTCGCCATCCAGAACGAAAGTTATTTGCAGGACCAGCTGGAGCATTTTGCGAATGGGTATCGCAGCAACGATATTAACGTTCGCATGCGTAGTATCGCCCGGCAGCTGACGGCGCAGGAGAAGACAGCAGTTTCGGAATACTATGGCGCCGGACTGGGGCCGGGAGTCTACTCAAGGTAGTCGCTATCGGAAACGAGGGGTCGCGAGCACTCACAGCATATAGCTCCGGCGGGCCTATGCAGTAGCTTCAGAATTGCGATTGCACTCAGTGACAAGTTCCAGAATTAGTATCACGAATTCAGTGCACGGCTCACGAAGCCAGTTAGCAGCGCTGCGATCGATTGAGGCCGCTCTTCTTGAATACCCAGGCATCGCTCAGAAAGAAATTCGCCAAAGAGCACAAGGCAATTGCGATAGCATTCGCCAAGAGATAGTTCATGCGCATGTGGCCAACCATCCATTGCATGACCGCCAGATTACCGGCGATGGAGATGGATCCGTTGGTGAGGTGGAAGCGGACGAGCCGGGACATCGAATTGCTGTGTCGGAATCGATCGCGTAGCGGGCTGGTGCATTTGAATTCTGTTTGGATTCGGTCCGTTCGACTGAGTTCATTTCGCAAAAGTTCGCTTCGTATCTTTTTCGTCCGGTCGATCTTTTTCGTCCGATCGGCCCAAGTGAACTGTTCGTGCCACAGGAAGTTGTGAACGACTGCGACTTCGACCGCCATTGCGGTTGCCGCCAGATAACCGAAATGCAGCAGGCTTTTCAGAACGAACAGCATCGCGAACTGCACAATAATTCCCATTCCGCCGACCAGATTGAATTTGATCCATCTGACGAACATGGAAAGTGCTGGCTCGTCTTGCTCCTGAACTTTGGTTGAAGAATGAACTTCGATTGAAGAATGTGCTTCAGTCGAAGCAAGTTTCGGCCCCAAGGTCATCGTCATTGCGGAATTCTTTCCTTGTCATAGAGCCGGATGGTGTTTTGCAACGTGAAGCCGATGACCATCAATCCCATGCCTGCCAGGCCAATTGCTCCTCCGATGTCGAACAGCTGGTAGCGTCGATTGAAAAGATGCACCACAGGCTTCCAGAACAGGGCGACGTTTCCGATGGAGAGGAGGATGCGCAGTTCAGTTGGGCCGAAACGCCAGAATGAGAGGTGAAATTCCCCCAGGGAATACGTCGCCAGATAGGACTGAATTGAAAGCATGAGGAAAGCGATGAGCAATCCAATAGCGATCGAGGGATGCATGAATCCCGACTCGGCGAGCCCGCCCATCAATGCCAGCGCGCCAAAGCTGTCGACCATGTGGTCAACGTAGAAACCGTAGCGCGGCCGCTGACGCTGGCGCACGCGGGCAAGCGTGCCGTCGAGGGAGTCGCCGAGCCAGTTGAGGGCGAGACAGAGAATCACGCCGAGTAGCGCGAAGCGATTGTAGCGAGCGAGGGCATAACAGGCTCCAGCGCTTATCTGCGCCGCAAAGCCAAAACCCGTCAAATGGTCTGGTGTGATGCCACGAGGAGTACGCGTAGCCAGCCACAGCAACGCGCGTCGTTCCGCGGACGCGACCCAGCTTTGCTGGACACGTAGCATCTCGGCACTCGGCTGCTTGCCGTGCAACTTCGGGGCTTTGTTTATAAGCGCACTTTTATCGTTAACAGGAACCGGGCACGGCTTCAGGCTCTCACGCACTAATTGAGAACAAGATTTAGAAGCAGTTTGGGAAATGATCGATTGATTTGATATCGCCATTCGGTCGCCTCCTCAAGTTTTTACCTTCTTCGCACGCTCAGATTGCCTCGACCGTGCGGTGGCGGCAATGCATTGGCGATCAACCGAAACTCAAACGAGAATCATCCGAGAAGTCGTTTATGGGGAAAGGGTTGCAAGCCTTCATCAATTCCAGAAGTAACTTGTGGAAATCCCTTTCGTTATGCTCAGATGGACCTCACGCCGGAAACTTTAGTTGTCCAACCTCAGTCGCCGCCGGCGAGCGTCTCAGTTCCAAAAGGCCGCTCTATGAACTGGTATTTCGTCTTCTTCTTTATTTCCGGCTTCTGTAGCGTGTTGTACGAGCTGGTGTGGCTGCGCTTGTCGATGGCGCAGTTTGGCGTTACCACGGCGATGGTCTCAATTGTTCTTTCCGTGTTTATGGCAGGGATGGGGCTGGGATCATGGGGAAGCGGCAAATGGCTGCGAACTCGCGGAACAGATTTCTTCGCTCTTCGTTTTTACGCAATCATTGAGTTACTGATAGGAATATCGGCAATTGCGGTTCCCTACGAACTTTCCTGGGGCCGCCGCATTCTGCAAAGCATGGGCGTGTCCTCTTCGTGGGGGTATTACTCGATTGCGGGCCTGTGGGTAGGCTGCACCATGATTCCGTGGTGCGCTCTGATGGGCGCGACAATTCCTGTCGCGATGCGTGCTATTGGGCAAACCTTGCCTCGGGAGGCCACGCGCTCGTTCAGTTATCTCTACATGGCCAACGTGATGGGCGCGGTGGCCGGGACAATCCTGCCGCTGTTTCTGATTGAGTTGCTGGGCTTCCGCGGGACGCTGAGTTTTGGGACTCTTTGTAACTCTCTGATTGCTCTTGCGGTATTGATGCTCGCAAGCCGGGTTAAGCGGGTTGAAGTGACCGATGCCACTCTCTCGGAATTACCGGCGCGCAGCGGAACGCAAGGAAGCTCGCTGCTCTTGCTCCTTTTCCTGACTGGGCTCACCAGCATGGGTATGGAAGTGGTGTGGGTGCGACAATTTACTCCCTACCTGGGAACCGTGGTCTATGCCTTCGCTTTGATTCTGGCGATATATCTCAGCGCCACCTTCGTCGGCTCCGCCGTCTACCGAAACTGGAGCGCTAGGGGAGATCAACAAGAAGCGACTCGACAAGATGCGCGTCGACAGGAAAAATACCGGCAGGAAAGCCCGCTGCTGTGGATGCTCTTGGGGCTCTCGGCCCTGTTTCCACTGGTCACATCGAGCCCCAGTATCGAGCTGCGTCACGTACCAAGAGTTATCCTGGGCATTGCCGGATTCACCGGCCTGCTGGGCTTTCTTACTCCGATGCTGGTAGACCGCCGTTCCGGCGGAGACCCCGGCCGCGCGGGAAGTGCGTACGCGATCAATGTTCTGGGATGCCTGCTGGGACCTCTGCTGGCGGGATTTTGCCTGTTGCCCTACCTGAGCGAACGCTGGGCACTGATCATACTGGCCTTCCCTTGGCTGATCGTAGGCCTGCGGCCGTTGCTACCGGGGGCGCGGGTTAGCTCGCTTGCACGGGTAGGGGCTTATGCGCTGCTGCCATTGGGAGCGCTGCTGATTCTCAGTGGCAAGGGCTACGACGAATCGTATCCGCATCGGCAGGTGCTGCGCGATCCGACGGCCACCGTCATCGCCGCCGGCAGCGGGATGGAGAAACAGCTACTGGTGAATGGGTATGGCATGACGACGCTATCGCCGATCACTAAGGTGATGGCGCACCTGCCGCTGGCGTTCCTTGACCGCCCGCCACAGAATGCGCTCGATATCTGTTTTGGCATGGGAACTACCTTCCGCTCGCTGCTCAGCTGGAACATCGATGCCACTGCTGTGGAACTGGTGCCCAGCGTGCCGAAACTTTTCGGCTACTTTCACAGCGATGGTCCGGAGCTTCTGCGATTGCCGAACGCGCACGTGGTAATCGACGACGGCCGGCGCTATCTGGAGCGCAACCAACAGCAATATGACTTGATCACGATTGACCCTCCGCCGCCAGTCCAGGCTGCAGGATCAAGCATGCTGTATTCAGAAGAGTTCTACGCGGCAGCCCGCAAGCGTCTGAAACCAAGCGGCATTCTGGCGCAATGGCTTCCCTACGGCGATAAAGAGGATTTAGCCGCCGTGGCACGATCTCTGCACAACTCGTTCCCTTACGTCCGTGTCTTCCGCTGGCCAAGCATCGTGGGCACGCGATGGGGTTTCCATTTCCTGGCCAGCGAACAACCTCTGCACAAGATGAGCGGTGAAGATCTGCAACGAAGACTACCCCCGGCCGCAGTAATCGATCTCACGGAATGGGCGTCCCCGACGGGGCGCGATCAGGCTGTTTTGTCGGCTTTCAACAGCTTGCTGGAAGGCGAAATTCCAATCGAGGCCATGATTCAGCAGTCCCCTACGACGCCTTCCCTTACCGACGACCGTCCCATCAACGAATACTACCTCCTCCGAAAATGGCTGCGAGGCGTTCGTTAGACATCGGACATCAGACCTCGGACTCCCGGCCCGTGTGGATTCACTGTCCCACCTTTTGCACGTCCAGGACATCTAAAATAAAGACATCTACAGTAAACAGGTTTGGACGGCCTGGACGTCACTCTGCTCACGCGATTCTTCTCTCCGCCTGAGAAGCGGCTCCGCTCGGGGATGATGCAAGTCATTGAGACGCTCTAAAGCCGCAGTGAGCGCCACATCTGTTTTCCTGCTATGTCTTGTCTTGAAAGGAATGTTTATGAATCGATTTCACGTATTACCTAGCTCGGTTTTAGCCTTTGCAATCTGCTTGTGCGGAGTTCCGCAGCTTGCTGCCCAGCAGGCTGCAGCCGCCAACGGAGTTCCCGCGCACCTCGTGGTAACGGTTGAACCTCATCATGGTTCCGATGCAGCCAATGTGAACCGCGAGGATGTCATGGTGTTTGAGGGCAAGGATCGCGATACAGTGACGGAATGGATTCCTGCGCTCGGAGATCATGCCGCCCTCGAACTGATGATCATGCTGGACGATGGTTCCAATGCCAGCCTGGGGCCGCAGTTGCAGGATCTTCGGAAGTTTATCGACTCACAGCCTGCAACCACCAAGATCGGAATCGCCTACATGCAGAATGGCATCGCCAAAATTGAGCAGAACCCTACCAGCGACCATGCCCAGGCAGCGAAAGCATTGCGCCTTCCCATGGGAATGAGCGGAATCAATGGCAGCCCGTACTTTTCTCTCATCGATTTGATTAAACGCTGGCCGGCGAGCGACGCCCGCCGCGAGGTATTAATGGCCTCCGACGGAATCGATCGCTACTACGGCACCGGAGATCTGCTCGATCCGTATCTGCAAAACGCAATCGACGATTCCGTGCGCGCCGGCGTCCTCGTCTCAGCGATCTATACGCCAGGCGAAGGCCACTTTGGCCATAGCTACTGGCAGACTTATTGGGGCCAGCTTTATCTGGCGCAGCTTGCGGATAAAACCGGGGGCGAAGCCTATTACATCGGATTCAACGGGCCACCTGTGTCATTTGCGCCTTATCTCAAAGATCTGGGGAATCGTCTGGGACATCAGTACTTCCTGAGCTTCCTTGCCAAACCGCCGAAAAAAGCGGGATTTGTACAGGTCAGGCTGAGGACGGAAGTGAAGAATGTGGATCTGGTATCGGCAGATAGAGTTTGGGTTTCGCCGCCTCCGGAATAGTACCGGAATAGTGTCTGATCCCTTGAGATTCCGATAAGATTGAGCGTTCCGATCGGGTCTCAATGAAGAAACTGCCTCGTTTTTTTCAGCCGTCGCACCAGCACACGGTCTTCTCGGCGACCGTGCTGCTGATTTCAGCAGTGATGTTGTCGCGCCTGATCGGATACGCGCGCGACGCTTATATTGCGTGGAAGTATGGGGCGGGGGGGGCGACGGACGCTTACGTCGCAGCTTTCACGCTGCCTGATTTTCTTAACTACATTGTGGCCGGCGGCGCGGCTTCGATTACCTTCATCTCCATCTATACGAGATTTCTGGCTGAGAAACGCGACGCCGACGCGCAGAAGACGTTTTCGATCATCATTACAGTCATGACGGCCGTAATGATCGTGGGAACGATCGCGACGGAGATTTTCGCGCCGCAGTTCGTGCGCTGGTTCGTGAAGGGATTCTCGCCGGACAAAATCGAGTTATGCGTCCACCTGACGCGGATTCTGCTGCCGGCGCAAATCTTCTTTTATGTGGGTGGGGTAGTCTCGGCTGTCCTGCTTTCGCACCGTCTATTTCTTTTCCCGGCGTTCGGACCACTGATTTACAACCTGTTTATCATTCTGGGCGGAGTGATTGGCGGGAGGCATTTCGGGATCGCTTCACTGGCATATGGGGCGCTGATCGGGAGCATTGCCGGTCCGTTCCTGGCGAGCGTGATTGGCGCGGCGCGCATTGGCACCGGTTACCGCCCATCGTTTGATGTGATGAATCCGGCTTTTCGCGAGTGGGTGAAATTGTCGGTGCCGTTGATGTTAGGAGTGTCGCTGGTGACGGCGGATGACTGGATTCTCCGGCATTACGCATCCAATGGCGTTGGCGACATCACGCGACTTACCTTCGCCAAGCGATTGTTCGCGGTGCCGATTGCCGTATTAGGGCAGGCGACCGGGCAGGCTTCGCTGCCGTTTTTTGCGCGGTTGTTCAACGAGAAGCGGCTGAAGGAATTTGCCGGGACGGTGAACGATTCGGTCTATCGCGTGGCGGCCGCATCTTTGCTGGCCAGCGCATGGATGATGGCGGCGGCGCTTCCGCTGATCGATCTGGTGTATCGCCGGGGAAAATTTCTTTTCGCCGATTCGCAGACCAGCGCGGTCTATTTTTTCTGGTTCTCGCTTTCTCTGGCGCTGTGGTCGGCGCAGGGACTTTACGCGCGCGCGTTTTATGCAGCCGGGGATACGTTCACGCCCATGGCGGCGGTCAGCGTGATAACGATCGCTTCGTTGCCGATGTACAGAATTTTGTTTCACACGTTCGGCGTGGTGGGACTGGCGTGGGCTTCGGATACTGGGATTGGCGTGAATCTGCTGGCGCTGGCCTTTCTGCTGCATTACCGGAAACTGGTTTCGCTGGGCGAGATGCGATGGGAAGAACTCGGAAAGGCCGCGGTGGTCGCGACTATCGCGGGAGGGATCAGCTTCGAAGTGGCGAAGGTTGTGCCCTTCACCACTTTCGGCCATGGCAGCCGCGTCGCGGATCTGACGCAACTGGCGATGGTGTCGGTAACGTGGGCGGCCGCCGTAGCTGCCGGGCTATGGCTTCTGCGATCGGAACTGCCAGGAGACCTGCGGCGGCGCAAAGGCGCAGTCTATCCGGAAGTAGCGCAAGTCGAGACCCGGGAAATTCTGGGGTCGGGGAAGTAAGAACAGGGCCGCTACTAGACGCAACACGCTATACTTTAGCTGCGGAGAGCGCTATGACCACCGCAATCAAAGCTGTCTCGATTCAAACTCTGGTCGCACGTCTACGCGAGTTGCCGGAGTCCGCATTCGACCAGACCGAGCCAGTGAAACGGCTTTTGCAGGAAATGCCCGTTAGTCCTGAGTCGCTTTCCCGCTATCTCAACTGGAACCGGCAGCATTACACGCGGAATCTCATTGACCGAACGCCGCTGTATGAATTGATGGCCATCTGCTGGGAGGTTGGGCAGGCAAGTTCCGTCCACAACCATCGCGACCAGAATTGCTGGATGGCGGTGCCAATCGGCCGCTTGCAGGTAGAAAATTTCCACCTCGTTCACCAAGACTTGCAGGGCGGGCGTTGTCGGCTCGAACCCAGCAATACGGTCGAGATGAATATCTCGCAACCGTGCGCGGTGGATCCGGCTGATCCCGTGCATCGGGTGGTAAATCCGCGCACCTTTAACGAACGCGCGGTCAGCTTGCATGTGTATTCGCGGCCCTTCGATACATGTGTGGTGTATTCGCCCGAACAAGACACATGCGGGGAAATCCAGCTGCACTTCAACACGGAATACGGGAAAAATGTGGAGCACTGATCGTCGATGCATCAGCGCATACATTGGGCCGTCCTGATTGGAATTTTTCTTTTGGTGAATGAAGCGTGTACGAAAGCCCCGCCAGAGGCGCATACCGTCGCACGAATTGACCGCGCAGGCTCCTCGCCGGTGGGCACAACCCAGACCATTCTGCAGAAAACCTTCCCGCTGAAGGCCTCAGCCACATTTCCTTTCGAAATCCCCGCCCACGCGGCCCAGCCGCATCTTCACGGAATCTTCGAGTCGTTTGTCGGCCAAGTGCACGGCGAGTCCGACGATTCCGCGAATATCGACTTCCTCATTCTCAACGAGGAGCAGCAGAACGAATCAGCCGGCGGTCGCCCCAGCGAGGTCGTTTTTTCTGTCGAGGCGTCGCACAACCAGGCAGTCAACGTCGATCTGCCTCCTTCGCTAAACGAGCCCGTGAAGTATTATCTGGTTTTCCGCAACGGCGACAGGAGCAAGATCAGCAGCAAAGTCGTGGAAGCAAGCTTCCGCGTGGATTTCTAGCCGCTTTTCTGCTGCTAAACTAAGAGTGTTGCCTGCTCGCAAGAAATTATCGGAACAGATCCAGCCCGCAGCCCCCTCGAGCGGAAAAGCTGCGAATGCCAAGCCGGCTTCTGTCCCGGCGCCTGAGCCCTCGTCCGCACATGGCCGCATCTATCTCATCGACACCATGTCGTTCATTTTCCGCGCTTATCACGCGATGGCGCGGCAGCGGCCCATGTCAACCAAGACGGGGCTGCCGACGGCAGCGATCTATGTCTTCGTCAACATGCTGCGCAAACTGCGCGACGATTTTTCTCCGGAATATCTGGCAGCGGTGTTCGATGTTGCCGGGCCGACATTTCGCGACGAGCAAGCGGATGCGGTAACCAGCATTCGCAAGTTCGACATCAAGACGCAGACGTTCACCGAGGTGGAATACAAAGGCTACAAGGCCAATCGCGTAGCCATGCCGGAAGATTTAGCGCAGCAGGTGCCCTATATTCGGCGGGCGCTGGAGGCTTACCGAATTCCAATTCTCGAGGTGGTGCGCTTCGAAGCGGATGACGTGATTGGCACTCTGGCTCGCAAAGCTTCCGAGGCTTCGCACCCTGTCTATGTCGTTTCCAGCGACAAGGACATGATGCAGCTGGTGAATGACAAAGTGCAGATTCTGAATCCTCCAAAAGACAACTTGATCTGCGATGCCGCGAAGGTGGAAGAAATTCTGGGCGTGCCACCCGAGCGCGTAATCGATGTGATGGCGCTGCGCGGCGACAGCATTGACAACATTCCCGGCGCGCCGGGCATTGGAGACAAAGGCTCGGTGGAAATCATTAAGCGCTTCGGCACGGTCGAGCAGGCGCTGGAACATGCCGCCGAAGTCGAAAGAAAAACTTATCGCGAGTCGCTACTGAACAATCGCGACACGATTCTATTCAGCAAGAGCATGGCAACGATCGACACGAATGTACCCATCGAGCTGGATGTGGAATCGATGCGCGCCGGAGACCCGGACCTGGACGCGTTGCGCGCGCTATTTACCGAACTCGAATTCACCTCTTTGCTGAAAGAATTGCTGCCCGTGGTCGAGGTGAGCAAGACCCATTACACGGAGGCGGAATCAGCTTCCGATGTGGGGAGCGTGCTCGGCGCCGTTTCCGCTGGCAGTGCCCTTGCGATTGCGGTCGAGCAGAAGGAACTAGCGGTTGCGGAGGAAAAGGAAGAGGAAACAGAAGAAGAGCAGCAGGCCGACCAACTGTCTTTTCTGGAAAGCGAGATGGGCGGCGGTCTCGATGGATCGATGGGAACTTTGGGCGGGATTGTGATCCGGCCGAACGCTGCGCCCCCTGCGTGTTGTGTAGCGATATCGGCCGCAGCAGGGTCGGCTTTGATCGTGAGGCTTGACTCGGGTAGCGCCGGCGAAAGAATCCGAGCTGTGTTGACCGATCCTGCCGTGCCCAAGTCCGTGCACGACTATAAAGCGGCGATTCATACGCTGGATCCTCTTGGCATTTCCCTTGCCGGTGTACGTCACGATCCCATGCTGTATTCCTATTTGCTCGACCCAACTTATTCATCGCACCGGCTGGCCGATGTGGCGTTGCGCCGTTTCAACTTGAAGCTGGCGGAAGAACTTGCCGAATCTGCCGATATCACCGGACGGCTGGCAGGCGCGCTGCGCAGCGAAGTCGAACAAGCGGGGCTGGAAAAGCTTTACGAAGAAATCGATCTGCCGCTCGTGTCAGTATTGGCGCGCATGGAGCAGGCTGGAGTCAAAATCGATACTGCGGCGCTCTCGCAAATGTCGAGCGAACTGGAACGCGAGATTGCAGCCAAAGCGAAAGAGATTTACGAAGTCGCAGGAATGGAATTTAACGTGGGCTCGCCCAAGCAATTGGGTGATGTCTTATTCAACCGCATGAACTTGCCCAAGCCGGTGAAGTATGGCAAGGGGAGAACTATTTCTACCGCTGTCGACGTGCTCGAAGAACTGGCCGAGAATCATCCCATTGCGCGAATGGTGCTGGACTATCGCCAGCTCACAAAACTCAAGTCGACTTACGTGGACGCGCTGCCCGCGCTGATTCATCCGGCGAGCGGGCGCCTGCATACCACGTTCGGACAAACCGGAACCGCGACGGGACGGCTGTCTTCGGCGAATCCAAACCTTCAGAATATTCCGATTCGCACCGAACTTGGTCGCGGAATCCGTGCCGCGTTTATTGCGGAGCCCGGACATGTTCTGTTGACCGCTGATTATTCGCAGATCGAATTGCGATTGCTGGCTCATTTTTCGCACGATTCTCTCTTGGTTGAAGCCTACCGGCGCGGCGACGATGTGCACACGCTGACGGCTTCGCAGGTATTCGGCGTGCCCCCGCTGATGGTAACGCCCGACCACCGGCGCCAAGCCAAAGTGGTGAATTTCGGCATCGTCTATGGGCTGTCGCCTTTTGGACTTTCGCAGAACTTAGGTATCGAGCCCAGCGAAGCCAAGCAATTCATCGCGGCCTACTTCGAAAAATACAGCGGAGTTCGCACCTTCATCGATAAGACTTTGGAAGAGGCGAGGCGCGAGATGAAAGTAAGAACTCTTTTCGGACGCGTACGGCCGATCCCCGACATCAACAGCAAGAACGCCAACCAGCGCGGATTCGCCGAGCGCACCGCGGTGAATACGCCCCTGCAAGGCACGGCTGCCGACTTGATTAAGGTCGCTATGATCCGCATTGATGCTGCCCTGCGCGAGCGCGGATTGAAATCCAGAATGACGCTGCAGGTGCACGATGAACTGGTGTTTGAAGTTCCAGAGAACGAAGTGGAAGTTATGCAGCCGCTGGTTCGCGAGCACATGGAGAAAGTTCATGCCTTGGCCGTCCCGCTGCAGGTGGAGATGGGAGTGGGGCCGAACTGGAGAGATCTGGAATAGCTTCTCCAGCGCGGCCGCGCTCGCTAGTGTAAAATCGCTGTGTAACCCCCTCTGGAGCTGACGGAGATTTACAGCGACCGTCGCATCGGTGGAATCCTTCTTTGTCGGGACGTGGCTCAGCCTGGTAGAGCACTCGCTTGGGGTGCGAGGGGTCGGCAGTTCAAATCTGCCCGTCCCGACCAATCTTCTCTCTTGTTTTGTCTCGTATCTCCAGCCTAAGAGAATCTCCTGATACCATCAGCATCGCACTCTCTTTGCAAAGAACGCGAAGGACGGGGCACCATGTGGTGGCTGTGTAAGCGAGGTCAAAGGCCGGGGCGCTCGCCCGAAAAATAAAGTTTGCGACTTCATTGTGGCGGGCGCTCGATAGCTCGCTCTGCTCTAAGGATCGGGGTATCCCCCCTCCCCCCTCAATCTCTGGAGTCATCGGGTTAGCGAGAAATGCTCCGCAAAATCCGGATGTCAAAGAACTTAGATACTAAAATCCGTAAAACAAGGGACTTAGAGGCGCTGCGAATTGGCTTCTGCCAACCGTCACGGCCTCGGTCATGATTGCGCAAATGATGGGCTGTGCACAAGGTTAGATGTCACAGTGGGTTGTGGAAATCTTAAGGCTCTCGCGAGGGGGCGGCCCAAACGAAGGGGGGATGTCCCGTCTGTTTGTCCAGTTCTGAGCTGCCCCCACTCAAGCCAAAAGACGGCTTGAATGGCCCACCCGCCACCATACGGAATAGCGTTGTCTTGCCCGACCCGTTGGGACCGACCAGTCCGACTTTTTCGCCGGGATTCAACTGAAACGAAGCATCCACAAAGAGCAACTGCTTGCCATACTGTTTATTGATGTTTGAGAAAGAGATCATTTTGAGGGGGCAGGTCGCGGCACCGTGCCTCTTCCAGTGTAGCCCGGCAGTGTAGCCCGGCCAGAAAATTGCCGGCCAACGCTGGCGCGTTGGATTATTGAAGGTTTGCCCGTTGATCCCTGCAGAATCGAGGCCAGGTAAGGAGATTACTTTCTACTAGCCATCATCCCGTCACTTAGACGCGTTGATGAACGCATCGCCGAAGGAACCGCGAATACGAGAGGTCGTTCAAGACGATTGAAATCCTTAAACAATTCGCCGATGCTAAGATAAGGCAGCGAAGGATTCTGCAATGGCGGTTCATCCATCCAATTGGCATCTGTACGGTCCGGGGATCACGCGAATAGCCGTAACCGGCTTCAAATCCCTCGCCACAAAGACCGACGTGGAAGTTCGGCCCCTTACGGTTCTTGCAGGCGCTAACAGTTCGGGGAAATCCAGCCTAATGCAATCCCTGCTGCTGATGAAGCAGACCTTTGACAATGAACGGATTCCCCCGGGTCCCTTTTGGCTATCGGGAGAGTTGGCCGCGTACACGAGCGCTGATCAGTTCCTTACGACTGATCCTAGGCAACCGAACGCTCCAAGACGATTAACGATCGAATTGGAGGCCGAGGGAGACTGGGTCGAGCTTTCATTTGAGAGGACATCCGAATCGGATCTGGCGGTGGTCGGCACTGCATCGAGGGAGGCGGGCGGAGAAAGAACGTGGAAGTTGAGCCGCGACACTTCGCCTGAGGTACTGCAGGAAATCCTGTCGTCAGTCCCCGGAAGAACGGCCAATGAGCCTCTATCGCGGTACACCGAATTGCTGCCGGCCCCTGACAGGTGTCTCTTGGGAGTCGCTGCCAAATTCGCGGACGACCCCATTATCCCGATTTTTCATAGGCCTGAAGTCCTTCGTCTCCGCAACAAAGTTCAGGACATTCTCTATGTGTCAGGGCTTCGAGGCAGTTATGACAGAGAATTCTATCTTCATGGCTTGCCGTCCACAGGCCCTTTCCCAGGCGACTTTGAGGATTACTTCCCGAGCATTCTTGAGGCGTGGAAGAACGACTCGACACAGACGGGCCAAGGGTATGTGAATCTCCACACTTTGCGGGAAGCGCTCCAGCTTCTCGAACTTGCGTCCGATGTCCAGACCCGCAATCTCGGTTCTCAGATCGAAGTTCGCGTACCTCGAACCCTGAAAGGCGATTCGAAGGACTTCGTCAATGTCGCTGATGTAGGACTTGCGGTGTCGCAAATTCTTCCGGTGCTAGTTGCGCTTACACTTGCACATCCTAATCAACTGGTTTATATCGAGCAACCCGAACTCCATTTGCACCCACGCGCACAATGGAAGCTTGCACAGCTTCTGGCTCAGGCATCCAACCGTGGCGTAAGGCTTATTATCGAGACCCACAGTTCCCTTCTGCTGCGCGGAATTCTAACCGAGATTGCCGAGGGCAGGGTCGCAAACGACAAGGTGATCCTGCACTGGTTCGAACGAGACAAGGAAACGGGACTTTCTGCCGTTCGTCCCGCAGTACCGGATCCCGCAGGCCGTGTCGGCGAATGGCCGGAAGATTTCAGCGATGTGGAACTGAAATCTGACAGCCAGTACCTTGACGCGGTTG
Organism: Acidobacteriaceae bacterium; assembly: GCA_003132445.1. Classification (GTDB taxonomy): domain Bacteria; phylum Acidobacteriota; class Terriglobia; order Terriglobales; family Acidobacteriaceae; genus Sulfotelmatobacter. Next base: position 900 of record PKXU01000094.1, on the reverse strand, counting down.
AAAAGAAGCTATACACAGAAGCGAAATGAGCCGGTTTAACAGCAAGCAACTGGTTCTCGACGCCAGCCTCGCTCTGGGCAGCAACGATCGGATGTTCAATCCTGTCGGTGACGCTGCCGGCGAGCGGAACAGAAAGTGCCTTGATGCAGTATGGGACGAAGGGCATGTAGCTGTCTTCAATCGCCAGCTCCGGCGAGAATGGCGGGACCATGCAAGTCCCTTCGCGGCCGGATGGCTGCAAAAGATGACCCAGAAAAGCCGAACGCTAGTCGACGAGGGCAACGATTTCTCGCCACTGCTCCAGCAAGCCTGTGATTGCCTGCCGAGCGCCGGAGAGAAAGCAGACCTTGCCAAAGACTTTCATTTGGTCCAGTCAGCTCTCGCGACGGGACAGCTGATTCTGTCAAACGAAGTGCGATTTCCTCGCCACGTAACACGGGCCTGTGTGGCTGTGCCCGAGCTTGCCCAGCTGTACTATGGCAACCCTGCTATTGAGGGCGAAGATTGCCGGTTGTGGATCAAGGCTGGCGCTGACAAGGAACCCGGTCGGCGCATAGACAATTGGTCCGCAAACCACCAGCCCTAGCCCTGATGATCCACCCAAATTTCTAGTTCTGAAAAACCGATCTGTTGACTGGTAACGACAAATGCTGCTTGTGGTGACCCGAAGACGCGAAGAATCAGTTAGGGCCGCAGATGAACTCCCATAAACGCGGACAGCCTACGGTGTTTTTTTATCGGCGTTCATTGGTGCACTTACTGGATTCGCGCTGGAAAGACTACGTGATGCGAAAAGGGTTTACGAGAAAACCGCAAGCGGACGAGCCGGCGACGCCAGTCAAGAACTACATCACGCCGAGCGGGTTGCAGCGCCTCACAGATGAGCACCGGTTTCTGCTC
>PKXU01000200.1:1296-3912 GCA_003132445.1 Acidobacteriaceae bacterium | reverse complement strand
GAAAGCGGTTCTAGCGAGTCTCTCCAGTTGCTCGGGACTCGCCGGTCTGTTAACCCGTATTCCTGCTTCCCTGATCGAAGCGTTGGCTTGCTCTGGAATCGATGGGTCGAATAGCAACGTAGCCTCAGTGTCGCCGACCTGTGACGGAACAAAGCCAGCGGTCAACAGCCTCCGTAACGCGAACCCGAAAGCTCGCCCGCTGTTGAAGCGCAATGACAGTCCGAATAATTTCCCGTCGTCAGAATGCTGGTAGATATGTCGCCGATCCTCTTGGCGTTTCGCGTTGCGCGGTTTACCGGGTATGATTTCGTCGCCGCAGCTATCGTGGCGCACTTTCACGTGGTACTGTTCTGCGAATTGTTGAATTATCAGATGCGTTTCTCTCCCATTACTTCTGAACCCGAGCTTGCTGCAAGAAAGTTCCGGACTTTTCCTCGCGGTCATCCGGCGCTATTCGCCGATCCGAAGCAGCCGCTTGCTGCATGAGAGTTCCGATCGTTCCGCGCTTGGGTTTTCGTGGTGACGGCGTGTGGAGTTCTCGTTGTCGTTCTTTGCGGTCGGCTTGTTGCTCTGCTTTCCGTTCCTTCGTTAACTCTTTTTTTAGGTTCACGGTGCTACCCTCCCTTTCCCTCTGTTCCCACTTTCGCACTTCGCTAACTACGAGTCCAGAGAAAAGCGGGCTCCTACGTCCAAAAGTTTCTTGTTATCCCTAACGGCAACGCGGAGCCCCGTCTTGATCTGTGGAAAAACCCCGCCGCGCGGTTTTATCTCGACCCAACGCGCGACGGGATACAGTTTTCACGCAGGGCTCAACCCGTGTACCCCATTTCAGAACATGAAGCGGCTAACTTGTCGAGCCACGAACGATGCAATGCAGNNAGTATAGTTTCGAGTTGAGTTTCGAGTTGAGGAGGGAGCGAAGAAGATGATCTGGGACTCAACGCAATCTTCATTCTTTTTCCACTTTCTGTTCGCACGCTGGGAAAATGCGAATCGAGCGAGAATATACGCCCACGCCGGGAGTGGAGTCAAGGCCTTTATTTTCAATGTTATCCACATGGGATAAGTGGAGGATAAGTGACTATCCCTCCTGGGATAGGTGGGAGTTAGTAACTTAGTTTACGATTCCTCCCACAGGCTGAAGAACGTCTCAAACTTTGAGAAGATCGTAAACCAAGACGAGAAATATTCTTTCTTCGGCCGGGTCTTCGTGATGCGAAGTGCCCTATCGATAGCAGATTTCATGCCGGCTACGCAAATCTCGCTCGTAACCTTGGGATATCTCTCGCGCAGTCCGGTGAGGATGGCGATCCCGGTCCGCCTTGCAGATGGAGAAATAATTTCCTCTCTCTTGAATGCATCCAGATAGTAATTCCAAACCTCCATCAGTTCCGTTTCCATCTGCTCTTGAGAAACAGCAGCGGCAGCGGATTCGCTGTCTGTCTGCTGCTGCTTTCTGTCTGCTTTACTGTCTCGTGCATCCGTGGGGATGCTGTTTCCGAGGTTGAATTGGTAGCGGGTCGGATTCTTTCGTCCACCCTTTTTGGATGTCGTTGGTGAAATAATTCCCTTCGCCTCTAGCCGGCGAACCACCTTCTGCGCTGCGGTTCGATTCCCTAATCCGGCCTCGCGTGCGATCAAGGCCATCGACGGATGAGCACTGCCGCCCTTCGGCGCATGGTAAGCCAGCGAGTGAGCGACGGCCTTTTCGGTAGGTGTTAGGTTGCGAAGACGCAAGACGGCCCCGGTTAGTTCCCAGCTCATCGCGCACCGCCTTTGGAGTTGAGCGCGCGGTTAACAGCCCACCGAACATCCTGCAACGCACGATAGAAGTCCCGAGCCGCCACACTCTCGCCGGTGAAAAAGCTCGCCGCGGTAGCCGCGACGATCGATTGCGGATCGTCGAAGATGAAACTTACTCGACCCGGTTCCCCGAGAGGTTCACAACGAATTAATTTAGCGCCCTTAGCGACCAGATAGGCCGCTGCCGGCAAACTCTTGACTGTAGTTTCTGACATTTTTCGCTCATGTAGGAACCGCCCTCTGGTTTCGGGTTATCCNNTCGTTGCGCGAGGAGTGCCGTAAGCGAGACAGTTCGCGAGCCTAAGCGTTATCCTGTCTTTGGGAAAGGAACCACTTTCGCTGTTTTTTGGTTGCGGCTGGCTTGCGGATTACTCTCTGATTTTCTGCTCCCTCCTAGCTCTTGCGACCTCATGCCGCAGTTGTCCGAGTGCTAGCGCGTAGGTCCGCGCCGGCGCGGTCGCATCCCCGTAGAACTCCTCGGAGAGGCGCCGCGCACAGTCGTCTTTGTCGCCGAACGTAAATTCCTCGCGACGTCGGCTGTCGATGGCAGAAATGAGTAGCGCTCCATTCAAGTAGAGGTACGCGGCCTCGGTAATGCTCCGCGTGCTGTACTCATCGCTCATATACAGTTCATGCTGGCCGTGATACCGGCAACAGTTGTTGAAGATTCAGTCACTATCTGGACTTGGATTAATTGCCCGGTTGCGGGTAGGCTGCCGCTATTAGTTGCGAGGGCGGTGTGGGTCGTATCGGAGCACGACGTTCCGGTGCCAAGAGTGCAAGTGATTCCGGTTGCGGAACCTCCGACGTTCA
>PKXU01000200.1:0-1284 GCA_003132445.1 Acidobacteriaceae bacterium | reverse complement strand
GTGCCCCCATACGGAGCGTTGGCTGCTACGACGATGCCCCAGTCTATGGCCAGGGTCGACCCGCCGGGCAAAACGCCCGGAGCGCACCATGCCGATAAATTAATAGGCGCGCTAACCATCAAGTATCCATTCGAATCGAGCGGGAATCCCTTGCTGGTAATGCTGGTCGGAACCAACTGCTGCCCCATCGAGACAATTACGTTCCCGGAACTGTCCACTTTCAGGCCGTTCGATAGAACGAATCCGGATGTCCACACAGGGTCCGTTGGACCGGCAGCGATAGCGCTGCTGGATAGAAACACCAGGGTCATTAGTAGTATTCGAACTTTACGCATTGAATGTATCCTTGGTCTGAGTTTTTCGACAAAAAGGTGCGACGTGAAAGAACACAGGACGCGCCAGTGTCGAGCACGTCCTGTACCGGGATGGAAATCGAAAAGGATCGATCCCCCGGAAACTTTTTAGTAATTGGCTCCGCCTGAAGCCGCGCCGCGGCCAAGAGACTCCGCGTTCGGGCCAGGCTCGCGGTTGTTCCCGGAGCCGTCAGGGTGCTGGTCATCATCCTCCAGCGCCGAGACGCGCCGCTCCAGATCATTCAATTGCGACTGGATGCTGCCGGGTGCGTTCAACGCAGTTTTGGCCGGATGGCTGATAACCTCGTCCGAATGGTCGTAAGGCGCAAAGACGCTCTTGGGATTGACCGTCATTAGAAGTTGCCGTCCGCGCCGCCGCCGTAGTTGTCGTGCAGCATGGCGTCTTGGTCCGCATCGACGCCGGCGCGATCCACATGAGCCGCTTTCCCTGCGGATCCGGGCGTTACGTGGCGTCCGGCAATGAACGCGGCCGCAAGGTGGTGCACGTGATCACTGTCGGGGAGTTTGCTGGAGTGTTTGTTGATTGCCGCGTGGGCCAGTTTTATGGCCTTAGAGTAGAGTTGCCCCGCTTGGGCTTCTGTGAGATCGTTCTGCATTCCGTCTTGCTCCTTTTTTTTTAAATCCACAACTCAATCCACAACTAGAGAGGTCTTGCATGCCCTACAGCGACTTTGGCAGTCCCCGCAATTTAGTAAGTCGCCGAAAAACAAGTTGATTTCTCTATGGCATGGAAGAGGTCGTCGGNNACTGATGGCGTCGACCGTCTTCTGCACGCTCTCCGGAATCTCCTGCATGTAAACGTCAGTTGTCGTTGCGATGCGGGAGTGCCTGAGCACGCCTTGAATGTCCTTCACTGTCCCCTTCTTTTGCGCCAGCGTCGCAATCGTCCGCCGGATCACTTGGAAGGTCA
>PKXU01000198.1 GCA_003132445.1 Acidobacteriaceae bacterium | reverse complement strand
ACTGTCTGATTCTGATCTTCGGAGGCCTGCTGATCATGATGGGACAACACGACCGCTCTGAAGCGTTGTTCTACTACTTCCGCCTGGAAGATCAGGTTCCTGAAACCCATCTGCTGCGGCTGATCGACAAGCACATCAGTTTCGAGTTGGTGCGGCAGCAACTGAAAGACAGTTACAGTGAGACGGGTCGGCCGTCGATTGATCCTGAGCTGCTACTGCNNCTGTACGGCGTGACCAGCGAGCGCAAGCTGGTGGAAGAGTTGCGCATGCACTTGGCCTGGCGATGGTTCACGGGTTTAGGGTTCGATCAGGAGATCCCCCATCACTCCACGTTCTCCAAGAACCGGCACGGGCGGTTTCAGGAGTCGAAGTTGTTCGAGCAGTTGTTTGAGCAGATCGTGCGGCAGTGTGTGGAAGTGGGGCTGGTACAGGGCCAGCACCTGTCGGTGGATGGCAGCTTCGTGGAAGCGAACGCGGCCAAGGAGAGCCGCATTCCGCGGGAACAGCTGGCGGAAGCAGCCCAGGTGCATCAGACCGTGCGCCAATATCTGCGGGAAGTGGAAGAGCAGAATCCGGTGGAACAACCGGTGCACGAGCAGGATCAGGTATCGACCACCGATCCCGATTCCACCTACGCCACCAAAGGCGGCACGCCGGCGCGTCTCGGCTACTACGACAACTATCTGGTGGACAACGACAGCTGCGTGATTGTCGGAGTGCAGGCCACGGCGGCGCGCATGAGTCAGGAGACGGTGGCCGCGCAAGATATGTTGACCCGTTTCGCCGCGTGGCAAGGACGAGCGCCCGAATCGGTGGCCGCCGACACGACGTATGGCAATGGGGAGTTCTTACAGTGGTTGGCGGATCGGAACATCACTCCCTAGATGCGGACCCGCGACAGTATCCACAGAAAGAGGAGCCCATTCTTCGGTCCCGAGCGTTTCACTTATGAACCGGAACACGATCGCTATCTCTGCCCTGCGGGCCAGCCCCTCAACTACGGCGGCCAAAGTCATCGCAATCATGCCTGGACTTACATCGGGACACGCAAACGGTGTAGCCCGTGCGCGCTCCGACCGCAATGCACGAGTGCGGCTTTCCGATGCCTGGTCATCCATCAGCACGAACCGGCGCGGCAACGCGCACGGAAGTTAGCGAACACGCCTGAGTTTGCCAAGGCGCAGCGGCAAAGGAAGAAAGTAGAAGCCCTGTTCGCGGAACTCAAGAATCAGATCGGACTGCGCCGTCTACGCCTGCGACGACTGAAGTTCGTTCGCGAGCAGTTCTTCCTGGCAGCGGCGGCGCAGAACATCAAGCGACTGGTCCGCTTCCTAAGCCCACCGCCGGCATCCCAGGTTCTCACCACCTAGAAAAGAAGAGAAAAAACTCACTAGCACTCCCCCAGCCCGCACAAGATCGGTCCATGCATTGAGTTTTTCAACACCCACAGGCGATAGCTCTCATTGAGGCCTTGCGGTCCGAGCGAAACTTGATAGCATCAGTTCCACCCAACCGACTGGAGGCCCTGCCACATGCTTACTCGCCGCAGTTTCCTCATCGCCAGCGGACTTACCGCGCTCGCCTCAACGCGAGTGTTCGGCGCCAACGAGACTTTGCGCATCGGAGTCATCGGAGCCGGTCACCGCATGAAGGGTCTGCTCGACGCGGCTGACAGGGTGGCTCCTTACCAGATTGTGGCCGTCTGCGACGTCTACGGACCCAACCGCGACGCTGTCCTGCAACGCTCTGATGGCCTGGCCACGACTCACCTGGATTATCGGGAAGTGCTGGAGAAGGACGTGGACGCGGTGATCATTGCGACGCCGGACCACTGGCATGTACGCATGGCAGTCGATGCGCTGGCTGCGGGCAAGGACGTGTATCTGGAAAAGCCGGTCACTCACACCGTGGAAGAAGGCGCCACGCTTACGCGCGCGGTTCGTTCCAGCAAACAGATTCTGCAGTGCGGCATGCAGCAGCGCAGCTGGAGTCATTTTCGCGATGCCGTGGATCTGATTCAAGGAGGCAGTCTGGGACGGGTCGTACAGGTGCGAACCTTTTGGTGGCAGAACTATCAGAGAAACTGGCGAACCAAACCTATCGACCAACAGGCGCTCGATTGGAAGCTTTGGCTGGGGGCTGCTCCCGACCAGCCATTCAGCGAGGAAAAGTTTAACCATTGGCGTTGGTTCTGGAATTTTGGCGGCGGCGCGATGACTGACCTGTTCACCCATTGGATCGATGTGGTGCACTGGGCCATGAAATCCGATGAGCCGCGGCAGGCGCAGATGCTCGCGGATAAATATATTTTCGAGCAGTGGGATTGTCCGGACACGATTCAAGCGGCCTTTCGCTATCCCGGCTTTGATGTGGTGTACGAAGGCATGATGAATTCCTCCATTGACGATGGGGGCATCGAGTTCCGCGGAACGGAAGCAACTTTGAAGATCGATCGTGGCGGCTTCGCCGTTTATCGCGAACGGGTTGAAGAGGAGAAGAATCCCGCTCTGACCGCACGAAGCGTGCTCGATGGCACCATTTCACACATGGAGAATTTCTTCGAGTGCATCAAGACGCGCAAAGAGCCGAACGCGCCGGTAGAAACCGGGGTCGCGGCCGCGCGCGCCGGCCACCTTGGCAACCTGGCCTACCACCGCGGCGGCCAGTGGGCTTCGACAGCAAAGGCCTAAGTTAAGTTAACGCTTCCATCTACCAGGAATCGAATTTTCGGCTAGGGCCACGGGAAAAGCTTTTCTTTACTAGGAAGGTCCTGTTGAGAAGCAGCCGGACTCGTGCCGGTCGCATCTCAGCCAAATAGTTGCGTACCACTGTCGAACGGATTAGGCTGTCGTTGAAAAATTGTCGCGGTCGACGTAGGAGGTTTTGTATGCGAGCACTGTTAACTGTGCTTCTGGTTTCCGGGATGGCATGTGGGCAGGCCGCCGATGACACGAAGCCAGCGGCTGCCTCTCCTCAAGCGGCTGCAACAACGGCGCCGCAGGCCGCAGCTCCCAGTCAAACGAAAGAATTGAATGCTGTCGCGGCTCGACCGGCTGACACGCCCGATCCCAATGCGGCGGTGATTCCCGCCGGGACGAAGATTCCTTTGTCTCTGGCGCAGGCGATCTCGACCAAGAATGCGCGCGAAGGCGATCCGGTGTACGCCTCGACTGCCTTTCCGTTCGTGGTGAATGATCGCATCCTGGTGCCGGCGGGAACTTACATTCAGGGAAAGATTTCTCGCGTACAGCACGCCGGGCGGTCGAAGGGGCGGGCGGAACTTCTGTTGCACTTTACGTCAATGATTTATCCCAGCGGCTATACGGTCATGTTGCCGGCGTCGGTGGAGAATACGCCCGGCGCGGATGATAACAGCGTGAAAGATCAGGAAGGAACAATTCAGGCGGACAAAGATACGGGCAAGCGGGTCGAGGATGCGGCCAAAGGCGCGGCCGTCGGCGGTACTGTCGGAAGCATCGGAGGTGCGGCCGCCGGAGGCTTCAATGGCGCGCGTTATGGCGGTCTGGCCGGAATCGCCGGCGGAGTCGCCTGGGCGCTGCTGAAGCATGGTCCGGACGTGAAGCTGCCAGTGGGGACTTCGATCGAGATGGAGATTCAGCGCCCGATTTCGGTCGATGCGACGCGGATCCAGATGGCGAATGCTGTGCGGTAATTGTGTCGAGGCTTGTTTAGAACCCAAGAGTCTAACCCGTTTGTCGAGCCTCTTCTTTCGCCCCTTCGGGGCTTTGTCATCTTGGCCAATATCACCACGGCCTTGCGCCCCTTCGACAGGCTCAGGGCAAGCTGTGGGCTGCATTCTTACGCCGCTTTGCGGCTTCGGCTCAGAGAGTCGTTCGCGGCTGGACCGGATCATCCAAGAAGAGCCTTCCTTGACTGCTAGACTTCGTCCATGCAGCGAGCGGATGTGTCTGCGATGCGGGGGATTCTGCAGCAGCTTTGTCCTCGATGCCGCGCGGGAAAAATCTTTCGCAAATCGGTGTGGCTGTTTCCGGGTATGTATGAGCGTTGTCCTGTGTGTGGATTGAAGTTCGAGCGCGAGGACGGATACTTTCTCGGTGCGATGTATATCAGCTATGCCCTGGGTATCGGCGCGATTACAGTGCTCGCGGCGCTAGTATGGGCCGTGTTGAAGTGGCCTTTGACCAAGAGCGTGGTCGCGGGAATCGTATTGTTTCTGCCTTTGGCCCCGGTGCTGACTTGGATGGCCCGAATCCTTTGGATATATATGGATCAGGGAATTGATCCGGATCGCAGTTAAGTCATTTTGTGTCTCCCGGCTGGCGCATCAGGGCAGGTAACTTTCGTACTTGCGATTTGCGCGCCGGCTGCTTCTGGCTGCTATACAATCCGCGGTAGGAGTGTTGTTCGCGCTCCGAGGGGTGGAGGCGTTTGTGGAATCGATTAGCTTTGGTTTTGGCACGATCGTTATTGTTGTTGTCGTCATTTACCTTCTCAGTTCCATCAAAATTCTTGCGGAGTACGAGCGTGGCGTGATCTTTCGCCTGGGCCGCTTGCTGGCCACGGCCAAGGGGCCGGGTGTGGCGCTGGTCTTCGCTCCGATTGATCGCATTGTCCGCGTATCGCTGCGGCAGGAGGCGCTGGAAGTGCCGCCGCAGGACATCATTACGCGCGACAATGTCACTTTGAAAGTGAATGCCGTGATCTTTTTACGCGTCATCGACCCCAACAAGGCGGTGGTCGAGGTTTCGAATTACGTGTACCAGACCTCGCAATTCGCGCAGACCACGCTACGCTCGGTGCTGGGCGAGCAGGAGTTGGATGAACTCCTTTCGCATCGCGAGAAAATCAATCTTCGCCTGCAGAGCATTCTCGACCAGCACACCTCACCCTGGGGAGTAAAAGTCACAAACGTTGAGGTCAAACAGGTCGACATGCCCGAATCGATGTTGCGCGCCATGGCCAAGCAGGCCGAGGCCGAGCGCGAGAAGCGGTCGAAGATCATTCACGCTGAGGGCGAATTTTCCGCCGCGCAAAGACTGGTGGATGCCGCTCACCTATTGGCAACGGAGCCGGTCAGCGTGCAACTGCGTTATTTGCAGACTCTGACTGAGATCGGCGTGGAAAAAAATACGACAGTAATTTTCCCAGTGCCGGTGGACTTCTTCTCCGGGCTGCAGAAGTTGCTCGGAAGCGGAACGGAGCCGGGGCCGGCGAAGACAGCATGATTTGCCGCATTCCGCGCCTGGAATTTGGGAGTTGAACTATGGCCTCTACGAGTATGGCTTCTACACAAGATACGGAGATCACGCTGGGAACGGGTAAGTTATTAGTTCTGTTCTTTGGCCTGGTCGGAATCTGCGCGATGTTTTTCGGGCTGGGATATTCGCTGGGACGAAAATCTGAGCCGGCGATCACCACGGCCAGCGCGGCCGCTTCGCCGCAGATCGTTCCAGGAACGACGAAGGCGAGCAGCGGATCGCCGGCCACGGCGCCCATGACGTTCTATAAGTCGGTGGAGCAAAAAGATGCGAACCCACAGTTGACGCCGGCCGCGGAGGCGAAACCGGAATCGGCCGCAACCCCAGCGACTGCGGCTTCCGTACCAGCAACTTCAACGGGAACTTCTGACTCAACCGCAACTCTGCCCGCGTCGGCCGAATATTTCGTACAGGTGGCGGCGGTCAGTAAGCAAGACGATGGCGAAGCATTAGTGGATGCCCTCAAGAAAAAAGACTATCCAGCGTTCGTGGCGACACCGGTACCAGCTGACAAACTTTTTCACGTGCAGGTTGGGCCATTCTCCGATATTAAAGACGCGGAAGCAATGCGCGCTCGGTTGATCGCGGATGGGTATAGCCCGATTCTAAAGAAGTAGTTGGGCAGCTATTGCGAGAGCAGATTCCTTCCCGCTCACTCGTGGGGATGACACGAGTATCAATTTGGCTATATTGACTCCCGTCGATTTTCGCGTTACTAATCCATTCATGTCCTCCGGCGAAGCACGTCTCGACCGCGCGCTGCATGCGATTGCTGATCCAACGCGGCGCCGCATTCTGCATGCTCTCAAAGACGGCGAGGCAGAGGCCAGAGCTGCGGGGGCTAAAGCGCCAGCACTGCAACCGTGTCTGTGTGCGGGGGACATCGAGGAACGCGTTCGGCTATCGCAGCCGACGATTTCTCATCACATGGCTATTCTGACGAAAGCCGGACTGGTGGAGGCGACCAAGAAGGGCCAGTGGCGTTGGTACCGGCGTAATGACAAGGCGATTCGGGCGATGGTGAAGACGCTGCGCGGAGAATTGTAGACGTTTCGGAAGACGGTTGAATGCTGCAGCTCAATCGGCGCGGAATCGTGCTACTCGCACCAATACTCCAAATTCTCCTGTTTAGCTTACGGTGTGCCTAAAGCCCACTTCTCCAGTTCTCCCGTGGCGCGCAAAACGCCGAGTTGGCTGCGCTCCAGTTCGAACGTCACATCCTGCAATGTGATGAACCGTTCGCTGGCTTGCGAGCGAGCGTCATCCAGGTCGTGCAGCGTGGCTGTGCCCGCATCCATCCGTGTCTGGACGGCGGTCAGGCTCTTCTGCGCAATTTCGTATTCCAATTGAGCAACGTCGCGTGCGGCCTGCATTTGGGCGACAGAGCGCTGCAAACGCAGCGTCTGTTCCGATGCCTGGTTTTTCGCGGCCTCGGCTTGTTTCGTGGCTTTTATGGCGTCGGCATCGGCGCCGCGAGCACGGGCGCGCTGTGACGCGTTGAGCAGCGGAAATCGGATGCTGACGCCGATCGTGGCGTTATTCTGCTGGAAGCTGCTGGTCACACACAGGAATTCGCCTAGCGAAGTAGTGCATGGACGCGAGGGAATGTAGTAGTTCTGAAAGTTGTTGAATCTTGACAGTAAAGCGTATTGCGCGGCGAAATCGACGCTCGGCCAAAGAGATCGGTGTTCTCCCTGAGCGCGCAAGTACTGCGCGCGCGCGTGTTCCACGGCGGCTTCCACGGTCGGATTGAAAATGGCAGTTTCTTTAGCCGCCCCTTCGTTTCCAGTTTCCGGGTTAGCCGGAGTCGCGGGAGGGGCAGGGATGGAGTCCGGATCCGTCTGAATATTTGCAGCAGGAATTCCCGTGAGTTTAGAGAGATGTTCGCGCGCCACGTCGGCTGCGCCTTCGGCCTCCGTGATGCGTTGGCGGACACGGGCGACGGAGAGACGAGCTTTGATGCCGTCAAGTTGGCTGTCAATGCCTTCTTTCACGCGCTCGTCAATAGCCGTTTGCATTTTGTTGGCAGCCTGTTCGGTTTCGTGCAACCGGGCCAAGCGTTGTTCCCATTTGGCAAGATCGGCATAGCTCAACGCGGCGTCCTGGATGATCTGATCGCGCTGGTCTTTAGCATTCAGAGCGGCGACGGCGGAGTCGACCTTGGCGGCCCGCACGAAATCGCGCAAAGCAGGATTAAATAAAGCCGATTGCGCAGTCAAGTTAAACAGAGCAGGCGCCGACCCCTCCAGCGCCAGGGGAAAGCCATACGAATAGCCCAGACCGGCTCCGGTTGCGAGCTGCGGGATGTAGTTGTCGCGGAGTTCCTGATAGGTAGCCGAAGCGTGCTGCGCGTCGGCAGTGGCAATAGCTGCGCCAGTCGCGTGGGTCAGGGCAAGCTGAACAACACGTTTGAGCGAGACCGGCTCGGCCAGCAGTGAAGCTTGAAGCAAAAGAAATGCAAGAATCCACTTCGAAGTACCGGCACTGCACCACAAGTTTTTCATTGCGACCCCTTCAAAGCCGATCTTTTTCTGAACGATTTTTCTCTGAATGATCTGCTTCTGAACAATCTGGAAATGATGGCACGCACAATTGGATGCCAGCGAGATTTTAAATGTCAGCGGGGCGCTCGAAAACGAAATCGCCGCGTTTAAGAATGTGCAGGATTGCAACTCGAAGCAATGAGACTTCCTGAGGCGCCGCTCAGCGGTGTCGAGCGAAGTGGAAATTCTTCGTTACGCAAATCAAAGATATTCGCAGAGCTAATCTTTTCTTTGACTAACTTTTTCTTAACCCCAACACCAGGGCGAGTACGCCGCCGGCCAGCAGAACAACGCCCGCCGCAGGAGGAAGCATGTCATGGTGCTCAGTCTCGACGCCGACTCTGGCGTCCCCAATTCTCATGCCGTGATGCTCATGATGCGGCATGGGAACGATAAAGGAGAGTACGCCCAAAACCAGCAGTAGTATGCCAATCAGAGGAAGTGCTTTCATAGGATATCTCCGGGTAAGAACTTTTTGCGGAAACGAAGCACATTACGGCAAAGTTCATCATTGCATGCGCCGCGCCATGATGCTATCACCAACCGGGAGCGGAGAGTCAATCCAGTTGGGCAGCGGATTCGCCGGAAGCCGGCCGCTTGCCATTTCGAGCGCATCTGGCGGGAACATTTATGAGATAACTTCTATTGTAGAGTCTTTCGACTCCCACAGCGGATGTACGGGAGATCCTTCCATTATCTGAAGAACGATTCCGGTCGGGGTGCGCCGCATTTTGAAGAGAGAAAACTCACGATGAAAACTGACAAGCTGGCCAACACTTATCGGGTGATGCACGGTAAACATTTTCGTTTGAAAGATTACGATCCTGCGGACACTGGACATTGGCATTCCAAAGAACATGCCGAGGAAACGATGCAGGAGCGCATCGTCCAAACGGAGGAGTTGCAAGATATGCTTTATGCCCAGGATAACTGGGCTGTTCTGCTGATATTTCAAGCGATGGATGCTGCCGGCAAGGATGGCATCGTCAAACACGTGATGTCGGGAATTAACCCGCAGGGCTGCCAAGTTTACTCCTTTAAAGCACCTACCGAAACTGAATTGCAGCACGATTTTCTGTGGCGGACGACCTGTTCGTTGCCAGAACGCGGACACATCGGGATCTTCAACCGATCGTATTACGAGGAGGTGCTGGTGGTGCGAGTTCATCGCGAGATTCTTAAGAGTCAGAAGACGCCTACCTCCCTGGTTGGCAAGAATATCTGGGAGGAGCGATTCGAGGATATTCGTGCCTTCGAGCGGCACATGACGCGGAGCGGTACCGTCATCCGGAAGTTCTTTCTTCATCTTTCGAAAAAGGAGCAGAAGGAGCGCTTTCTGGCTCGACTGAATCAGCCGGAGAAAAACTGGAAATTTTCCGCAGCCGATATTCACGAACGAAAATATTGGGATGAATATCAGGATGCTTATGAAGACATGATCCGCAATACGGCGAGCGAGGATGCTCCGTGGTATGTAGTGCCGGCGGATAATAAGTGGTTTACACGGCTGGTGGTCTCAACGGTATTAGTAGACACGCTGGAGGGGCTGAAGTTGTCGTATCCCAAGGTGGATGCGGCGAAGCGCAAAGAACTGGAAGCCGCGAAGAAATTGCTGACGTCGAAGAAGTGATTGTCCGCCTGGCGGCGAGCAGGGGAGGACATTTCAGCAGCGATTCCGAGTAATCACGGCACATCGGCTAAAGCCAGCGCACTCTACCTGCTCCTGCAGGCATGCCTGAAGGCATGCCCTGAATATCGCTGCAAATTGCGTCACCGTCCGATTCCAGTTGCCCTTTGCAGCAAAGTTACGCAGCGGTTACCATACCCATTCGTCTACTTCTGCCTCGGAGAAACTCTCACATGGGCCCAGATACATTTCGCAGGAACGCGTCTCTCTCTGCTCAGTTGGTTTTCGCAGTTACACTCTCGACTTTGTTTTGCCTAACGGCTTACGGGCAGGCCAAGCCAGAGCGGCAGTCGAAAGCGGTGAAGCCGTCACAAACAACGCAGAGCACGCAGCCCGTTCAAGCACCGAGCGCGACGGATGCCGAAGCTGAAGCTGATGAGGCCTCAAAGCCCGAGGAAAAAGCTTTCAAGGGAATGAAATATCGCCTGATCGGCCCATTTCGCGGTGGACGGTCGCTGACGGCGGCGGGCATTCCGGGCGATCCCACGACCTATTATTTTGGAGCGACCGGTGGAGGAGTGTGGAAGTCGACGGACGGCGCGATGACCTGGTCGCCGGTTTTTGATAAAGAGGGAACTTCCGCGATCGGCAGCGTTGCAGTGGCGGCTTCTAATCACAACGTGCTGTATGTGGGAACGGGCGAAGCCTGCATTCGCGGCAACATTTCGCATGGCGATGGCGTTTACCGATCGCTCGATGGCGGCAAGAACTGGAAGAATATTGGACTGCGCGATTCACGCGCCATCGGCAAAGTAATTATTAATCCCACCAATCCTGACATCGTTTTTGTGGCGGCGCTCGGGCATCCTTACGGTCCGAACACGGAGCGCGGAATCTTCCGCACGACCGACGGCGGCAAGACCTGGGAAAAAGTTCTGTACAAAGACGAAAATACCGGCGGCATCGACGTTGCTTTCGATCCGCATAATCCCAACATTCTTTTCGCGGCGTTATGGCAGGCACGGCGCACCTCGTGGAGCATGTCGAGCGGAGGTCCGGGCAGCGGACTTTACCGATCGAATGACGGGGGAACGACCTGGAAACGGCTGTCGGCGCACGGCCTGCCGGCGGGGCCGTACGGAAAAATTGGCGTTGCTGTAGCTGCGAATTCCGACCGTGTTTATGCGCTGATTGAGGCGCACAATCCGGATGGCGGGCTGTACCGTTCTGACGACGGTGGCGAATCGTGGCAACTGGTGAACGGGAGCCATAGCTTGTGGCAGCGGCCGTGGTACTACATGCACGTGATCGCCGATCCGCGAGATGAAAACGTCCTCTACATCATGAATGTGGAAGCCTACAAGTCCACCGACGGGGGCCATCTCTTCAACAAAGTTCGCGTGCCGCACGGCGACAATCACGGACTCTGGATCGACCCGCAGAATACACGACGCATGATTGCGTCGAACGATGGCGGAGTCACGGTCACGCTGGACGGCGGCAAGAATTGGACGCGTCAGGAGAACCAGCCTACCGCGCAGTTCTATCACGTGATCACGGACTCCGCGACGCCATATCGCGTCTACGGAGCGCAGCAGGATAGTGGAACCGTCGCGATCGCCAGCCGCAGCGACGACGGCTCGATCGATCGCAGCGACTGGTATGACGTGGGCGGTGGAGAGGCCGGCTATATTGCGCCCGATCCGCGCGACTCAAATATTGTGTATGCCGCAGATTATCAGGGAAACATTACGCGCTATGACCGGCACATTGGGCAGGTGAAGGCGATTACGGAGCAGCCGGAGCTTTCCGACGCGCACGGAGCGGCAAATCTGGAGCATCGCTTCCAATGGACCGCGCCAGTGCTGCTTTCTCCGCACGACCCCAACACGCTTTATCACGGCGGTGAGCGGCTGTTTAAAACTACAGACGGCGGCGTGCACTGGGAAGCGATCAGTCCTGATCTCACACGCAATGACAAAGAAAAACAGAAAGTTTCCGGCGGCGACATTACCCTGGACGATTCCGGAACGGAATATTACGACACTATTTTTGCGTTGGCGGAATCACCGGTCACGAAGGGATTGCTGTGGGTGGGCACCGACGATGGCCTGATTCAGCTCACGAAAGACGAGGGCAAAACCTGGAACAATGTTACTCCGAAAGATATGCCGGAGTGGAGCCGCATCAGCCAGATCGATCCCTCACCGTTTGATGGGGGTACCGCGTATGTCGCCGTTGATCGTCATCAGTTCGACGATCTGCGTCCTTACATTTATAAGACGAGCGACTACGGTAAGAGCTGGACGAAACTGGGGCAGGGGATTCCGGACACAACCTTTGTTCGTGTCGTGCGTGAAGATCCGAAAAAGCGTGGCCTGCTTTACGCGGGAACAGAGCAGGGAATTTATGTTTCCTTTGACGACGGCGCGCATTGGCGTGCGCTGAAGTTGAACCTGCCGACTACGCCGGTGCATGATCTGGAGATCAAAGACAACGATCTCGTCGTGGCGACGCACGGCCGTGCGTTCTGGGTTCTTGACGATCTCTCTCCGCTGCGGCAGTACAGTGACGACGTTGTGCAGAAGGATGCGTTTCTGTACACGCCTGCGACGGCATATCGCATTCAGGCGGGGGCGAGCGGCGAACGTCATCCTTCAAAACTGACGGGACAGAATCCGCCGGCAGGCGCGGTGATTTATTACTACCTCAAAGATGCGCCGAAGGATGGGACCGAGACCAAAATTGAAATCCTCGATGCCTCGGGCAAAGCGATTCGAAAATATTCCAGTGCCGAGTACGAAACACTGGAGGAGCCGCTCGATCCGGACGACAAAAAGCCGGAAAAGGAAATCAAACCCGAAGCCGGGCTGAATCGATTCGTGTGGGATCTGCGCTATGATGACGCGCGTCATGTGCCGGGTTATTACCTGTGGGAATATGGCGCGGGAGCGCATGGGCCAGCGGCGGTGCCGGGGCATTACCAGGTTCGAATCACACTAGGGGCGCAAACACAGACGGCAGCTCTCGATTTGAAACTGGATCCGCGAGTCAAGGTGAGCCAGGCTGACTTGGAAGCCCAGTTTAATCTGCTATTGCAGACGCGGGATGAGTTGAGCCGTGTGTATGACACGGTCAATCAGATCCAGGACGTGCGTTCGCAGCTAGCAGGTCTGAAACGGCGCCTGCCGGAGAACGCCAGCGCTAAGACTGTAGTCGCCGCGGCTGACGATCTGGAGAAGAAACTGGTTGCGGTGCGCGAAGACCTTATCAACCTGACCATCAGCTCCAACGAAGATTCGTTGGCCTATCCTCCACAACTGGATGCGAAGCTGGCCTTCCTCGCAATGGATGCTGGTAATGCGGACTCCGCTCCGACCGAGGCCGAGCAAAAAGAATTCGAGAAGTTGAAGCGGCAGAGCGGGGAATTGATCGGGCGCTGGGAGGACTTGCAGCGGCGCGATCTGGCTGCCTTTCAGAAATTGACCGCCGAGGGCAGATTGTCGACCGTTGTCGTCCCGCCCGCGGGCCGGTCGATGGACGAGCCGGCGGCTGCGCACTGAGCTTTGCATTTCGATTTGTCGCCGGGGAACAGCTGAAGCTTTAACCTCGTCACGTGTTCCGCTTGAGGCGATCACCCCTGCGTGTTACCCCCATGACCTCCGTGCCATTTTGATGGCACTGTTGTGCCTTGCTGGGTCTCAAGCCTGTTGCTATGGTGACGATAGAACCAGATGTTGGTTCCTCCCCTGAGGGTCCCGCGATTCGATCCTGAATGGGGGTATTTATGCGAATGATGCATTTGTGCTACGCGGCGTTAGGCTTTGCGGTGGCCCGCTGGATATTTCGGCGGCAAGGTCTGCCGGTCGCGGACCCAGTCACCCGGTTCCGGTCGCAAGGCCTTCTGTAGAAAGCGTTTCGAGCGTGGGCGTGCGTGCCCGTTGCGCTTCCATTTCGTCAACGCACGCCCATCACTTGCCTCCGCCTTCAGTACTGTTACCAAGGTTTGCCCAAATCTTCCCGGTTTCTTCGATCTCTCCATACAATCAGTTCAGGGATAACCCTTTCGCGTCCTCGCTGGAAGCGGTTGCGGTCCGATCTGAGCTCTATGCTGCGGCTTTCAAAGATTCGATTGCTCCTGCCGCTGCCGGTGATGCTGGCCGCGCTGTTGCCTGCATACCTAGTCGCACAGGACGATTCCAGCGTAGACAGGAACCATGTTCCGGCCCAGGCTCAAGCTCCGAATCAAACTTCGGACCAGGCTCAAGAGTACGATCCCAACGATGCGCCACTGGGAGACATTGCCCGCAACCTGCGAAAGAAGAGTCCGCCGCCTCAGGACGTGATTGACGACGACAATCTGACCAAAGTGATGGAACAGGCGGAGAGTCGACGCGCGGCAGGCTCGGCGCTGAAGTTTCTGCTGGCGGGAGCAAGCAAAGAGCTTCAGGCAGCCGCGCCCGATGCGACTTGCAATCTTTCGTTTAGTGCGAATGCGAAGTCGTTGCTATCCAGTTCCTACGCGCAGATGCAGTTGCCGCTCAGCGAAATGAGCAAGCTGGAAGGGCCGGCCACCATTGAAGGCGATGCATTAATCGTTGCCCTTTACAACCGAACGGACTGGCACGTTAGCGAAGTTAGCGTGGCATTGACCGTGGTCAAGAAGTTTCCAGCTTCTTCGTCTGAGGCGAGCTTCAGCGGCGGTGCGACATTATTGCCCACCGCGGCTGTCAACGCGTCGCAACAGTCTGAAGTTCGTCCCGAGAAGAAACCGGATGTAACGGTTATTTATCGCATGCGAGCGGCCGCGGCTCCTTCGGCTACAACTGTTTTCAGCGCGCCGCTAAACCTGGAGCTTGCCCCGGACGAGGAGTGGCACTGGGCAATTGTGCAAGCCAGAGGTTATCCTCCGCAAAGTTACGCGGGCAATTTGTCGACCGCCCAAAACAACGGGACAGCGGCGGCGCTCGGCCAACCAATCTCAGACCAGCCCATCACAACGCCGCCGCCCGACGGTTCCGGGGCGGCGTCAAAAAACTCACCAGCAGTCCCGCCTTCGCAGAATCCTCAGTAGAAGCTCACTTTATTTGGAGCGCTTCCAGAGTGCTGCGATAGTTATCTCCAGTAGGTCCGGAGCTCCGGTGCGCCTGGACGAAGCCGAGATTGCGCTTTCTTACTTCTGTAGCTTCTGGAAACCCCTGGGCTGTCCAAAAGCGCTGCTTAGGGTCGAAGAATCCAATGCGGGCGAGAAAGGATGTGCCGTAATATTCGGCATCTTCCAGCGAGCCGTCAGCAATATTTATTTTGAACGATCCGTCCGCTTGCAGAGAATCACGATAGCACCAGTTCAACATGCGACCGATTTCCGCAGCTATCGCTTTCTGTTGGGCTACGCTCGCCTGTGACCAGCCGTAACGAAATAACGTAACCACGTCCATGTTGGTGTGATTCCAGAACTGTCCCTTCCAGAGCCATCCTGCCGGGTAATCGAAATCCTTAATGGCAAGCGTGGTATCGATGACGCGCGGCATATCCGGCACCCTTCCCTTGAGGTAGGAGATCACGTGAAACGTCATGCTGAGGTCGTCGGGAAAATCCTCGCGGCCGTCGCGGAGATAGCGTTCTCCCCAGAAGCCGGTTTCCTGGTTGCGATAGTGATGCAGCAGGCGATCCAGCAAAGCATCGCGTAAAGCCGGATCAACCGTATAGTTCTCCGGCTGGCGGCGAACAATCATTCGTAGCAGCGTGGCTACAGTCTCGTTAAATTCCGGCTCGTGATCGACGCCGGAGTAACGAACGTCGGATACAGAAAGCGCGTCAAGATAGGCAGTGAGCTTTTCGGGGGTTGAGGCCCGTGTCAGAAAAGCCGGAAGCGGATGCGGCGCCGGTTCGTCGGGGGCGTGAGCTTCCAGGTAATCATAGGTCGCGTACAACTTCAGATACCAGGCTTGATAGCAGGAACCCCACAAACCCTCGGTGTCGGCCTTGTCCGATGAGGGATGTCCGACGCTTGTTTCCAGATCATGCAGCCGTCCGTCGATCTGCTTAAAGTCGGCCGAACTGATCAACAGGGACCCGAGTTCAAACAGAATCTGATGGCCGCAGGTAGTTATTTCGCCTTTGGCTTCGGCTTCGAACATCTGCTTGGCCAAAACCACGGTTCGGGCCACTCTCAGCTGATGCTCGGCTTCGTAATGAGGATCGAATGCAGTGAAGTCTTGCTGGAGCAAGGCGAAGGCAGCCCGATCCAGATCTGTCTGGTGAGAGACCTCGGCGAAACTGAGCGCTGATAAAGTCAGCAACACTATTAACAGAAATCGCATGCGGACTTTATACACGAGTGCGCCGAAGGGCGTGCGCGCGCAGAACCAGCCGGGGAGACGCGTCAAAAGCTTCTCTTAATTTTCTTTTTGTTTGCTTCACTGCGTCTTCAGAACGACAGTGTTGCGTTCGTCGCCCGCAATGATGCGATAGAACCTCTTCAGATCGTCGGCGCGGCTAACGGGAACGCTCAATTCTTTGACTTCAAGGGTGCGGCTGTAATGGATCAGATTTCCGTTGACTTCGGTTTTCGCGTGGTAGCTGGCGAAACCGTAGTCAGCGTCGACGGCCGGCGGAATGTCGTCGACCACATAACCGGCCGGAATTGCGATATCGAAAGTATCGGTGTCGCGCGAGGGACCCTCGAATTCGATGGGGAATTTGCGGGACTCTTTCGTTTCCAAAAGGCCATTCGTTTTCACGCCCAGCACGCGGGGGCGAACTAACAGCAGGCCGCCGGCATTCTTTGCGTAATTGTGGGCTATGAACGTGTAATGGAAACCGAAAGGCTGATCCGTCTGGTTCAGGTTGTCGATGCTGGCCTGGGTAATGCTGAATAGCGATAAGGAGCCTGCGAGCAAATCCTCAATGGGCTTTATTTTGTCGGTAGATTTCGACACCGAGCGCAGACGCTCGCGTTCCGACCATGCACGATCCCCTAGTCGTGTTTCGCTGACCTGCCCACTCAGTGTGCCCTGCGGATCCAGCGTGAGCTTGGCGGTTCGTTGGATACTATTCATGGCGGAGGGCTGTTCCGGCAACTCGACCAACTCTCCTCCTTCAGGCGTTACCAGCAGGCCGTAGTTCGCCTGAAGATATTCGCCAATTTCTCCGAAGGGTGTCAGCTCGTTCGTGGGATCGAAGTAAAGCAGGGTACCGAAGCGGGGATGTCGGATCGTGGCGACCAGCGAAGAATCGGACGTATTGGGCGGCAATTTAATGGCGAGGATAACGTGATTGAAACCGCCGACATTGGCGGGCACTTGAGGAGTGATCGATCCGCGTTCTGAATTGATGACCACATAAAAAGATTCCACGCCAACTTGGCTGAGCATCGAACTCAGCAGCGTAGCTTTGTCCTTGCAATCGCCATAGCGGTGCGCGAACACGTCGGAAGCGGTATGAGGCTGCCAACCTCCGATGCCGAGTTCGATTGCGACGTAGCGGACGTCATGTTGAACGAACTGGGCCAAAGCTCTCATTTTGTCCAGCGGAGTACGCGCGGAAGCGGTGAGAGTGGCGACTTGCTGCGTGATTTGTGTAGAAGCATCGCGCCGGCCGTTGGTCAGGTTGAGATACCAGCTGCCCATTTGTTGCCAACTGCTGAAACCGTTGGCGGAAGCGCCACCCGGAGGGAAGAAAGAAACGATCATCTGGCCGGCGACACCGTGGATAGGCGGCATCTCAGCTTCCTTGCGAATCCCCGGCACGTCGCTGATCGCCCAATCCCACTGATTGTTGCCGCTTTGCGTGGGCTTGGCTTCGGAATAATTGATCCACGACGCCTTGTACTCCCATCCCGAGGGAAGCTGCAGCGAGTAATGCTGTTCCCGCGCAGGAACTTCCTGTTGAAAAATCCAGACATCCTGCAACACCATGGGCTGCTCATCGGCTTCATATTCATAACCAACAACGCTGCCCGGATCGGGTGCGGGAATTTGCAGCAGCTTCTCTTTCACGTCCGAGATCAATTCGCTGCCGGCTATTTTAGGAAGAGAGACTTCGACTGCCTCTTTATCTCTTACCTCATAGTCTTTCCCTTCGGCTGGAATACACCAGCCGCGAAGCCCGTTGATTTTACGGTGAGCGTTAAAGGGGACGGCGGCCATTCCGTAATCGCGTCCACCCGGTCGGAGTATCTTGAAAACCATGCGCACGCGCGTCTTGATCCTGTCAGCGGATTGCACGTTTACGATTTGCTCTGAGTAGAGCAGAACGGCGTCTGTTTTTTCGTCGTGCGGAGGCAATGGAGCGGCGGCCGCGGCATGCATCCATGCGGGCGCGTCGGCCGCTGCAGCGCGAGGCGGAACCGCAAGCGTGCACAGCAGGGCGCACAGCAGGGCGCTGAGAGCGCGCCAACTAATTGCTGGCAGTACTTCCACCGGGCTGTAGGATGACTTGTTCTTCATCGCCGGACCTCACGATCTGAAAGATTTTGCGCAGGGTTACATAGTTTTCGGCAGGCAGCAACATGACGTCGACGTTCAAGGAACGGTTCAGGTGCAGCGTGCCTTTGTCGTTTGTTGCCTCAAGAACATAGGTGATTGCTTTCGCGTCTAAGTTCTGCGCCTTTGGAACCGTGGCGATCTGCCAACCCAAGGGCATATCGATGCTGACATCGTCGACGCGCTGGAAAGGAAACGCGAAATAAATGGGATGTACGCGGAACGCGTGATCGAATAAATGCTTTTCTGGCGCGGCGAAGAGGCCCACTGGCAAGAGAGCGCGGCGTCCAGCGCCCGAGACCCATCCCGTGACCTTCAACGTATATTCGGCCACCAGCGCCGGCGAGGAACGTTTCCATTCCGGCTGGTTGGTAAGTTCGACGTCGCAGGCGATTGGAATGGCCTCTCTGACTTCGTCTTCCAGAAATTTTTTGCGCTCTGTCTCATCCGCCAAACGTTCTTCCACGCGGCGGCGCGTAGCCTCCAGACCCGTGTAAGTAACGGTGAGCTTGCCCTCCAGTTCTCCGGTTTCGTCCAGCTTCAATTCCGCCTTGCGGAGGACAGTGGATTCTTTACTGGAGGGAAGCGTGGTTTGCAGCCATGTTCCGCCGTCTTTGTCGAGTTTCAATCCTTTCACGCCGGTTTCAACCCAAGGCAACATGCCGAATGGAGTGAAGGCCGCGCCGGGATCGAAGAAGACATCTTTGCCATTGAGCTTTACGACCACAACGTTGGCGTCAAGCCTCTGGCCGTCCATGGTCTGAGGGACAAAAAAATAGTGCGAGCGGTCAGCTAACCACATGCCTGACGCCTCGAATCCGGCAGACCGTGCCAGAGCGAGAAAAAGCCATGTAAGTTGTTGCCCGTTGCCATACTGGTCTTTCCAGATCGCTTCCACGTTGTCGGCAGGTTTTTCTTTGTCGCGCTTCTGCTCCTGTTCGCTCTTCCTGACTTCGTAAGAGGTATTTCGAATCTGTTGTACGCGAGCATAGATTTTTTGCAGCTTTACTTCCTGCGAATCCCCAGGAGCAACAATTTCAGCGACGGCCTGGTCCATGGCTTTTCGCTTGCCGATGAAGCTTTCCAACTGCTCGTTGCGTTTCTTGCCTACTTTCTTCCAGTACTTGTCCGGCTCAGTCTCAATAAAATCGTCGCTGTAAATAAAATCGACCCGGGACTTCATCTCGTTTTCGGGCGGCATGTAGTCTTCGGTTTGAAAAGCCGGAATATCGTTGGCGTCCAGGTGGATTACATGATCGGGCGCTTGCGCCGGTTGCGCGGTTCCCGGCGGCAGATGGTTCCAGGTCCAGCGGACGCTAATGGGACGGTAATCGCTGACGTAAGGTTTGAGAGAAAACTTTGCGTTTTTGGTGAACAATTCGTCACTGAGAATCCAATGCGAGTCGAAGATAAAGTTTTCGCTGAGGTCGGTAGTGTAGTAGTACTCGAGGATGCTGCCGACTTGCACGTTGGGCAGGGTGAAGGTCTTGGCCATGTACTTCACGCCACGGGCTTTGACGATGGACTTGTCGAAGGCCTTGCCGCCGAAGTTAATGATGGAGCCATCTGGTTCGATAGTTCGGGCGTGAATATTAATCACGCTGCCTTCTTGCCTGAAAAAGGGAATTTCAATATTGCCGTACTTGCGTCCTTCTTCCGTCAATATCTTGATGCGGAAGTACACATCTTCGTGAGCTGTGTGGCCGCGGTCGTCACGATCGACTTCGCGGAATAGAATGATGGCGGGCGCTCCCGGAGCCTTGGGCTCGCTGGTCATCTTCAATTCGTCCGGCGAGACTGGCTGGAAGTTCACTGCCCAAACGGGGCCCGGGGCGACGGAGGCGATGAGCACGCAAAAAAAAGAAACGACACTGGGTAAGTGGCGACGAGCAGACGACATGGCGCTATTCCTCTGTAGAGGTACAGGTTGCCGCAGGCGCCTCCGGCCTGAAGGGGGAAAAGCAGAGACCGGTCACTGCTGCGGGCCGAGCTTTATTTGATTCGAGCTGATCGATTCGAGCTGATCGATTTGTGGAGCACGCCAGTAATTGTCTGGCGCATAAGTGATGCGTCGAGACAATACATTTAACACTTTCCCATGTCAAGAAATCTCCGTCTTTGGCAGGAAGAATGGAACCAAGTCGGTAGCGTGCCGGATGCATCTGCGATCTAGGTCTTTGTGACTTATTCAGTCTGATTAGCTAGGGGGCCGTCGGGAGGTCCGTCACAGGGCAGCTTTTGCGAGCGTGCTAGACTAGGCTCAAATTCCTTCGACAGAGGGCATTCATGAAATTCGGCGTCATCATCTTCCCAGGCTCGAACTGCGATCACGATGCCTTCTGGACAATTCAACAAGTGGCCAGGCAGCCGGTGACGTTTCTTTGGCATGAATCGAACGACCTGGAGAGTTGCGATGCCGTCATCGTGCCGGGGGGCTTCGCTTATGGGGATTACCTGCGGACGGGCGCGATTGCGAAGTTCTCGCCGGTGATGGAATCGGTACGCAAGTTCGCGAATGGCGGCGGGCTGGTCCTGGGCATTTGTAATGGATTTCAGATCCTGTGCGAGTCGGGGCTGCTGCCTGGCGCCCTCATGCGCAATGTTGGCCTCAAGTATGTCTGCAAGCCGGTACAGGTGCGTGTGGAAAATGCTGAAACTCCCTTCACGAATGCCTGCGCTCAAGGGGAAGTGCTCACGATCCCGATTGGCCACATGGAGGGCAACTACTTCTGCGATTCCGAAACGCTTGAAGAATTACACGGAGACCATCGTGTGGTGTTTCGTTATTGCTCCCCGGCTGGCGAGATTAACGCTGCAGCTAATCCCAACGGATCTCTTGAGAACATTGCTGGAATTTGCAGTCCGGGCGGAAATGTAGTGGGAATGATGCCGCATCCGGAGCGCTCAGCCGAGCGGGAATTGGGTTGCACCGACGGAATGAAGATTTTCCAGTCGGTGGTCGGCGCCCTGGCGAACCGCTAATCTCCTCTCCTCAAAACATAAGCTGCTCCGCTCAAAAAAGAGTTAACAGATTTTTCTTGGTTTTCAACAGGCTCTAGGTATATTGTCGGTGCGTCTTCCCCAGTAAGTCGGGCCCCAAAACCTGATTGCGTTTCAAAACACGCGGGGAGGCGTGTCTGCTATGACGTCGAAGCAGATTCTGGATTCTTTTTCCGAAGCATTGGTAAGGGACGAACGGATTCTCAGTCCGCAGGAGCGCGCGCTGGTGGCGACTCTGCTTCAACATGCCAGAGCGGCAAGTAGCGGAAATGAGGAAACGCTGGAAGCGGTCAGAGCCATCATTGCGTCCGCGGTTGGCGAAACCGTAGCACAACGTGCCTTCGCGGTGCTGGGCGGCAGCATTGTGGAACACATTCTCGAGGGCGAAAGCTTGCCACTCGACGATTCGATTGGGGCAAGAACAGCTGACATCTTCGCGGGGAACCCCGGAGAACCTCAGCCGCCCTCGCAGGGACCTGGACCGTCGAGTGTGAAGGCGCCGCCCAAAACTCCGCAAAAGGCGCCTCAGTCGCCTGGTCCGCCGATGCGCACACCGGACGAGCCACAACCTCCCTCGCAAGGGCCGGGACCGAGCGTAAAAGCTCCGCACAAAACGCCGCAAAAAGCGCCGCAGCCCCCAGGTCCGCCCATGAAGACGCCAGGTGAGCCTCAACCCCCCTCGCAAGGGCCTGGACCAAGTGCAGTTCGCACGACGACTGTTTTAGAAACAAGTGCCGCGACCATCGAGCGTCCTTCGTTACTGCAGGCCCAATGCGTTGTTCTCGATGAATTCCTTGCGCCTCAGGAGCTTGAGGAACTGATGCGTTTCACGCTGGAGCACGAGGCCGACTTCAGCGCCAGCGAAGTGGTTTCTCCAGTCGCGGACGGCGGCATTGTCAATTACGAGCATCGGCGCTCTCGCGTACTGATGGACCTGGCTCATCATCAGGATCGGATGCTCGCCCGCATCAACGTTGTGTTGCCGCAGGTTCTTGAAAAACTTGCCATGGAGGAATTTGTTATCTCCGATGTGGAAGCCCAAATCACCGCCAGCAACGACGGCGATTTCTTTCACTTCCATAGCGATAATGGCAGCGATCGGGTGGCGTCACGACACCTTACCTTCGTTTATTTTTTCCATGCCGAGCCCCGGCGCTTCGAAGGCGGCGAATTGCGCATCCACGATGCGCGATTAAGAGGAGGAGCCTACATCAGCGAAGGCAGTTATCAAACCATCGCTCCGCAACAGAACCAGATGGTCTTCTTCCGGTGCGAATTGCTGCATGAGGTCACGCCGGTGAAATGCAAGTCGCAGAATTTCGCCGACAGCCGCTTTACCCTAAACGGATGGCTTCGTCGCTAAACAATCCGGCGTGGCTGCAATGGATGACGACCCTAATGGGAGGAGTGTCACGGCAGACCTATGCCGCGATACTTCCTCCCGATCGCTTCTACTGTCTACTGGATGAATTGCCGCTGCACCTCATCCCGCGGCACACTTTGCGATCATTCGAAGTTCATCAAGATCGAGATCAACCGCTCTATCTGAATCCCGAGTGCTTTTTTTTCGATGCAGGACGAATACCGGAAGAACTTGCGTCGCAGAACGAAATATTCTCGGGATTCGCGTTGCAGGGAGCGATGGTCTGGGTAGCCAGCCGCGCAACCGGAAATCTTCAGCCTTTCTGGCTCGGGCCGCAATTGGAAGATTGGTTGCGCGCTATGCGCGCGAATGAACCAGCGCCGTCGTCGTTGGCAAAGAAGGAACGGTGTTTGCTGCAGGCAGCGAACATACTGGTTCCTGAGGACCATTCCGGCCAGATCCATTATGAACGGGAACAGAGATTAAAGAAGGCGGGTTCGGAATTCCGCGAGAAAGGGTATGCGCCGCTCGCTGGCTTAATTCATCCGTTTCACATCGCAGCGTTACGCCGCTATTACCGGTATTTGATTCGCACCGGCGCGATCCGGCTCGGCGACGGGCAAAGCCTTCGCCGCTATGTGGGCTCCAACGACGCGGTGGCGCGTTTTTTCCACCACGATATCACGGCGACGTTGAGCGCAGTCGCCGGAGAACTGCTCAAACCATCGTATGTTTATTTCGCTTCGTACTTGAGCGGAGCAGAACTGAAGAAGCACACTGACCGGGAACAGTGCGAATTCAGCGTGACGCTCTGCCTGGATTTTTCTCCCGAGCCGACTCTCGCCACGCCCTGGCCCATTCGCCTTGATACGCCTACCAGCTCAGTCACCGTCTACCAGGCGCTGGGAGATGGTTTGGCCTACCGGGGAACGCGATTGCCCCACTACCGCAGCCCTTTGGGCGATGGGCAAACGTCGACTTCGATTTTCTTTCATTATGTTGCAGCCGATTTTGCGGGCTCGCTGGACTAGGCTCACGAAGTAATCGACGGGAAGCAGGTTGCAGCTAGTGTAAGCCCGAAATCAAATACAAGACGGACAAGACTTCGCTATAGCTGTAGGCGAATTCTGTTCCGCTGCGATTCACAACGATTGGAGCGACCATCACCACACCTGCAGGAACTGCGGGCCGCAACTCCTCGACCATGGTTTGCTTTCCAGTGTTGATTGCGACTTTGTAAACTTTGCTGGGAAGTTCGCCGGTGTGATAGCCATAGAGCACGGAACCGTCGCTCGACCATTGAACGGGCAGGAATCCCGCTTCCAGCCCGGGAATCGACCGAGGGGACCCGTCTCCGATCGGATAAATGGCCACCGCGGAGTTCGGCCCGACTCCCACCACGAACCGGGCGTCGGGTGACGATGGGCCACACACAGTTCCTTCCGGCATCACCGCTTTCGGTTTTCCGCCAGCCACGTCTAACACGTAGCAACGGGTCGCGTGCCCGCGCTCATTGCCATTGGCGATGATTCGTTGCCCGTCTTCCAGGAAGCGAGCCCAACCACTCTGGATATGTTCCAAGCCGCTGACGTCAATCGATCGCGGCTGGCCCGCGCCAATGGGTAGCAGGGTCACTTGCGGCGGCTGGCCAGTGGTCACGGAAATTGCCCATTTCCCATCCGGAGAAAGTCCGCCAGCGCTGCCTTCGCCCAAACGAACCGGCAAACTGCCATCCAGCTTTCGCAAGGCTACGGCGTAACCGGAGCCAGCAGCTTCGCTGGCGTCTTCAAACAGGACAGATTTTCCATCGGGCGAGATGCCCTTGGCGACATTCCAGTCGTGCCACGACAGTTCCACATCTTCCTTGCTGCCTAAAGTGCTGAAAGCCATCGCCAGACGCTTTGAATTCAACGCAACCAATACCCGGCCGTCAGAGGCGATGTCTTGCAGAGTGATTCCCATGGGCAGGCTAAGGACGCTGCGAACCTTGCCCGACAAGCTAACCGCCATCAAGCTCAGGCTCGTGCCCTTTTCGCCCGCGGTGAACCATATTTCCTTCCCATTCGGATGCCAGGCGACTCCCTGCTCGGACTCGTACTCGGCTGTAAGAGTATGAACGTGGCCTGCCAGATCGACGACGCAAACGGCTCCGCGATTGTCCCAGAGAGCCGGGTGATCCATGAAAGCGATGCGGTCGCCTTGTGGAGAGAAGCGAATGTTGCCGATCCATCCTGCGCTCTGGTAGAGCGGCTTGCCGATCGGATATTCCAAACGGCTGTGACCGTCGACATAATTTACTACCGCCAGGTTGCCTTGCGCGTCCCAGTCGGCCCAGCGCACATCGGCCTGCAATTCTTTTGGAGATCCTCCGGCCAGCGGTGCACGAGCCAGCATTCCGCCAACGGTTTCGAGTTGACCATTGTGCGTGCCGCGCAGCACGACCGCCAGTTCGTTGTTGCGGGAAACGGCCAACAGATTGGCATCGCGCAAATTCAGTTGCTGGGCCAATAGAGAATTTCCTACCGTGGAAAAAAGCTGCAGTGGTTGGTTGTTCCATGCGGCGCTGTAGAGAATCGACTCACCGTCGTTCGCGAATCGCGCCGAGTACACCGTGCCCGCTTCGAAAGTCAAACGACGGTAGGAGGGGGGCGGAGCCGTAGTTCGCAGCAGCTGGGCAGTTGCCAAAAGTGCAATTGCCACCGCCAAAACGGCTGCGAGCGCCCAGGGCAGGGCGCGATTTCGAATTCTTTTTGTCTTTGAAGACGGAGAAACTCTTACAGGCGATGAGGCCGATAGAGTCTGCAATGCGAAAGCGAGATCCTTCGCCGATTGAAAGCGATTCTGCGGATCTTTTTCAAGACAATGTTGGATGATGTCTTGATATCCAGGAGGGACCGCTGCATTTTCCAGCGTCGTGTTGGCAGGTTCTTCGCGCAGAACCGCGGTCATGGTGTCGACTTCCGTTTCACCACGAAATGCGCGCGCTCCCGACAGCATTTCATAGAGAATCGCTCCGAAGCTGAAGATGTCGCTGCGATGGTCTACGCTTTTGCCGCGCAGTTGCTCTGGCGACATGTAGGCGACAGTGCCCACCATGGCTCCATGCTTGGTCACCGTGGTCATGCTTTCGATGGAGCGATCGTCTTCGGCCGGCGTTTGCAGCTTAGCCACTCCGAAGTCCAGGATCTTGACGCGTCCGTCCGTCGTCAGAAAAAGATTTTCCGGCTTTAGATCGCGATGAACAATCAGGCGTTCATGCGCGGCGGTAAGGCCTTGAGCGACTTGCAGCGCATAGTCCGCGGCCTCGCGCACCGACAGGCGGCCCTCTTCTAATCGCTGGCGCAGATTTTTTCCCGCGAGCAGTTCCGAGACAATGTAGGGAACAGTGCCCTCAAAGCCCACGTCATAAATAGCAAGGATGTTGGGATGATTGAGGGCTGCGGCGGCTCGCGCTTCTTGCTCGAAGCGGCGCAAATGATCAGGATTGTTGTTGGAGGCCGGACGGATCAGCTTCAGCGCAACGTCGCGGCCCAGCCTTTCGTCGCGCGCGCGAAAAACTTCCCCCATCCCTCCCGAACCAATCTTTTCGAGGACCCGGTAATGCCCCAGGAGCTGGCCAGCCATAGGTAGTTACACGAAGTGGCTTTCGATGGCATGTTAGGAGCGATGGCGAACCGAGTCAAGGGTCATGACCTCCATCCGCCACGCGGTTTTTGGGTAAACGTGCCACTGATCCAACTCGCGAAATTAGGCGTTGGCCTAAAGGTGGTTGGGACAGCGCCCAGAATTACAATACGCGCGAGCGCTCGCGGCTCCGTGCTATAATTCCTGTTCGCCTGCATACATATCGAGGCAATCCTGTGATCTCCTCTGAAGGCGAATCCTGCCATCCAAGGCTCTTTGAAGGCGATCTTTAGATACGAGGTCTAACCATGTCTGGCCATTCCAAGTGGGCCACAATCAAGCACAAAAAGGGCGCGCTCGATGCCAAGCGCGGGAAGATTTTCACCCGTCTCATCAAGGAAATCAGCATTGCCGCAAAGAATGGCGGCGGCGATCCTGACTCCAACCCGCGCCTGCGTGGTGCCATCGTAGCGGCCAAGGCAGAGAACATGCCCGCCGACAACATCAAGCGCGCCATTCAGCGTGGTACCGGAGAATTGCCCGGTGCGACCTATGAGGAATTTTCGCTCGAAGGTTACGGGCCCGGCGGCGTCGCGGTATTGCTTGACATCAATACCGATAATCGCAACCGCACGGTCAGTGAGATTCGCCACGTCTTTGGCAAGAACGGCGGCAACATGGCCGAAGCCGGTGCTGTCTCATGGATGTTTCACAAGAAAGGTGACATCCTGATCGCGAAGGCCGCTGCTAAAGAAGATGATTTGATGAACATAGTTCTCGAATCGGGCGGCGAAGATTTGAATGACGACGGCGACAACTGGGAAATCCTGACCGATACATCAGCCTACGAAGCGGTGCTGGAAGCTGTGAAAAAAGCTGGCATTGAGCCGATATCCGCCAGTATCGCGATGATTCCGCAGAACTACATCAAGGTGGAAGGCGCGGCGGCCAATACCATGATTCGCCTTATGGAAGCGCTCGAAGAGCACGACGATGTGCAGAACGTGCATTCGAACTTTGATATCGATCAGAAACTGCTCGAAGAAGTAGCGGGATGATTTTGGAAACAAGCAAGAAGTAGGAAACAAAATGAAAGAGCCGCGCCGGTTTCGGGCGGCTTTTATTTTTTATAGGATCGGCGCTCGAGAGTCACTGAGGCATTCTGCGGACCGAAGTTTTCAACACGTTCGTGGAAAATGCTGTGGAAAAATGCCAAAGTGCTAGCCTAAGTGCTTCCCTAAGAGATGCTTCAACACTTTGCACTGAAGCGAGTGCTGGCACTTTCGTGTTAGGCGTTCTGGCAAAATATTTCTTGACGAAAATAGCTTTGACAACCAGAATCGACAAACTTCTTGTGGACCGCGGTTTGGCGGCGTCGCGCGAGCGCGCTCAGGCCCTAGTTCTTGCGGGCAAAGTTTTGGCGGATGACCAGAAGATCGAGAAAGCCGGCGCGCAAGTTTCCGAGGAGTGTGAGATTCGCCTGCTCGGCGAAGATCTGAAATATGTGAGCCGCAGCGGCCTGAAGCTACTGCGAGCGATCGAGCACTGGAAGATCGCTGTAGCTGGCAAGACTTGTCTTGATGTAGGAGCTTCCACCGGTGGATTTACGGATTGTCTTATTCAGGGCGGAGCGTCGCACGTCATCGCAATCGATACTGGCTATGGTCAGTTGGACTTCCGACTTCGCCAGGATGTGCGAGTGCGCCTTCTGGAAAAAACCAACGCTCGTTACTTAACGCATGAAGCGCTCGGCGCGACGGTAGATTTCATTGCAATGGACGTTTCTTTTATCTCTGCGACCCTGGTGCTTCCTGCCGTGATTCGGGCAGCATTTCCAGAATCGCCCGCCGAGCGCAAAGAACGACAGATTGTCGTACTGGTCAAACCGCAGTTCGAAGCAGGCCGCGAACATGTGGGCAAAGGAGGCATTGTTCGCGATGAGAGCGTACAACTGGCGGCGGTAGAGAAGGTGAGAACCGGGCTCCAAAATCTGGGCGCAGCAAAAACGGATTCGATCGAATCTCCCATTCAGGGCGTTGAAGGCAATCGCGAGTTCCTTCTCTACGGCGTATTCTGATTTCCTGGAAATGGTTTGTGTCCGCTGTGGTGAAAACTTACGGATTTTGTACAATCTTTCTTTCACCATTCCATGCCCAGCCCGCGAGCGTCCACAGAGAAAACCGCCGCTATCATTTCACGGCCCAATCGACCGGCGGTCGCGCAGATTCTTCCTGGTTTGCTCGCATGGTTGACTGAACACGGCTATAAAGTCGTTATCGATCAGCAAACAGCGTTATATACCAATGGGCCCGAGGTTGTGCCACGGGCGCAAATGGCCGCGCGGCCCCTGGATCTTGTGGTCGTGCTGGGCGGCGATGGAACACTCTTGTCAGCGGCGCGCGTTACCGCGACAGTCGATGTTCCTCTGTTGGGAGTTAACCTGGGATCCCTCGGATTCCTGACGGAAGTGCCGTTGCAATCGCTCTATCCCATGCTCGAGGCCATCGCGCAGAAGCGTGCCACGGTCGAACATCGGTCGCTGATGCAGGTCGAATTATTGCGCGGAGACGAAGTTTTGGGAAATTACCAGGTATTCAACGACGCAGTTGTGAATAAGACTGCTCTAGCCCGACTCAACACTTACGATCTCTTCATCGACAAGGCATTCGTTTCCAGTTACCGTGCGGATGGCATGATCGTGGCTACGCCCACGGGTTCGACGGCATACTCTCTATCGGCAGGCGGTCCGGTACTCATGCCCAGCGTTAGCGGCTTTGTGATCACGCCGGTTGCGCCGCATTCTTTAACGCACCGTCCTCTGGTCGTGCCCGATTCGGTGGAGATCGAGATCCTGCTGCGCAGCGAGGAAGAAGTCGCTTATCTGAGTCTGGATGGACAGCCAGGCGTCGACTTATGCGACGGCGATCGTGTACGCTGCCGCCGCTCCGAGCATCAGGTAAATCTTTTCCGCACGGGCACCGATTTTTTCCACGTGCTTCGCACCAAGATGAAGTGGGGCGACCGGCAAGCCTAACGTGTGGCAAGAAGCAGTCAGAGTTCATTCCGCAACAAGTCGGATACTTTTTCCCGCCGCCGGATCACTTTCACAGACTTGCCGGAGACCAGCACTTCGGCTGCGCGCGGGCGAGTATTGTAGTTCGACGCGAGAACCATCCCGTAAGCGCCGGCATCCAGAATTGCAAGCAACTCTCCTTCCTCGACCGGCGGCAATTCGCGGTCGCGGGCGAAGAAATCTCCGGTCTCGCATACCGGGCCGACGATATCGGTGACTTCCAATCTCGCGGGGGACTCCGGGTTTTGGACCACCGGAATGATTTCGTGGAAAGCGCCGTAGAGCGCGGGGCGGATTAAGTCATTCATGGCGGCGTCAACTACCAGAAATCGCTTGCCGTCATTCGTCTTGCGGTAAACCACCGAAGTCAACAGGATTCCAGCAGGGCCAATGATCGCGCGCCCAGGTTCAAGGAGCAGTCGGATGTTCAGCCCGCGAAGCGGCGCGGTCACGGCCTTCGCATAGGCGGTTACATCAAGTGAAAGGTTTTCTCCGTTTTGCGTGTCGTAGTCGATGCCGAGTCCGCCTCCTCCATCGATGTAATCGATGCGGTGTCCGTCACGACGCAATTCGCGTACAAGGTCGGCTACGCGCGCCATGGCTTCACCGAAAGGTGCGACATCGGTGATTTGGGAGCCGATGTGAACGCTGACCCCACAAACCTTCAGATTGCGCGCTCCCGACGCTTGGGCATAAAGCGCCCGCGCTTCGCGAATTGGAACTCCGAATTTGTGTTTGCGCAGTCCGGTGGAGATATATGGATGAGTTTCGGCGGCAACATCAGGATTCACACGCAAAGCAATTGGCGCAATTTTGCGCAGACGGACTGCGCACTCCGCCAGCGCCCATAACTCCGATTCGCTTTCGACGTTGAATAGCATGATTCCAGCCTTCAACGCCGCCGTGAGTTCTTCGCGGGTCTTTCCCACACCGGAAAACACCACATTCCTCGCGGCTTTGCGGTCGGCGACGAGCACGCGTTCCAGTTCTCCCCCAGAAACCACGTCAAATCCGCATCCCTTCTTGGCTAACATTCGCAGAATAGCCAGGTTCGAATTCGCTTTGACGGAATAGCACAGAGTATGCGGCAGATCGCGAAATGCCGCGTCAAAGGTGTCGTAGCGATCGCGAATCATGGTTGCCGAGTATACGTAAAGAGGTGTTCCGTACCGCTCCGCCACTTTCGGAAGAGCGACATCTTCACAGTGCAGGACAAATTGTTCGCCGCGACGAAAAATGCCCCGCTTCGTCTTGTGATACACAAAGCCAGGGGCACGCGCGATTAAGTTCGGACTACGCGAGGTCATTTTTTCTTTGTGGAGCTGTGCGCGCCGCCTCGCACTCGGATGGCGACCACTGTCTGATCGTCGAAAGTCTCAACACCTGCGGAATGTTCAGCCGCTGCCTTGAAGAGCGAATCCACAACGCAATTGGCCGATTTCCCCTGGCATTCACCAATGATCTGCTCGACCCGGCCGCGTCCGAATAGCTCGCCCCTGCGGTTGCGAGCGTCGAGAATGCCATCGCTAAAAAACACGAACATGTCTCCCGGCTTCATGCGGAATTCGAATTCATCGTATTCGGCTTCGTCAAACAGGCCAAGAGGCAGGCCCGTCGCTTCGACAGCTTCGATCACTTCATCTTTCGCGTGTACATAGATCGGCCGGGGAAGTCCCGAGTTCGCAACCGTGAGGAGGCGCTGCTCGTCGTCCCATAACGCAAAAATGATGGAAACAAACTGCGCCTCGATGCGTCGTTCGGCCAGCGATAAATTCACGGCGGAAAGCATTTCCGCTGGCCCAGGTTCAATGGGAGCGTGCGAACGAATAATTCCACTGACTAGCGCAGCATAGATCGCGGCAGGCGCGCCCTTTCCGCTAACGTCGCCGATAACAATCCCGAGGCGCGACATCGAGTAAGGAATGAAGTCGTATAAATCGCCTCCGATGGCTCGGGCTGGTACAAACTTCGCAGCGACATCGAGGTGTGTAAGCTTGGGATTCGTTTGCGGCAGCAAACGTCCCTGTAATTCTCGAGCCAGCGCCAAATCGCGCTCCAGTCGCCGTTCTTGCCGTTCGATTTCTTCGTAGAGCCGCGCGTTCTCTACGGCAATCGCAATTTGCGCGGCCAAAGTCGTCATGGTGAGCCGGTGCTCTTCAGTGAAGAAGCCGCGCCGCGTGTGCTCCAGGTCGAGCACTCCGATCACCTTGTCTTTATAGATGAGTGGTACCGCCAGTTCCGATCGGGTTTCGGGATTTGCTTCGACGTAGCGTGGATCTTTGCTTACGTCGGGCACCAGCACCGCTTGCCTGCTTTCCGCGGCGGAACCTACCAAGCCCCGTCCCAGCGGAAGGTCGTGCTTCAAATGAATATTTTCGTTGAAGCGAAGAGAGAACCGGTGCTGCAATTTCTCGCCAGAAGCATCTACCAGCAGGATGCTGAACATCTGATAGTCGATCAATCGCCGCACCAGTTCCGCAATCCGGCCCAGCAACTCGTCCAGATTCAGAATTGAGGTTAGTTCACGCGCAATTTCGTTGAGCAGTAGCAGAATGCGCGCTTGCTTCGTCGTCTTGGTATAGAGTTGAGCATTCTCGATGCCCGCAGCCATGCGCGAAGCGACCAGCGTAAGCACGCGCACATGCTCTTCGTTGAAGTACCGCGGCTCGCGTGCCTCGATATCGATCACTCCGATGACGCGATTCTTGCTGATCAATGGGATGGCAAGTTCAGAACGCACATTGGGAACCGCTTCGATATAACGCGAGTCCTGAGTGACATCGTCGATCAGAACCGCCTGCCGCAGCTGGGCCGCCTGTCCGGTCACGCCCTCCCCAAGCTTAATCCGGCTGCGCTCGGCAAATTCGGGCGGATAGCCCACCTGAAAGCGGAAGCGCAGCTCCTGCGTTTTTTCGTTGAGCAGTAAGATGGCAAAAATTTCGTAATCGATGACCTTGCGGACCACTTCGGCGACCCGCCTCACAGTCGTGTCCAGGTCAAGCGACGTGGCCAACACGTCGGCAACATCGAGCAGCAACGACTCGACCGGCAAGCGATCTGGTTTGGAAACGACCGAACTCATCGCTGGTATGATAGCAGCCGCATTCCCGGTTTACTTCAGCTCGCAGGATTGGCAGTTCGAAAGGGCAGTCGTGATCTTCTGTGATGGATTAGAGACGGATTATTCTCGGGGCACAATGCAAATATCGGCGAGATTGCGATACTTCTCCGCATAGTCCAGTCCGTAGCCGACGACAAATTCATCAGGAATCTTGAAACCAACATAGTCGCCTTCGAGCGGCAGTTTGCGCCGCGAAGGCTTATCGAGCAGCGCGGCAACTTTCAAGCTCCGAGGCTGTCTGGCGAACAGCATTTTCTTCAGATAGGTCATCGTCAGGCCGGTGTCAAGAATGTCTTCCACCAGAATCACGTTCTTATTTTTCATCGACTGGTCTACGTCCTTGGTTAATTTTACCTCGCCAGTCGAGTCCCATCCGCTCTTCAATTCCTGCGTCGGGCTCGGACGATTTCCATAGCTGGAGACGGCGATAAAATCGAAAGTGGAGTCGAGGTCGACGTTCCGCGCCAGATCTGAGAGAAAAATGGCTGCCCCTTTAAGCACGCCGACCAGAATGATGGATTCGCCGGAAAAGTCCTTGGTGATCTGCGCGCCCAGTTCGCTTACGCGCTTCGCAATATCCTGCCGCGAGATCAGCACCTTGAGTTCTGCCATGGCGTTTCATATTAAACTAGAGAATTGTTGAATAGTAGAAAAGCTGGAAGTCAGGAGCCGGACGCAGCATGAATCTGAAAGACATCAAACTCACTTGGTTGGGACATTCAACTTTCCGTATTGAAACCGCGGCCGGTAAAACCGTAATCATCGATCCCTGGATTATGGGCAATCCCATGTGTCCTGAGGCCGAGAAGAAAGTGAAGAAGGCCGATGTTCTGCTCTGCACCCACGGACATTTCGACCATATCGGCGATGCCGTGGAAGTTGTGAAACAACACAATCCGATCGTGGTGGGAATTTTCGAACTCTGCGGGTGGCTGGAAAAGAAAGGCGCGAAGCAGACTGCGCCTATGAATAAAGGCGGAACGCAGACTGTGGGCGGCATCAAAGTCACCATGGTTCACGCCGACCACTCCTGCGGAATTTCCGATGGCGACCAAATCGTTTATGGCGGCGAAGCCTGCGGTTACGTGATTGAGTTTCCCGGCGGCCTGAAAATTTATCACGCCGGCGACACGGCTGTATTCGGCGATATGGCGATCATTCGCGAGCTGTACGCGCCTGACATTGCCATGCTGCCCATTGGCGATCGTTTTGTGATGTCGCCGCGCGAAGCGGCCTACGCCTGCAATCTGCTGAAGCCGAAGGCTGTCATCCCCATGCACTTCGGAACCTTTCCGCTGCTCACGGGAACACCCGGCGAGTTCAAGAAACTCGTTTTCGGCATCGAGGTTGTCGAGATGAAGCCGGGCCAAACCATTGGCGGCTGAGAAAAAGATTGAGCAGAAAGTGAAAGGGTAAAGACGTGCCGCAAAATAAGAAGACCCAGAACACGAAGAGCAATAACCGAGCCAGCTGGCGGCACTACGATTTCACCACCGCAGGTCCCGTCGATGACTACCTGTATTCCATGCTGCCCAAGCGTGATCCAGTGCTGGCTGAGATGGAAGACTATGCCAGCCAGCACAAAGTGCCTATCGTAGGCCCCGCTGTGGCGCGAGTTTTGCAGCAATTGGCTCTGACAATCAAGGCTCGCGCAGTGTTCGAACTGGGATCTGCCATCGGATATTCGACGATCTGGTGGGCGCAGGCTGTGGGTGACTCAGGGCGCGTGATTTATACCGATGGCGATTCGAAGAATGCGGAACGGGCCCGCGGCTACTTCACCCGCGCTGGTGTAACCAACCGCATCACGCTGCACGTTGGCGACGCTCTGGAATTTCTCTCAGAACAGAAGCAGGAGTTCGACATCATCTTTAACGATGTTGACAAGGAAGACTATCCGCGTGTCCTTCGGCTGGTCGCTCCCAAGTTGCGCAAGGGTGGATTGTTTATTACCGACAATGTGCTCTGGAGCGGACGGGTTGCCGAAAAGAGTCCGAAGGATGCGACGACCAAGGCGATCTTGGAATTCAACCGCAAGCTCTACGACTCCAATGATTTCTACACGACGATTCTCCCCATCCGTGACGGCCTTGCCGTCGCACTGAAAAAGTAACGTTAACGGGGGATCTTGTTATCTCCCAGTCCGCGACCCAACGGCTCTAGCTTTTCGTAATCCTCATTACCCGGCGGCACTTTTAACACACCCGTAACATTGCTTCACTATAGTCCGCAATTCAAGTCGGATTCAAAGTCCCAATATCTAACCGTCCCAGAGGATGAACATGGCCACCGCTACTACAGTTCTCGATGCGAAACTCAGTCGTTCGTCACCCGGCAAGATCGGCATGGTCATTTTTGGGGTCGTTCTTGCGATTGGCTTCGCCTACGCGGGCACGCATCTTCTGCGCGATCTTTCCACCATGCACGCCACATCCGCGCTCCCTTACATTCTGCTGGGAATCGCCCTATTTGTGGCGTTGGGATTTGAATTTGTGAACGGCTTTCACGACACCGCCAACGCCGTGGCCACGGTCATCTACACGCATTCGCTGGAGCCTCACGTCGCCGTAGTATGGTCGGGCTTCTGGAACTTTCTTGGAGTAATGGTTTCATCTGGCCTGGTCGCGTTCACCATAATCTCGCTGTTGCCGGTCGAATTGATTCTGCAGGTCGGCAGCAAGGCGGGATTTGCCATGGTGTTCGCTTTGCTCGTCGCCGCGATCATTTGGAATCTGGGACGTGGTATTTCGGGCTGCCGGCATCCAGTTCACACACTCTGATTGGCTCGGTGATCGGCGTTGGCATCGCCAATCAAATGATGTCGGGCAAGAGTGGCACTTCCGGCGTCGACTGGGGACAAGCGGCCAACATCGGCAAGTCGCTGCTGCTCTCGCCGATCGTTGGATTCGGCGTGGCCGCTCTCTTGTTATTGCTGGCGAAGGCGCTCATTAAGGACCCGAAGCTATATCGCGCCCCGGAAGGTTCGGAACCGCCGCCGTTCTATATTCGCTGCCTGCTCATTCTAACGTGCACGGGAGTCAGCTTTTTTCATGGCTCCAATGACGGCCAAAAAGGTATGGGACTGATCATGCTTATCCTGATCGGAACCGTGCCCACCGCTTATGCCTTGAACCATGCAGTGACCTTTCAGCAGTCGCAAGATTTTATCGCCAGTTCTCAGCAAGCCGCATCCGTGCTCGACCACTATGTGGAACCGGGAGCTGTAATCGGAGACGCGCGCGACGACGTCACCGATTACATTCGCACCAAACAATTCAACGCCAACACCATGTTGGCGATGCGCACTCTGGTTAACGACATCGGCAACGAAACCAGCCTATACAAGGAGCTCAAAAACGTCCCCAACGACCGCGTGCGCAACTTCCGCAACGATCTTTATCTGATGAGTGAGGCTCTGCGGCTCACGGCAAAGAGCGGCCAACCCAAGTTTTCCCCCGCTGACGCGGCAGTACTTGCCAATTACAAAAAACATATCGATTATTCCACGCGCTTTATTCCCACCTGGGTGAAGGTCGCCGTGGCGATGGCTCTAGGCCTGGGGACTATGGTCGGCTGGAAGCGGATCGTGGTGACTGTGGGTGAAAAAATTGGGAAAGAGCACCTCACTTACGCGCAAGGTGCCGTTGCAGAAATTACAGCGATGGCAACAATCGGCGCAGCTGACGGATTTGGTTTACCTGTCAGCACTACGCAGGTGCTCTCCTCTGGCGTGGCCGGCACTATGGCTGCGAACCACTCGGGCATTCAGTTGAGCACGGTCCGCAATCTGGCATTGGCCTGGGTGCTCACTCTGCCGGTGGCGATGCTGTTGTCGGGATCGCTGTTCTGGCTGTTCAGCAGGATGTTCTAAGTTCTACACCTTCATTCAACGTTGGACTGTTCCAGCCACGAGACTTTTCTATTTCGGCGGCTGGATCAGTTCCGTATCAATCGTGATCGTAATCTCATCTCCCACCGGGCCGGGCAGGGCACTCACACCAAAATCCTGGCGATTGATTTTGGTGGTTGCCGAAGCCCCCATACGCAGCCCTTTGCCCATCGGATCTTTGATTGGAGCGGACGGTCCATCCACGTCGAGCACAACTTCTTTCGTCACGCCGTGGATTGTCAGATCGCCTGTGATCTGCAGTTTTCCCGGCCCCACCACTTTTGTTTGCTTGGAATGAAAAGTGATGGTCGGATACTTTTGCACGTCGAAGAACCGCGGACTGCGTAAATCGTTGTCGCGCATCTGTACCCGCGTGTCCACGGAGTTCGTGTCGATCGTGGCCTCGAGAGCAGTCTTGGACGGGTCTGCGGGATCATACTGCGCCGAGCCGGTCACCTTGGTGAATGCGCCCCGCACCGTAGAAAGGCCAAGGTGCCGCACAGCAAACTGCGCAGCAGTGTGGTTGGGATCGATCTGCCAAGTCCCTGCTTGCGCCGCAGCGGAGGCTGCTATCGCCAACGATGTAATGAGAATAAAAATGCTACGAAGCATATTTGCGACCTCTGTGATTTGAGTTCAGAAATGCTAAATCGATTTGACCGGAATAGCCAATAAGTCGTCGACGAGCCCGACTTCTTTTTGCAGAAAGGGTTCCGCGTAGGTGACGCCGCCGAGCATGCCGTAGAAGCGCGCCATGGCTTCGACACGCGTGTGAATTTCGTCGTGGGCAGGGAACAGGTCCTTGCCCGCTTCCTGATCGCTGAACTGCGACTTGTACGCCATGATGGAAGCAAACTTTTCTTCAAACTGCTCGCTGATATCAACCACAAAGGGAGGCCGAACGTCGTAATACAGTGTGGCGTAAATAATCTTAAATGGACGATGAGGAGCGAGCTCTGAAGTTCGAGACGCGAAATCGGATTTCTGTTCGTCGACGTCGACCGGTTGAGAGCTGAGAGCTTTCTTGGGATCAAGCTTTCCTAATCCAGAGAGAAAGCAAGCTTCGTATCCCAGTACCGAAGCGGTGTAATGATCAGGATGCCTGCCTTTCCAGTAAGGCAGAATGATCACCTGCGGCCGCGTCTCCCGGATCACGCTCGCCACTTTTAGCCGGTTCTCCCAAGTGTTCTCGACGCGCCCGTCGGGAAGATCGAGAGCCCGCCGCCAGCTTACCCCTAGAATTTTCGCCGCGTCGTCGGCCTCACGAGCACGATCCTCCGCTGTACCCCGCGTTCCCATTTCGCCCTGCGTGAGATCGAGGATGCCGGTACGCTGACCGCGCTTTGCCGCCTTCAACAGCGTGCCGCCGCAGGTTTGCTCCACGTCATCGCGGTGTGCAGCGATTGCCAGGATGTCCACAGGTGTGCTCGAGGGAAGGGAAGACATTCAGTCGAGATTCCCCTGTTCCAGCACGACATTTTCGCGCACGATCAGCCGGTGCGCCGCCATCTCCTTCAACATAGGAAGCACGCGGCTGACGTGCTCATCGGTGTCGACGAAAATAATGATCACAGGCATTTTGCCTCCAGCGTCCGCCAGATGCGCGGTTTTCACGCGCTGCCTTCCCAGAAATCCGGCAACGGCATGAATGGCGGTGGCGGCATAGACATTTTCCGAGCGTAAATAGTTGAGTAGTTCCATATGCAGCGGCCGGTGCCGCCACTGGTCCGCTTCATTCAAATAAATTGTGACTTGCACCGCCATAACTTCAGGCATTCTACTCGCTATGCTCCCATTCTTGCCGCAGCAGTCCGTACAACTCCAGGTCGATGAATTGATCCCACTTGCACAGGTGTTCTCGCTGGCAGCCTTCGTACCGCATGCCTAGCTTTTTCAGGATTCGCCCCGACGCAACATTGTTCTTGAAATGCGATGCGAAGATGCGATGGAATCCAAGATTCTCAAATCCGTAACGCAGCAACTCTCGCGTAGCCTCGGTCGCATAGCCATTGCCCCAGTAAGGGACTCCAATCCAGTAGCCAAGTTCGGCATGCTGATGCTGCGCCGCCGGTCGCAGCCCCACGCCTCCGCACAATCGCCCGCTTTCGCGCAAGATTACGGCAAAGCGAAATTCGACGTCGGTGCGAATCTGGGCGAGAAAATCTCGCGCATGCTGCTCCGTGTAAGGATGCGGAATCCGCAAAGTGTTCGCGGCAATCTCGCGCGCGCCAATCAGAGGAACCAGTTCGGGGATTTCGGCCTCGCTATATGCACGCAA
This sequence comes from Acidobacteriaceae bacterium, assembly GCA_003132445.1. GTDB lineage: Bacteria > Acidobacteriota > Terriglobia > Terriglobales > Acidobacteriaceae > Sulfotelmatobacter. The sequence continues at coordinate 54,031 of PKXU01000198.1, read as the reverse complement.
CTGGAGCCGCGCAGTTTCCAGTGTCGGCAGGGCGTGCATGCTCAAAGTACTCGCGCCAGCGCCATTCCCCCAAGCGCTGCGCACAGAGACAGCAGGTTGTTGGTGAGAATGTTGGTCACCATTAATCCCCATTGCCCCTGCTCGAAAAATGACATCGTTTCAAAAGCGTAGCTTGAAAAAGTAGTGAACGAGCCGCAGAAGCCGACTACCACCAGCACCCGCCATCGCGGATCGACCAATACTCGCTCGCTGGTCCAGATAACGAAGAAACCAACAATGAAGCTGCCCAGGATGTTGATGATAAGAGTTCCTGTGGGGAACACCGGCCCAAATTCTTTGGCAGCGAGGCGGCTCAGAAAGAATCGAAGATTCGCGCCCACAATGGCGGCGACAGAGATGACAAGAAAGTTCTTCAAGAATTCTCCTACAAAACAAAAAAAGGTTCAATTCTGTAGGAGTTATCAGCCTGTAATCCAGTACAGGCGGTTGTGGCGAACTCCATCGCCCTCCTTAATTTTTATCACAGAGGTCACCGAGGATGACAGATCTGATCCCAGATGCGAAGGTCGAGGTCCGAAGTCCGTTCTTTTCACTTCTTCCGTTCCACTAAATACCGCGCCAACTCCTTAAGCGTTTCCGCGCGCTCGCCAAAGCTGTCCAGTTGTGCCATTGCATCGTTTACCAGCGCGTCCGCTTTGCGCTCCGACGCTTCCACGCCAAACAGGGCCGGGTACGTGACTTTTTCAGAGGCAGTGTCTTTACCGGCAGTCTTCCCCAATTGTTCGGAGCTCTGGGTCACGTCAAGCACGTCGTCCACAATTTGAAACGCCAAGCCAATCGCCGATCCAAAAGCGCGCAGCTTCGCCACCTGGCTATCTTTGGCTCCTGCGTATAATCCGCCGCTTACCAGGCTGGCAGTAATCAGCGCAGCGGTCTTCGAGCGATGGATGTACTCCAGCATCTCCTTGGTCGGCTGCGTATGTTCCGCTTCCAGATCGACCACCTGGCCTCCGATCATTCCGTCAATCGTGCCGGTTCCGCGGGCGATTTCCTCAATGATGCGGACGCGCGATTCGGCAGGACATTTCAATCGCGCCAGAACTTCGTAGGCCTGAGTCTGCAGCGCATCGCCGGCCAGAATAGCGAGAGCCTCGCCGAATACCTTATGGCACGTCGGACGGCCGCGGCGCAGGTCGTCATTGTCGAGTGCGGGAAGATCGTCGTGAATCAGCGAGTAGGTATGCAGCATTTCGAGCGCTGCGCCCAATTCTTCAATCTGTGCAGGTAACGATCCAGCCACCATCCGCCCTGCCTCCATGCACAGGACCGGCCGCAGCCGTTTCCCGCCGGCGAATACGCTATGGCGCATCGCCTTGTGGATTGAAACCGGATGCGCGGTTTCCAGCGGAATGAGCCGATCCAGCGCGGCATCGGTGAGCAGCCGCCCTTGTTCGAGAGTCTCGGTAAGCATGAAGCAGTGAGTATAACAAGCCGTAATTAGGGGGTTCGTCCAACCAGACGTGTCCTGACTAAAAAGGACGCCCGGAGGCGCCCTCTCAAAAGAAAAGGTGAATCTATGCAGCCGCGCCGCGCGAAAGCGCCGTGCTTCGCAGCACCGACGTGAGCACATTGGCCACGTCATCATTGGGACACACATCGCTAGCGCCAGCTTCAAGCGCGGCCATCCACATTTCTTCGTCAGGAACGCGGTGGGTGCAGACGATGGGTAAGGATGGAAAGTCGCGATGCAAACTCTCAACATCCGTCAGCCGCCAGTACTCAATGTTGAGCACTACAGCTTCCGGACGATTGCGGGCTAAGTTGGCGCGCAATTCTTCGCGCGACTGGGTTAGGTGCACTGAAAAATGAGGGCGAAGTCCACCAGCCAGGGACCGCGCAACTCCAGGATCGTGCTCAAGTACAATCACATCATTTTGAGCCATTCTTTCCCCTTTTCAACCTTCGTCAACGGCGGACGTCAACATTCGACTCGGGCTGCGGGTGGCCTGGGTTACCACAACGCACAGACATCTTAAAGTATAAGAATCGCGAACAGGATCCCGCGCGCTATCGGCGTGCGGTCAACTTTTCCGTCAGCGGTTCGAACGGTTCGGCTTGAAGCTTCCCATTCTTTTTCAACAGGATCTCGACTTTTCCTTCCGCCTGTTCCAATTCCTTGCGACAGGCTGAAGAGAGCTGCATCCCCTCTTCAAACAGCGTCAGGGATGTTTCCAGTGGGACCTCTCCCTTTTCCAGTTCCTGAACAATTTTCTCCAGCCGCTGGAGACACTCTTCAAATTTGGGCAACGGGGTTCTCGCTCCGTCTCTTATTGTAATGCAACTTTTTGCAACCGGTGTCCAGTCTTTTGAATGGGAAGTACCTAAAAATGTGCAAATGGTGGTTCCAGACTGGGAAACGCCCCAGAACCAGACCGCTCTCCGAACCTCAAGCAACGACGCTGGGGCCCATCCGACGGTCGCTAAGCGGTCGCTACGGAGCCGTTGTCTCCCCCCAGCGCTTCCAGCACGTCCACTGCCGAGCTGTAACGTCCCGAGGGTGCGCTGATTTGCGCGCCTTGAACCATCTGACGAGCGGCAATCAGCATTTCCCGCGCCACGGCGACGCCTTCTGCCCGCGCAGCCTCCGGAGTTTGCGCTCGCGCCATGCGTTCCAGAATGGCGTCGGGCACGGAGACCCGCAGTTCATTCTTCATAAATTCCGCGTTGCGCACGCTGACCAGCGGCCAAATCCCGGCCACAACCGGGATGCGGCAATGCTCGATCCGCCGCAGGAAGTTTTCCAGCAGCCGCAGGTCGAATACGGGCTGGGTCACCGCGTATTCCGCTCCCGCCTGAACCTTGTACTCGAAGCGGCGAATCTCCTCATCCAGATCGGTTAAGCCGGGATTCGCGCCCACACCAATCACGAACCCCGTCCCTGCGCCAATTGGGTTTCCACCCAGATCGAGCCCGCGGTTCAGATTGTGAACAATGTTGACCAGTCCGATTGCATCTACGTCGAACACCGCAGTCGCGTCCGGATAGTTGCCCATCTTCGGAGGGTCGCCGGTGATGCAGATGAGATTCTTGATGCCGACCGCAGCCGCTCCCAGCAAATCACTCTGAATGCACAGCACGTTGCGATCGCGGCAGGTGTAGTGAAGAATCGCGTCAATCCCGATTTCCCGCTGAATGAGCAGCGAGAGCGCCTGATTGCTCATGCGCGCCGACGCTCGCGGGCTGTCGGGAATGTTGACCGCATCCACGCCCACCGATTTCAGGAACCGTGCTCCTTCCACTTCTTTTCTAATGTCGATGCCTTTCGGGGGAACGATCTCGACCATGGTGACAAACTCGCCCCGAGCGAGCTTGGCGCCTAGCAACGACCGTTCCTGCAGCGGCACGGCCGGGGCAGGCTTGGGAGTCGCGTGCCCATCTGCAGTTGGCTTGAGTGCAGCTTTTCCTCGCGCTTCGCCCACGCGCAACGCTGACTTCATCACGCGGATGTGTTCCGGAGTTGTTCCGCAGCAGCCGCCGACCAGGCGAACTCCCGCCGTTACAAATTTGCGGGCGTAGCTGGCCATATATTCCGGCGAACATAAATAAATATTTCGGCCGTCCACCGATCGCGGAATTCCTGCGTTGGGCTGCGCCGCCAGCGGCAAGGACGTGGCCGCGCGCACACGCTCCATCGCATCCAGCATGGCGACCGGTCCAACGCTACAATTGCAACCGATGACGTCCGCGCCCCATTCCGCAAGCTTTGAAACGAATGTCTCCGGGGCTGACCCATCCAGGCAATTGCCATCCTCGTCGATGGTGACCTGCGCCACGATCGGCACCGAACTGCTCACATCTCTTGCGGCCAACATCGCCTGATGAATCTCTTCCAGGTAGCCGAAGGTCTCAAACATCAAGAGGTCAATGCCACCCTCGACCAGCACTTCAATCTGCTGGCGAAAAGCATCCCGAGCCTCCTGGAACGAAGTTTTTCCGAGAGGTTCAATTCTAGTTCCCAGCGGGCCAACCGATGCCGCGACCCACACATCGAAGCTCTTGGCGGCCTCACCGGCGATGCGAACGCCAGCCCGGTTGATGTCGCTAACTTTGTCCGCTAGACTATGCCGTCCCAGACGAAACGAATTGGCGCCGAAAGTATTGGTTTCAATAATCTCGGCTCCGGCTTGCAAATACTCGTGATGAATTCCTCGAATCAGGTCAGGTTGAGAGAGATTTAGCTCGTCGTACGATCGGTTAATGAAGATGCCCTTAGCGTATAGCAGCGTCCCCATAGCGCCATCGCACAATACAGGGGACTGCTTGAGACGGGCAAGAAAGTCAGTCGCCATATAGTCACTCAGAATACAGGAATGAGGCAGGCTCGTGCATCTTCAACATTCGAACATGAACCGCCAAGACAGTCGCATCCATTTCGCCACAGTCCGCGAGTCACGGGAACACCGGTTCGGGGTCTGTTATAATCCACGATTTCACAAATAAATCTTCCTTTTTCATGTCGTTAGGAGCACGCAGTTTGAAAAGAACCTGCCTCGTTTTCTTAATCGGATTGTGCGCCAGCTTGAGCTTCATCTCCTGTGGGGGGAGCAGTGGAAAGAAAACCCCGCCCAGCGGGATTCCCGATCGCGTTTTGGCGTCGCAAAGTATAAGCTCGACGTCCGTTTCCGGCGGCCTAGTGATACTCAACGCTTTCTACGACGTCATTCCGAGGCTCGCCGATATCCCGGCTGGCAATTCGCCGGGGCTCATGGCGATTTCTCCCAGCCGAGACGTGGTGGCGGCGTTTGATGCCAGCAGTAACACTGTTTACGGTGTAGATACAACGACGGAGTCCGATATCGGTAATGTGCACCTCGCGGGACCTACGTTAAGCATGGTGGTTCCAACTTCCTCGGCGATAGGGTACGCTGCTGTTCCAACGGCCACCTTCCAGGGATTTTCTTTCATCGGAGCCGTAGAGGAGATGAATTTCTCCGGCGGAGGGGTCGCTGTCTCGATTGCTGTCACCAACGCTCAAACGGTGGTCTCGAACTCAAACGGCACTCAACTGCTGGTTTTCAGCAACGACTCCAACGCGGTTACCGTGCTGACGCCCGGCGCTGCCGTATCACCCGTCGACACCAGTTGCCTTACCAATCCTCCCAACGCGGTTTGCACCATCGTCCCTGGCTTTGACCGTCCCGTATACGGCGTCATCAACGGAACCACGGCCTACATTTTGAATTGCGGACCGCAGTGCGGCGGAGTTCAAGCCAGCGTCATGGTGCTCGACCTGCCGACTCTTACCATCACCAAAACAATTCCCGTCGATGCCGCTACCTGGGCCCTGTTCAGCGGAACGACCCTATATGTCGCTGGCACCTCGCCCACCAACAATGCCTGCACGGGCCAGACGACGGCCGCTACTACCTGCGGACGCCTCGATATCATCGATACCGGTTCGGCAACCGTCACTGGCACCGCTGTAATCACCGATGGCTACCACTGGCGCATGGATATGACTGCCGGTGGTCAGCTCTTCATTGGATCCTACGACTGCATCAATGTCGGCAACGTGAACAATCCCAGCGGCGAAGTGCGCGGTTGTTTGTCGATCTATAAGACCTATGACAATTCAGTGTTCATTCCCCCCGACAATGGTAACGTGAATGGCTTCCAGGGTTTCACCACGCGCCCAGTCGAGTACGTGGCCGAGGGCGGCAACTTGCGTGTCTACGAGCTTCCTCAGGATATTTTGTTGATCAACGATTTCCTACCGACGGGGAACATCAATATCGTCGGCTACGTGGGTGACATCAAGGCGATCGACTTCTTCTAGAGGTTGAAAATGTTTCGGGTTCTGGATTCCCAACCGGCTTGGGTCAGAAAAGAAATTTAGCTCCCACCTGCAAGAGGCGCGGCGGATTGGCATTCACGACCTGCCCAAAAGTGGAGCTGCCGATATTGCCATCGACGGATTGCGGGCCAAAGAATTGTGCGTGGTTGAAGACGTTGAACCCCTCAACTCGAAGCTGGAGCGACTTCGATTCGGTGAACTCTACATTCTTGAGAAGCGCCATATCATAGTTGTCCATCCCAGGCCCATAGAAAAACCGCCGCTTAGCGTTTCCGGGCGTGCCTAAAACGTTCTCACTGAATTGGGCAGTATTGAAATACGGCCGTCCATTGCGCGGGTTCGGATTGATGTCGAGACCGCCTCCTGAATAATCAGGTTCATCAATTCCATAGTTATTGATTCCGTTAGGTTCCGCTCCCAGCAGAGAATTGTCGCCATAGTTGACGAGAGTGACCGGCAGACCGGAACTGAAATGTGTGATCCCGGAAACCTCCCATCCTTGCGTCCAGCGGTTTGAGATTCGGAATAACTTCTCGATAGGCAACCTGTAGTTGTAACTGAGTACAAAGTTTTGCCGGATGTCAAACGACGACAGCGCATAGCTTAGAGCGGGATTGATCGGATTGACTTCTTCGCCTAGATTAGAAGATTCATCCAGCGATTTGCCATAGGTGTAACCGGCCGCCAACTCCAACCGTCCGCTGCTGTGGCGAAGACTGAACTGAAGAGAGTTGTAATTCGATTTCCCGATGGTTGTCTGATTCGTGTCGCTCCCAAAATTAAAGCCCAGTGGTCCGCGAGTTCCATAGATTACTTGGCCCGAGGGCGTTTTGAATACATTGCTCTCACCAAAAGGACCACACGTCGGGGATCCGGCAGCCACGTCGTTTGGTTGGCTCAGGCTTAGGCAAAGCGCCGGATTGCCGGTATTTGCTTCCTCCATAACCAGAAGCCTGTGCGATTGCGTCCCTACATAGCTGACGCTGAATATTGTGTTCCCCCCGAGTTGCCGCTCCAGCGACAACATATATTGTTCGACGTACGGGATGCGGTTCGAGGCGGCATATCCCGGGAGGCCGCTGATCGGCTCATATTGGGACCAGTCGACGCTTGCGTCTGGATGCGTCCGTGAGGCTTCCTGCGTAATCAGGGCTACCGGAAATGGCTGGCCTTGATTCTGTCCTGTGGATGCGGTGATAAACGGCGTGGCGAATAACGGCGGCGCGGGACTCGAATACGTGATCCCAAATGGAGCATTCCCGGCCAGGATGCCCAGCGTGAGCGCTTCGATCGCGGTGTAATACATTCCGAAGCCCGCTCTGATGCTTGTTTTTCCCGGCCCACCCAGAATCTTGCCGAGAAACGTTTCATCCGTTCCTTGTGGCGAATATGCCAACCCAATACGAGGAGCGAGGTCCAAATTTCCCGCAGGCGCCAGGGTTCGCGGGACACCCGGGTCAGTAGGAAAAAGAATTCCGGCCGGCGCGCCGGGAAATACTAACGACTGCTTACCTGGTTCGAAGGTTGAAATCCCATTATTCTTTTCATACCACGGCTCAATGCGATCCCAGCGCAAGCCGTAGTTCAGTGTCAGGTTCGGACGAACATGCCAACCATCCTCGGCGTAAAGGCCCAAATACTTGTTCCGGCCGTAAAACGGCAGCAACTGGCTCTGGTTGTATTGGCTGGGAAGCCCCAACAGAAAATCGGCAAAGTCAGACCCAGTTTCGCTCCCGGTGAATAAAAAGTTACCGTTGAATTGCGCAATGGCTCGAGTATTGATCTGGTCGTAGTGGAATTCCGCGCCGATTTTAACCGTGTGCCGGCCAAGCACTTTGGCAAAGTTATCCGTCCATTGAAAAGTGTTGTTCACTTGCTTAAGTTCGTTCGCATTGGTTCCAATCGAAAAAGCATTGAATACAATATTCTCCACGCCCTCGCCTGCTGGATTCAGCGGCACAATTCCGGCAGCTCCCGCGCCAGTCACAAATCCCTGCGAGGCTAAACTGACGCCCACTCCGCCGATCGGTTTTCCAAGATCGCTGTTATCGCGCATATAGGTAAAGTGAAACTCATTGAGGGCCGTGGTTGCCAGCGTGGTTGTGTTGGCTAAACTCAGCAACTGAGCCCGTCCCAAATAGAGAGCACTAAATCCAGGCACACTGGCGCCACTCTGCGCCGCCGGATAAGGATTGTTAAGCGTGTAATTATCCAGAAAGTAATACGCAGAAAATGAACCCCAACGACTGTTGTGGTCCAATCGATAGGCGCCTTTATCATCCCGCAAAGTTTCGTTGTAATTCGACGTTGCGAACGTGTCATTCGCAGTGTTGGGCAATGGAATGTATTGCAAAAGATTGGCAGACAGTGCTGCCCATGCGCTTCGAGGAATCACCGCTCCCGGAAAAACACACGGATTCGAACCGCTGGCCGAGCATCCCGGCGTGTAATAGGGTTCATTGGGAGAAATGGAATAGCCGAGTTCTTGCGAGAGCAGGGTCGCCCAATACTGGCCTGTGACCGTTCCGCTCAGCGAACTTGCCATATCCGCTAGGTCACCGTCTCGGTCCGCCGGAGAAGGAATCGGAATCTGGCCGGTGTCGATGCCCTGAGTCAATCGAGTTCCCTGATAATCGGCGAAGAAAAACGTCTCGTTCCTCCGAATGGGGCCGCCAAATGTTCCGCCAAACTGGTTCTGGTTGAACGCACCACGCGTCGGAGAAAAATAGTTGCGGGCATCCAGACTCGTATTTCTCGCGAACTCGAACGCATCTCCATGAAATCCATTGGTGCCCGATTTTGTGACGACGTTGATCTGTCCTCCGCTGTGTCCCCCGTATTCCGCGTCGAAGTTATTGGTCAGAATACGAAATTCGGCAATGGAATCGAGGTTGGGAATGATCGCCGTTCCCGAGTTCACGTCTTCTTCGGCATCGCTGCCGTTCACAGTAAAGGCATTCGAGAATTCTCTCTGCCCATTGATCGAAATCGTTCCGGGGTTCAGTCCACCCGACGGCGAAAGCGCACTGACGCCAACATCTTGTTGCGTATTTGAGGTGAGCGACGTCGCCGGAACGACGCCGGGCTGGAGTGCCAGAAGGTCCGTATAGCTGCGTCCGTTCAAAGGGACGGCGGCAATTGTTTTCCCGCCAATCACCTCGCCCATCTGCGTCTGGGATGTTTCCGCATGTACGGCAGTGTCGACGACCGTAACGGTATCGAACGATTCGCCTACCTCCAGCACGGCATCAACCGTCAAGGCACTGTTGGTGTCGAGGGTGAGAGTGGTTCGCCGGTAGAGTCTGAATCCCGTCTTCTCAATCGCAATGTTGTAACGTCCCACCGCCAATTCGGGGAAGGAATAAAAACCGCGATCATTCGTCGTGACCCGAACGGTAATGGCAGTATCGAGATCGGTTGCGTTTACGGTTGCGCCGGAGACTAAGGCGTGGCTAGCGTCTCTCACTGTGCCGGAAATACTCCCGCCAGTCCCGGCCCACGCTCGGACGGCAAGGAGCATCGCAGCAAAAAAAAGACATAGAGCATGGCGTCTCAAGCGGCTAAGACTCTCCGTTCTGAAAGGTCTGCGGGCAACTAAACTGCGTTTCTGTGTGCGAATGGCTCAGATCAATCTCCGACCTTTTTTGTCGCAATTCAATCTAACTCACTGCTATGGACTGCCGGAAAGACTCGGCAGGGATCAGTCGAAATACTGCCTTGAAAGGTAAGTAATGTGGGCTGAAGAGTTTGGAAGAGGCGACCATTTTTGTCGGAATTCGAGCTGGCGGCCCTCAGCCGACCTGACATGACCACGGCCTTGGCGTTATGAATTTACGACACCGTAGCGTCTAGGGACCTGGCAACCAGCAAATCCGGCGTGACTTCTACCTGATTGGTTCTAATACCAGTTGATGCACCGTCGCCTCTTTTACAGCCGTCTCGCTAAATGGCAACGCGAACGTCGTCCCCTCATACCAGGCCTTCCATTGATCCAAATAATAAGGGCTCAAGAAATTTCCGCCCTGACCGGTCACAACGTTTAGCGTGGACTGATCCAAGTCCGCAAGGTTCGCTGTGAAACGCTCCGACGGCCCGTGGTGCGGCGTGACCGCCTTCACTGAATATCCGCTGCCCGACTGCTCTTGCAGCCCAGGGCCCGACCAATGCCTGACAATCGGAATTTTTCCCAGGACGGGATGCTGTATCTCGACTGCGTTAAACGCACCCCATTGCCACGACGCCAGGTTACTCGGCGCGGTCGGAGCATTCACCGCTGCTTCCACTGCTGCCGTAAGCAGTTCGTCATAGTTCGGAAATGCTTCCGGCAGCCAGCGCTTGGGACGATGCACCAGAATGTTCTCCATCCACACCGAGCGCATCTCCCACGAATAGGTCGTCCAACTCAAAGCTCCCTCGTCTTGGGTGGGATCGGCAGGCGCGCTTCCGAGTTTCGGCTCGAGTAGAAGTCGGCGCAATTCATGCATGGAATTTTCCGCGATGATCGGAGCCGCCTCCGAAGCCTGCATGCGGCCATCCCAACTTCGCATCAAGTCCGCGGCTTGTTTCGCGCGCGCCGAGGGCTTCGTCGCATGGTCGACCGCATATACAAACCGTTCTGCCGCGAACAGATCGGCTTCCGAGTGAATATCGGTTTGCAGCGCGAGCATGTCCGCCGCGGAAAATTGCCGTCCTGATTCCAGCACGTGATAAATGCGTGCCGTGCGCCACGGAGCTTCCCATTCCATGCTGATGGAATACGGATAGTTGTCCGGTGTGATTCTTCCGTTCGCGGTGGCGATGATTCCCGATGGCGGGTTGTAGATGTTGGGCAGCTTGTCAAACGGAATGTAGGAAATCCACTCGTGCGCATTGTCGGCGCCGCTCACGGGAAGGCTGCCATCGCCTGCGGCGCGGATGGGAATCTTGCCGGTGGCCTGATATCCAATATTTCCATCCACGTCGGCATAAACCACGTTTTGTCCCGGCGCGTCGAACTGCGAAAATGCGTGCCGAAAGTCTTGCCAGTTCTGCGCAGTGTTCACGTCAAATAACGGAATGTGCAGCGAGTCATAGAGCGTCCAGCGCAACGCCAGCGGCCGACTTTCGCCGGGAACCAGTTCTGTAATGATGGGCCCATGTCGCGTAATCTTCACATCCACGCTGACATCGTGCTTGCCTTTGACGTGAATAACCTCGAGGCGACGTTCCGGCTGCAGCCATCCATTCGGAGTTTGGTACGCGCCCTGGCCATTGAAGTTTTCAATGTAAACGTCAGTCACGGTAGGGCCGACATTAGTAAATCCCCATGCGATTCGCTGATTGTGGCCGACAATTACAAAGGGCATGCCAGGCAGCGTTACGCCCGCAACATCCAGCGGACCTGCTTTCAAATGTGCCTCATACCACAGGTTCGGCATTTGATGGCCAAGGTGCATGTCATTCGCGAGTAGCGGCTTGCCCGTGACGGTGTGCGCGCCGGAAACGACCCAGTCGTTCGAACCATTCACCGGCAGTTCGTCTGAAACGAATGGCGGAAGTTGATGTCGTGTCACCGAGTTGTCAGGGGAATCGTCATCATCGTCCTCATCGGAGTCCCCAGCCTTGTTGTCGGGCTGCTTCAAATCTTCCCGCATCACCGTGGGCGGGCGGTCGTGCCAGGAGCGATTCACATATAAATCCGCAGTCAACTCCGGCCCCAGCTTGATCAGGATTTTTTCCCGGGACAGCGCGTCAAAGAAATAATGAAAGTTCAAATCCTTCACCATCTCGTTGGCAATGACCAGCGAATCTTCGGGCAGCCACGGTGTCGGCTTGTAGCCAAGAATGCGAAACTCGATCGGCAGTTTATGAGCGTGCGAGGCAACGTAAGCATTTACGCCGCGCGCGTAGGCCTCGAAGAAAATGTGGTCGCGCGGGCTGGCCGTTTGCAGCGCCTTTCTGGCCGTATCCCGCAAGCCCAGAATTCTCTGTTCGCGGTCCAGTTTCAGCAGGGGTTCGCCCAGAATCTCCGCAAGTTCTCCTCCGCCGAAACGCCGCATCACGTCCATCTGCCACAGTCGATCCTGCGCGGTGACATAACCCTGCGCAAAAAAAAGATCCTCAAGATTAGCGGCTTCGATGGTGGGCACGCCATGACTGTCGCGCGCTACCGTGACCGGCGCCGCCAGCCCGCTGATCTGCAAATGTCCGTCGAGTTGGGGAAGAGCAGAGTGCGCCACATAGTAGGCATAGCCGACGACTACGCACACCAACACCAGGAGCGTCAGCAACACCCAGAACAGAATGCGCGCCGCGGAGGTACGGCGGGATTTAAATGCGCCAACCTCTGCCATAGTGCTCATGGGAAACTCTGATTGTAGTCCACTTCCGTACGGCCCGGCCTCGTCGTCACGCTGAAAATGAATTTCATTTTCAAGATTCCCAATGGTATCCTGACCCTGTCTCACCCCTCATGCTGCAGAAGCGCATCGATGATCAGCCTACCATCTCACGCCAGATGGTCCGCGAAGCTCAGGATATCCTTCACCGCCATCTGAAGACGGTAGGTCTGAAGCAGACGGCGCAGCGGGACGCCATTCTGCATACTTTCCTCGAAACCCGTGATCATCTCTCCACCGACGAACTTCATCGCCTGGTGCAAAAAAAAGATGCGCGCATCGGTTACACCACCGTCTACCGCACGCTAAAGTTGCTTGCCGAGTGCGGTCTGGCCAGCGAAGTCGCGTTTCACGACGGCTTCGCCCGCTACGAACATCAATACAATCGTCGCAGCCACCATCATATGGTGTGCACGGAGTGCGGCAGTTCGGTCGAATTTTTTTCTCCGGAAGTCAGCCAACTCGAACAGGAAATCGGCCACAAATACCACTACCTCGCAACCCGGCACAGTTTTCAGATCTATGGAGTCTGCGAAGACTGCCGCAAGAAAAACCACACCCCTCGCCCCGTGGGATAGAGCGCGTCATTCCACAGCGATGAAACGAGCGAGGGGGTGATCCTGATCTTGAACGAACCCGCTCTTCAGGCCGGCTGAAGGATTTCACACGCAGTGAGGCAGCTTACAAGTGCATCCCGCCCGGCGCCAGCAGATCAAACGGATGCAACGGAAGATTCCGCGCGATCCCGAACAGAATGATGGCAGCGCAGAGAGCTCGTATCCAGCTCGCCCGCAGAAATGGTTGCGGCAGCCCGCGTCCGCTAATCTCGAAAAGAGCAGACGAGGCCAGGCCGTAGGTTAGAAATGGCAACAAAATAACAGTCAGCGGATTGAAACTCCATGCCGCTTCAAAGTTCCCATGCAGCAACTGGTGGATCGCCCGTAACGAGCCGCATCCCGGACAATACCATCCTGTGAAATAGTGCACCGGACAGGGCGGAAAAATGCCGGATGTCGCCGGATCGAAAACCCGCAGCATCACTACCGCCAGTGCAAAAGCCGCGAGCATCGCAATCAGCAACCGATTCCTGCTCACATCGACCCTCCTGCATTCTTCCGATTTAGTGCGGATGAAAGCTGCTCAGAACTCCCAGCATGATCATGAGTGCATACAACGCCATGATGCCGAGTCCCAGTCCCAGCGAGATCAAGCACCACATCTTCGCGTTGTTGGACGCGATTTGCGCCCCCGCTAAATCGCCTGCCTGCAACTTCCCGTTCACCTGTGCGGCATAGATGATCGCTGGAATCCCAGCCGGAAGACAGCAGAAAACGGTAGCCAGAATGGCGAACACCAGATAGTTCTGTACCGTCGCGCCGGGCGGCAGAACCACTCCGCTCGCTGGCAATGGAATAGCCGGAGCTCCCGATTGCAAGTTCCTGCCGCACTGCACACACATCGCCGCAGTGTCCGCATTATTCGCGCCACAATGAGTACAAAACATTCGTGTCCTCCTGAAAGCGATCGGGAAAGCTCACTGCAGGGCGACGCCGCGTTCCACACACCGCCGCGCCGATCCGGAATGTGCCTTGATCACGCCAGATTCGTCGGAACAAAACGCCCGCAAGCCCGTTTGGTTGACCCGCAGCGGATACGCCACCACTTGATATTTCACATTCGGTCCGCCCTCGGCTCCGGCTGAGCAATCCGTGAGTTGAAATACATATCCGGCCTTTTGACCCGTCGCCAGCGCATTAGCGATTAAATTAGCCTGCGCAAGGTCTGAAAGGGAGCATGTGTAACCCTGACTGGCGTGGCTTGCTGCATAATTAATTTCTGCGACATTCAACAGCCGCACCGACCCTACAGCGGACGACTCATTGGCCGCCATCCGGGCCCGCAGCACGTTCGGAATCACGATCGCGGCAATGATCAGAAAACCTGGAATGCCGATCCACAAATAACCCAGCACCAGCCCTGTGAGCGCAATCCCCTTGCCTTTCAGACGTCCCGCACTCTTATGAATCTCCGACAAAGCAAGGTGGCCAAATACGATGGCTGCGATAAAAAGCAGCGGGACGAAGAACAACAGCCCGCAAATCAGGCTGACAATGGCCTTTCCGCTAGTCTCGCTTCCGGCCGTAGGTGCACTGAGTGGAGCTGTTACTACGGAACTTGCGGAGGGCTGGCGTCCGCAGACCCGGCAGAATTGATCCTCCGGGGTCATGCTGTTCCCACAACCTGCACAGAACGATGCCATGCATCCTCCGAGCGCGCGAAATGCCGGCCAGCTTCGCACCGAAATTGCACGAAACATACTATCCGCGCGCCGCGCCGTCAATGCGCTAGCTTGATTCCGGATAGGCTTGAGTTTGGCTGGGACTGATTTGCCTGGGAATGAAAGGCCGATTTGCCCGCTACTCTGCCATTTTGATATGGTCGCGACAATGGATGAAGAGAATGTGAGTCTGACCGCGTGCCCGCGCTGCGGGGCCCAAATGCCGGACACGGCTACGTTCTGTCCCGGTTGCGGCCACCCCATGCAAACCGAAACACGCGCGCAGGGCAAGGTCGGATTTCTTTCCGAACCCATCGCAGGAGCGCTCGCTTACTTCACATTCCTGCCCGCAACTGTCTTCCTCGTTCTCGACCCATATAAGGGCAATCGTTTTGTGCGTTTCCACTCTTTTCAGTGCCTCTTACTTTGGGCCGCGGGAATTTTAATCGCGATCGCGCTGAAACTCGCCGCGATTGTCCTCTTCATCATTCCGGTACTGGGACCTCTTCTCGAGGTGTTGGTTTCTACAGTAATCGCGCTTGGCGCAGTTGTGATATGGCTGGTGCTGGTGGTCAAGGCTCTGCAGGGTGAATTTTTTAAAGCCCCGCTGATTGGCGAGTTTGCCGCCCGCACCGCAGGCCAGCCCTGATTCTTTCGCTGCGAAATTGTTGATTGCTTTGCCGTAGACTTTTTGATACCTTGCCGCAGCGTCATTTGTCGGCGGTCGCGTGCAGGCTGCATGGCCGCATTCCTTCAATTTCAAGACGACATCGGGAGGACACCGCTATGGCTTTTTGCAATATGTGCGGCGCACAAATCGCGGACGGCACCACTACTTGTTCCGTATGTGCAGGTAGAGTTGCAACCGTCCCTGCTCCCACCACAGCCAGCGTCGGCGGAATGACCGACAACGTCGCTGGCATGCTGGCTTACATCACCATCATCCCGGCGATCATTTTCCTGGTGATGGAACCTTACAATCGGAATCGTTTTATCCGATTCCACTCGTGGCAATGCCTGTTTTTCGCCGGAACTCTCTTTGTTCTGCACATGGCGCTTTCGATCTTTACCCTCGTGCCTTTCCTGGCTTTAATCACTCTGCCTCTACATCTCTTGGTAAGCCTTGGAGGCTTGATCCTGTGGATCATTGTGCTCATCAAGGCCAATCAGGGACAGATGTATAAGCTTCCCGTGATTGGCGATCTCGCGGAAAAGCAAGCCAACGCAATATAGCTCAATCGGCCATGCTGGCGCAGTTCGTGACGGTACCATGTGGGGAGAGCCGCCCTCGGCTGTCCGTCGAGCGCAGCTCGACAGCACTTCGTTCCGCCTGAAAAATGGCTGCGCTCTGGACGACACCGAACTATCGGCCGAACATTCAAATTCAGCCACTGCGCAAACTCCCGCGCTTGACTTTCTTCCTGTAAGCTGTCAATCCTATTAGCTTTTACCCGCGGCGCAATCCCATGCGTGAAGTGTGGTTTTTGCCAGCGGGAATCTTCAAGCGATTGGGGCATTCTTTGCGAGTACGGGTGTTCTATCACGACAAATGCTTTGACGGAGCTTCCTCCGCCGCGTTGTTTTCCCGCTTCTATCGCGAGCGCATTCGCGGCGACGCCGATTTTGTCTTTACCGGCTTGGTCCACCGCGCCGGGGCGCTGTTCGACGAAAATCAATTTGACGGCGAAGAGAACGTCATCGTCGATTTCAAATACTCGAGCTCGCCAAAAATTACCTGGTGGTTCGATCATCACGAGAGCGCTTTTCTGTCACCCTCCGACGCCGAACACTTCGAGCAGGATTCGAGTAATCGGAAATTCTACGATCCCGATTTCAAATCCTGCACCAGTTTTATTGCCATGATCGCGCAACAGCGCTTCGGCTTCGACCCTTCGCCCGTGGCCGATCTCGTCCACTGGACCGACATCATTGACGGCGCTCTCTATCCCGATGCCAAGACTGCCGTTGAAATGAAAGCGCCAGCCATGAAACTCACAATGGTCATCGAATCAGCGCCCGACCACGACTTCGTTCCCCATCTCATTCCGCTGCTGGCCACAAAATCGTTAGGCGAGATTCTTGAAGAGCCGTTCGTTGCCCCATTGCTTCCGCCGCTGCTCAAACGCCACGAACTTTCCATGGGAATTCTCGAGCAGCGCACAGAATGCAAGGACGGCACAATTTTTTTCGACGTCAGCGACCACAATCTCGAGGGTTACAACAAATTTGTTCCCTACTACCTGCATCCGGAGTCGGTTTACAGCGTGGGTCTCAGCAAAAGCAGTTTTCGAGTAAAGGTTTCAGTAGGATCAAATCCCTGGGCTCCGCAAGAGCCCGAAGTGAACCTGGCGCGCATCTGCGAGCGCTACGGCGGCGGCGGCCATGCCCGCGTGGGCGCAATCTCTTTCAATGTGAATCAGCACGCCGCAGCTATCAAGGCTTCGCAGGAAATCGTCGACGAACTTCGAGCCGCCATCCGCAAAAAGAAAACCGAGCAGAAGTAAACGTCGCTACGCGGTGAAGCACATCCTCACGAGGCGAGTTCGCACATCTGTTATTGCACGGGCGTCCCGCTGGCCATGCACGTGGCCGCTTTGCCGTCGTCGGAAGACCGAATCACCGCCGACTGATCCGCACAAAACACTTTTCTGCCAATCGTAGTTTCGTTCGGCACGGCTGTAAGATGAAAACTGGTAGCGGGCGGTCCACCGCATCCTGAAAGCGTGAACACGAATCCGTACCGCTTCCCGCTGGCCAGCCCGCTGTTGATCAGCATCGCCTGATGCTCATTCGGCTGCCCGCCGCCAAATCCATCCAGATTGGAAAGCGTGCAGGTGAATCCAACAGTGGGATAAGTGCTGAAGTAAGTGACCTCAGCGGTAAGAATTGTTCGCATGGCGCCCAGCACCAATGTGTCGCTGCCGGCAGTCTGACCCGGCGCCTGTCCCGGCGTCCCGCTGGGCCTCGCAAAAGATCCGCTGGTTGTCGTGGGTTTCATTTTTTCCGTGATCGCTTTGAGGAAGTCTGGGTCCGCCAAAGGCACGTGCACGGTTACGGAAATCTCATTCAACGTCCACAACTGCGATTCCTGCTTCATCGAGAAAGTCATCTGCGGCATGAACGGCGTCTGTTGCGCTTCGCCACTATTCTTGGTAACGCGGACGGACAGCTCAATGTCATCCCGATCGCCGCGCATCGCCTCACTCGCGACCGTGACTTCAACTTTCTGCCCCGTTTTTTGATTTTCCGTCACGAACAGTACCGGGCCAGTCTCGAATGTCTGCAATGAATTTGTCTGTGTTTGAAGTTGGCTCACCAGCAATGAATATCCCTGAAGCGCGGCGAGGTTCCCCGACTTTTCCAGTGCTGTACGCGTTGCCATGGGCAGATGCTTTACGAAATCTCCCGGCGTCTTGCTGAAAAACATCTCGATTAAGGCTTGGCGCGGCGTTTGGGAAATGTCCGCTGTTTCCTGCGCCGTTGTTGTTTGGGCGATCCGATGAACAGTTTGTTGAGCCCACGCACCCGCGACCCAAGCACCCGCCACAACGACGAGTAACGCACACACGGCTACGATGATTCTTCGCATATCGATCTCCGGACCTGATCGTGACATTTTTTGCCGGCTCCCCACCAGTTACCAAGGTGTGAATCGTCGGTCCTGAGTTATTGCCGCGAGCGGATCGTCATGTGCGATCGTTCGTGCGCGTGATACTCTGCCTTAAGTCGTTGCCAGCTTCATGACGCAGCCCGCCACCAAGCCTCATCCCAGTCGCCAGCGGCGAGTGCTTCAAGCCGTAGCCCTGCTGGAATTCTCCAAGGGCTGTTTTGTCATCGTGATGGGATTCTGCGCGATTGCCCTGGTTCATAAAGATGCCTGGCTCTACGCCGAAAGTCTTCTTGCTTTGTTTCACGTCAGCACCGATCGCCGTTCTGCCCAGCTCTTTCTCGACTTTGCCGACAATGTAACCGACGCGCGGCTGTGGGCGGCGGCCCGCCTCGCCTTCGCGTATGCGGCTCTGCGATTTACCGAGGCCTATGGCCTGTGGAGATGTCGCACCTGGGCCGAGTGGGTGGCGCTGATCTCCGGTGCGCTGTTACTGCCTCTTGAAGTACGCGAACTCATGCGCGGTGTGACCCTATTGCGTTCTGCCGTGTTCATCGGAAACCTGGCGGTAGTTCTCTTCATGCTCTACGTGATTCGTACAAACCGCCGCGCGCGACGACTCGCCTCTGCTGGAACTACGTGCGACTAACACTTCGCTGCCGGCAACTGACTGCCCAAGCCTTCGAAAGCGAATCAAATTCAGTTCTAAGACCTCAGTTCGCAACACCTAAACCTAAACTTTCACAATACCGTAAAAACCCACGCCCAACCTTGCCTTGGCGGGTTAAAGCCCTTGGCAATTCGATTGTGAAAGGTTCATAATTCACTGAGGGCGAAGAAAGAGGACGAAGAAATAGGACGAGGAAATAGGTCGCGTCTTGCCCTGAGGAGGATCGTATGCGTCTCGCCAGTCTGTCGTTGTTAATGTTAATTTTTGTTCTCACTGCTAGCACCGGGATCAGCGCCGCCCAGGACACGAACTTTCCCGTCGGCCCGCAATACTTATTGACCGGTTCGCCTGTGCTGGCCCGGCCCATTGTCCCGCCCACCCTTTCGCTCGACGCTCCACTATCCCCCATTCCAAGCCTTCCCCAAATCGGACCGGTTGTTGACGATCAGCCCTACGTCCCAAGTCCGGAACCTCAGAACCAGCCCGATCTGCTCCCGATCTATTACGGTTATCCGATGCCCAGCGTGATCGAACTCGTCTCTACCGAGCCCAAAGAGCTGCCTCCGAGCATCGTCGACACAGGCGTTGGGGGAATGACCAATGTGCAGTCGCTGCGCGAACGCGGCTATGGAGTCACTCTCGGTCAAACTGCGTCGTTCTGGAAATCGCACGCGCCCCACGCCACGCGCGTCTATACGAATGCCGACATCGAGCGTCTCCACGGCAGCTAGACCTGTGCAGGCCTCTTTTCACAACTCTCGTACCGGTGGTGGCTCAATTTGAATTTTTCGGCCGATAGCTCGGGGTCATCCTGAGTGCAGCCGTTTTTCAGGCGGAACGAAGGATCTCCCATCGGTTATATCTATGGGAGATCCCTCACGCGGCTGAAGTACGCCGCGCTTCGGGATGACCGCCTCGTAGGAGAATAAATTAAAACTGAGCCACTACCCTCGTACCACATCCCCGCTCGCCTTATGGTTCGCGTGGTAGCCTGACCTATCTCACTATCGCAACGGGGGTTCATGCACGACGCCAATCCTTCGCATCCTGATCTGCAAGCCACAGCAAAAGAAGTCATGCAGCAGCGTGGTTTTCAGCCTGAGTTTCCTTCGCAAGCATTGCAGCAGGTTGCAGAACTTAAAAATCATCCGCCGAAAGTCGGCCCCACCAGCGATATTCGGGATCTGCGCAATCTGCTCTGGTCGTCCATAGACAACGACACTTCGCGCGATCTCGATCAGATCGAAGTCGCCGAAAGCCTGCCCAATGGCGATGTAAAGATCATGATCGGCATTGCCGACGTCGACGCCTTCGTCCCCAAGAACACTGCCATCGATCAACACGCAGCGCGCGAAACTACAACTGTTTATGCCGGAGTTCGCAACTTCCCCATGCTGCCAGAAGAACTATCCACGGGACTGACTTCTCTTCTTGAAAATCAGGACTGTCTAAGCGTCGTGATTGAATTCGTGGTCGATCCCAGTGGCAGCCTGAAATCGCCCAGCGTGTATCGCGCCGTTGTCCGCAACAAAGCTCAACTGCAATACAACTCGTCGGGCGTATGGCTGGAAGGGAAATCGGCCGCGCCGCCGAAGATCGCGTCGTCCAGCGATCTGCAGGCGCAATTGAAATTGCAGGAAGAAGTCGCACAGAAGTTGAGAAACCAGCGCTTCCAGCACGGGGCGCTCACCCTGGAGAGCGACGAACTCCAGCCTTTAATGTTGAACGGTCAGGTTGTCGACGTGGTGAAACAGCAGAAGAACCTCGCCACGGAATTGATCGAAGACTTCATGGTTGCCGCCAACGGCGTTGTAGCCCGTATGCTTGAGGACGTTTCATCCATGCGTCGCATCGTGCGCACCCCCAAGCGCTGGGACCGCATTGTGCAGTTGGCCGCGACCAAAGGCGATAAGCTCCCCGCCCAGCCCGACTCCAAGGCTCTCAACGATTTTCTGCTGCGCCGCCAAGCCGCGGATCCCGATCATTTCGCGGATCTTTCTCTCGCAGTGATTAAACTCATCGGACCCGGCGAGTATGTTCTCGAACGTCCCGGCGAAGTTGCCCCCGGACACTTCGGTCTGGCGGTCCAGGATTACACGCACTCGACAGCGCCGAACCGTCGTTTTGTCGACATGGTTACTCAACGCCTGATTAAGGCCACGCTCGCAGCCCAGAAGAATCCTTACTCCGATGCAGAACTGACGGCCATTGCGGCCAACTGCACGCAAAAAGAAGATGCAGCCAAAAAAGTTGAGCGGGACATGGCCAAGCGCCTGGCGGCGATTGCCATGCAGCACCGCATCGGCGAAGTATTCGACGCGATCGTGACCGGAGCGACCGAGCATGGAACTTTCGTCCGCGTCTCCCAGCCACGCCTGGAAGGATTGCTGGCGCAAGGCGCGCAAGGACTCGACGTTGGCGATAAATTGCGCGTCAAATTAATTCGTACCGACGTGCAAAAGGGATACATTGACTTCGCGCGCGCTTAAGAATCAAAAAGTTCGTCAGTTGCATTCGCGCGCACTTCCTCGGGGACCAAATCAGCCACTAGCCCACCCACACACCGCAGGCTAATCTTTAGTCGTCATATTCGTGCGGACTGTTCGTGCAGGCTTGATGCGCTCAAATCTGTTCGCGCAGGCCTGTTCGCGCAAACAATGTTCATATAAATTTTGGTGCGAAATTTGTTCAAATGGCGTCAATTTATTCTTCTTCCCGTGATTGCGCTTTTGTCCGCGTTTATGCTGGCGGACAACGCCGGTGCCGTGCTGCGCAGCGACGGTAGCGGCGTGCTGGTGAATCGAACTCCTCCCCCTACTTCTACAG
The DNA here is from genome assembly GCA_003132445.1 of Acidobacteriaceae bacterium. Taxonomy (GTDB): domain Bacteria; phylum Acidobacteriota; class Terriglobia; order Terriglobales; family Acidobacteriaceae; genus Sulfotelmatobacter. The sequence goes on along the minus strand of PKXU01000198.1, from coordinate 32,419 downwards.
TCTTGTTCTCCGGCGATCTAATTGAAACTCAGCAAACTGCGGTCGCCCGGATTGAAGCCAGCGGCTCTGCCGTCAACATCAATTCACAAACCCTGGTTCAGTTTGAAGGCGACGAATTGGTTCTCGAACACGGTGGGCTATCGGTGAATACAACTCGGGGGTTAAGAGTACGAGTAGGCTGCCTTGTGGTGGTGCCCCAGAACACGGCGGACTGGACTCACTACGAGGTCGCCGACGTTGACGGCAAGGTGACCGTGTCGGCGATCAAGAGCAATGTGGACATCAACTCTGGCGGGAGTAAGCTGGAACTGGTCAAGCACTCGCCTTCAATCCGGCTCACCGTGCTCGAAGGCGAACAGAAGTCGCGCGACGACAAATGCGGAGCGGAGAAAACTTTGCCCGCGTCTCCAGCGGACGGCCCGAGCTTGAATTCTCCTTGGGCGGTTGGTGCGGGCGCAGTGGGCATCGGAGTGTTGATATGCTTCGCCTTGTGTCGGGGTGGCGTTCAGCCGATTAGCCCCTCGCAGCCGTAACAGACGGTATCGAACCGTCTTCCGCAATATCTATAGTCCTTTGCGGCGATTTCCAGTGCCTACTCGGTCACCACCGCCTTCACCAGATTTCGCGGATGGTCCACGTCATATCCCTTGTTCACGGCGACGTGATAAGCAAAAAGTTGCAGCGGAATTACTTCGACGATGGGCAACAGCAATTCCGGGGCTGCGGGAACGTGGAAGACGTGGTCGGCAATGGTTCCAACCTCGTCGTCGCCCTCGGTGGCAACCGCAACCAGCGGTCCGCGCCGCGATCTTACTTCCTTCATAACGTCGAGCGTGCGACGGTAACGCAAGACTGAATCGGGATCGCGATGATCGCAGGTCGCGAGCACCACCACGGGAAGTTTTTCGTCCACCAGCGCGTTAGGGCCATGCTTCAGTTCGCCCGCCGGATATCCTTCCGCATGCGCGTAAGAAATTTCTTTAAGCTTGAGCGCGCCTTCGCGAGCGATTGCGTAATGCACGCCACGGCCGAGATACAGAAACTTTTCCGCCTTGAAATGCACCCTCCCAAATTCTTCGGCAAGAGCGTCCCAGGTGGCGAGTTGCTGTTCAATCGCTTCAGGAAGCCGCATCAACCGCTGCAGATAAGAGCGCGTCACTTCTGATGTCATGCGCCCGCGTTTGCGCGCCAGGAACAACGCCATCAGGTAGAGAATGGTCAGCTGCGTAGTAAAACTCTTCGTTGCCGGAATGGAGAGTTCCGGGCCCGCGCCAGAGATCAGGGCGGCGCTGGCTTCGCGCACAATAGTGGTGTCGGGAACGTTGGAGATGGCAACGGTCTTTACGCCGCGAGTCAATGCTTCGCGTTGCGCCGCAATCGTGTCCGCGGTCTCTCCTGATTGCGTAATGACCATCACGATCGGCTCGACGGAGGCGTGGGTTGAGCGATAGCAATATTCGCTGGCATACTCCACATCGACGGCCACTCCAGAAAAGTCCTCGATCATAATCTCGCCCGCCAATCCCGCGTGCCGGCTCGATCCACTGGCGGCGATAATCAGCTTTTCGAAAGTGAGCAGCGCGCTTTCAATGGCGTGCAGTTCGCCGGGAAAAATGATGTCATTCCTCAGGTGCTTCTCGACGGTCTTGGCGATGGCTGCGGGCTGTTCATAGATTTCCCGCAGCATGGCAGGAGAGTGTTTCTTGTCGGCAGCTCTATTTTTCTGGTCAGTAGGAGTCATCTGGGGCTGAGACTAAATCATTTTCCGTGCAACGGGCAAACCGGCGCTACTTTCCGACGGTCGCACCTTCGAAATGAGCCTCAATTTCTTCCAGCGTCTTGCCCTTGGTTTCAGGCAGGAACCACGTTGCCGTAATGAAATAAATCACAGTACACGCGGCAAAGCCGAAGAACATGGTGGAATATCCATACTTGCCGACGGTGGGCAGAAAGACGGCAGCAATGGTCGTGGCCACGCCCTGATTCAACAACAGTGCAATGCTCATGCCGTTGGAGCGGATGCGCGTGGGCATCAGTTCCGAAAGCGCCAGCCAGACGCAAACGCCCGGCCCCACAGCATAAAACGCCATGAAAATAAACAGGGTCAGGGCGACCATCCAGCCGTTGCGCGACCCGGGTACCGGGTTGATCAAGGCATTTTCGATGCGAAGCGGCGCTGTCCGCGCGGCGTCGAGGTTCCCGAATGGGTTGGAGAAGAATGCCACGACTTTATTCGCAGGGATGCTCTCTTCACGCTTGATGTCGATCGGCTTAGTGGCCTCGTCGTTCGAACGCACGACCTGGCTGGTCGCACGAAAATCACCGTAAGAATAAATCACGACCAAGGAAGTCGAACGATTCGCCGGCGCATTTCCGGCCTCCTCCAAAAACTGGTCGGCCAGCCCGGGCGTATACGTCAAAGCGAGTTTCTGATCGGTGCTCACTCTGGATTGCACGGCTGAGGACACATCCACCCGACGTTTTTCATTCCCCAGGAAGAGAAAGCCGGTGCAGGCGAGCGACAGGATGATGCCGCCAGTGCCCATCGCCAAGAGAAATTTGCGACCCTTGCGATCGACCAGCATGACCCCTGCCAAAGTGACCGAGAAATTGATGCACTGAAAAATGAAATAACCCCAATGCGCCGCGAAATCCGAGAGGCCGCTCTGCAGCAGGATGTCGGCGTTGTAGCCGATGATCGAGTTAATTCCGGTCGCCTGATTGCAGGCGAGAATGATGCAGGCGAGAATGAATGGGATCACATACTTGCGCCGCAGCAGCGATTCTCTCTTTAGCGTGCCGGAACCAGCTTTCGTTTTCTCGGCGGCAATCCCATCTTCCATCTCGCGCAGTTCCAGATCGGCCTGCTCGGTCGTGCGCGAGCGCAACAACGCGGCATAGGCGGCATCTTTTTTTCTGCGGCGCAGCAGCCACCGCGGCGACTCTGCCACCATCAGGCTGCCGATCACAAATAGAATCCCCGGCGGCAGCGAAACCCAGAAAATTCCGCGCCAGGCTTGATTCTTGAAATCAAGCAGCCGTGCCGCATCGCCGAGTTTCGCCACCTGATCGACCCGAAAGCTGAAGTAAAGTCCGAGCGCGGCCGCGATGACCAGTCCCAGGGTCAGCAGCCATTGAAAAATGCCGGTACCTTTGCCACGACTCGAGGCCGTCAAACACTCGGCCAGATAGAGCGGAACGACTACCCCGATTAATCCCGCACTGACGCCTTGCAACAACCGGCCGAAAACCAGCGGTCCGTAGCCGTGCGATAACGCGATCATTGGAATGCTGATCACAAACATGACGCCGCTCAGCGCCATCAGCGATTTGCGTCCCATCCAATCCGCCAGCAATCCAGCGAACAAGGTCGAAATGACGCTGCCTAGCAGCACGGCGGCAACGACGATGGAGAGCTGGCCGGCATTGAGGCCCGAGGTCGCTTCTAGGTACGGTAGAGCGCCGGCAATGATGCCGACGTCCACGCCATAAAGCAGACCACCGAGACCGGCCACGATCAGCAGAAAGCGGTTATAAAAAATTCTCTTGTCGTCGAGTTCCGAACGATAGCCAGTTCCGATGTCAGCAGGCATAAGTTGTTTGGTAACGAGTTTGTGCTCCTGGATTCCGATCTTTGATTGCGGGTCGATCTGGAAATGCACCTGAATTGTAGCCTAGCGGGAAGATCAGGCTCGCAATTTTGCTGCCGGTGATTGATTGGAAACGTTTTTCGTCCAAAAAGGTCATTCCGCACTCGGCGCAGTAAGCCGGGTGAGGATCTCCCGTGCGAAGTTCGTGCCTCGATGAGATCCTTCCTCCGCCTGAAAAACGGCTCCGTCAGGATGACCCCGCGAAATGCGGTCTCGAAATTCGCGCGATACTTTTTCGCATGCGTCGGTCAGTTCTCATTGCCATCAGCCCCCAGTTGATCAATAAGCGCAAGCTGAGTCTCAGCTACAATACCCAAGCCGCGCGGATTTTTCGTCGCCCGCCTGAAAAACCTGGGAATGCGATACGGCTTTATCATCGACAACCGCAAATGTATCGGCTGTCATGCGTGCACCGTCGCCTGCAAAACGGAGAATCACGTTCCTCTCACGGTGAATCGCACCTGGGTAAAGTATGTCGAGAAGGGTACTTTTCCAAATACTCGCCGTGTCTTTCAGGTCACCCGCTGTAACCACTGCGAGAACCCGCCCTGCGTCACTATCTGTCCGGTCACCGCGATGTATCAGCGCAAAGACGGCATCGTCGATTTCAGTTCCGACCGTTGCATCGGATGCAAAGCCTGCATGCAGGCCTGCCCGTACGACTCCATTTATATCGATCCGGATGAAGGCACGGCCGCAAAATGTCATTACTGCGCGCATCGTACGGAAGTTGGTTTAGAACCTTCGTGCGTGGTGGTATGCCCTGAACACGCAATCATCGCTGGCGATCTTGACGCCTGTGACGGAGAGATCGCGCAATTGCTGGCGCGGGAGCCGGTGCGCGTGCGCAAACCGGAGCAGGGCACTCGGCCCAAGCTCTATTACATTGACGGAGACGAGAGCGCCATCGTGCCCACGGCGGCGCGGCACGAGTCGATCTACATGTGGGCCGAGCGCAATCAAAGCGTGCACGGCGGCGGAGCGATTTATCCGCCGGATAGCCCGCTGCTGCAGAAAAATGCTTTGACGGCCTATGACGTTTCTCATGCGAGGCCCTGGGGCTGGCAGGTTCCGGCCTATTGCTGGACGAAATCGATCGGCTCTGGCGCGCTCGCAATCCCCGCAATTGCCATGCTGCTTGGGCGTTTGGCGGCGGATCGTTGGCGTGATCTAGTCCTGTCGAGCATCGCATTATTGTTTACTGCGCTGACGACGCTGCTTCTGGTTTGGGATCTCGAGCACAAGGCGCGATTTCTGCGAGTGGTGTTTACGCCACAAAGCAAATCGTGGCTGGCGCGCGGAGCTTTTATTCTGATCGCATACAGCGGTTTGGGCGGATTATTCTGGCTGGCTTCCGTGTTCGGACTTGGCAGTATCACGGTAATTCTATTGTGGCCAACGGTGATCGTTGGCTTCTTCGCTGCCATGTACACCGCATTTCTTTTCGGACAGTGTGAAGGCCGCGACCTGTGGCAGACTCCGCTGCTGCCGGTGCACTTAGTCGTGCAGGCGTTGCTGTGCGGGGCTGCCGTGCTGGTTTTGTTGCCTTCCGCGTTTGGCGGATCGCCACAGGTCTGGGCAGTCGCCAGGGAAGCTTTGGGCTTCACTCTAGTTTTTCATTTGCTGATTGTTGCAGCAGAGTTCATGATGCCGCATTCCACCGACAATTCCGCTTACGCGGCGCGATTGATTACGCACGGGCCTTTCAAGACCTGGTTTTGGGCTGGCGCGGTGGTGGCCGGCGGCATCCTGCCATTGTTGCTCTTGTGGCTGGTTCCGGCTGATTTTTATAGCGGCAAGATTGCAGGAGTGCTGGCTCTGGCGGGATTGCTGATTTTTGAGTGGTGCTTCGTAATGGCGGGTCAGAGTGTGCCCAACAGTTAAGCTTTGAGTTTAGCGAAAGCAAGAAGCCGAGCTTCGCTCGGCGGACAGCCGAGGGCGGCTGTCCCCACATTTGTTTTGGAGATTGAATGAGTGGAAATTTAAATGAGTAACGATTTCAAACGCGATGGCAGCCATCTTGCTTACTGTCCCCCGGTAGAAAAGTGGGATGACTGGGTTGAGCTCGATGCCGAGGCTTGGCCGCGACGCGTCGAGAAGCACTATTCGCTCGTTCCGACGGTTTGCTTCAACTGCGAATCTGCGTGCGGGCTGCTGGCCTATGTCGACAAGGCTACTGGAGCGGTCGCGAAGTTCGAGGGCAATCCCATGCACCCGGCGAGTCGCGGACGACTCTGTGCCAAGGGCCCGGCGACCATCAATCAGATTCACGATCCCGATCGCGTGCTCTATCCCATGAAGCGCAGCGGGGCGCGCGGAGCGGGGAAGTGGACGCGCACTTCATGGGACGAAGTGCTGGAAACATTCGGAACCCGCATTCGCAAAGCGATTCAGGAGAATCGCGGCGAAGAAGTTATGTATCACGTTGGCCGTCCCGGGCACGACTTAATCATGGAGCGGACGCTGCAGGCGTGGGGCATCGACGGGCACAATTCGCACACCAATGTTTGTTCATCCTCGGCGCGCTTGGGATATTTGCTCTGGCATTATGCCGACCGTCCCTCGCCCGATCACGCCAACGCGCGCTTCATTCTTCTGCTTTCGGCGCATCTGGAATCGGGCCACTATTTCAATCCGCACGCGCAACGCATCATCGACGGAAAGATGGCTGGCGCGAAACTCGCCGTGATGGATCCGCGGCTTTCAAACACGGCCAGCATGGCCGACTACTGGATGCCGACTTATCCCGGAACGGAAGCGGCGGTTCTGCTGGCGATGGCGAAAGTTATTCTCGACGAAAATCGTTTCGACGCGAAATTCGTACAGAACTGGACCAACTGGGAAGAACTGGAAGTTGACGGCTTCAAGGCCAAAGGCCAGAGCTTTGATGCGCTGATTGAATTCCTGAAACAACACTACGCTCAATTCACGCCGCAATTTGCCGAAAAAGAAAGCGGAGTCAAAGCGGATGTCATCGTCAAGACTGCGCGTGAAATTGCCAGCGCCGGCAGCCGTTTTGCATCGCACTTGTGGCGCGGCAGTTCCTCGGGAAATTTGGGAGGATGGCAGCCGGCGCGGGCGTTAATGCTCCTGCATGTACTGACCGGCTCCGTCGGAACCGAGGGCGGACACAATTTGAACTCGTGGAATAAATTTGTGCCTAAGCCCTTCTCCGTCCCACCGCCGCAAAAGCGCTGGAATGAATTGCTATATCCGCAGGAGTGGCCGTTGTGCACGCATGAAATGTCGTTCTTATTGCCGCATTTTTTGAAAGAGGGCCGAGGTCGCATCGAAGCCTACTTCACCCGCGTCTTCAATCCCGTGTGGACGTTTCCTGACGGCTTTTCGTGGATTGAAATGTTGCGCGACGAAGAAAAAGTGGGCCTGCACGCCGCGCTCTCTCCCACCTGGAGCGAGACTGCATGGTTTGCCGATTATGTGCTGCCCATGGGATTCAGTTCGGAACGTCACGACCTGATGAGTCAGGAATCTTACGCCGGCAAGTGGATCGGCTTTCGACAACCGGTGAATCGTGTGCTGCGCGAACGCGGCGGCGAGAAATTCGAATACACGTATCAGTCGAATCCCGGCGAAGTGTGGGAAGAGGATGAGTTCTGGATCAATCTTTCCTGGGCTATCGATCCTGACGGTTCCATGGGTATCCGGCAATATTTCGAATCGCCTTACAAGCCGGGACAGAAGCTGACTGTGGACGAATACTACGGCTGGATTTTCGACAACTCCGTTCCCGGCCTGCCCGCAACCGCGAGCAAAGAAGGACTGACGCCGTTGCAATACATGCGCAAATACGGCGCTTTCGAAGTGACGCGGGATGTTTACAAGCAAAATGAGAAGCCTGTAGCGGCCGCCGATCTGGCGAACTCGAAAATCGAAGCGAATGGCGTTGTTACGAAAGCAGGGAAGCCAGTTGGGGTAATGGTCGAAGACAAGCCGGTGGTCGGCTACAACACTCCTTCGCGCAAGCTGGAACTGTTTTCGAAAACCATGGCCGACTGGAAGTGGCCCGAGTTCACGTTGCCCGAATACTACCGCAGCCACATTCATCGCTCAGCCCAATCCGCATCGATGAAGCAGCCGGGGGAAGATTTCGATCCCGATTTCGATCCAAAGTACACGCCTTTAGTCGAGTGGCCGAAAGATGCGCGAGGCGAAGTTTACACGCTGCTGCCGATCTTCCGTTTGCCGAATTTAATTCACACACGCTCCGGCAATGCCAAGTTCTTGTACGAAATTTCGCACAAGAATCCGCTATGGGTGAATCCTGTGGACGCGAAAAAACTCGGCGGCATCCGCACCGGCGACCTAATGAAAGTCCACACCGAGATCGGGTACTTCGTTCTTCATGCCTGGGTCACCGAGGGGCTGACGCCCGGTGTGGTCGCCTGTTCCCATCACCTGGGGCGTTGGCGAATCAACAAAGAAGATCAGGTGGAGCGGATGTCGAGCGCGTGGGTCGATCTGAAGGAGGTCGGCAAGGGACAGTGGAAGATGCGGCAGATCGAAAGCGTCTCACCCTACGAGAGCGCCGATCCTGAAACCAAACGTGTTTGGTGGAGCGATGCCGGTGTGCATCAGGACATCACCTTTCCCGTGCATCCGGACCCCGTGAGCGGTATGCACTGCTGGCACCAGATGGTGCGGGTCGAAAGAGCTGCGGCCGATGATCGCTACGGAGATATTTTTGTGGATACCAATCTTTCCTTTGCCGTCTACCAGAGGTGGAAAGCGCTAGCGCGGCCTGCGCCGGGCCCAGGCGGCCTGCGGCGGCCATTGTGGATTCCGCGAGTCAGGCGGCCGGAAGAAGACGCCTATTACATCAAGAAGTAACCGCAACTGAGCTTTGCCGCAGCCGCACCTACGTCCGGGAAATCTTTTCCAGTGGCAGGCTGAATGAAAATACTGAACCGCTGCCCAATTGACTCACCACGCCGATCGTTCCGCCGTGGGTTTCTATAATTACTTTCGCAATCGCCAGCCCCATTCCCGTTCCAGGGGCAGTGTAACGCTGGTGCTGGCCGCGATAGAACTTTTCGAAGATCAAAGATTGTTCGAACGAATCGATTCCCGGCCCGCGATCCGCAACGCTGGTCACCAGACGGTCCCCCTTCACTTCGCCGGTCACTTTGATGGGAACGCCTGGGTCGGAATATTTGCCGGCATTTTCCAGCAGGTGCATCAGCACTTCGCGAATGCGCTGCAGATCCATTGGTACTTTCGGCAAGTCTGCCGGGGCAACTATTTCTACGGGATGATTTTCCAGTGAATTCTTGGCATCCTGCAGAGCGAGGTTCAGCGGTTCCGTAATGGCATGCGGCTGCAGATCGAGCTTAAACATTCCTGAATCCAGCTGCGCCATCTCCGCCGCTTCGCCGACCAGCCGGTTCAGTCGGTCCGTCTCTTCGTCGATGACGGTCATCAATTCACGCCTGCTCTGGTCGTCGAGTCCGGCGCCGGATAACAGAGTGGTGACGCTCGCCTTGATCGATGTCAAAGGTGTACGAAACTCGTGCGTTACCGAATCGAGCAAGGCGGTTCGCAGGCGCTCATGTTCCTGCTCCGCTCGATTCTTGCTCAGCGCCTCGAGCGCACGCGCGCGCTCAATGGCAAGTCCAGCAAGGCTTCCCAGAGCATCCAGAGTTTCTCGCGACAGTTCATCTCCGCTCACACCCAGGGCTCCTACCGTCCGCATTCCAAGCCGCAGAGGTACATACGAAACCCCACCCTGCGTAATAGGTTCTCCGCGCAAAAGTGTAGAGCGCAGTACGGTTTCTTCGAATTTGGCGTCCAGCGACGAACGGTACACAGTCGGATGATCCGCTGCCATGACCGCGACGCTGCCGACCGAAAAAGTTTCCTGCACATAGGTCGGCAAGGCGTTCAGCAACTCGAGAACGTTCTCTGAGGCCAACAGGCGTTGACTGAGTCCAAAAAGCCGTTCTACTTCGCGACGCCGCTGTTTTGCGCCTTCGGCCTCGCGACGGGCCCGTTCCGCCAGATTGCTGGCCACCAGCGCCGTTACTAGAAACGCGAACAATGCCACCCAGTTTTGCGGGTCGGCGATGGTAAACGTGCCGATCGGAGGCAGGAAGAAAAAATTAAAGGCCGCCGTGGCTCCCACTGCCAGCACCACCGCGTAGCGCAATCCCCAATAGGCTGAGGTCAGGAGCACCGTGACCAGAAACATCAATGCAACCGTTGTGTGATTGACGTGCAGCTTGTAATCGACTGCCGTGATCACCCCGATGGCAGCAATTACCAGCGCGTAGCGCAGGGTTTGCGTCCGGGCATCCTTCTTCACTCCAGTTTTCACCTCCGCATTGTACGATGGACATTACAATTCCGACGCGGTGAAAGAGAATAGCTGCGATGACCAAGACGCCCGAAGAATGGTTGAATGAAGTATCAACCGAAAAGCCGCGCGGAATCTTCAAACTTTTTCTCGGCTACGCGCCCGGAGTCGGCAAGACTTACAACATGTTGAGCGAGGCGATTCGCCGGGCCAGCCGCGGAGAAGACGTATTGGTCGGCGTCGTGGAAAGCCATGGCCGCAAGGCCACCGCGGAATTAGCGGCGAAACTCGACCGCATTCCTCCTCGCAAATTAGAGTACAAGGGCACAACTTTCGAAGAGATGGATGTGGATGCCATTCTCGCCAGAAAACCAGCCGTGGTCGTGATTGACGAACTGGCCCATACCAATATAGAAGGCAGCAAGCACGCTAAGCGTTACGAGGACGTGATTGAAATACTCGACGCCAAGATTGATGTGCTCTCCACCATGAACGTGCAACACGTGGAGAGTCTGGGTCCGACCGTGCAGCAGATTACTGGCGTGCAAGTGCGGGAGACAGTTCCCGATTGGGTGATGCAGCGCGTGGACGAAATCGTGCTCGCCGATCTTACTCCCCAGGCTCTGCAAAAACGCATGCAGCGCGGCGACATTTATCCTGTTGACCGTGCCCAGCGAGCTCTTTCGCATTTTTTCCGACCCGGCAATCTGATCGCATTGCGCGAGCTGGCCCTGCGTCAGGTTACAGGGGTAGTCGATCGCGGTCTCGACGCTTTTCTGGAAAAAGATGGTACACAACCCGCCCACACCGTGCGTGAGCGTATCGGCGTTTGTGTTAGTTCGAATCCCGCGGCTCAATATTTAATTGCCCGGGGCTCGCGCATGGCGCAGGCCATGGGCGGCGATTTCTACGTTTTCTACGTTGACGTGGGCCGCGATACCCGCCCTGAAGATCAGAAAACTTTGGCGGAAAACATCCGCTTCGCGGAGAACCTGGGCGCGCATGTGGTGCGCACTTCCGGCGGTAACATTGCAGACGGAGTGGCGCAGTTAGTGCGGGAAAATCACATTACGCAAGTCATTTTCGGCCGCTCCGCTCGCACCGGCTGGCAACGCTATCTTTATCTGTCGGCGATTCAGCGCTTTCTGCGCGACTCTCCTTCGGTTGATGTTCACATTGTTACGCAGGAGGCTCGCTGATGCCTGACCGGCCCCACATCCTGGTCGTAGATGACGAACCGCAGATCACGCGCGTGTTGCGCACCAGTCTTTCGGCGCAGGGCTATGACATCCGCATCGCCAATAGCGGCGAGATGGCGCTTGAAATTATGAAGGATTGGTCGCCGAGCCTGATCATCACCGATCTTTCCATGCCGTCGGTCGACGGCATTCAGCTATGCCGAACCGTCCGCGCCATTTCTCGCGTGCCCATCGTCGTTCTTTCGGTTCGCGATAAGGAGCAACAAAAAGTGGAGGCGCTCGACGCCGGGGCGGACGACTATGTGACCAAGCCGTTCGGCATGAACGAATTGCTGGCCCGTGTCCGCGCCAATCTGCGCCGGGTCCCAGCGGAGAACGAAGCCGAATCCGTAATCGAGATCGGAGATTTCCGCATCGACACCGCCGCGCATAAAGTTACGGTTCGCCGTAACGAGGTGCGCCTCACTCCAAAAGAATTCGATCTTCTGGTCTTCCTGGCGCGCCGCGCCGGCAAAGTCGTCAATCACCGCACTTTGTTAGGCGCAATCTGGGGCGGACAAAGTACCGAGCAGGTGGAATATCTCCGCGTCTTCGTGGGCCAGTTACGTAAGAAACTCGAACCGGATGCGGCCTCGCCGCGTTACATCGTCACCGAGCCTTGGGTTGGATATCGCTTCGAACCCGGGGACTTATGAATTTCGTAGGGGCGGACGCATTCGTCCAGCCCGCGAGGCGAAGCGAGTGGCTGCAACCTCGTCCGCCGCAAACTCATCCTTTCCTGCCGAGCGCCGTTCTTACGAACATTCTATGTACCTTTTATTCAATCTTTACGCCTTTCGTCATCAAATCTTTGAAGGCAGGGAGGAATGAGTAGCTAAGACTCTCCGCCGAAAATATCGAGAGGCTAAGATCTTATGTCGACGATTCAGGACGTTTCCGCAGAGCAATTGGCAAAAGTTTTCCATCATTATTGGGACGCGCTGGCGCACGATGGCGAAGCGAACCAGGCCCCAGCGAAACAGAGCTCAGCCAACCACGGCTCGGCATGCTGCTCCTGGGATCGAACGCCGCAGAGCGATCGCAAATTGATGGTGGCTGCGGCCCGTTTAGCGCTGCTCGAACTGTCCAGTACCCCCGTCGAGGCGCCCCGCCGAAAGTACTATGCCACGCCGGGCGAGGCCGAGTGGGGCAGCTAACTTCCATATGGAGTCGCTTTCAGACGTCTCTCGCCGGTGCACATTGGTTTACGGTCTGACAGCATCCAGTTCTACAGTGCCAGCTTGAATAACGGGCAGAACCGCCCTTACGAATTCTTTATTAGTTCTTGATTCCGTTCTTACGCCCGGAGTCGTTGAATGGAGTTTAGGGGAAGTTAAGAAACTTTCCCGCGGCAGTTGTGACGAGAGCATTATGACGATTGCGCTCGCAGTTGTGCTTATCACAGCAGTGATATTTTTCCTGCACGTATTGGCGGCGCTCATGATAGAAGCAACGAGGGTGCCGGTCAGTGCCGTGGTGCACCTTGCAAAATTCACATCTGGCAGAAGAAGGCGCGGAGTTCTCCTAGAAATGAACATTGAAGAGATGAACATCGGAGCCCAGAGGCAAGACATTCCAATACAAACGGGCGAGCGGATCGCCCTCTGATTCTCAACGTCCCCGCACTACAAAGGAAATTTACTATGCAAGATGTTCTTTGGATCGCTGTCACCATCGTGTTCTTTGTCGCATCGGTCGCGTACGTGCGTTTCTGCAATCGTATGAAGTAGGAAGGGGCCTTATGGACTTGCAGTCACTCATCATGCTGATCATCAGCGCCATTGTCATCGTGTACCTCTTCTGCGCGCTGTTGCGCCCGGAGAAATTCTGAAATGACGATTAATGGCTGGCTGCAGATCTTCGTGTTTCTGGGCTTGATCTTCGCCGTCGCCAAACCTCTTGGCGTCTTTTTGACCCGCGTGTTCGCGCGCGAGCATACATTTCTTGATCCGGTGCTGCGGCCGATTGAGCGCCTGCTTTATCGCCTCACCGGCGTCGACGAATCGCACGAGATGCGCTGGACCGAATACGCAACAACCATGCTCATCTTCAGCGCGGTTTCAATGCTTGTGCTCTACCTGATCCAGCGCATTCAAGGCGTGCTGCCTTTTAATCCGCAACACTTTGGGGCCGTGGCTCCCGAGCACCTGGCCTTCAATACAGCGGCTTCCTTTACCACCAACACCAATTGGCAGGCCTATTCCGGCGAGACCACCATGACCTACTTCACGCAAATGGCTGGGCTCGCCTACCACAACTTTGCCTCCGCCGCGACCGGCATTGTGCTGGCCATCGCCTTCATTCGCGGAATTGCTCGGCGGCAGATGAACACTCTGGGAAATTTCTGGGTCGACTTCGTGCGTTGTTGTCTGTGGGTGCTCTTGCCGTTTTGCGTGGTGGGATCTTTGCTGCTGGTTTCGCAGGGGGTAGTGCAGAACTTGAGGCCCTACGACACCGTGAAGCTGGTCGAGCCGCAGCAGGTGCAGCGCCTGGGCGCTGACGGCAAGCCGGTTGTGGATGCCGCAGGCAAGCCCGTCATGGATACCGTCACCACACAGACGATCGCGCAGGGTCCGGTGGCGTCGCAGGAAATCATTAAAGAGTGGGGCACGAACGGCGGCGGATTCTTTAACGCCAACAGCGCGCATCCATTCGAAAATCCCACGCCGCTGGCTAATTTGATCGAAATGTTTTCCATTTTCGCCATCGGGTCCGGTCTCACCTATACGCTAGGGCGTATGACCGGCTCGCCGGCCCATGGATGGGCAGTGTGGTCGGCAATGGCAATTCTTTTTCTAGTCGGAGTCACCACTGCTTACTGGGCGGAAGCGAAAGGAAATCCGCTCTATCCCGCGTCGATCGCGCAGCACGCTTCGAACTCGCAGCCGGGCGGCAATATGGAGGGCAAGGAGACGCGCTTCGGCATTGCCAACTCCGCTCTATTTGCCACCGTGACCACTGATGCAAGTTGCGGAGCCATTAACGGCTGGCATGATTCCTTTACGCCTCTCGGCGGCATGGTGCCGCTGGTCAATATCATGCTGAGCGAAGTGATCTTCGGCGGGGTCGGCTCGGGCATGTATGGAATTCTGATTTATATCGTGCTCGCCGTTTTTATCGCAGGCCTGATGGTGGGGCGCACGCCGGAATATCTGGGCAAGAAGATCGAAGCCTACGACGTCAAAATGGCGATGCTGGTTTCGCTGGTATTCCCGCTAATCATTCTTACACTGACGGGAATTTCAGTAGTCAAGGGTTTCGGGACAACAGGCATCTCCAATCCCGGTCCGCACGGCTTGAGCCAGATTCTCTACGCCTTCACATCTTCCGCGGGAAACAACGGCTCCGCCTTCGGAGGACTCACTGTCAACACACTCTGGTATGACGCAGCCACGGGAATCACTACCTTGGTCGGCCGTTTTTTCATGATCATTCCCATGCTGGCCATCGCCGGCAATCTGGTGCAAAAAAAGTATGTTCCCCCGTCACTGGGCACGTTTCCGGTCACCACGCCTTTGTTCACCCTGCTCCTGATCAGCGTCATCCTGATCCTGGGCGCACTAACCTTCTTTCCGGCCTTGAGTTTGGGGCCGATTCTTGAACATCTGCTCATGCAGGTTGGGAAGACTTTTTAAAACCTATGGCAAGCCATCACAAGTCGGTCTGGGATGTGAATCTGGTGCGCGGCGCCGCCTGGAGTTCGCTGCTGAAATTGAACCCGCGCAACATGATGGGGAATCCGGTCATGTTCGTGGTTGAAATCGGCAGCGTGATCACCAGTGTTCTGCTCATTCTCCATCCGCATGAAGCCTTTTCGTTTAACCTGCAGATCACGTTGTGGCTGTGGTTCACCGTGCTATTCGCCAACTTCGCCGAAGCGATGGCGGAAGGCCGAGGAAAGGCGCAAGCGGAAACGCTGAGACGAGCGCGCTCGGAAACCATCGCGAAGCGCATCACCCCTGACGGCAAGGTTGAAGAAGTCGCCAGCGCGAAGCTCCGCGCGGGTGACCTGGTTTCCGTCGATGCCGGAGAACTCATTCCCGGCGACGGCGAGATCGTCGAAGGCGTAGCGTCGGTCGACGAATCCGCAATTACCGGCGAGTCGGCCCCCGTGATCCGCGAAGCCGGCGGCGATCGTTCGGCAGTCACAGGCGGCACGCGCGTCCTCAGCGATTTCATCAAAGTCAAAATCACGTCGAATCCCGGCGAAACTTTTCTTGACCGCATGATTGCCCTTGTGGAAGGGGCGGCGCGCCAGAAAACACCCAACGAAATCGCCCTGAATATTCTGCTGGCCGGGCTGACCATCATCTTTCTGTTGGCGGTGGTGACGTTGCAGCCGTTCGCGATTTATTCCGGTTCGCCGCAGACGATATTTGTTCTGGTTTCACTGCTGGTCTGCCTGATTCCCACGACCATCGGCGGGCTTTTATCGGCGATCGGCATCGCCGGCATGGATCGCCTGGTGCAGCACAACGTGCTCGCCATGTCGGGTCGCGCGGTGGAGGCGGCAGGAGATGTGAATACGCTTTTGCTCGATAAAACCGGCACCATTACTTTCGGCAACCGGCAAGCCACCGAGTTTCTGCCTGCTCCCAATGTCAGTGAAGCCGAGATGGCCGATGCCGCGCAGCTCTCTTCGCTGGCCGACGAAACTCCCGAGGGGCGCTCGATTGTTGTTCTCGCCAAGGAAAAATATCAACTCCGTGGCCGCGATTTTGCCGATCACGAGGCGGAATTTATTCCCTTCACCGCCCAGACGCGCATGTCAGGAGTGAATCTCGATGGCCGGCAGATTCGCAAAGGCGCTGCCGATTCCATTGCCTCTTACCTCGAACAGAATAGTTCCTCCATGCCTCAGGAAGTGCGGGCTGCCGTCGAGCGAATTGCTTCTTCCGGCGGCACTCCTCTGGTCGTCTCCGAGAATCGGCGCGCCATGGGCGTCATTCACTTAAAAGATGTAGTCAAGGGTGGGATTCGCGACCGCTTCGCGCAGTTGCGCGCCATGGGCATTCGCACGGTGATGATCACCGGCGACAATCCTCTCACCGCGGCGGCCATTGCCCGCGAAGCGGGCGTCGACGACTTTCTTGCGCAGGCTACCCCGGAAGATAAACTCAAGCTCATCCGCAGCGAGCAGGCAGGTGGCAAACTCGTTGCCATGACCGGTGACGGCACCAACGATGCTCCCGCGCTGGCGCAGGCCGATGTCGGCGTCGCCATGAATACCGGCACGCAAGCCGCCAAAGAAGCCGGAAACATGGTCGATCTCGACTCCAATCCCACGAAGCTGATTGAGGTCGTCGAAATCGGCAAACAGTTGTTGATGACGCGCGGCGCGCTCACCACGTTTTCCATCGCCAACGATGTGGCCAAATATTTCGCCATCATTCCTGCGATGTTTGCCGGCACTTTTCCTGTGCTCAACGCGCTGAATATCATGCAGCTTAAAACCCCGCAGTCGGCAGTGCTGTCGGCGGTTATTTTCAACGCGCTAATCATCATCGCGCTCATCCCGCTGGCATTACGCGGCGTGAAATATCGCGCCATGAATGCCGAAGCCTTGCTGCGCCGCAATCTGTTTATTTATGGAGTGGGAGGATTGATTGCTCCCTTCGTGGGCATCAAGCTCATCGATATGCTGATCACGGCAGTGCGCTTGGCCTGAGGACTTCAATGAAAAAGCATCTCATCACCGCATTTTTGATGACCATTGCCACCACGATTCTGCTGGGAGTGATTTATCCGCTGCTGATTACCGTGCTGGCGCAAGTTCTCTTCAAAGACAAGGCCAACGGCCAGCTTCGTTATCGCAACGGCGAAGTCATCGGTTCGCGCATCATTGGCCAGGCTTTTACATCTGCGAAATATTTTCACTCACGTCCCTCTGCGGCCGGCAATGGATACGACGCCGCCAATTCCGGAGGCACGAACCTTGCTCCCACCAACCAGAAATTGATCGACCGCGTTCGCTCCGATGCCAGCGCCCTGCATCAGGAAAACCCATCGCAACTCATCCCCGTCGATTTGCTCACCACCTCCGCTTCGGGACTCGACCCCGAAATTTCCCCTGCGGCCGCTGAGTTTCAAATCCCGCGCATTGCTCGCGAGCGAGGCGTAGCTGAAGCGACCCTGCGCAAACTGGTCCAGTCTCACACCGATCAACGAGATCTGGGTCTCCTCGGTGAACCACGAGTCAATGTCCTCGAGCTGAACCTGGCGCTGGACGACTTGACGAGCAAGCATGGTCAAACCGACTGAATTGCTCGGGCTGGGCGGCGTTATCAGCAACGGAAAGTTCCGCCCCATCGACGTCTCGCAGCTTGGCAGTGGCTCAGTTTCAATTTATCTTCCTACGAGGACGTCATCCCGAAGCGCGGCGTACTTCAGCCGCGTGAGGAATCTCCCATAAATACGACTAGTGGGAGATCCCTTCGACTTCATCTCAGGGCAAGCTCTTCGTTCCGCCTGAAAAACGGCGGCACTCAGGATGACTCCGAACTATCGGCCGACAAATTCAAACCGACCCGCAGATCAGAATACGATCATAGCGACCTGCAACTCCGTTCTAACCACTCGTGCCAGCAGGTTTCTCCAGCTTCGCGGGACTAGCTTCCTCGATTCTTTCACCCAGTTCCCCTCATGTAAGATATTGACGTAGCCGCATCGGCCCCGTAGCTCAGATGGATAGAGCAGCGGTTTCCTAAACCGAAGGTCGGCAGTTCGACTCTGCCCGGGGCCACCATTCGACTCTTCTCTTTGTCAAGATCCTTCCCATTTCTGTAAAGACACGTCTTTTTAGCAACCGCACCCCGCCGTACTCATCTCTAAATACATTTCACTGTGGGCTATAATGCACCCCAACTCCCAGCCGGAAAAGGAGCTTCCTTTTGGCCGCTGACATTGACACCACTGAGCCACCCATCACCGACCCGGCCCATCAGCTTCCGGAGCACGCCTCGGAATCCCACGGTCCGAAAAAACGCCGGTACTGGCTATGGATTCTGTTGCTTCTGGCAATTGTCTTAATCGCTCTGCTGTTTTGGCGCCACTTCAAAGACCAGAAAAAGCCCGCACCGCCGAAACCCAAAGTCATCATCACGACGGCGACGGCCCAAAAGGGCAACATCGGCGTTTATCTGGATGAAATCGGTACTGTCACCCCGGAATATACCGATTCGATTACCAGCGAAGTCACTGGCTTAGTCGTGGCCGTACATTTCAAAGAGGGTCAACTGGTGCGAAAAGGCGATCCGCTGGTTGACATCGATTCCCGACCTTACCGCGCAATGTTACTGCAGGCGCAAGGGGCTTTGGAGCGCGACCAGAATCTGCTTGCCGAGGCGCAGATGGACCTGGCTCGATATCGTGACGCATGGGCGCGCAATGCCATTCAGAAGCAGTTGTTGGAGGATCAGGAAAAGATTGTGCTGCAGGACGAAGGTACAGTGAAGAACGATCAGGGCACGGTGCAGTATGACGAGGTTCAGGTCGCATTCTGCCACATTACCGCACCAATTTCCGGACGCGTAGGTCTACGGCTGGTGGATCCCGGGAATGTGGTGCAGTCCGCCGGCACCTTAACTCTGGCAGTCATTACCCAGATGCAACCCATAACGGTGATCTTCACCATACCGGAAGACAGTCTCGGCCCAGTGGCCGCGCGCTTGCAGAAAAAAGTTAAGCTGACGGTTGACGCCTTCGATCGCACCGCTCAGACCAAGATCGCAAGCGGATCTTTGTTGACGATCGATAACCAGATCGACACCACTACCGGCACCGTAAAAGCGCGATCTATCTTCGACAACAAGAATAACGCGCTCTTCCCCAATCAGTTTGTCAACGTTCGCTTGCTGGTGAACACGCTTCAGGGAGTCACGCTGGTTCCATCATCGACGATTCAACAGAATGGTTCAGCGTCATTCGTCTACGTAATTCAAAACGACGTTGCCCTCATGCGCAGCGTAAAGCCGGGCGTAACCGATGGCGGCCTCACCCAGGTTGAAGGCATCAACCCGGGGGATGTGGTCGCGAACAGCACCTTTGATCGGTTACAGGATAACGTCGCGGTCTCGGTTTCGAAGCCAGGCGCAAACACAGGTGGAAAAAACGCCAGCGGAAACAGTGGCGGCACCGCCAGCGGGAGCAGCGCCCCGTGAGTCCGTCCCGTCCGTTTATCCTGCGTCCTGTTGCTACTTCTCTGCTAATGGCCGCAATTCTGCTGGTGGGAATTGTTGGCTTTACTCAGCTGCCGGTCTCCGCCTTGCCGGAAGTGGATTACCCAACCATTCAGGTTCTCACGTTCTATCCGGGAGCCAGCCCCACAGTAATGGCGACCACCGTGACCGCGCCGCTGGAGCGCCAGTTCGGCGAGTTGCAGGGTTTGAGTCAGATGACCTCCAGCAGTTCCGGCGGCACTTCCGTCATCGTACTGCAGTTTAACCTCACTCTGAATATTGATGTAGCCGAGGAAGAGGTGCAGTCCGCCATTAACGCGGCGCAGAGTTTGCTGCCCTCGATTCTGCCGGCGCCGCCAATCTACAGCAAGACGAATCCCGCCGACGCCCCTGTGCTCACTCTGGGCATCACCTCCAATGCCATGCCTCTGTCTCAGGTCGAAGATCTGGTGGACACGCGGCTTGCGCCAAAAATTTCCCAGTTGAGCGGAGTTGGTCTGGTGACCATCAGCGGCGGACAAAAGCCTGCCGTCCGCATTCAAGCCAATCCTACGGCCCTGTCTTCCTACGGCATCAATATGGAAGATCTGCGCACGGCTTTGACCACCGCCAGTGTGAACGCCGCCAAAGGAAACTTCGATGGGCCCCGCCAGGATTACCAGATTGACGCCAACGATCAATTGATCACCAGCGACGACTATCGCAGCGTAGTTGTCGCCTACCGCAACGGCGCGCCTGTGATGCTGACCGACGTCGCGCAAATTGTGAATGGCGTGGAAAACAACAACCAGGCTGCATGGATGAATCAGACCCCTGCCGTCATTCTCAACGTCCAGCGCCAGCCTGGGGCCAACACGATCAGCGTGGTCAAGAGCATCAAGCAGCTCTTGCCTCAGCTCCAGGCCAATCTGCCTATTGGCATTCAAGTTACAACACTCACCGACCTCACCACCGCGATCGAGGCTTCGGTGTCCGACGTTGAATTCGAATTGCTGTTGACGGTCGGTCTGGTCGTGCTGGTCATCTTTTTGTTTCTGCGAAGTCTCTACGCCACCATCATCCCCAGCGTAGCCGTACCGCTGTCGCTGGTAGGCACTTTCGCGGCGATGTATATGCTGGGCTACAGTCTGGACAATTTATCGCTGATGGCATTGACCATTTCCACCGGATTCGTGGTGGACGATGCCATCGTGATGATCGAAAACATCGCGCGCTACATCGAAGCCGGCGAGCCGCCCATGGAGGCGGCGCTCAAAGGCGCGGAACAAATCGGCTTCACCATTCTCTCTCTTACTGTTTCACTCATCGCCGTGCTGATTCCGTTGTTATTCATGGGCGATGTGGTTGGACGTCTGTTTCGCGAATTTGCTGTAACGCTCGCGGTGACCATTATCGTTTCGGCGGTGGTCTCGCTCACGCTCACCCCCATGATGAGTGCGAGAATCTTGCGCCATGAGCCCAAAGAGAAGCAGGGACGCATCTACGCCGCCTCGGAACGTGTTTTCGAAAACATGATTGCGTTTTACGGGCGGACGCTGAAGTTCGTTCTGGAATACCAGACGATCACTTTATTGGTAGCACTGGCCACGCTCCTGCTCACAATTTTTCTCTACATCATCATCCCTAAAGGTTTCTTCCCGGTGCAGGATACCGGCGTAATCCAGGGCATTTCGCAAGCGCCGCAGACCATTGGCTCGAAGGCCATGGCGGAGAAACAGCAAGAGCTAGCCAAGGTGATTCTGGCCGACCCCGCGGTCCAAAGCCTCTCCTCGTTTATTGGCGCGGATGGAACCAACACCACCACCAACAGCGGAAGAATGTCCATCAACCTCAAACCGCTGGATCAGCGCAACATGAGCGCTTCCGACGTAATCCGCCGCCTGGAGTCGAAACTGGATCAGGTGCAGGGCATCCAGCTTTTTATGCAGCCCGTGCAGAATATTTCTGTCGATGATCGAGTCAGCCGCACGCAATACCAATACACGCTGGAAGATCCGGATGCCAACGAGCTTGACGACTGGACCAACCGTTTCGTTAGCCGTCTGCAAAAGCTGCCCGAACTGGAAGATGTCGCTACCGATCAACAAATGGGAGGCTTGGCCGTTTCCCTTGTAATCGATCGCGTCACTGCTTCAAGACTCGGCATCGCGCCCTCCACCATTGACAACACGCTCTATGACGCCTTCGGCCAGCGCCAGATTAATACGATGTATACGCAGACGAATCAGTATCACGTCGTGCTCGAAAGTCAGCCGCAATTTCAACTGGACCCGTTCAAGCTCAATCACCTCTACATTCAGTCCAACGCATCTTCGGGCGCATCCGGAACCGGAGCCGCTACCTCGTTCGCCGCCTCTGCTTCACCCTCCGCTGGTTCGAATGCTCTAACCGGCTCAGCGCTCTACACTCCTTCCGCAAATACGCTAGCTCCGCCCACGAACGCGCTCGCCCCCACCACTACGACGTCGCCGACGACCAACAACGGAGCAAACTCCGCCGGCGCCACCAGTTCCGCCATGAGCAATGCCGTGCCGCTCAGCGCTTTCTCGCACTTCGAGAAAACTAC
The DNA here is from genome assembly GCA_003132445.1 of Acidobacteriaceae bacterium. Classification (GTDB taxonomy): domain Bacteria; phylum Acidobacteriota; class Terriglobia; order Terriglobales; family Acidobacteriaceae; genus Sulfotelmatobacter. The sequence goes on along the minus strand of PKXU01000198.1, from coordinate 10,478 downwards.
CGAAGCTTTGTCCATCAACCACCAGGGTCAATTTCCCGCAATTACCGTATCGTTCAACCTTGCGCCCAACGCGGCATTGGGCGAGGCCATCACCGCGGTCAATAAAGTGGAGAAAGATCTGCACATGCCCGCCAGCCTGCAGGCTGGCTTTCAGGGAACTGCGGCGTCCTTCACAAATTCGTTGTCCAATGAGCCGCTGCTGATTCTTGCCGCTCTGGTCACCGTGTATATCGTGCTGGGAGTTTTGTACGAGAGTTTCATCCATCCCATCACAATTCTTTCCACGCTGCCATCTGCCGGCGTCGGCGCCTTTCTGGCTCTGATTCTTTTTCATCAAGATCTGAGCGTGGTCGCGATCATCGGCATTGTTCTCTTGATTGGTATTGTGAAAAAGAACGGCATCATGATGGTCGACTTCGCCTTGGAGGCGGAGCGCCAGCACGGAAAAAGCGCGACCGATGCGATTTACGAGGCCTGCCTGCTGCGCTTTCGCCCCATCATGATGACGACCATGGCAGCGCTTCTTGCCGGATTGCCTCTCGCATTAGGTAGCGGCTTCGGCTCCGAATTGCGCCGGCCGCTGGGAATTGCCATGGTCGGCGGACTGCTCCTCAGCCAGGCTCTCACCCTTTACACCACGCCGGTGATCTACATTTTCTTTGACAATCTGGCGCATCGCTTTTCCCACAAATCCAGAAACGCAGAAAACACAAATCCAACACCAGCGGCACAAGCCGGTCCGGCAGAACAGGCGGGTCCGGCATGAATATTTCCGCACCTTTCATTCGCCGGCCGGTGGCTACCACTCTGCTTACCTTGGCCGTTGCGCTTGCCGGGGCGATTGGATTTGAAGTCCTGCCCGTCGCCCCGCTGCCAGAGGTGGACTTTCCAACCATTTCCGTCAACGCCAGCTTGCCCGGAGCCAGCGCCGCGATCATGGCCTCCTCCGTCGCCACTCCCCTGGAGCGGCAGTTCGGTCACATCGCTGGCGTCACCGAGATGACCTCTGCCAGCACTCTGGGCAGCACTGGGATCACGATTCAATTCGACCTCTCCCGCAATATTGATGGCGCGGCGCGCGACGTCGAGGCTGCCATTAATGCGGCGCGCACGTATCTGCCCGCCAACCTGCCGAGCAATCCCTTCTATCGCAAAGTCAATCCCGCCGACGCGCCGATCATGATTCTGGGTTTAACCTCAGACAAATTCGGCGCGGCCAAACTGTATGACGAAGCTTCCACGGTGGTGATGCAGAAGTTGTCGCAGATCCAGGGCGTGGGCCAGGTCACGGTCGGCGGCGGAGCATTGCCCTCCGTTCGCGTGGACGTGAATCCCACGCAACTCAGCAGCTATGGACTTACGCTTTCGAATCTGCAGTCGGTGTTGAGCCTGCAAAACTCCGACCTGGCCAAAGGCCAAATCACGAATGGCAACGTGACCATGGATATTGTGGCCAACGATCAGATCTCGCTGGCTGCGGATTATAAGCCGCTCGTCGTCGGCTATCACAACGGCGCAGCCATTCATCTCTCCGATGTCGCCGAGGTAACAGACTCCGTCCAGAACATCCGTGCGGCGGGCTATTTGAATGGCAAGCGTGCCGTCACGGTCATTATCTACCGTCAGCCCGGAGCCAACATCATCGATACCGTCGATCGCATCCGGGCTCAACTGCCGTCGATTGAGGCATCGATTCCTCTCGGCATCGACGTGACGATCGTTCTCGACCGCACGACCACGATTCGTGCTTCGGTCGACGATGTAGAGAGGACGCTCGTCATCTCCATCTTCTTGGTGGTCATGGTGGTGTTTGTTTTCCTGCGCAATGGCCGCGCCACTCTCATTCCCAGTGTCGCCGTCCCGGTCTCGCTGGTGGGCACCTTTGCCGTGATGTATCTGTTCGGCTACAGCATCGACAATCTTTCGCTGATGGCGATGACCATTGCCACCGGCTTCGTGGTCGATGACGCCATCGTGGTAATGGAGAATATTGCGCGCCATCTGGAAGGCGGCATGGCGCCCTTTGCCGCCGCATTGAAAGGCGCGGAGGAAATCGGTTTCACCGTCTTTACTATCAGCATCTCGCTCATCGCCGTGTTTATTCCTCTCTTGATGATGGGAGGAATCGTAGGCCGTCTCTTCCGCGAGTTTGCTGTCACTCTTTCGACTGCCGTCTTTGTTTCGATGCTGATCTCGCTGACGACTACACCCATGATGTGCGCCTATCTCTTAAAGGACGAGCGCAACGAAAAACATGGCCGCCTTTACATGGCGAGCGAGAGAGCTTTCGATTGGGTGCTGTCGCTATATCGCGGCAGCCTGCATTGGGTGCTCGATCATCCTGTCCTCACTCTGCTTGTACTGTTCATTACGATTGCGTTAAATGTCGTACTGATCATTAAGATCCCCAAAGGCTTCTTCCCGGTGGAGGACACGGGAGCCATTGTGGGGTCAGTTCGCGGCCCTCAGGATTCATCCTTCCCCGCGATGGAAACTTCTATCCGGCAGATTGGCGCAGTCATTAAGAACGATCCTGGAGTCGCCAATGTGATTGCCTTTACCGGCGGCAACGGCGCCACCAATACCGGCTTCGTTTATGTCGCGCTCAAGCCGCTGAACGAGCGCAAAGTCAGTGCCACGCAAATTATTAACCGCCTCCGTCCGCAGCTGAGTCGGCTGCCCGTCGCTTCCGCGTTCCTTCAATCCGTGCAGGACTTGCGCATTGGCGGCCGATCCAGCAATGCGATGTACCAATACACCATTCAATCCGATACCGTTGAAGACCTGATCAAATGGGGGCCAACCCTTTTAAATCGCATGCAGCATCTGCCTGGTTTTCAGGATGTAAGCTCAGACCAGCAGAACGGCGGCCTGGACTATATGCTGACCTATGACCGCCCCACCGCGGCGAAACTCGGTCTCACCGCGCAGGCTCTCGACTCGGAGTTGTATGGCGCATTCGGGCAGTCTGAAGTGTCCATCATCTATACCCAGTTCAATCAATATTATGTGGTCCTCGAGGTCGCTCCGCAGTTTTGGCAGACTCCGGAAGGATTGAAGGATGTTTATTTCAATACTTCCGCCGGACACAACATTCCGCTGCTCACGGTGACCCAGGGTCAAGCCAATACCACTCCACTCGCGATCAACCATACCGGATTGTTTCCTTCGGTCACGGTATCGTTCAACCTTGCCCCCAATGTGTCACTCAGCGATGCCACCTTGGCCATCGACCAGGCGCAAAAGCAACTCGGCATGCCCTCCACCATGCAAGGCTTTTTTGCCGGCACGCTTCTGGCTTACCAACAGTCTCTCGGCACCGAACCGATTCTAGTAGTAACGGCATTGCTGGCCGTCTACATCGTCCTCGGCATTTTGTATGAAAGTCTGGTCCATCCTCTGACCATCATCTCCACGCTGCCATCGGCGAGCGTGGGCGCCATGTTTGCCCTGATTCTCTTCAAGCAGGATCTCAACATTATCTCGATCATCGGCATCGTACTACTGATCGGAATCGTGAAAAAAAATGCCATCATGATGATCGATTTTGCTCTGCAGGCTGAGCGAGAGGAAGGAAAGAAACCGATCGACTCGATTTTTGAAGCGAGCATGTTGCGCTTCCGGCCCATTCTGATGACCACAATGGCTGCTCTGTTGGGCGCTTTACCGTTGGCGATGGGCACGGGCACAGGGTATGAGCTTCGCCGTCCGCTGGGTATTACCATTGTCGGGGGACTGATCTTGAGCCAGCTGCTCACGCTCTATACCACCCCGGTCGTATATTTGGAGTTTGATCGTATGCGGCTGCGCCTGGAGCGAAGAAGAGAGCGGCGTTCCGCTCCGGCCCCGCTAGCGACGTAATTGGTGGTGGGGCGGATGGTCAGAGGCTGGAGCGAAGCAAACTGCGATTTCGCAGGAACGTTAGGCAAAATATTTATGGACACAAATAATTTCGGGCGAAAAGTCGGGCACTGCGCGATGACTCCCATTCCGACTCTGATGGCGGCTGCGCTCTCGTTAATTCTTTGCGGCTGCGTCGTCGGGCCGAAATATCATCCCCCTGTCACGCAGTCTCCCGCTCCCGCTTACAAAGAGTCTCCCAGCCAATATCCAGGAAACCGTGCCTGGACCATCGCGCAGCCTTCCGATGCAAAGTTGCGCGGCAAATGGTGGGAAATCTTCGGCGATTCCGAACTGAACGCGCTGGAAGAGCAACTGAATATCAACAACCAGAACATCAAACAATATTTCGAAAACTTTATGGAAGCTCGCGCGGTTGTGCGCGAAGCCCGCGCGCAATATTTCCCCACACTCTCGGCGGCTCCATCGGTCACTCACTCTAAACTTTCGCAAAACCTCAGCGGAAGCACCACCGTGAGCGCCAACGGCACTGGCACAGCGTTTAGTGCGCAGAGCACCATTTATTCGCTGCCTCTCGAAGCCTCGTGGGAGCCGGATCTTTGGGGTAAGGTTCGCAACACCGTACGCCAGGCCCGCTACGCGGCGCAGGTCAGCGCGGCCGATCTGGAGAACGAACGCCTCACCGAGCAAGCCGCCCTCGCTCAGTATTTTTTCGAGATTCGCGGACAAGACGAACTGCAAAAGCTCTACAACGATACCGTAGTGGCCGACCAGAAAGAGCTCGAACTCACTCAGGCTCAATATCAAACCGGTATCACGACTCAGATTTCCGTAGTCGAAGCCGAAACCGCTTTGCAGAGCGCAGAGGCTGGCGCCACCAATGTAGCTATCGCGCGCGACCAGTATGAACACGCAATCGCAATGCTGGTTGGCAAGCCAGCCTCAGGATTCTCCATTCCGGTGAAACCAATGGTGACTGCCGCGCCTCCAATCCCAATCGGAGTGCCGTCAGAATTGCTTCAGCGGCGTCCTGACATTGCCGCCGCGGAACGCCTCATGGCGGAAGCGAACGCGACCATCGGCATCGCTTACGCCGCTTACTATCCCAATCTCACGTTGAGCGGGGAAGCCGGATTTGAAAGTTCAGCTCTCGGTAACTTATTGGCATGGCCCAGCCGTTTTTTTTCCGTTGGGGCCGACATCTCTGAGACCATCTTCGATGCCGGCTTGCGCCGCGCTACGGTCCAGCAATATGTTGCCACTTATAATGCCGATCTGGCCGCCTATCGCCAGACGGTGCTCACCGCGTTTCAACAAGTCGAAGACGCTCTTGCCGAAGTGCGCATCTTGTCTCAGGAGATTCAGCAGGAGGAGCAGGCGGTCGCCTTCGCGCAAACCAATCTCACCCTCGAAGAGGCTCGCTATCAGACCGGCATCGATCCTTACGTCGACGTGCTGGTTGCGCAGACCACGCTAATCTCGGACCAGCAGACTCTGAATAACCTTCAGGTGGAGGAAATGACATCGGCCGTGGCGCTGGTGGAGGCTCTAGGCGGGGGTTGGGATCAATCACAACTGCCAAGTCCTCAGCAAGTCTCGAAAAAACCATCGTCGACGGATACAGCGATTCAGCAGTGAAACAGGCCTCTTAACGTTAACCAGCCCAAGCAAGCTTCACGGCTGTAGCGGTTGTTGCGTTTCCGCTTCCTCGGCGCGATGACTCTCCGCCGACAATTTTCGTAACGACAATCTTTCACGGTGTGCCAGAAACAGCCCCGTGGGCACGACGGACGCGAATGTCACCAGCCAAAGCAGAATTCCGCAACTGGCCGCCATCTCCGGCGGCACATCGAATACGGCCGAGAGTGTGGCAATGGTTGCCATCTGCGATCCGCCGCCCACCGCAGGCAACTGCAGCATCGACCCTGCCATGCTCGCGCCCATCAAAATCAGCAACTGCGAGACTGGAATTTCGAGCGCGTCCACGCCATAGGAGTGCGTGACTTCCTTATAAGCCAGCGCCGTCACATACCAGACGACCATCGAGAGCAACGTCAGCCACAACAGCGACACGGGACTGTGGATGGTTTTCAAGCCGCTGCCAAACTCGCGTACCCGCTGTGCCAGGCGATGTCCGAGCCCGGAAGATAAATGGGCGAAGCGCTTCTCGATCCACTGCGCAATCGCTTCGCCGCTGCGGCTGATCATTACCGCCGCCGCGGCCGCCACCGTCACTCCCACGACCAGCACAAATCCCGCATCGCGAAACTGGCGATAGTATTCCGGATGCGGAATCGATTGCAGCGCGCTCGGCAGGAAAATCGCCAGTACAATCAGCACTGCGAATGCGCCCACGTCAAAGACGCGTTCTACTGCCCACACTCCTAATTGCGAAGAAAACGATAGATTAGTGCGACGCGCCACCAGATAAGGACGAATAAATTCGCCGGCTCGCCCCAGCAGGGCCAGCCCGGTGAACCCGATCATCATCGGAGGAACGAGCTCGAGGGTCTTTACCTTCGGCCGCACCGGCCGCAAAAAAATCTTCCACCGCAACGCGCGCAGAACGTATGCCGCATAAACCAAAATGATGGCATGCAATACGTGAATCTTTTTTATGCGGTGAATCTGGTTCCAAAACGTTCCCCAGTCGAAGCTTCGCCAGTGCCGGTATTGCAGGTAAACCAGAATGGCAAGGATCAGGAACACGACCGCGCTGGCCAGAATTCGCTTTTTGTCCATGAAGTAGAGGAAACGCGCCGCAACGCTCGCAATGCGAAGCGGGAAACGGCAGTTTCAAAGGTAAATGACCAAGCTGAAGGGGTCAAACCTTGGGAGCATTGAAAAGTCCCTAAGCGGACCTTTGATAGGCCATTACGCTTGTTACCAAGGCGGAGGTATTCTAGGCACGTGAGTCGGCTCGAAACGAAGCAACGCAAAACTTGGTGGCTGGTGCGAAGCAGAACCGATTTTGGCAGACAGTGATTCTGCTCAGCGTCCTTCAAGTACCTCTAGTCATCGCCGCGCGACCTCTTGTCGAGCAGTTCCGATTCGTTTTCCTGCTCGCGTTTGGGTTCGGCGATTGTGTGCTTGTGGCATTCGCCCTTACTTGGATCTGCTCAAACGAGAAGAGCCGTTGATCTCTTTACTAAAGCGCGTCCCTATCTTTAGACGTCAATAAACTCACCGGTAGTCCATCGACGCGATGGAGACTGGCCTTCACTTTCTGGATTGCGGCTGGTGCTATTGGCTGGTTTGTACCGCGATTACTTTCGTGGAACTTTGCGCTTTACTCGTAGCAGTCGAAGTCTTCACGCCCGTCCGTTTGGGCGCGCCGGATTTCGTACCGGAATTTGCGGCCACGTTCTGTTGCGCCGCCTTCTTCTTATTGAAATCTCTTACGACCCGGGCAACATACGCCCGAGTCTCGTAATAAGGAGGCACGCCGTTATATTGCTCCACGCGCTGCGGTCCGGCGTTGTACGCGGCCAGCGCTTTCACCAGATCAAAGTTGTAACGCTCCAGAAGTTCGCGCAAATATTTCGTACCGCCTTCTACATTCGCCTGCGGATCGAAGGCATTGGGCACGCCCAGTTCCGATGCCGTTCCAGGCATCAGCTGCATCAGCCCTTGCGCGCCTTTGGGGGATAAGGCGCGTACTTTGAATCCGCTCTCCGCTTTGATCACGCTATTTACAAGGTCAGGATCTAATTGATAACGACCGCTCGCCGAACTGACCACGTCGTTCAGATTGATCACATTCGGGGCGAAGCCAAGCGATGCTCTGTGTGCCCCATTTATCGCGTCCTTTGCGAGAAGGCCTGCCCTGAGCTTGTCGAAGGGTGGGGATTGTGACTCCACTCCGGAAGCCGAAAGCCGAGAGCCCGAAGCCGGCAAATCCTGCACAGCCTCAAAATGTTCAATCTCTGTAGTGGGGACATCTACAAAACTTGATCCATCCGCGCTGACATACAATCGCGTGACATCTCCAACCACTTCGCGCCGTTCATGCCGGATCGAAAAGCCGTTGCGCAACACCGCAACCTCCGCAGAGAAACAGGGAAGCGCAGCCAACGCCAGCGCCACCAGAACGCCAAGACGCAACCGAATTGAAATCAAGCCTTGCATTTCGCTAACGACTAACGACGAACGACCAACGACTTTCTCACACTACCAGCGTTTCCGCGCCCAGCGCCAAATCTACCGCTGCGGCAATGCCGCACGCGTCGTTGCCCCGGGTCACGGTCCAGCCGCGTCCACGCAATTCAGCGCACGCATTTCCCATGATAAACGGATGGCCGGCAAACTCAAGCATTTCGATGTCATTATGATTGTCACCGATGGCCATGACCTCTTCCCGCCGGTAACCCCGATGGGCGGCCCAGCGCTTCAGCGCATGTCCTTTGGAGCAGCCCGCATTGAGCACATCGATCATCGACAAATCGCGCTCCGGATATTCCGTTCGCAATACGGTCACCGCCCCGTCCATGCCTGTGTTTTCGAGCGCGCGCAACGCCTGTGCCATGCGCGCCATAGTCCCGCAAAACATGGTCTGCACCGGATCGCTCACCAGCGCGTCTTCGATCGGAATTACGAACTCGATGTACTCCCGATTTTTCTCGAGCCAGCGGCGGATGCTGGAGCCGAGTTCGTCGAGGCGTTCGAGCACGATCGCGCCCTTGGTTTCTTTGTCGAACGTAAGAACGGTAGAGCCGCGAAACTCTGGCATTGCGCGGCAAAGCTTGCGGCAAGTTTCCGCAGGCATCAGGTCGCGATGAAAAGTTTCGCCCCCAAGCGAACGCGTGACCGCACCATTCGAACTGATGAGCCATAAATCAAATCCAAGCTGCTGCGCGATGGGCAGAGCGAACGTGTGCCTGCGCCCGGTGACGAGCACAATTTCAATGCCCGCCGCGTGCGCCCGGCGCAACGCCAGCAGATCACCCTCGGAAACATGAAATTGTGGATTGAGCAGCGTGCCGTCGATGTCGGTCGCCAGCAATCGAATAGGAGGCCGGGAAATCTTCACTGACTACAATTTTACCATCGGCCTAGGAGTCCGTCCGAGAATTGCTTTTGAAAGCTGCTTCAGCAGCCGAGAACCGAATTGTGAACACAGCCCGTCAGAGTTCACCCCATGAAGCTCGGAGCAATGCTTGGAGAAGGGCTTCACGAGTGCAGCTCTCACCTTTATGAGTGGCCTTTCTTGGTCGTTTCTAGCTCGATCCATAGCAGAGCCGATGTAACTTCAGAATGTTGTGCGTGAGACAGATCATGGCCCACTCGCCTTGCACCTTCTGCAGACCACGCAAGAGAAATTGCCGGAAGCCGCGCGCTTGTTTGATCTGTCCAAACACCGGCTCCACCACCGTTTTACGCTTGGAGTAGATGGCCGCTCCCACCTTGGTCTGCAGTTTCCGTCGCATGCGGTCCACCCGCGTCGCTCCCTGCGGTAGCGGTCCCCGCGGGCCCGGCTGCTGACGGTCACGATAAGACTCCTTGTCGGTGGCAATGAAGCCTTCGATCTTTTTCTTCTCCAGATACTGCAGATTCGCCTCCGAGCAATACCCACTGTCGGTCATGACTTCTTGCGGCTTCTGCCCCGCTTGCTCCTCGACCGCTTTCACGGTGGGCACCAGCTGTTGCTTGTCATTGGTGGCCTGGGTCACTTTCTGCCCCACAATCCACTGGAAATCCGGTTCCACCGCAATCTGCGTGTTGTAGGCTTGCACAAATCCGTCTGCCCCGGGCATGATGCGCGACTCCGGATCCGTGAAGTTATATTGCATCTTGGCTTTGGGCTTGGCCTTCTCCTCCGCCTCGTCCTTACTCTTGGCTTCCTCTCTCGCTCGCTCTTCCAGGGCCCGTTTGGCTTCCTGGATCCGCTTCAGTCGCGTCTCCCGTCGCCCCAGCTCCGCTGGCAGTTCATCTCCTGTTCTATCCCGTCCGTAGCGCGTATCCTCTTCTGCATCCGTGGCCTCGGCCTGCTCCAATAACCGCTTCACCTCTTCTTTTAATCGCTTTTCTTCTTCCTTCATCCGCCCGTAACTCATCGCCTTGTGTTTGCTCGCGTTGGCTTTCACTTTGCTCCCATCCAACACCACCCGTCCCAGCTTCATCGTCCCCGCCTGCAACGCGATCTGCAACACTTGGTCAAATAACCCTTGCAGCGCCTTCAAATGCAACTTGCGAAAATCCGAGATCGTTCGGAAATCCGGTTGGTTCCCCGCTGCCAACACCCGAAACCCGATATCCTCGCTCAGTTTCTTCTGTATCCGCCGCGAGGAAAACACTCCCACACAGTACCCATAAATCAAGATCTTGGTCATCATCCGCGGATGGTACGGTGGTTGACCGCGCTCTTCTTCCTCGTATACCGACTCGATGGCACTCAGATCCAGTTGCTCCACCACGTCGGAGACGAAATACGCCAAGTGATCTTCCGGCAGCCAGTCGCCCAGCCTCGGCGGTAACAGAAAATCTTGCTCTGGCAGATAGGCGCGGTAGGTTTTTCCCATGCTCTGAAACTTGGCATATCGAATCTGTGAGTTTCAATCTAAATCAGCGGTTCACGGTTGAATACTCGGACACACTCCTAGGGTGAGTGGCATGGTCAG
>PKXU01000058.1 GCA_003132445.1 Acidobacteriaceae bacterium | reverse complement strand
ACCGACTCATGGTCTCGCATGCGCTCAGCGCAGCCATCAACAATCTGACGCGCAGTATCGCACTTGAGGTCGCACGCGACGGCATTCTAGTGAACGCCATCGCCGCAGGCGCAGTCCTGACGGACAACTGGGCTAGCAACATGCTCCCTGCTGTGCGCAAGCAGCGGCCAGAGCTTGTCAACCAATCCGACGAGGCGATGGTGAAACTGCTTGGGGAAGAGATGACGCCTGTCGGCCGATTCGGTCAACCGGAGGAGATTGCCGCGATTGCAGCATTCCTAGCTTCCGACAGGAATGGGTTCATCACTGGTCACACAGTTGAAGCCTCCGGGGGCGCTGACCGATTTATGTGAGGCACGGAGCCGCCACCGGACTTCGGGCTGGACTGCTAGAAGCTCCGCCGCTGTCGCGTTCGCGTGCGTGCCCCTTATCTCGCACTCGGCCTGAAGCCAATCGTCCCAGTCGTGACCGTCTGTTCTCCCGCGCTGCTCGTAAAGTTCGTAGGCGCGTTGCTGAATCTGCTGCTCAATCGGGATCAGGACGGGCGGCTCGTCCGACTTCGGTGCGAGTGTTGATGGCTCTTTCTCGATCTCGTCTGGTTGGCGATCTTCCCTTTTTTCCAGTTGTTCAATCTGCCTCTCTAATCTGTCGGCTTTGGTGCGTTTCTTTGCCATCTACATATTTTATGCCGCGAAGTCCCCTTTGCACCCCTCGGTCTCTTGATACCATCCATAAGTCATGAACCTGTTCGATACATTCAAAATCCGCGATATTTCTTTTCGTAACCGCATTGCGGTCTCACCCATGTGCGAATACTCCAGCGAAGACGGGTTTGCTAACGACTGGCATCTCGTCCACCTCGGCTCTCGTGCCGTAGGCGGGGCGGGCACTGTCCTCACCGAAGCCAACGCCGTAGTCCCCGAGGGTCGCATCAGTCCCTCCGACCTCGGCATCTGGAAGGACGCGCACGTCGAGAACCTCGGACGGATAGTGCGTTTCCTCCGCCAGCACGGTGCGGTAGCCGGAACTCAACTCGCCCACGCTGGATTTAAAGCCTCCACTGGCGTCCCGTGGCGCAATCGCGGCGCTCCAGTCCCCATCGCCGAGGGCGGCTGGCGTCCCATCTATTCATCCACGGCCAAGGGCTTCACCCCGGAATCCACTGAGCCCGAGGCTCTCACTCCCGAAGGCATCGCTCGCATCGCCCACGCTTTCGCCGAGGGCTCTCGACGCGCCCGCGAAGCTGGCTTTGAACTTGTCGAAATCCACGGAGCCCACGGCTATCTCATCCACCAGTTCCTCTCGCCTCTCGTGAATACTCGTACCGACCAGTACGGTGGCAGCTTTGAGAATCGCACCCGCATCCTGCGCGAGATCATCGAAGCGGTCCGCAAAGTCTGGCCGGAACGTCTCCCCTTGTGGCTCCGCATCTCCGCTTCGGACTGGACAGAGGGCGGTTGGACCATCGAGGATTCCATCGCCCTCGCCCGGCAGGTCAAGCCGCTTGGCGTCGATCTCATCGACTCATCATCGGGAGGCATCGTTCCCAAGGCAAACATTCCGCTCGGTCCCGGTTATCAAACTCCCTTTGCCGAGCGCATCCGCCGTGAGGCAGGAATCCTAACTGGAGCCGTGGGCATGATTACCGCACCCGAACAGGCCCAGCGCATCATCGCCACCGGGCAGGCTGACATAGTCCTGTTGGCTCGCGAACTCCAGCGCGATCCCTACTGGCCGCTTCGAGCCGCTCATGTGCTCAAGCAGCAGATCGCATGGCCGAAACAATACGAACGCGCTCGCTTCTAAGAAAGCGTGCGTCAAGCAAGACTGAGTAAGCAGGTTATCCTGCACGGGACGATGCGCTCGCGAATTCTAGTATGCTTGTCGCAGGTGCAACCGGATTTGAGCGGCATGAACATTGACCGAACTATCATCGAAATCGAGTACCTTGAGCGCATCTTTGCAGTGCCCGATACCCGACCGCTGAGCCCAAGCGACCTCTCGGCTGCCAATCGCAGGCACGACGAAAAGCTCGCATGGAGCCCGTGGTTTCAGCTTTGGCAACGATATGGGGTCTGCTGCCGAGCCGAGTCTCCAGTGCTCCGCCTAGGCGAAAGGGAAAGCTGACCTTCTCAGGGAAGTAGGTTTTCGGGATAGGAAACATCGGAGTTCTGCGCACTCATAACGTTTCCCATCGTGAATATTGGCAGATGTCGCGGAACGCCCGAAGGAAGCGTTTTCTGTGTCTCATTGAACTTCATGAAGTCCTTTGTGTTGTCAGTAACTAATGCTGCTCTCGCATTCCAAGCGCAAGTGTAAACAATTGCGTCCAGCATCAGTCTTCGGGTCGTTTGAATCGAAAGGTGTCGCTCGGCGATGAGCGTGAGAAGGTGTGTTCGGCTGGCGTACCACTCGTGAGCGGTCGGATTGTAGGCGCATATCGGTGGTATCCGCTTCTGATCCACTTCGAAATTGCGCAACACAAACGAGTCAATGACGTTCCGCAGTCCGAGTTCATACAACGACTGGCAACGTTCGATCTCTCTAACGGCAGCCTTGCCGGGAGCCCCAAAACCTACCTCCAAAAGTGAAGCCGTGCACAGTATGAGCGAGTATTCCCGTTGGATGTCGTCGAAGACAGAATCAACGCTGGGTCGTGCGGCCCAGTCAATGAGCGCCGTGGAATCGAGGAATAGTCGGTTCTGTTGGAGGAATACGCTGCTATAGGAATTTGATGTCGTCAGCACTTGCTCTCATTTTAGTTGCCTGAACTTGCTGACTGCGAGAGAAAATGAGACCTCCTCCAGTGGTGCTCAGAGAAGCATGTTAACAACACATGGGGGTATCGGGACTTCTCCATCGACAGTCATTGCTCGCGCCTCACTGCATACTAATCCGAATGCGGCGACCATCGGCTGCACAAGAGACATTGGGTTTTAGTCCACTGATGCATCAGCGAGAGTTCGCGGATCGGTTCCTTCGGATTCTGGCGGATGACAGGGACAGGCTGGGTGGGCGCGATACGCCAGTCAGATTCCGCGAAATAAACGACCGGCCTCGCTGCCTTCAATCGAAGCTGTTG
>PKXU01000155.1:2095-40746 GCA_003132445.1 Acidobacteriaceae bacterium | reverse complement strand
TGGTGCCGGGAGGGGGAATCGAACCCCCACAGTCCTTTCGGACCTGCGGATTTTAAGTCCGCTGCGTCTGCCAATTTCGCCATCCCGGCTCGCGTTCATTTTAGCCTAGGGATGCCGTCTGGAGATTTCTAGAGAGTTGTCTTCAGGAAAACAGAATTTCTTCGTCGGAAACTCGGCCATCGAAAATACCTGGCGTCGATATCGCCGCAAACTTCAATCTGCAGCGGCTTGCCACATCAGATGAGTCGACTACGCGTGGGCCGCAGCCGATGCCTCGCTCGCAGCCGATGCCTCGTTCGCCGCTGGCGCGGGTGCTCGCTGCTTGCGCATCGCTTCGTGAAATTCGTCTGCAGTCAGCGGCTCGCCATAAAACAACTGCAACAACGGATCGTCCGTGCTCGCGAAGGGCGACGGGCCCCCGCTCGGTTCCGATTCCAATCCTTCCGGCTCTACCAGCAACTCCGGCATGAGCGCGCGGTTTTCGTTGAGCACGCCCAGAAATTTCTCCACGGCTGCGCGATGTTCCGGCGTCGCCTGCGTAAACTCAATCCCCATGCCTCGGTCCGCATGCATCACTCTCACCACACCCTGCGCCCGCACTTCCACTCCGCCAGCGCGCATCGATAGCGCCACCCGGCTCGACGCAGGAAATGGCGACGAAATTTCCAGATAGCAGCCGCCTACGCTCAGATCGGTGAGCTGGCAGCGGATCGGCGGATCGTCCTGCTCCGCTTCCGGAGAATTCTGTTTCAGCCACTCCCGCAACCGCCGCGTCGCTTCCGGAGAAATCTGCTGAAAGCGCACCCCCGCCTGATCTCCCGAGCCTTCCCACGCAAATTCGGCGGGAAGCTCCAGCGCAGTCTGCCTACCCGGCAGGGTGAAAGCGGTCTGCCAGCGCCCAGTCGGCCGCTTTCCACGTTCGATTTTCACCGCCATCCCGCCTTCGCTCAAGTCGACAGTCATCACTCGCATATTCCCGCCCAGGCCAGGGCTTCGCATGACCACAGGAATCTGCACCGCGACCCTTACGTTGCGCCGCCGTTCGCTTTTCATCAGCGCGCGCGCCGCCCGGAAGCTGGACTTGGCCCGCTCACTCGACACCGGCTTATACAGAACGAAGTGCGCGCCTACGTCAAACACTGCCTTGAGTCCAACGACCGGCTCCACAATCGCTACTGCGACTGCCTGCTTGTTGCACGGAGCGCTGCGAGAGCTGCGCAGCACCTCATTCGCGCCATCATCGGCGCAATCCACAATAATCGCCTCAAAACGCTGCCGGGTCAGCTTGCGCAAAGCGCTATCCCCGTCCGCGCACAAGTCGACCTCGATTTCCAGATCGCCCAGCACACGTCGCAAGACGCGCACAATTTTGGCGTCCGAACACAGCAACAAAGCTTTCAGACTCATGGTTGGACCCATCTCCATGCAGGGAACTTCAGGCCTCGATGGCTGGGCGAAGATTTTCTGCCTGGCATTCGTGGCAGCCTGGGCGCTCTTCGGGACTCCCTGTCAGCACTCTATGTCCATCGGACCGATCGATCAATAGCTCTTCCGTCGGCTGTATTACCGTTGTAATCAAAGTTTTTCTCGCGGTCGACAGATTAGAGGTACTTAATACCCGCAAGTGAATTCCCGCCCGCTTCTGCGGTGTTGAGCCCACGTCCGCGAGTATTAGAACCAGCTAAGGTCATTTGTTTCTAGTAATTTGAAGGCGGCTTCTTCAGCCTCGCCGGGAAATTTCCTTTGACTTTCAATGCCATCGATTGTAAGCTTTTTGTCTCCGATTAGCTTTGCGTACGGATCAGTCTTGGTCCAATTCTGTTCACGCGGAGCCCACGTTGCAAAGTTGCATCCTGTTAGCGACGCGGGGAATCAAACAGTTATACGATTTTGCGGTTTCATCCCCTTAAGTGGAAAGGCATTTTTCATGGCCAAGCGACGCGGCAATCCGAACTGGGGCAAGCCTGAGCCCATCGGGCCCATTACCCCCACCATCACCGAATTCGAACAGGTAGTCCGTGAATACAAGCTCTCTCCCGACCAGTACCTGCGTTCCACGCGCCTCCGCGAGTGGGCTCGCCGGAACAAAAATTCGAAGTATATTCCCGAGCCTTTGCTCGAAGCCTGGGGTTTCGAAATCGAATCCACGCTCTAAAACAATTCGAAATCGAATCTACGCTCTAAAACAAGACCTGCGAACTTTGAAAGGCCGCTCCGAAATCGGAGCGGCCTTTTGTATTTCTGACTCACCAGACTTTGTATTCCCACTTTGTGTGGGACAGCCGTCCGAAGGTTTTGGTTCGTGTGGGGACAGCCGCCCTCGGCTGTCCGGCCGGGCAAAGCCCGGCATCCTCGGCGCAGCCCCCACTCTGAAGCAGGTTGGGCTCAATTTGAAATCCTAATCCGGCTCCAATCCGTCCAAAGTCATCCCGAGGCCCCGCGTTTTCTCCAGCGGGGCGACGGATCTCCCAGGCCCGTCCCGATCCAACTCATCCCGATCCAATTCATCCGCTACCGGCGATCACACTCGCCCATCCCGAATCAAAGCGCTATCATTCCCCCTCAAGCACATTCCATGCTCAACGTCCTCAAAATCCCGCCCTCCGAACTCTTCGCTCTGTTAGCCGCGATCGGCTTCGCCGCCGGACTCAACCTCTACGCCACAGTCTCGCTCCTCGGACTTCTGGCCCGCTTCGGCCATCTCCCGCTTCCCCCACATCTGCAACTCCTCGCAAGCTGGCCCGTTATCGCCGCCAGCCTCACCCTCTTCGTCATCGAATTCTTCGCCGACAAAATCCCCGCCTTCGACCTCATCTGGAACGCGCTGCATACCTTCATCCGCGTCCCCGTCGCCGGACTCCTCGCCTACCAGGCAACCAGCCAACTTTCTCCCGAGCACCAACTGCTGGCCACGCTGCTAGGCGCCGCCGTCGCCCTCATTGCCCACAGCGGCAAAACCGCAGCCCGCGCCGCCATCACCACCTCGCCCGAACCACTCTCCAATATCTCCCTAAGCCTGAGCGAAGATGTCCTAGCCATAGCCCTGACCTGGCTGGCCACGCGCCATCCCTACGCAGCCGGTACTCTAGCCACAATCTTCGTCGTAATCATCATTGTTCTGATGCGCTGGGTAATCCGCGCCATGCGCGCCCTATTCCGCGGGGCCGAGCATGAACTAGCAGGATAAACTGCGGACGGAGCCGCTCTAAAATGTAATTTCCAAACCGGTCCGAAAGTCCGGTGAGAAATCTGCTGCAGTCCATCGCCTCGAGATCGGCTCTCACCCCAACTCTTTGTCATTCCGAACCGGGCGCTAAGCCCGGTGAGGAATCTGCTTTCCGCGTCACTGTCATCACCGCCGCCTTGCCCCATTCCCCCGCCAAGTCCCCCCAAGTGGGATTCTCGCGCTCAATCAACTCCACTTTTTTTTCTCGACGCCACTTCTTAATCTCAGTCTCCCGCGCAATCGCATTCTCGACATTCTGGAATGACTCGAAGTAAACCAGCCGATGCACCCGATATCTGCGAGTAAACTCTCCCCCCTCGCCCGCCCGGTGCCGCAAGACGCGCGCCATGAGAAAGCCGGTCATGCCGACGTAAATCACTCGGCCCTTGCTCGCCATGATGTAGACGTAGTATCGCCCGATCGCGCATGATCGCGACTTCAAATGAAAGCAGATTCCTCCGGCAGAAAACGCCGTTCGGAATGACAAAACTTAAAGAGTTTATGTGAGATTTGCAGTATCAACCGTCACAATCCGCCTGTGCAAAACGAAGAATACTTGTTATTCCAAGTGTTTCTGAAAGCCACCACTCAAATCCTTGTCATTCCGAACCGGTCTGAAAGACCGGTGAGGAACCTGCTTTCTTCCGACTGGGCGCGAACCGCATATGGAAGTCGACGGCGAGAAACTCGTTGCCTTCACCCCAACAACGGGTTCACCACCTGCACGGTTCCGTAATTCTGTCTTTCCGACAGGTCCTCGGAATAAAGGACCGCCGCGCCGGATTGCTCGGCCGCCTGCAGAATGAGGGCATCCCAAAAGGAAATCTTGTAGCGCACTTCGATCTCGAGAGCCTGGATCACCGCCTCGGGAGTGTTGACCACGATCTCCCAACTCAGATAGTCGCGGATCAGCGCGCGGAGCTCGTCCACCGGAACAGGCTTGGCTACCTTGCGGCGCAAGTTCACGCAAAGTTCCTGCAACACCTGCGTGCTCAACACGCTGCGGCCGCTCGTCCATAAACTCTCGACCAGTTCCTGGGCCCGCTTGTGCTTAATGCCCGCCGAGCGGTCATGGGCGTAGATCAGGATGTTGGTGTCGACGAAATATTTCTCAGCCATGGTTCCCGTCCCCGCGTAAGCAGTACGAAGTAAAAGAGCGCCCGCGCACATCTTCGTAAAAGCGACGCCTCTGCGCAGGGCGCCGCGTGAGGAGCGGCGCGGAATGGCGCTAGCGTTCCCATGAAAAATCGCGCCGCTAGCGTCCCCGTTGGAAACCCGGCGCTAGCGCCCCGTGGAAGAGCGGCGCTTCAACGCCGCCAAAAGTCGTCAGAATGCGTCAGGGCCTTAGCCCCTGCGGAGCTGTCACCGCTCATGAATCTCGTCCCGCGAGCGGGGCGGCGTCCATTGCAGATCCATTCCCTCGCGCAATCGCGCGAGTGCCCTCCCGCGCGCGCGATGATAAGCCTTGCGCTCATTCACAATCTGCTCCAGGCGTGCCGCAAGCAGCGCGCTGATCGACGTGTCTTCCTCGGCCGCAAGAATCCGAGCCTCCCGCAGCAGATTGGCGTCGAGTTTGAGTGTGACATTAGTCTTCATTACGACCTAGCACAGGTTAACGTGCAGCACAATTTTACGTGCAAGCGGAGTAAAGGTCAAGCCCTGTGCTTGACCTCGCCAGACCATGACTTTTCCACAGGCTTTTCGCCCGATTGTGACGAACAACCTTGACTGTGGATTTAGAAAGCACACAATAGCTTCGTGCGCGAAAAGTGTTCCACAAAACGAATCCCGCCCTCGGTCAGTAGCGAGACATCAAGCCGAACCGTAGTCGCCCGTAAGTCCTTATTCCGGAACATTTTGCAACTAAGTCCTTGTTCGTCAATATTTTGCGGGATGCCGTTGATATTCGATCACTCTAAGTTAAAGAAAATAGATAATTTACCGGTACCGAGTACAAAAAAACGCGAACAGGCCGATCGCCCTCGAATTCTCGAATTCGAGCTCTCATCTTCCCGGCGGAACGACACTCGCACCGCAAATGTTAAAATCGCGTCACCATGAGCCCGCAATCTCCATTCACGAACGTCCCAGATGCGGTCGAAGAAGTCCGCGCCGGCCGCATGATTGTGGTGGTCGACGACGAAGATCGCGAGAACGAAGGCGACCTCACCCTCGCCGCTGAAAAAGTCACGCCCGAGGCTATCAACTTCATGGCCAAGTTTGGCCGCGGCCTGGTCTGCCTCGCCATGACCGAGGAGCGCCTTGAACATCTCAACATCGGTCCCATGACCTCAGAGAATACTTCGCAGTTCGGCACCGCATTTTGCGAAGCTATCGACGCGCGCACGGGAGTGACGACTGGAATTTCCGCCTACGACCGCTCCCGCACCATTCAGGTTGCCATCGATCCTGCGACTAGGCCTGCCGATCTCGCGCGTCCCGGCCACGTCTTCCCTCTTCGCGCCCGCAAGGGTGGAGTGCTCGTGCGCGCCGGACAAACCGAAGCCGCAGTCGATCTGGCGCGTCTCGCCGGCATGGTTCCCGCAGGAATCATCTGCGAAATTATGAAGGACGATGGCAGCATGGCCCGCGTTCCCGATCTGATCGAATTTTGCCGCGAGCACAAAATGAAGATGCTGACCGTCGCTGAACTCATCCGCTATCGCATGGCGCACGAGCGCTACGTGCATCGCGTGGGTGAAGCGTTGGTCGATACGCGCTTCGGCGAGTTCCGCATGATCGCGTACGAGAGCGAGGTGGACGGCGGCGAATCTCATGTGGCGCTCGTTCGTGGCAACATCGAGCACAGCGCTACACCCGTGCTAGTGCGCATGCACGCCCATTGCCTGATGGGCGACGTCTTCGGCGCCACCGGCTGCGAATGCCATGCCACGCTGGAAGGCGCTCTGCGCCGCATTTCGCAAGAAGGCTGCGGCGCGCTGATCTACCTGCATCAGACTTCACAAGGATTCTCAATCGAAAAGATCGGAGACCGCACCGCGCTCGGCTTCCATCGCGGACAAAGACTTCCCTCGTTATATGACAATGAGCGGCAGACGCAGCGCGAAGTGGGCATAGGCGCGCAGATTTTGTCCGACCTCAATCTGCATCGCATTCGCTTGCTGACCAACCGTCCAAAAAAAGTAGCTGCGCTCGAAGGCTTCGGCATAGAAATCGTCGAGCAGGTTCCAGTGGAGTTGCAAGAAGTAAAGGCGGGAAAAAATTAAGGGCCGCGGGACGCAGCCCGAATCTAGAAAGGTTTGCGCACCACGACTTCGCTGTCGCGGATAAAGAATTGTGCTGAGCAGTGCTCAGACCCGCAAATCACAGGCAGGAAGCCGTTGATCTGTTTGCGCGTGATCAGGCCCAGCATGCCGCACGAAGGACACGACAAGACGGCCCAATAAGGATCTTCTTTTTCGCCAACCTCGCCGGCATTTTCCAGCACGAAGACAGTACCCGGCTGCATCTGTTCGGGAATCCATTCGCTGAGAAGGTCCAATTCACCGACCATGTCTTCCTCCTTGAGTACCGGCGTTGCTTGGCTACGAAACTTTTCTAACACGCCTGCGGTAATCAGGCGTAGTTACCGAAGTATTCGCCTTCCCGGAAAGCACGCCCGCCCGCACCTGCCGCACCGCATCGCTCAGGCACACGGCCAGGATCGGCTGATCTGAATTCTTCAGAATGTCCACGATCTGGCGCGCCGAGGTCTCTAAATAAAGATGCGTCCCGTCGGTCAGCAGGTGGAACTCGGATGTGCGGCTCACAATGTCGGCCAATCCCTTCCCGATCTCGCGGTCGAGAAATCGCATGACCTTTCGTACTCCCTGCAGCGAAAATCCTTTGCGTCGCAGCTCACAGATCACCGCGACTTCAGTCAGGTGATTCATCGAATACAGTCGGCGATGCCCCTCCCGCTGCGGCTTCACCACTCCGCGCTCGTCCCACCACTGCAACTGGCGAGCCGTTATCCCGGTAAGAGCAATCACCTGCTGCGATGTGAAACGGTCTTGCATAGATTCTGATTTCTGTTTGAAACAAAATCTAAGTGAAATGTTTCAAACATTTTAGGCATGGATGGGCAGCGGTCAAGCAGAGAATCGGTGGAAAAGGGGTGACTAAGAGAGTTCCCTTACGGGTACGGTAGTAGATCTCTAGGGATCCTTCGACTGCGTGAATGGTTGGTTTTGCCAACTATTCACTTGGCTCAGGATTACAGCCTCGGTTGTGCGATTTTACGATTGAGGCGTAAAGCAACCGCCACCGACGAAGTGAACTACTTCCAGCCGGTCTCCATCGTTAAGATGCGTCTCGCTCCAGCGATCGCGGGGAACGATGTCGCGGTTGAGCTCAACGGCCACGCGGTCGGCTTTCATAGCGAGGATTTCGACGAGCGCGGCAAGAGTAAATGGAATCGGAGCAGCGGGGAAATCGCGCGCGTCACCGTTGATTATAAGTTTCATCAGAGGAGATCTTTTTGGCACGTCGGCGTCGATACTAGTCGGCTTTGCGAAGGGAGAACTTTTTTGTGGTGGTTCGGCCTTGGTAGTTGGCTTGGACCAGCAACGAGGAATCTGCCAGGGCCGCTTCCTCAACTTCTATCTTGATTTCCGCTGCGCCGTTGGAATCTGCCACCGCCTGATTGTAGATGGGAGAAGAACCGGGGCGGGTGAAACGGGAGGTCAGTCGCGCACCGGCGGCGGCTGCTCCGCCTTCGGTGACGCGCAACTGCATGGTCAGGTTGCGATCGGCGTGAACGGACTCGGCGCTCAGCCATTGGACATCCAGCTCTTTTACCGCGGCAAGAGCTTCTGCCTCGGGATGATCGAGAACGTTGTCCAGTTTCCCTTCCCGAATGGCATCGAGCACGAGGCGGTGCTGTTCGCGAAGTTGTTGCTCCTTCTGCGCGTCGCCGAATTGGGCTTCGGCGGCCTTAGCGGCGTAGGAGGTTGCTTTCTTGCCAATGCAGCGGCCGCGCACAAAGACTTGAGACTGCAGCAGGAGTTCGCCTTCATGCGCCTCACTCTGCACGTGATAGATGGTGTCGCCATGCTTAACGTCGGTATTGAAGCCGAAAATCATAGGATTTGAATCATTGGGTGATTGAGTGATTGGATGATTGAAGAGCCTGACTTCGCTGCAATTTCTAGATCAGCTTTCAATCGCTCAATCACCGAATCACACAATCGTAAAATCTCCCCTCGCTCGCTTGACACTGTTGAGTGTAGCCAATAACCTAGAATGTTTAATTCAAGCTTGGCGCGAATTATATCTATCTCCTCCTATGCCCGACAATTACTTCGCACGCTACCTCCCGATTTTGATCCATATTCTTATGGTAGGCGCGCTTGCGACGGTGATGGTCCTGCTGTCAAGGTTCATTGGGCCGCGTAAGCCCACCCGCGCGAAGCTCTCGCCCTACGAATGCGGCATGGTGCCCGTGGGCGACTCCCGGCAGCGCTTCTCGGTAAAATTCTACCTTGTCGCTATGTTGTTCATTCTGTTCGATGTTGAAGCGGTCTTTATCTATCCCTGGGCCATCATTTTGCGCGATCTGAAGCGCTTTGGACTGTGGGAGATGCTGGTGTACATCGGAATTTTCCTGGTCGGATTCTTCTATATCTGGAAAAAAGGTGCATTGGATTGGGGCGAAACCTCCATCAAACGGGGGAACTTCTAATGCCCCTGGTCCCGGCCATTAACGATTTGGAGCAACTGAAGAACCATCCCGCCGTAGCGCGCCTGCTGGGTTGGAACGCGGACGCGGTGACGGGCGCAAAGTTTGATCGGGACGAGATGACGATCTATGTCGATCAGGGCTGCATCCGCGAGGCCTGCCTCACACTGAAAGAAGATCCCGGCTGCCCTTTCAATTTTCTTTCCGACATCACTTGCGTGGACTGGTATCCCGGCGAACCAAGGTTTGAAGTCATCTATCACTTGCTTTCAATCCCTCAGAAAGAGCGGGTTCGGCTGAAAGTCCGCCTGAATAGCGACAATCCGGTGGTCGAGTCGCTGACTCCAGTCTGGCCCGGCGCCAATTATTTTGAACGGGAGATTTTCGATCTGTTCGGCGTTCGCTTCGCCGGCCATCCTTATTTACGGCGCATCCTGATGCCCGAGGACTGGGAAGGCCATCCGTTGCGCAAAGATTATCCGGTGGAGGGCTACCGCTGAGGTTGAGATAAGAATGGCCCACCTGAACCCCACGCCCGTGCTGGAACCCGGCCAGGATCGCACCATGATTCTGAACATGGGCCCGCAACATCCGTCGACGCACGGCGTGCTGCGTGTGTTGCTGGAGATTGACGGCGAAACCGTGGTGCGCATGATGCCCGACATCGGCTTTCTGCACACGGGCATTGAAAAGACCTGCGAAGCGAAATTTTATCAGCAGGTTGTGCCGCTCACCGATCGCATCGACTATCTGTGCCCGATGACCAACAATCTCTGCTACGTGTTGGCAGTGGAGAAATTGCTGGGACTCGAGATTCCACCGAAGGCACAGTGGCTGCGCGTGCTGCTCAACGAATTGACGCGCATCAATTCGCATCTGGTCTGGCTGGGAACGCATGCAATGGATATCGGCGCGCTCACCGTTTTCTTATATTGCTTTCGCGAGCGCGAAGAAGTGTTGAACTTGTTCGAGATGGTCAGCGGACAGCGCATGATGACCTCGTACTTCCGCGTGGGTGGAATCGCGCTGGAGCCGCCGCTGGGATTTTTCGATCGCGTGCGCAACTTCGCCGGATATTTTCCTTCGAAGATCGACGAATACGAGAATCTGCTGACGGGAAATCCCATCTGGACGATGCGGACCAAGGGTGTGGCCCGGATGACTGCGGAAGACGCGATTGCTTTGGGGGCCAGTGGACCGACGCTTCGCGGCAGCGGCGTCGATTTCGATTTGCGGCGCGACATTCCTTATTCGAGCTACGAAAAGTTTCAATTCAAAGTTCCAGTGTCGCAGGAAGGCGATGTATTTGCGCGTTACATGTGCCGCGTACAGGAATTGCGCGAGTCGACCGTGATCGTGCGGCAGGCGCTGGATGGCATGCCGGAGGGTCCAATTAAAGCTGACGCGCCGGGAATCGTGCTGCCCGATCGCGAAAAAATGAAGACGCAGATGGAAGCGCTCATTTACCACTTCAAAATCATCACTGAGGGATTCGCAGTACCGCCGGGCGAGGTGTATCAGGCAGTGGAATCACCGCGCGGAGAAATGGGTTATTACGTGGTCAGCGATGGAACGGCAAAACCATATCGCGTGCACATGCGGGCGGCGTGTCTGGCGAACTTGCAGACCCTGCCCAAGATGTGCGAGGGAAGGTTGCTGGCGGATGTAGTGGCGGCGATTGGCAGTATCGACATCGTGCTGGGGGAGATCGACCGGTAGGAATTGAGTAATTGGGCGATCGGGTCATTGGGCGATTGATTTTCCAAGGACGGGTCTGTGAGAGCAGTTGCGGGATCGGACGAAGGCGTTCGCCTTGCGCGTGATCCGGCTGTATCGATCACTGCCATATAAGACGGATACGCAAGTTTTGGGAAAGCAGTTGCTGCGGTGCGGAACTTCCGTGGCGGCGAATTATCGAGCAGTTTGTCGAGCTCGGTCCAAGGCTGAATTTGTCGCTAAGATGGGAGTAGTTGTTGAAGAGGCGGATGAGGCGATCCTGTGGCTGGAGTTGATGACGGAATCCGGGATCGTTCCGTCCTCAAAAGCGGCGTTACTGCTTAAGGAAGCGAATGAACTGACGGCGATCTTCGCGGCCTCGCAACGTACAGCGAGACACGCAGTATAGGTTTAAATCGCCCAATCACACAATCGCTCAATTTCTATGAAGTTTTCTGATGAATTCGAGGCGCGGTTCGCGGAGATGGTGCCGCACTATCCCACGAAGCGGTCGGCGCTGGTGCCGACGTTGCTCTACGCGCAGGATGAAGTGGGCTTTCTTTCGGATGAAGTGATCGCGGAGCTAGCTTCGAGGCTGGAGCTGACCGAATTGGAAGTGCGCAACGTGATCAGCTACTACTCAATGCTGACCACGGAACCGCGAGGCAAGTTCAACGTGCAAGTGTGCACGAATATTAGTTGCATGGTGCGCGGAGCCGAGGAGATCTTACATCACTGCGCCAGGAGACTGGGTATCGGCAATAAGCAAACTACACCCGATGGATTGTTCACGCTGGAAGAAGTGGAGTGCATTGGCGCCTGCAGCTGGGCTCCGGCGGCGCAGGTGAATTACGATTTTCACGAGAACCTGACTGCGGAGAAGATAGACGGAATTCTTGATGAGTACAAGAAGAGGGGAACGCAGTAAGGAAATTTAGCGAATGCGTGATTGGGTGATTGGGCGATTAAGAGCCCAGGTTTTCAATCGCGCAGTGACTCAATCGCAAAATCACTCAATGTCCCATGGCTGACCTGGTATCCCATCCCGACGAGGTAAAGGTTGTCTCCCGGCGATTCGGCCTGGGTGCGACCAATCTCGACCGCTATCTCGAACTGGACGGCTACAAGGCCGTGCAGAAGGCGCTGGCCATGGAACCAGACGCCATTACTAATGAGGTCAAGGCTTCCGGGCTGCGCGGGCGCGGGGGCGCGGGATTTTCTACTGGGATGAAATGGTCGTTCGTTCCCAAGCAATCGGCGAAGCCGAAGTACGTTCTCTGCAATGGCGACGAGAGCGAGCCGGGGACGTGCAAAGACCGTTTGATTTTCGAACACGATCCGCACGCGGTCATCGAGGGCGTGATGATTGGCGCGCTGGCCGTGGGCGCGCGCAGCGGGTACATCTATATTCGCGGCGAGTATCGCTATCTTTCGGTGATCATGCAAAAGGCGATTCGCGACGCGTATGCCAGAGGATTTATCGGCAAAAACATTTTCGGCAGCGGTCGCGATTTAGATATTTATTGGCATGGCGGCGCGGGAGCTTACGAAGTTGGCGAAGAGTCGGCATTGATGGAGTCGCTCGAAGGCAAGCGCGGCATACCGCGCATTCGGCCGCCGTTCCCGGCGGTGGTGGGGCTGTGGGGCGGACCGACCGTCATTAATAATGCGGAGACGTTGGCCAATGTTCCTCACATTATTCTTGGCGGCGGAGAGTGGTACGCGAAATTAGGCACGCCAAAAAATGGGGGCACCCGGCTGTTTTGCTTGAGCGGCAATATCGCCAAGCCCGGCGTTTACGAACTGCCGATGGGGTACAACCTGAAGAAGATGATTTACGAAGTGGGCGGCGGCATTCCCAATGGGCGCAAGTTGAAGGCGGTGGTGCCCGGAGGGTCGTCCTGTCCGTGCCTGACCGCGGATGAGATCGACGTCGCGATGGATTTCGATTCGGTGCAGAAAGCCGGGTCCATGCTGGGGTCGGGCGGCGTAGTGGTGATTGATGACCAACAATGCATTGTGAAATTCGCACTACGCACCATGAAGTTTTACCAGCACGAAAGTTGCGGATGGTGCATCCCCTGCCGCGAAGGGACCGACTGGCTGAAGAAGACGCTGATTCGTTTTCATGCCGGCGGTGGCGTGAAGAAAGATATCGACAACATGCAATATTTGTCGGAAAACATGCTGGGGCGAACGTTTTGTCCGCTGGGCGATGCGGCGGCGATGCCGACGATCGCCTTTGTGAAAAAGTTTAGAAAAGAGTTTGAAGATCATTTGGACGGCAGGCCGTGCCCGTATGAAAAAGAGGGCGCGGCGGAACAACTGCCAGCGATGGCACATTAGAGGAATTGAGTCATCGGGCGATCGTGTGATTGAGGGATTGAAAATCTCGCAGCGATGGATTCTTCAATCTCTCAATGACTCAATCGCCCAATCACAAAATTCTCATGGCTGACGTAAATCTCACTGTCGACGGCAAGAAGGTAACGGCTCCCGCCGGGACGCTGCTGATCGAGGCTTGTAAGACCGTGGGCATCGAAGTGCCTTCATTTTGTTATTACCCGAATCTTTCTTTGCAGGGCGCGTGCCGCATGTGCCTGGTGAAGATCGAGAAGATGCCCAAGCTGCAGACCGCCTGTACCACGGTGATTAGCGAGGGCATGATTGTCACGACAGACAGTGACGACGTCAAGCAGGCGCGGAAGTCCATGCTGGAGATGCTGCTGGGAAATCATCCGCTGGATTGCCCGGTGTGCGACGCCGGCGGCGAGTGCGAGCTGCAGGACATGACGTTTTCCTACGGGGCGGCGGAATCGAAATTCATGGAGGCCAAGAACCACAAGGATGAGCAGCAGTGGTCTCCTGTGGTGTTCTTCGACCGACCGCGCTGTATTCTCTGCTATCGCTGCGTGCGCGTGTGCGGCGAGGGGATGGATGTATGGGCGCTTGGGGTGCAGAACCGCGGCGTGAGTTCACTGATTGCTCCGAATAAAAAAGATCATCTGGAATGTGAAGAATGCGGCATGTGCATCGATATCTGCCCGGTGGGCGCGCTGACTTCCGGCGCGTATCGCTACAAGACGCGGCCGTGGGAGATGACGCACGTGGGTACGGTGTGCACCCACTGTGGCGACGGCTGCAAGACTACGCTGGGAGTGCGAAGATCCGATACGGGAATGGAAATTGTGCGCGGCGACAACCGCGACAAGAGCGGGACGAACGGTGACTTCCTTTGCATTAAAGGACGCTACGCATTCGATTTCGCGAACCACGAAGAGCGGCTCACGCAACCGCTCATTCGAAAGAACGGCAAGCTTACTCCCTCGACGTGGGAAGAGGCGTTTGAGTTGGTGGGAAAGAAGTTTGCCGAAGTTCGCGATAAAGAGGGCGGATCGGCAATCGGGGTGATCGGCTCGACGCGCACCACGAATGAGGAAGCGTACCTGCTTTCGAAGTTCGCTCGCGTGGTGTTGAAGACGAACAATGTCGATCACCATCGCACCGCCGACTTCCCTGCTCTTTCGGCGGCGTTGCGCGGTAAGCCAGACGCAACCGCCAGCATGGCGGACGTTTTCAATGCACCGGCGATTTTGCTGATCGGCAACGACCCTACCGAGCAGCATCCGCTGCTGGCTTGGCAGATTCGCAACAATGTACGCCTGCACCGGGCCAAGCTCTACGTGGTGAACTCGCAGACGATCAAACTGCGGCGGCAGGCCACGAGCTTCACCCAAATTCCGCTGGGCACCGAAGGGAAGGTTGCGAGTTTCCTCTCGGGCGATGAGGCGGCCGCTGATGCGCTGGTTAGCGCTTCGAGCGATAACGGTTCGATCGATAAAGACGGCTGGATTGCACTTCGCGATAAATTGCGGGGTGAGCAGAATCTGGTCATCATTTTTGGGTCGGAAATTCGTGCAAACGATATTTCCAGTCTCGTTCGATTCGGCGCGGGAATTTCCGGCGCGAAGTTTATTTGTTTAGCGGACTACTCGAATTCGCGCGGCGCAGCGGATATGGGGCTTTATCCGGACTTGCTGCCGGGCTACCATCCGCTGGCGGGAACGAGCGATTTCCATCAGGAGTGGAGCGTGGCGCAGGCCGCGGGCCTTGACCTCGCAAACATGGTCGAGGCAGGCAAGAAGGGCGCGCTGAAGGCGCTTTATGTGGTGGGCTCGAATCCTGTGGGACGGCTTGACATTGATCCGTTCGCGTTCTCGAACAGCTTTGTCGTCGTGCAAGACATGTTTCTGACTGAAACTGCAATCATGGCCGATGTTGTACTGCCTGCGGCCAACGCCTACGAAAAAGCGGGCACGATGACCAATACTTGCGGCGATGTGCAACTGGTAAAGAAGGCTGGCGAAATCTCCGGCACGAAAAGTGATTTTGAAATGATTGTTCGCATTGCGGACGCGATGGGATTTGATGTTCGCAAACTGGTTCCATTCGGCGGCGGAACGCGGGCGGACATGGGACAGTCTCGAGGCGCGCAGTCGGGCGAGGCTGATCGTCATGCAGTGTGGCTGGAAATGCAAGGCCTGGAGCCGAAGTTGAGTCCGCTCGATCCGATGGCGATTCTTGACGAGATCCAGCGGCTCGTGCCCGGCTACCAGATTTCGCGACCGAATCTTCTGGCGGGCAACAGCGAGCATACGTCTTTGACGAAGAGCGGAGCCGGTGCGGCGCATAATCCAGAGTCAATCGCTCCAGCGAACGACACTCTGTTCACCTCCGGCACGTTGGGACGATACTCGCGCACGTTGCAATCGGTGCTGGAAAGTCACGAAGTAAAGCCCGCGGAAGTCGCGGCAGATTGATATCGAGCGATTCTTGGGGAAGCACGGTTCCTGAGGAGCAGTTCCTGAGCAAGAGAGGAAGCAAGGCGTGGCGTTGCCAATCTGGCTATTCATCCTGGCGTCTGTGATCAAATCGGTTATTGTGCTGGGCGTGCTGCTTACGGCGGTCGCCTACACCGTCTGGTTGGAGCGCAAGGTGGTGGGCCACATGCAGAATCGCTGGGGACCCACGCGGGTCGGGCCATTCGGATTGCTGCAACCTGCAGCCGACGGACTGAAATTCATATTCAAGGAAGATTTGACGCCGCCGCACGTTTATAAGCCGTTGTTCATTGCGGCGCCAATGATCGCGCTCATCTTCGCGCTTACATCGATCTCCGTCGTTCCATTCGGCAACTCGTTCACGATTCATGGTTACACCATTCCCCTGCAGATCACGGACGTGAATACGGGACTGCTATTGATTCTCGGGATCACATCCATTGGCGTTTACGGCGTGGCGCTAGCGGGGTGGTCGTCGAATAATAAATATTCCCTGCTCGGTGGTCTGCGTGCCAGTGCGCAGATGGTGAGTTACGAAATTTCATTGGGCTTGTCGCTAGTTGGTGTGCTGATTATGTCGGGCAGCTTCAGCCTGCGCGCGATTGTAGATGCGCAGTCCGGACATTTCTGGGGATTCATTCCGCGCTGGAACATTTTTCACGGGCAGATCATCGGATTTTTCTGTTATTTGATTGCCGCCTATGCCGAAACGAATCGCATTCCTTTTGATCTGCCGGAAGCGGAAACCGAACTGGTCGCCGGCTACCACACCGAGTACAGCGCCATGAAGTTTGCCATGTTTTTCATGGCCGAATACACCAACATGATCACGGTGGCTTGCGTGGCGACATTGTTGTTCTTCGGCGGATGGCACGGCCCGCTTTTCGGCCCGCCGCTTGTGCGCGTGATCCTGCCGTTGTTCTGGTTCGCGGTGAAGATTTTTGCGTTTCTCTTTTTGTATATCTGGGTGCGCGGTACGCTGCCGCGCTTCCGTTACGACCAACTGATGGCATTTGGCTGGAAGTTCCTGTTGCCGCTGGCGCTGGTAAATCTCATCGCCACAGCGATCGCGGTAGCCTGGTGAGAAAAGAAGTTCTCAGTTGCCGGTTCTCAGTTCTCAGTTGCCTGCGCCCGGTAACTGATCTCCGCTTTGCCGCGGTTTTAACTGGAAACTGCGAACTGAGAACCGAGAACTGATTTCATGAGCGTGCATTTAATTTTGTTTCTGGCTTTCGGAGCTGTCTGTGTGGCGGGTGCAGTGAACCTGCTGGCGCAGAGGCATCCCATTAATGGCGCCCTATCGCTGATCGCGGTAATGGCGGCGCTGGCAGGCGAATATTTACTGCTGGGTGCGGAATTCGTTGCGGCTGTGCAGGTCATCGTCTACGCCGGCGCCATCATGGTGTTGTTTGTGTTCACGATCATGCTGCTGAACGCCGGAGTCGAAGAGCGTACGAAGGACAGCCGCGTCGCCATTCTGCTGGGCGTTCCGGGCGTGTTGCTGGGCGGCGTTTTGGTGGGATGGGTCGTGTTGCGACATTCGGGAACGGAAGCCGTGCCTGCCGGCGCTCTCCCCGGCGACCCCGCCACGATTGGACAATTGCTGTTTCATGAATTCCTGCTGCCCTTTGAAATCACTTCCGTCTTGATCCTGATTGCGATCATGGGCGCGGTTGTGCTGGCCGGCAAGCCGGCGACTTCACCGGCCGGGAAGGTGGAAGAATAATGGTACCTCTTTCTTATTACCTGGTGTTGAGCGGATTTCTGTTTGCCTGCGGCGTGGCCGGATTTCTTATCAAGCGCAACATCATTACCATCTTCATGTCGATTGAGTTGATGCTCAATGGCGTGAACCTTTCTTTCGTGGCCTTCGCCGCGCACTGGCACGTATTGGCGGGACAGGTATTCGTCTTTTTCGTTATGGTGGTGGCCGCCGCGGAAGCAGCCGTGGGCTTGGCAATCATTATTTCCGTTTACCGCACGCGTGAAACTTTGAACGTGGACCGGGTGAATTTGCTTAAACTATGACGACGAACCTCAATCTCTGGGTCATCCCGATCCTGCCGTTGGCGGGCGCGGCGATCAATGGATTCCTGGGCAAGAAATCGTCGCGGAGCGCGGTCACTACCGTTGGACTTGTCTTCTCGGGCGCCGCCTTCGCGTGGGCGCTTTTGGTTGCCCTGCGTTTTTCGTCTCTCGATCTTCCCTACCAGGAATATGTGGCGCACTGGATTCGGTCGGGCAGCTTCAGCGCTGACTTCGCGTTGTATCTGGATCAGCTCTCGCTGGTGATGTTGCTGGTGGTTACCGGAGTTGGGTTTCTCATCCACATCTATTCTGTCGGCTACATGTGGGACGATCCAAGCTACTACCGCTTTTTTGCTTACCTGAATTTGTTCATGTTTTTCATGTTGACTCTGGTGCTGGCCAACAACTACCTGCTGATGTTCATTGGCTGGGAGGGAGTGGGGTTGGCGTCGTATTTGCTGATCGGATTCTGGTTTACGAAAGATTCGGCGGCGTCGGCAGGAAAAAAGGCGTTCATCGTCAACCGCATCGGCGACTTCGGATTCCTGATCGCGCTTTTCCTGATCATCCAGCATTTTGGCTCGTTGAACTTCAGTCAAGTATTCGCGCAAGTTCAGCCCATGGCTCCGGAAAACGCCAGCGCAGGACTGCTTACGGCGATTGGAATTTTGCTGATGGTGGGAGCGTGCGGAAAGTCGGCGCAGATTCCGCTGTACGTCTGGCTGCCCGATGCCATGGAGGGCCCGACGCCGGTTTCCGCGTTGATTCACGCGGCGACCATGGTCACTGCCGGCGTCTACATGGTTTCGCGTTCGCACGTAATCTTCGAACGCGCACCCACGGCGCTGACGGTCGTCGCGGTGATTGGAACTCTGACCGCGTTTTTCGCTGCGACCATCGGCATCGCGCAGACGGATATCAAGAAAGTTCTGGCTTACTCGACGGTGTCGCAGCTTGGCTACATGTTTATGGCTTGCGGAGTGGGGGCGTTTTCCGCGGGAATTTTTCACCTGATGACGCATGCGTTTTTTAAAGGCCTGCTTTTCCTGGCGGCTGGATCGGTGATTCATGCCGTGGGCGGCGAGCAGGACATGCGCAAGATGGGCGGACTGCGAACGAAGATTCCGTGGACCTTCTGGACGATGACGGCTGCTACGTTGGCGATTTCCGGCATCCCGGGGCTGGCCGGCTTTTTCAGTAAAGACGAAATTTTGTGGCGAGCTTACCAGGCGAGCTGGATTTACTGGTTCGTGGGCGTGGTCACGGCATTCATCACTTCCTTTTATATGTTCCGGCTCTGGTTCCTGACTTTCTTTGGGGAATATCGCGGCGCGGCGGATACCGGGCCTGGACATGGAAGTCCTTCTGCGCACGACTCGTCACACGACGCGCATTCGGGTCACGCATCCGGCATTCACGAGAGCCCGAGAGTGATGCTGGTTCCGCTGGTGATCCTGGCAGTCTTATCAGTAGTCGGCGGATACGTTGGCGTCCCTGGCTCACTGGGCGGCAACAATCATTTCGATCACTTTTTAGGGCCTGTGTTTCGCTCCACGCTGCCGTCGAATAGCGAAAATACTCAGATGGGCGAAAAGGGCGCGAGTGAGCGGACGACCGAAGGAACCGAACCAAAGACCGAGGCTTCGACAGAGCTGATGTTTACTGGAATCTCAGTTCTCGCCGCGGCTCTCGGCTTCGGACTAGCCTGGTGGCTGTATTACCGGAATCCGGGTTTGCCAGCGAAGATTGCTACTTCGCTCGGCGGCGCTTACCAGGCGGTGCTGCATAAATATTATGTGGACGAATTTTACGCGAAGATTTTCGTGAAGCCGCTGGTGCAGGGCTCCACCACCATTCTTTGGGAGGGGATCGACCGCAAAGTTATCGACGACACGGTGAACAACGCGGCTGATGACGCGCGGCACGTTTCGGACGAGGTCCGCCACATGCAGTCGGGTAATTTGCGTTCTTATGCGGGCTGGATTGCAGCCGGCTCGGCCGTGGTGATTGCCTACATGATTTGGATGGGGGTGCGATGAACGCGGATAGCTGGAGCCCCTACATCCTGACGTTTGTGACCTTTGCCCCGCTGGTCGGAGCTTTGCTGCTCATGGTCTTTCCGCGGCGCGATCGCGATATCCGCATTTTCGCGCTGGTCTTTTCGCTGCTCACTTTTCTTCTATCCCTTCATTTGCCGGTGCACTTTCATCGGTCCCAGGCAGGATTTCAATACGAGCTCGACCGGGCTTGGATTTCGACTCCCAATATCCACTACCACATGGGGATTGACGGCATCTCGCTGTGGCTGGTAGTTCTCACGACGTTTCTCACGCCGCTGTGCGTGCTGATCTCATGGCAGTCAGTGCATGATCGAGTGAAGGAATTTTTTATTCTGCTGCTGATTCTTGAGACCGCGCTGATTGGAGTTTTCACCGCTCTCGATCTGTTTCTCTTTTATTTTTTCTGGGAAGCGACACTGATTCCGATGGCGCTCCTGATTGGCATCTTCGGACATGAGCGCAAAGTGTATGCCGCAGTTAAATTTTTCATGTACACGATGATCGCGTCGGTGTTTATGCTGGCGGCGATTCTTTGGCTGTACGCTCATACGGGCAGTTTTGATTTTGTCGTGATTCGCGATGAGATCGCGCGCGGAGCCTTACCCAGCTTCCCCGCTGCCGCGCAGTGGCTGTTTCTCGGTTTCTTTCTAGCCTTCGCAGTGAAGGTTCCATTGTTTCCCTTCCACACATGGTTGCCCGACGCACACGTCGAAGCGCCCACCGCAGGATCCGTTCTGCTGGCCGGCGTGCTGCTGAAGATGGGCACGTATGGAATGTTGCGCTTCAATCTCGGCTTATTTCCGGAGCAAGCCCGCCGGAATGCTCCGTGGATTATGATCCTGGCGCTGATTGGCATTATTTACGGCGCGCTGGTCGCGATGGTGCAGCCGAATATGAAGAAGCTGATCGCTTATTCTTCGATCAGCCACCTGGGCTTTGTGGTGTTGGGAATCTTCAGCTTTACGCAGGCCGGATTGAACGGCGCAATGTTCATTATGCTCGCGCATGGTGTTTCCACCGGCGGTTTATTTATGCTGACCGGCATTCTGCATGAGCGCCGCCATACTTACGAGATTTCAGAGTTCGGAGGCCTAGCCAGTACCATGCCGGTTTATGCGGCGTCGTACTTATTCATCGTGCTGGCTTCGGTTGGGCTTCCGCTGCTGAACGGATTCGTCGGCGAATTTCTTGTCCTCAGTGGTGCGTTTCAGGATCGACCCATCTATGGGATTCTCGCCGCGACGGGCGTGATTTGGAGCGCGTGTTATCTGTTGTGGATGTACCAGCGTGTGTTTTTCGGCCAAGTAACGCATTCGGCAAACAACTCGCTGCACGATCTTTTTGCGTTTGAGAAATGGGCGATATGGCCGTGCGCGGTAGCTGCGCTGGTCATGGGTGTGGCGCCGATTCTGTGGCTGGGCGCGATCGATCCTGCCGTACAGGCCGCGTTGAGTCCGTTCTCTCAGTTCGTGGGCCAGGTGGTGGGACAGTGACCTCGCTGATCTTACCAGCCGGGTTGCAGACGATCCCGCAGGGCGTGGATTACATCCGCATTCTGCCGGAGTTAATTCTGTCTGCTTTCGGCATTGTGGTCATGGTGCTCGACCCTCTAGTGGATGAAAAAAAGAGCCAGAAATTGCTCGGCTATATCGGGTTCGCGGGAACCGTCGCTGGACTGCTTTCGACCTGGTACATGGCGCAGTCGCCGGGACTCGCGTTCTCAAACATGGTAAAGGTCGATGCATACAGCGTATTTTTTCATTTTCTGATTATCGGCATCGCGGCGGTAGTGATCCTCAGTTCGTTCGAATACATGGAAGTGCAGCGGATTCGCGCCGGCGAATACTACGCTCTCATTCTTTTTGGCGCGGTCGGTATGGCTCTCATGTCCTCGGCCGTGGAACTGGTTTTAATTTTTATTGCCCTTGAGATCTCATCGATCTCGACGTATATCCTCACCGGATTCCGGCGCAACGAAGCGGCGAGCAGTGAATCATCGCTTAAGTATTTCCTGCTGGGATCGTTCGCCACCGCATTCTTTCTGTACGGTGTAGCGCTCATGTTCGGGGCCACCGGATCGACGAACATCGACTTGATCAGCCAGAAGTTGCAGGCTGGCCCCGTGGTGTTGCTGGTTTATGTGGCGATGGCACTGATGTTTGTCGGGCTCGGATTCAAGGTTGCGGCTGCTCCTTTTCACATCTGGACTCCCGATGTTTATGAAGGTGCACCTGCGCCCATTGTCGGCTTCATGTCGACCGCTCCAAAAGCCGCGGCATTCGCGGTGTTGTTGCGGGTGGTGTTTACCATCAATGCGCCGGGGCGTTTTTGGATCCTCTGGGTCGCCGCGGCGCTTTCCATGACGCTGGGGAACGTGGGGGCGCTGGTGCAAAATAACATCAAGCGCCTGCTGGCCTATTCATCAATCGCTCACGCTGGTTATCTGCTGATGGCGTTTGCCGTAACCGGATCGGAAAATTCGGTGAGCGGAATTTCCGCAGCCATGTTCTATACGGCGGCTTATGCAGCGATGAACGTTGGCGCTTTCGCCGTGATCGGGCACTTTGGCAACGCGGGCGAGCGCTATGTGTCGCTTGAAGACTACGAAGGCTTGGGAAGAACTTCGCCACTGCTGGCGGCCACGCTTACGATTTTTTTGTTGTCGCTGATTGGCATCCCGATGACGGGCGGATTCTTCGCCAAGTTTTATGTCTTCAGTACCGCCGTGAAGGCCCATTTGATTTGGCTGACGCTCATCGGCGTGGTCAACAGCGCCGTCGGCGCATATTACTATCTGCGGATCATCGTGGTGATGTACATGCGGGAATCGCGGCAGAAGATCGCCGTCAGTTCAATCCCGTTCGGACTGGGAACCGCGTTGGCGGTAAGTTTTGTGGCCACACTTTATCTTGGAATTTTGCCGGGCCGGGTTCTGCAATACGCGCAACAGTCCGCTCAGGAACTGCTGCCGCAAGCGCCGGGCGCGAGTGCGAAGATAGTGCAAACACCGCTTCCAGCGGCCATCTCGCGTCCTTAGGTTTAGCTGTGAAAAATCGCAAAACGCGCATTGACAAGAAGCTCACAACGCGTGCATCATGTTGGCACCGAGATTCAGTTCAGTCTTTCTCTCTCAACAAAATGACGGGTGGTCTGGAGGAGAGCAAATGTATAAATTGATTCATCAGCTTTGGACGGAAGATGCGGGACAGGACATTGCCGAATACGCGGTCATGTTGGCGGTGATTCTGGTTTTAGTCGTGGGCACGGTTCGCTTAATCGGATCGAACGCCAACAACGCCTTCTCCAACGTAGCCAGCTCAATTCAGTAGGAGATTCCCTACAGGACCACTTCGTCCAATTCATATTGCGATAGAAATCTTATGACACGATTTAATCCAGGCGCCGCACTTACCGCTTACTTCTGGTTTCCAGGGAAAGCGGCTCCGGGGCAGCTTGGAGTGAGGTTGAGCCACTAACGGCAACCTGAACAAGCTTCAACCGCAAGCCGCGATCCAGTGATCGCGGCTTTTGGCTTTCTAGGAAAACAAGAAAGGAGTTCCAGCCCGATGATTGTCAACATGTCAGAAAAAGCCACGGAGCAGGAAATCAACCACATTATTGAGCGCATCCGCGAAGCCGGCTACCAACCGCACGTGACGCGCGGCACCGAGCGCACCATCGTTGCCGCCGTGGGCAGCGGACGCCGCCACGAGATCGAGGCGCTTCAAGTGGCTCCTGGCGTGGACAATGTGGTCGCCATCGCCCAGCCGTTCAAGCTGGTCAGCCGTCAGGTACGCCCTGAGCGGACAGTGGTGAAGATAAATGGTGTCGCCATCGGCGGACCTGAAGTAGTCGTGATCGCGGGCCCGTGTTCCGTGGAGTCGCGCACGCAGTTGCTGGACACGGCGCACGCTGTAAAGCGAGCCGGCGCGGCCATGCTGCGCGGCGGTGCTTACAAGCCGCGCACTTCTCCGTATGACTTTCAGGGCCTCGGGCTGGAAGCGCTCAAGATTTTACGCGAGGCCCGTGAGGAAACCGGGCTTCCTGTCGTCACCGAGGTGATGAGCACGGAGGATGTCGATGTGATTTGCGAGCACGTCGATATGCTGCAAGTGGGAGCGCGAAACATGCAGAATTTCGCGCTGCTGCGCCGGCTCGCGACCGTTAACAAACCGATTCTGCTGAAGCGCGGCCCCTCCGCCACCGTGAAAGAATGGCTGCTCGCGGCCGAGTATTTATTATCCGGAGGCAATCAACAGGTCGTGCTGTGCGAACGGGGCATCAAGACTTTTGAAACTGAGATGCGCAACACGATCGACTTGGCCGCAGTCGCATTGGCCCGCGATTTGTCGCATCTGCCGGTGATTGCCGACCCGTCTCACGGAACCGGCAAGCAGAGCCTGATTGCAGCGGTTTCTCGAGCAGCGGTGGCTGTAGGAGCAGACGGCCTGATCATCGAAGTGCATCCTTGTCCGGAGCGCGCGCTTTCGGATGGCGCTCAATCCCTCGATTTCGCGGGATTCGGCAAAGTCATGCGCGCTCTAGCCGAACCGCTGCGGCAGACTGCCAGCCTGCCGGCGGCAGTAACGGCTGCTTCGTAAATAAGGGTTATTTACTACGATTCTGTCTGGATCGAAGGGTTCAGCGTCAGTGAGGCGTGTGAATCGGTCGCGCGCTTTTCCTCAACGAATCTCGGCCAGCGAATGCTCCAAAGCGCCGCGCTTCGGTGAAGGCATGGCGCCCACTTCGCTGGCTACCCAGGCGCCGACAAGATTAGCCACTTCGTTCATCAGATCGAGCGACGCACCGTGCAAATATTCGTGAATCAGGCCGGCGGTAAAAGCGTCTCCAGACCCCACGGTATCGGCTACGCGAATCCGAAACCCGGGATGCTGGCTTGACTCATTGCCGCGCACTAACAAACTGCCGCGCGCGCCTCGCGTAACGCAGACTAACTTCAGGTCGTAGGTCTGGGCCAGCCATTGCGCCGAAGAAAATTCATCTTTGTGCGGAGCTTTATGCAAGCTCATGATCTTTGGCAGTTCCTCGTCATTGAGCTTAACAATGTCGGCGCGCTTCATTGATTCCGCAAGCACTTCTTGCGAATAGTAAAACTGTCTGAGGTTGACGTCGAAAATTCTCGTTGTCCCGGGCGATGCGCCTTTCAGAAATTTTAGAATCGTGGCGCGGCTTTCTTCCGATCGTTGGGCCAGCGAACCAAAACAAACCGCGTCCGCTTTTTCCGCAAGATGCTGCCAATCCGGCGTCCACGCGAAGGCATCCCACGCAACCGGATGCGCGATCTCAAATCGCGCCAGCCCGTTGCCGTCGAGTTCGACTTTTACGCTTCCCGTGGAACGCTGACGGTCCGTCTGCACATGATCAATGTTGAGCCCGAGTTCCTCCATGCGACGCAGGGCTTCCAACCCGGGAGAATCCTCACCGACGCGGCTGGCCACGATTCCCTCATCTCCCATGAGCGTCGTAATGTAGGCGAAGTTTGCCGGCGCGCCACCCAGGCAGGTGCGTTCCGGCAGATGATCCCAGAGAACTTCGCCGAGCCCTACGACTTTTTTTTTCATGGCCGTATTCCGGAATCGTTTACGCTTTTGTGTGTTTCGATGCAGGGCATCAGCGGAGATAAAAAGAGGGACTCCCGAAGGAATCCCTCTGCGAGTTTACTTCGTCGTGTGTCTAGAAGATTAACTTCAACGCGAACTCGAGTTGACGCATGCCAGTAGTGGAACCCGGAGAAGAGTCGGCTTCGATGTCGGTGACCTGGCCAGCGTTACCACCGCAATCAATGCAAAGGTTTCCCTGATTGGCGTTAAAGCCCAACACCGGATGATTGAACACATTGAATGCATCCATGCGGAATTGTGCTTTGACGCGCTCTGTGACCGAGAAATTCTTCATGAGCGTCGCATCTGCCCAAAAACCGCTGGGACCTATAAGGCTGTTCACGCCATAGTTCCCTAAATGTCCAACTCCTGGATCAAGGAATGGGCCGCTGCTGGTAGTGGTGATATTCGCTACCGGCGTGAAGAACTGAACATAGGGGCCGCCATTGGCCGGATGCTGCAGTGAACCCGCACCCTTATGGAACGACTGGGTGCCACGATCGGGACGGCAAATGCCCACATCTTCCTCACCGCCGCACTCGGCGAAGCTGGGCGTCCAAGGCAGGCCGCTGCTCCAATTCGTGGTGCCGGCAATCTGCCAGCCGCCGATAATCAGATCTTCGGCTCTGCCCGAATTGCCGGCGAAGCCCTTGCCCTTGCCGAACGGCAACTCGTAGACCAAGCTCGTAACCCAAACATTGCGGCGGACCTCATCGGACGGTCCCCAGGCGACGGCATGGCTAATGTTGTAATAGTTGGAATCGTACCTGTCGGCGCGCGCGTAAGTGTAATGCGTCAGGAACTGCAAACCGTGGGCGAAGCGTTTGTCTGCTTTCATCTGTAACGCGTTGTAGATACTGCTCGCATCGTTGCCCAGATAGTTGCCCTGATCGGTGGAGCAACACTGTAAAACGCCAGGAACGATGCTAGCCACACCGGGAATTGCGACGTTTGTCGGGTCGGCGTAGCCGGTATAAGTGAAAGCGTTGTAGTAGGGACGACGCTCGACCTGCGGGATGGTGCCGTATCCAACGATCGACGGGTTATTGATGTTATAGGTGTTGCCGTCGCCGGCGAACCCATGGCTTCCCTTGTTGCCGATATAAGCTACTTCCAGGGTCAACGTGCCGGTCAACTGGCGCTGTACGGTCGCATTCCAGGAGTCCAACTCTGGAAGGCGCTGGAAGGTTGGACGAATGTGCGGCTGAATGCAATTTCCGCCAACCTGATAGCATTGGACGCCCGCCAGCGGCAGCAGTCCATTGGACGGAATTGTGGGAAAGGCATACGCCGGAGGTCCGCTATCCAAACGGAACGCCGTATCGTAATTGCTGGTCGGCCCCTGAACCAACTGGGCAGCAAGAACCGGCAGGTTTTGCGTGACCGCGTGACCGAAATTGGAACCAAAAACCCCCATATCATAGCTTCGTCCATATCCCATACGAACTACCGTCTTCGTACTGAACTGGTAAGCCACGCCGACGCGAGGCGCGAAGTAGTGCCAATCGTTATTGATATTGCCATTCAGGCCGATCCCGCCCTCACCCGCAACCCGGATCTCACCCTGCGAGATGTTGGCGAATCCGCCTTGGTCCTTACCGTTGACGTACTCGGGGAAATAGACTTCCCAGCGCAAACCGTAATTCAAGGTGAGCTTGGGAGTGACCCGCCAGGTGTCTTGTCCGTAATAGAACATCCGGTGTTGCCGCTCCGCAGCCGTCGTACTGGTCGCGACGTAGCGGCTAAGCTGAGTCACGTCGCCCAGCATGAATGAGGCGAAATCCAATCCACCTTGTCCTGTACTGAGCCCGGTTGACCCGTCCTGCACGCCGCCGGAAGTGTTCAAATGGCTGAAGGCATAAACGCCTGCGCGGTTAGAGTCACTCGGTACACGCAGATTGCGGGCATAACGGAAGTCCGCGCCAAACTTGAACTGGTGGTTGCCGTGCATTTTCGTCATGTTGCCGACCCACTGGAAATTGCGTTCGCGCTCGATCAGCGGGCAATTGCAGCGGGCAACACCCAAGCCGTCGCCGAAGTTCGACCCGGTTCCATCCATATCGAATTCGCCGAGGCCAGAGGTGATGGCATTGGTGTTGGCGCCAGGAATGCCGAAATTCGTCATGGCTGTCACGCCAGCATCCGGCTTTTGCGTGAGCGGATTGTACTGGAAGTAACCGAAGCGGAAATCTCCCAGCAGCGTCGAGCTGAAAGTCTTGGTTACGCCGCTCGCCAAGCTGTAGTTGTGAACATTCGAACTGCCTGCCAACCCGCCGGGCCCATATCCGATGCCACCCACCGCGCCTAAGCTAGGCTTTCCCGAGAGCGCGAAGTAATTCAGGCTGAAGCGCCCGAACACATTGATCGTCGGACGCATGGCGTAGTCAATTCGAGTATCAAAACTGTTTTGGTTGTAAGGACCGGAACCGGCGCCCACAAAATTCGTGGTTGAATTGCCATTTGTCGGAGTCGGAAAGGCCGCCAGCATGCTCAGTGACGCCGCCGACATGCTGGTGACTGGAATCTGGAACGGAGTGGCGCATGCCGCCTTATTTATGTTCAGGTAATTTGCGCTAGTGGCGGGACCCACGGGAATAAACGGTGCACTGCTACCGCAAAAAGCCAAGCGGTCGGAGCCATTCGAATTACCGGTCGAGGGGTCGTAAAGGAAGTTGGACGGATCTCCTGCGACCCCGTTGCCGATATTGGCGGCGTAGCTGCTGAAGTCGCAATTCGTTCCACCAGCGACGCACGTGTGCTCCAGCAGGGCGGTGGGAATCGTTTCTAGGTTACTGACGCCATTTTTCTGGCGAGTCAGCTGGAAGTCAGCGAAATAAAATAGCTTGTTCTTGATGATCGGGCCGCCGAGGGTGGCTCCGAACTGTTGCCACCGAGAAGATGGGATCAATCGGCCGGTGACCGGATCTGGATTAAACTGCGTGAAAGGATCGCGGGCGGCGGTTGCGTCGGTGCGCCGGAACCAGAAGCCACTGCCGTGAATTTCGTTGCTTCCTGACTTCGTCTGCACGGTTACGACGCCTGCGACGGCCTTGCCGAACTCGGCGTCGAAGTTGCCGAGCGTGACTTTGGTCTCTTGGATTGCATCCAGATTGGGATTCACAACGATAATGCCGAGAATCGGATCCTGATTGTCGGTGCCGTCGAGTTCGAACGCCGTACCGCTAAAGGTCTGGCCATTCACAAAAATCTGCTGGCCGCCCTGAGGATTCTCCGTGGCGGCGTGGCTCCATCCCACCAGCTTCTGCGTACCAGGAGAAAGAAGTTCGAAGGAAGTAAAGTTGCGGTTCAGAATCGGCAAGTCTTCTACGGCCCGCGCGTTGAACTCGACCGATACGTCAGCACGGTCTGTCTTAAGTTGGTCAGCCTCGGCAGTCACTTCTACCTGCTCACTAGCGGAACCTACTTGGAATTGGCCATCAACTCTGGCGCCGGTATCCGCGGACACTTCAATGTTCTTGAATTCGAGGGTTTTGAAACCACTGCCTTCGACGCGAACAGAGTAAACATCGGGAATCAAGTGTGTTACTGCATAGTTGCCACTCTCATTCGTCGTGGTCTCGGTCGACACGTTCTTGGTCTGGCTCGTGACTGTGACTTTCGCTCCGGTAACGGCTGCCCCGGAGGGGTCGGTGACCGTGCCCAAAATGCTGCCATAGACAGCCTGAGCGAGTGCGCTCGGCACCCATAGACTGCACAGGAGACAGAACACAGCCACTGAGATCCACGCTGACCTTTTCATGAACTTCCTCCTAGAACCTGTGAAACCGAAGTGCCCCGGAAATGCAGGATGGTGATGGTGATTAGGAACTGTGCAGTCGTAATACAAAACAATTAGCTGGATTAAGTTTCACTAGGTTTGATACCGTTACAGGTGTAAAGTCCCAGTGTTGCAGTAAGATACACCGTTCCGTTACTTCAACGTGATATGGCTGTCACTCACTCTT
Organism: Acidobacteriaceae bacterium; assembly: GCA_003132445.1. Lineage (GTDB taxonomy): Bacteria > Acidobacteriota > Terriglobia > Terriglobales > Acidobacteriaceae > Sulfotelmatobacter. The sequence continues at coordinate 11,609 of PKXU01000155.1, read as the reverse complement.
TCGTGCTCGGTCGGGAACAATGCTTCCAGCAAATAGATAAACTTATTAAAAGCCGTAGCCTCCACACGTCCGAATCCCTTTGCAAACTGCTTCGGTACCTTGCCGAACATTCTCTCGATCATCCCGGGGTTGCGCTTAAGGAGTACCAGATTGCCACCGAAGTTCTAGGTCGACCCGCTGGATTCGATCCGCAAAGTGACTCTACGGTGCGCGTTCAGGCCGGGCGATTGAGAGTAAAACTCACCGAGTATTACGCGCACGAGGGTGCCGACGATCCCATTCTGGTCGAGATCCCGAAGGGTTCTTACGCCCTTACTTTTCATCTGCGCGCGGGAAAAACAGCAATTCAGGCAGCGCCGCCTATTGTTTTGGAACCTGGGCCAAAGAAAGAAGAGGCTCCTGCTTTCCGTCGCGGGATGGTAATCACGTTTGCGGTTTTTTCGGTTTTGCTGGCGGCATCCCTCTCCACGACAGCTATTCTGTTGTCGCAAAGAACACGCATACAAATCGCGAGCAGCGCTTCCATACCAGCGGCTTATCAGATTTTCTGGAATCGCTTCCTGACCGGACCGCAGCAGCCCTGGGTAATCTTCAGCAATGGCAATTTTGTGGGCAGACCGGAAACCGGGATGCGCTACTTCAACCCGTCATCAGACGCTCGCTCTTTTATTTTGGACCACTATACGGGCGTGGGAGAGGTGCTGGCCATCCACGAACTTGACCATGTTTTTGCGCTTCTCAATCGTCCGATTCGAGTTAAACGGGGCGCGCTGTTTTCGCTGGATGATGCCAAAAATAACGACCTTATTTTCGTGGGCTCGCCCTCCGAAAATCTCACGCTACTCGATGTTCCAGGAACGCAAGAATTTATTTTCCAGCGACTCGACTCCGGGCCTCGCAAAGGCGATCTCGCCGTGGTGAACCTGCATCCGCTGCCCGGCGAGCCAAAGACATTCCTGGGAACGCCGGCGAATCAGCCCACGACCGAAGATTATGCGATCGTCAGCCTGTTGCCTGGGCTCGATCCGTCGCGTTCGATTCTCATTCTTGCCGGGAATACGACCTTCGGCACTCAGGCCGCGGTGGAGTTTGTTTGCCGGGAAGACTCGGTCAAGCAATTGCTGGAGCGGCTACAAGTGTCGAAGCCGAGCGAACTGAAACCCTTCGAAGCGCTGCTGCACGTAAAAATCGCACACGGAGTTCCGGTAGTAACGGATTTAGTATCGGTCCGAAATCGCAGCCGCTGAGACGCAGCGCGATCCGGATTTATTTGCCAGGCGCTGTTAAATGTGGATCCAGTTCGGCGGCCTTTTGAAATTCCTTTGTGGCTTCGTCGTTGTGACCTTGCTGATTCAACGCCAGTCCAAGCTGATAGTGGGCGGCCGCATAATTCGGTTCTGACGCAATGGCCGAGCGAAACTGTGCAATTGCCCCATTCACGTCGCCCGCGGCCAGCAATCTTTTTCCCGAGTTCGTCGAAATCGTTGCGGCCTGCAGATTGTTGGTCGCCGCGGCGATTTTCGCCCCAGACTTAGCTTCTTCCGCCGCTCCCTGCGCATCGCCTAACTGGCGCAGCACCGCAGCCAGGGTAGTGTGCGCCCCCGCAGAGTCTGGCTGCAAACGAATGGCCTCCCGCAGGGCCGATGCGGATTCCGGGAGTTTTCCCTGCTGTTTAAAAACCGTTCCTAATGTGTAGTACGCTTCCGCGTAGGTGGGCTGATGCTGAATCGCCTCTTGCAGTTCGGCCGTCGCCTTGTCGAATTCCCCTTTCTGCCAATACAGAACTCCAAGCGTGTAATGCGCGTCCGCCAAGTCCGGCTGCAGGCGGATCGCATTCTGAAATTCGGGGACGGCCTGGTCGAGCTGATCCTTCAGCTTGTAGGCCAGACCCAGGTTGTAGTGCAGGGAAGCGTTCTCCGGCGCCAACTTCAGCGCAGCCTGCAACTCGGTGATGGCCGCATCGAAGTCGGCGCGCTGCAAGTACGCTATGGCCAGATTCCCTCGAAAAGTGCCATCGTCAGGACGAAGTTGTGCGGCGGTCTTGAAATTGGGAATAGAGCCAAGTGCATCTCCTTTTTGCAGTAACGCCAAACCTAAATCGTTGTAAGCTTCCGCGTCCTGAGGACGGAGTTTTACTGCTTCACCAAAGGCAGCCACCGCGCAATCATTGTCGCCAGCGTGCTGGCAGGCAAGACCCAGTTCAATTTGCAATTCGGGCCAATCTGATTTCAGTGACGCAGCCTTTCGCAATTCCTGCAACGCTTCTGCATTCTCGGATTGTGCTGTCAGGGTCTTCGCCAGATAGTAATGGGCGGCAGCGTCTTGCGGCGCGAGTTCGACCGCCTTGGCTAATTCGGCGTCAGCCTCATCGAGCTTCGAATCCTGCAAGTACACAACGCCCAGATGAAAATGTGCTTGCTCCAGATTGGGTTGCAAGCGCAACGCATCTTTAAATGAAATTTCCGCTTCGGCAAACTGATTTTGCTGCGCCAGTAGAGTTCCAAGTTCATCGCGCAAGTCGGCGCGCTCGGGAGCTAGTTCCGCCGCGCGCCGCATATTTGACAAAGCTTCGTCCCCCGCATGAGAGCTCAAAATCTTTGCCAACATGCGGTGAGTTTCAGGGTTCCGTGGCGCGATCGACACGGCTGCGCGCGCTTCTTGCTCAGCCTCGGCGGCCTTCCCTTGCTGAGACAGCACTCCTGCCAGAACGAGCCGCGGCTCAACCAATTCTGGCTTAGCTTTTATCGCAGCCCGAAGGTGCGTCAGCGCGGCCTGGGCTTCGCCTTGCTGAGCCAGTACCCATCCTAGCTCCGATTGCGCCTGGGCATCATTCGGAGCAAGATGCACCGCTTTTTCAAATTCAGCGCGAGCGCCTGCGATATCGCCGCTTTGCAGCGCCGCTTGTCCCCGCTGCAAGTGTTGCGCAGAATCTGCGGAGGCCGGCGTCTGTGGCCGCGAGCCGGCGCTCACGGTGAGTGCTGTCACGGCTAACAGAAAAGCGAGCCTAAAAAGATTTCGGAACACGATGAATAGAGGATGTTGATCTTTTTCGCATTATATCTAACGCGTTATACGTTTCCTGCGCAGGTTCGCAAGAACTGCCGTATGTGTTGTTTTGCGCCGATGATTCTCAATAGATTCCATTCGTTCCCTGCGTGCTCTCAATCCTTCCGCGCTCTACTGAAAGCGAGTACGCTGTTCCTCCGTCGCCGGTCCACGAAGTCAAATCAAAATGTCCACCCGTCGGAACTCGATAGACAATTACCTCTTGAAATGTCAGTGGGACGCCTTTTTCACAAACCTCCGGCGCGTTCGCTGGACGCAAGAAATATGCGCCGCTTCCGGAGCCCACGACGGTGGCCTTCCCATCCCCCTCGACGAGTACCGCCGATCTTTCATCGATAGCAACTTCTCGAGGGGAGTGGCTCCATCCATCTTTCATGATGCGCGCGAGAAACCCCAATGAACGTCCCATACGGTCGCGTGTGACGAAATGTGAATCTGTAATCAGATTTTCGAGATGCGGAATTCTCAGAAAATTTCGCACCAGCGTCACCCGGTCGAAACAAGGATTTTGCAAAACATCTCCCGACGACAGATTCTTGTCGTCCGGTTTGTCGCCAGTCGCGCTGTAAACAAATTCGCCCTCGACCGCCAATCCCGCACTCGTGCCGCCGATGGGCTTGCCTGCCGTAATATTCTCGTTAATCGCTCTCTCCACCGGCGTTCCCTGCCATTCTCGAATGTAATTCGCCTGATCTCCGCCGGCGATGAAAATCACTTCCGCTCTACCTATAATCTCGGCGACCCGGGGATCTTCGGCCGTCTCGCGGTTCGGAATAATCAGCGTCGCCACCGAGTTTGTTTTGCATAATTTATTTACGTACGAGTTGTAAGCATCATCGCCAGTGGCACGCAGAATCAGAAAATCTCCGCCATTTCCTTTGTTGCAGAGCCACGCAAATGCCCCATCCAGATCGGTCCCTCCTCCCATCATGGCGATGCCAGCCACAGGGGTGGTCTTGGCGTCGTCCTTGTTGCCGACGCGGAAATATTTGTACGAGTCTGCGAGCGCGGGATTTGCCACGAAGGTCAGGATGAGAAGCAGAAACCATCGAAGACGCGTTTTAGTCACGTCGGAAAATATACAGCACAGGGCTGGCGATTGGGGACGTGCAAAGCTTGCGAGCGCTCACTGTTCGGCGGACGACATCAGAGCAACCGTCTTGACGAGATTGCAGCCAGCAGGTTATCGTCCGCGCCTTCGTCGGCCAGACGCTTTCGTGTGTTCGGGCTCAGCTTGAAATCGACGCCGAATTCCTGGACCAGAGTCGTCATGCGCTTGCTGGTAATTCCGCCGGTGAGGCCGGTTTCGACTTCGGCGAAAGAAAACGGCGTTGTTTTGCCCGCAACCGCTTTTGGCGGGCGAGGCAGGCGCGAAGGAGCTTGCGAGATCGATGGTTGTGAGATCGGGGGTTGCGAGATCGTGGGCTGAGCCGTGCGCCAGTTCGCTTCTTCCGGCGAGATCAGTCCCTGTGCCAACATGGCCGCCAATTTGTCTTGAGAGGCTTTATTTTGTTGCACCGCCGCTTTTCGAAACCACTTTGCAGCTTCGTGCTGATCTTTTGGGAGCTTTTCGGCTCCGTTCAAATACATGTATGCCAAAGCGTACTGGGCACCAAAATAGCCCTGCTCTGCGGATTTCCGCAGCCAGGCAAGGCCCTGTGCCGGATCCTTCGCAACGTTGTTGCCCAAAAGATACGCCTGGGCCATATGAAATTGGGCATTCGAATCTCCCGCATCGGCTTTGCGGCGAATATCGGCGAGATTCTGATCTTGAGCGAAAAGCGCAACCGTTATGGCGCAAAATGCGTACAGTCCGACGAATCGAAACAAAGAACTCATAGCGCGCACGGTCCTGGGCAATGACTGGGCCAGCCTGCGGCAGATTTTAGGGAGCATCAACGCCGAAGTCAATGTGAACTGAGGCTTCCGTTTAAGCCGTGAAACCAACCGCCATTGAGCTGCCTGGAAGCAGGAAGGGATAGTTGGTAGTGTCCTATAGGACACTACCGGATAGTTGGGTCCTTATCTTTTCCACAGGTTGCTAAGTTAGGGATAGATTCTGCTTCTTCCTCACAAATCTAAAAGTGACAACGGCTGCGATCACGGCGACTACGAATCCTCCCACTAACGAAATACCATCGTGATAATCAGGATCGAGGAACAATAGAAGGTAAAAGCCCAGAAGAAAACCGATGGGCAATGCCACAATCGAACACAACAGCGCAATCGAGGTGCGTCCAATTCGGCTCATAGTTGTGCAATCGTAACCCACTTGTCTTGAGGGGGATATTGCCACGGATTCACCAGCAATGCATCACCTGTGGAAAAGATACGAACCCACTACCAGGATGGAACGACCTTGACACTGGAACGTTTCTGCCTGAGCATTCCTTGCTATGCGGTTGGAGCGGCCAGCCCTGGTTTTTCCCGAATTCTGGCCAATGGGCGTGATGCAATGAAATATTGTCCCACCTGTCAAAAGACGTATCCGGCGGAGTATAACGTGTGCCCGGCGGATCAGACTGCTCTGCAGAGCGCTCGCGAACTTCAGCCTGGAATGATCATCCGCAACAAGTATCAGATTCTGGAGCGGATCGGTATCGGGGGCATGGGGGTGGTCTATCGAGTTCGCCATCTCACGTTCAACGAAGTTTGCGCCATAAAAATTGTCAGCGACGTGATCGCTGGAGATGCAAACTTCCTGCAGCGTTTTCAAAAGGAAGCGGTGGTGACCCGCAAACTCAGGCATCCGAATGCCGTGCGGGTGGACGATTTCGACTACACCGAAGATGGTCGACCTTTCATTGTGATGGAACTGGTAGAAGGAAAAAACATTGGTGAGATTCTTCAGGAACAGGGGCCATTCCGCATCCCGCGGGCGATTCGCATTGCGACGCAGGTGGCTCGGGCACTCGGCGTTGCACATAAGCTGGGAGTCGTGCACCGGGATATTAAGCCGGGCAACATCCTGCTCACCACCGACGAGCAGGGGCAGGAAACCGCCAAGGTTCTCGATTTCGGGATCGCAAAACTGCGGGAAGCCGTCGGCGACGCCAATACTGGAATGACGATGACGGGGATGGTGGTGGGCACTCCGCTTTACATGTCCCCGGAACAGTTCATGGGGAAAAAAGCGGGCGAGGAAATTGACGGCCGCACCGATCTTTATTCGTTGGGGGTGGTGCTGTATCAAATGGTAACGGCGCCGCCCCCGTTTGAAGGAGACACTCTATATTCCTTGATGATGCAGCACGTGGAAGGAACGGTGCGGCCTCCGCACGAACTGGTTCCGGAGTTGCATATTCCGGAATCGCTGTCGCGAGTGATTCTGAAGGCGATCGACAAGTCGCGGGAACAACGTTTTCAAACTGCGGAAGAATTGATTGCCGCGCTCGATGAAGTTGCGAATGAGCTGGGGGCTGCAACGCTCGACGAAGAATCTTCGACAGATCCTGTTGCGCAGGTCGATGCCACCTCGTTGTTTCGAGCCACGCCAGCGGCTCCGCTTCGCACTAAGACCGGACCTTCCGTCGTGGCGAGCCCAGTAACTCCGCCTTCTTCACATCCGAGTGCAACGCCAGTGGCTGTGTTTCTTACTTTGAAATTGACCGCCTTTCGCTGTTTACCCCGAAGCCAGCCGTGCGGTAGGATTTAGCGCTTAACTTGCCCATGAGTTTTCTGATCCAAGCTGCCGGCAACACCGATATCGGCCTCGTGCGAAAAAACAATGAGGATAATTTCGGCTACGACTTACGCCATGGAATTTTCGTAGTCTGCGACGGTATGGGCGGACAACAGGCTGGAGAACTGGCAAGCAAGATCGCCGTCGATACTGTCCTCGACTATTTTCGGCAGGACCGCCGCGTGGCGCCGCTGGGAGGAGCCAAGTTCGAAGGGGTCTCCGAGCGCGCAGTAGGTTTAGCCGGCGCCATTCAAATGGCGAATCAGGCTATTCACGAATCTGGCGCGAGAGATCTTCATCATGCTGGCATGGGTTCTACAATCGTGGCGGTTGCGGCTGACGACAAGTTCTTTTCGATTGCCAATGTCGGCGACAGCCGCATCTACTTAATCCGCAATCACGAAGTAGTGCAACTCACCAACGACCATTCGCTGGTGATGGAGCAAGTCAGGCGCGGGCTGATGACGTTGGAAGAGGCAGAACAATCGAAAATGCAGAACGTCATCGTGCGGGCGCTCGGCACTGACGATAGCGTCGAACCAGACTTAGCGGATCACGAATTTAATTCCGAGGACGTGCTGCTGCTGTGCAGCGACGGCCTGTCGCGCTACGTCAAAGTCGAGAAGATAGCCGAAGCAGTGAATCAGGAATCGCTGGAGCAGGCGTGTGCAGATCTGATTGAAGCCGCGAAGAGCGGCGGCAGCGACGACAACATTACGGCTCTCCTGATCCGCGCGGCTCATCCTTCCTGGAAAGATCGTGTATTCGGACGGTTATCGAACTCGGGCGGGCAGAAAAGTTCAACCTGACGGGCCTTCCTCGTCGCCGCGCCTAGCGGTCAACACAATCCTGCTCCTAATGTCCGGCGACCTGGCTAACGCACTTCATGCCTTGCAGATCGAAGAATGGATTCGCACTGCCAGAAACCTGCAGCTGGTAGTCATAGGATTTCTGTTTTCCATCGGGCAACATGATCGGCCTGCCATTGGTTTCGTTCACCCATTCGAGTTTGCCGGATCCTAGTTGATGCGCCCGCGCCACAAACTTGAAGACCGCCCATGGGCCGCTGAATGAATCCAGTGTGTCGCCGCTCTTGGTTGTGACTTGAATTTCTTCGGGCACGCCCGTCCAGATAAATGTTTTCTGCGCGCCATCTCCAGCGAGTTTTTCGCTGCCGATCTTCACCTCGACTCCCTGCAGATTGCTCGGCATTTGTTTGAGCGTGTAGGAAAAGTGCGGAGGCGCCGAATCCGAGGGATAAAGTGTGTCGCTCAAAGCTCCGACACGATTCCAGAAAGCGATGAATACCGGCGAAGGTTTCACCGTGGCAGAGGGATTTGGCGCGAAATGTGCTCCAACCTTGAGCACGAATGGCTTCACATCGTCGTTCAGTTTTTTCCAGGCATCGCCGGTGGGCCCGAAAACGGCGTAAAGCTGATCCAGAGGCGCGTCCTGAAGAGAATTCGGATCAAATGGATATTTCGTGGCAACTCCCGCGAACGACGAGCAGAATCCCTTGCCAGATCCGTTTGCGATGTCGATTGGTCCGCGCCGCAACAGCGCTTCGACGTTTTTGATGGGCTCTTCCAGCAATCGCCGCACTTGATCCTGATTGCCATACTGCTGATCAACGGGTACTGAAGCGATCATCTTGGTCACGGCGCTCGAAGCCGCATCCGCAGAGTTCCCCGCTTGCGTGAGTTGAGCCGGATCCGGCGCGCCTGGATTTTGTGCAAGCGCATGAATATCGGATTGCAACTTGCCCAAAGCCTCCACATATGGGTTAGTGTCAATCCGGGTAGCGCCCGTTTCACTAACTCGGGAACAAATTGCGCGGAACATACTTTCACCAGTTGCAAAGTTTTCGCGATCACGTCCGTCTCACCCACTGGCGAACGCATTCCGAGGATCCAGCGCGAACGTCCCAGGCAGCGCTGGTCCCGAATTTCACCTTCGTAAAAATAACGCGCCGCTGGTTTAAGGGGAATCACCACGGCCTGCGACGGAACGATAATTTCCAGATGACGAAGGATGTGTTCTTCCAGGAAATCAAAACCCAGCCCAGGATCATAATGGTTGTACGCGGGCAGCGAGCGCGGACTGCTGTCGAGACTGAACGTGCACAGCGCTCCTGCCAGCCGAGACATTTCGCGAAACATTTCCTCCGGATGCCGGTGCTTCGCCAACAGAATATGCCGCAAAGGGGTCAAGCGCGTATTGATGGCATGCAAAAACCAGAATTGCGCGACCTGACGGGCCGACATTCCCGACTGAAATGTTCCTCCAGTCTGCTGCTCCTGTGTGACGACGCTGCTTTTTTCTTCCAAAATCTCCACCAACCGCTGCAGCATCTTTGACAGCCGTTCACTCGAACTCAAGCGCAAGCAAGGTGGAACATGCGTGGGGTCGTAGACGAAATGACCTGACTGATCGCGCATCACCCGAGCTACGGGAATCGTCAACAGATTCTCGTCTTCGGTCGGCATCACGATCAGGCGAATATTCTTGCGCCCCATTTGCACTGGCTTCGCGTCGAGCCCCGTGTTTTCGTCGTGTACCATCTCGATGGTGCTGGTGTAGCGCGCGTTCCCGGAGGAAATCGAATCCAGATCGCAGTTTTGCTGGCCCTGAANNCATCGCACTCAGGAATGTCAAACGGGAGGCCGTCCTGAAACATTCCGCGCGCATGCAACAGGCTCACCGTTCCGTTGCGCAGAGCGTCCGCATCTAATTGGCAGGCGGCCAGTCCATACGAGTCTCTCCACA
>PKXU01000155.1:0-2027 GCA_003132445.1 Acidobacteriaceae bacterium | reverse complement strand
TATGAGTCGCGCTTCATTGCCCGACACGAACCTGTGCCTCGCGGCAACGTCTTTCGGTCTGGCCAGCGATGCTAGGCGACTCGCCCTCCATTGTCAAGAAACTTAGCCCTATAGCACTCATCACAATGCGAGGTCGCGGCGGAACTGACGAAGGCCCTTGCGGCCGGGGACGAGAGGCTCGATGTGTTAAATTGAATGATTGTGGGGCGCGTAGCTCAGTTGGNNCCCTTTTAAGGCATGGGTCGCAGGTTCGAGTCCTGCCGCGCTCACCAGGTTTTGAAAGTACTTAGCTGATTTGGGCAGGGTTGGTTTCGGGCACCCTCGGACACCCAGAACGGTTTCTACCCAGTTGGGGCAGCGCTCCGCGCTTTCAATTTCTCGGAGAATTTCGCCGGCAGCACCATCTGGACGACCTTCCTGTGTGCTTTCTGCTGGTCGGCGGAAACCGCTTGTGCGTAGAGTTCCAAGGTTATCTTGGGGGTGGTGTGACGAAGTTGCGATTGTGCGACCTTCACATTCTCGCCGTTCGAGATCAGCAATGTAGCGAGTGAGCGGCGCAGCGTGTGCCACCCAATCGGCGCTTGCTTGCTGCTCTTGAGGGTTGAGACTCGCTCTATTACAGGGCGAATGTGACGTCGGAAAAGGATTTGATACGTATACGGGGTCTTGCCATGGTAGTGCGGACTGGCAAAGATCCAGTCTTCGTCCCCGCGATAAGGTGTGTGCTCGCGCCAGAGACGAAGCACATTCAGAACGGGTCGAGCTAGGGGCAGAGCGTTGCTTCTGCTCTTGGTATCCTTCAACTCGCCTTCCACGAACGCAAATTCGGATCGAAGGATGCCTGTGACCCAACCGACATTTCTCCACTTCAACGCGACTAATTCTGAGGCCCTCAACGCCGTGACCGCATCGATGAGCGCCATCGTTGCTTCGCGCAGGGGCAACTGTTCGAGAGTTTGACGCACGACATCGGGCGGCAGAATCACGCGAGTGATGGAGATTCTGTTGCTCTGCCGCACGCCAGTTGAAGCTCCGCGGTGGCCAGGCGTCCCGCCTTGACCGCAGACCGGGTTGCGTTCCACGAATTCCCACCGAACCCCGTGCGAGAAGATTGCGGACAGGATGTTCTTGATCTTCAGCTTGGTTCCGTCCGGACGCTCGACCTTGTCCAGCCAATCTTGAATTTGCATGGTTTTCATGTTGTCGGCAACATGACCGTGCCACGCAGGCTCGATCCAGTTCTTGATATACGATTGGTTTCCCTTGCGGGCGGATTTCGACAACCGCGGGAGTTCGTGATTCAGGTAATGGTTGATTAGTTCCCCAAACGTGAGAGATCTGACGCTCAGGGATTGCTTTTGTTCGTTGAGGCGACAACGTAGCCGGTCGGCCTCTCTGTTGGCCGTCGCTTCCGTAGGGAATTTCTTCGTTGTGCCGATTACTTCCTTGTGTTGGCGCCGCTGGCCATTGAGCTCTTCGCTCCAGCGGAATACCCACACCATGCCAATTGCCCTTTTCTCTTTGCAAAGCATACCCGTGTTGTAGCGGATAGCCTTGCGACGATCGTGACTCAACTGACCCTCCTTTGCGCCTTGTCACGACCAGCTTCTCCATGAGCGGAATTTACCTGAGAACGAAGATGCTCCGCAAGCTCCGAAATCAGGAAGTACTACCTCTTGCGGGAACCAGTGCCGAATGGGTGAGCTGGAATTCGTCCGTCTCTCGCCATCTGCTTTATGCTCCGAGCCGAATAGTGCAAGAATTCAGCAGCAGCGTTGGCTTCGACGAAGGGTTCCAGTGTCTGCGGCAGGGCATGGCGTTGCAGAATTGAGCGTCTAGCAGGTTTGGGGCTGTTTGTATTCCACCTTGCAGACGAAAATGAGCGATTAAAGGTCTCAGTAGTCCTGTTCGTGTTTGCGATCTGGGATGTGGCTGGTTGCTTCATTGCTGTCGGCTGGGACATGGTTCATCTACTCCTGGCTGGTATTTCACTTGACACTAGCGCACGTGTACCAATACAGTCAATA
>PKXU01000125.1 GCA_003132445.1 Acidobacteriaceae bacterium | reverse complement strand
CAAGGCCAGATGAGTGTAATGGCGATGTTACAACAATCACGGAAATGGCCGACGCAACTCGTTATAATGTCAGTCCTTGATGGCGACAATTTCGGATTTCGCGAGCAAGCACTGGGTCCTAGGTGGGATCGTAACTTCGTTGCTGTGGTTCATCGCGGGGAGGCAGTACCTATCAAGTCGGCAACGGTTCGCCGCGATGGGCTGGCAGTCTATTGCAGTGATAATCGGTCTAATAATGTGTGGTTGGTGCGTGGCGGAGAGAGAATGGCTTGGCCTTGCCGCTGGAATCGTCGTGGTCTTTATTGAGGTGCGTTCGATCAGGCGCTTTACGGTCGATAACCAACGACAATGAGCGTAATGGCGATGTTACGCCAACTACCAACCTTAACGCAGGGGCACAGCGCGCTCAGTCAATCTCCCCGGCACCCAAAAAGGGACGTGCGACCCAGGTCACTCGATGTTTGAAATCACAGACAGCTTGGTTCGTCCGAAACTATTATTAATGCGGTTTCGACCGGAGCATGACGCCGCTCCTTTGAAAAACCTACCACGGCAGGGGAGACGGCGGAAGGGGCGATGACTCTCCGGCGGGAGCGGTCGCCCCAGTGCTCTCCTTTGCAGCTCTAGCGGGGAGAAAATGACACGTTCAATGATTAACCTAGAGGCTTGCACAGATGAGGAGCTGGAGCAGAAGCTTGCCCGCGTGCTCGCGTACGCTTCGGGAGAAACGCTGAACGACGCTGAAGTGCAGGAATTTCATCAGCTCTACGAAGAGATTCTGCGGCGTGCGCTCGCTGTGACTGCCGCGTAGTTAACTAACCTTGTAGCAGGTCTCGCATTAAAACGGATTGGTAAGGGAACGAATTGTCAACTAGACCCGGAGGGAAGTATGCGAAAGACACTTGGTCTGACTGTAGTACTTCTAGCAACCACCTGCTTTGCCGGCAGCTTTCAGATAGAGGGGACATTAACGTCTCCCATAACCGGCAACGACGTGGGGATGTTTGCTGCAACGATTGAAATCAATACCGCGACCGGATCAATCGTCAGTTGGCACATACCGATGCCATCCATCCCTGCTGGATTTGGCGAACCCGGGATTGGCGGGCTTACATTTACTTCTTCTACTTCTTCATATTCCATATGTTCTTTTTTTCAAGGTGAATTCGATTGTCTCAACCCCCATGCCGACCGCGCCCTGGACCTTGTGATTCCGAACAAAACTCTCATAGGGTTTACGGGATCTGCATTCGGCGGCGGTTACGGTGATCCTCGGAGCCAGTTTGGAGCCTTCTACGATGCCAGCGGAACGATTGCTACTCCCGAGCCATCGAGCCTACTCTTGTTGGGTAGCGGGCTGGCTGGGATGTTCGCTCTCCGGCGCAAGCTATTCGGAGGTACTTCGCAGCATAGCTGTAGTTGAGCATTAGCAGCCAACTGCCGGGGACGCGCCGACATGGCTGGAAATCGGAGAATGGCTGCTTCGACAGACACCGCCCCGACTTTTGATTCACCAGCCCATTCTTGGCACACGATGAGTGGCATTAGCAGGCGTTAGCGCTCAGAATGCATATCAGGCTGCGCCGTCTCTGAGAAACTGGGCGAAAGAACGGATTGATTTCATCTCCTCTTCGCGCAATCCGCGCAGATATTCCTCCCCGAGTCGATTTTCGTACAAGAGTCTCCCCAAAACATCTCATAAGTCGCGAATCACGAAAGTCATATTTGCAGTCAATCTCTTTACGGCGTTCGGTCAGGTGATGTTCAAGGTCCCACAGATCCGACGACTTCTGGATCTCGTTGGCCATTCGCTTTGCTTCCTGAATCACTTCGTGAAGCTCCTGGCCCAGAGCAGCGTCGAAGGCTTTGCGGGCGATGGCCTTTTCTGACCTCGACCAAATCGGTTCGTTTTGGTAAGGATAGTGGTTGGGCGTCGCAGACGGGCTGGTCATGTTCCGATCCTCCGTGGCGGCATTCTACCGCTTGCCCAGATGCCTTTTCTAGAGGTTCGGACGCTTTCACTTGAGCGGATTCATCATCGTTTTGCTGCGGCCGCCCGTCCGTTCTGAGGTCAAACAGATCGTTCACTGGATGTCCGAGATTCTGTTTGCAGCCGAGATAGCGTTCCGTCGTCTGGACCGAGGCATGCCCCAGCAAGAATTGAATCTGCTCCAGCTCGCCACCGCTCGTGTGGCATAGCTTGGCACAGGTTCTCCGTAAGTCATGCGGCGCAATATGCTCCAATCCCGCCCTTTCGCAGCAACCCTTGACTACGTACCACACGACGTTTTGCGAGATGCCTTTTCCCCAAACCTTTCCCGCTCTTGCGACGGCTCGGAATATCCGTCCATCCGTGACCTTGGCTGCTAGTACCCATTGATCGAGCGCGACTTTGACCCATTCTGGAATGGGCACTGTGCGAATGTGTCCGCCCTTGCCAATCAGGTCCACCACTGCCCAGTGCCCCTGGCGCATCTGGATTTCGTCTAACTCCAATCCGACAAGTTCCGATCTGCGAAAACCACAACCAAACAGCAAGGCCAGCATCGCGTAATCGCGCTTCGCTCGCATGCTATCTCCAGAAGCACGCTTGAGTACTTCTGAACTCTCCTCTGCGCTCAACCAATTCCCTGAGCGAAACCCGAGTTGCTTGACTCCTTTCACTCGGCTGATCCCGGCAGCCAGCTCTGGACTCAGCAAACCTGAATCGGCGGCCTCGTGTGCGAGGCGACGCACGGCTGCGAGTTGTTGGTTGATAGTGTTCGCGGCCAGACCTCTTGATTCCAGGTATATTCGGTAGCGTACGACCACGATTCGATTGAAGGCCAGCCGAGGCTCGGAACAGTACCAGGCGATGAATTGGTCGATGGCGTACTCGTAGACGCGGCGAGATGCTGGCGATCCGAGGCTATTGAGTACCGCCAATTTACAGTGATCCAAGTCTGGAAGCCGAAGAACGCGGCGACGGTAATTCGGCTTGATTCTCTGTTTACCCATGATGACGGCCTCCCATGCCGCAGCATTTGGGACGACAGAGACCGGCTAGCCGTTGCAACCGCGTGGAGGAATGGCTGTGGCGGAGGGGTTTTGAGCGCTATCGCCTGTGTGTGTTGAAAAAGTCCCGTGGCCGCTGCGGTTTTCCTTCGGTACTTTCCTCTGTGTGTTTCTAGTTCTTTAGTTCTTTAGTTCTTTGGAGA
>PKXU01000154.1 GCA_003132445.1 Acidobacteriaceae bacterium | reverse complement strand
TGTGCGTGGATGCGGGTGTAGGTTTCGTCACTGCTCCGTCACTGAATCCCGTGATCATGGAATTCGCAGCTAAACAGAATGTGGCGGTCTTGCCCGGCGCATTGACACCAACCGAGGTAGTCACCGCATGGAGCGCGGGCGCTGATTTCGTCAAGGTGTTTCCGTGCGGTCCGGTCGGTGGGGATAGGTATATCAAAGCGCTGCACGCATCTTTGCCCCACATTCCATTGATTGCCGCGGGAGGAGTGAATCAACAGACAGCGGCCAGTTTCATTTTGTCCGGAGCGACCGCCATCGGGGTCGGCACGGAATTGATTCCAAACGAGGCGATTCAAAGAAGGCAATCGCAGCGCATTCACGAATTGGCCCGCCGGTTCGCAAAACTAGTGAAAGATGCGCGCGAACAGATCGAAGCCTGGAAACGCAGTCAGGTCGTAAAGGAATTCACAGGCACCGAGAGGTGTGAGAAGTAGAAGTAATGGACAAACCGGTCGGGCGCGAGGACCAAAGCAGGAATCGCTCAGAACTACCATCGTTATCAATCAAGTTGTGAGCAGTACGCGAACGAAAAAGAATGGGGTCGGAAGAGTTCTCGACGAAGAAGCGGTGCTTCTCTGACAGCCAAAAAGATCCGCGAATGCCAATGCGGGAATCGCCAAGCCGAACCTCCCCACCATCATCGCTTATGCCGGGGGCAGCGCTTCGAGCGAGGCGCGTGCTCGGCGCCACGCCGCGTCGAGGTCGCGGCGATCAAGCGCGACCAGTGCGCTCGCGGTTTCGAGGATCGCGTCCGCTTGATCCGACAGCGCTTGACGGCAGGCGTCCGGAAGTCGCGGTGCCAGCCGGCCAATCGCGTCGAGCTGGCGGATCAGTACAGCGGGTGTCGTCGCCGAGGCCTGACGGATCTGATCGAACGCGAGCTTGGCAAGGCGCTCCAGCCGCACGGGCGGCATCCATACCCGCAGCCGGCTGCCAGTGTCGTACCAGTTCCCTTGGAGCGGCGGCCGCTCGGCCAGCGTGAGCAGTGCGTCGGCCAGCCAGTCAACGCAAGCAACGCCGGTGAACGTGTCGTTGACTGCGGGAGACAGCGCACGGATCGCGATCTCGACGACCTGCGCGATCCCAAACTCGCTATCTTGAGTTAGCGTGCGGTGACGGCCGATGTGAATGCCCCGATCAATCGCGGCCTCAAGCATGCCGACGTTCTCCGCTGGGACGATTGCTGCGAGCGGCTCGCCGCGGAGCACGAATTGGCCTGGGCGGAACCTCAGCACGATCAGTGCGTCGGCCGCGCGCGCGGCCGCGACCAGGGCACCGTGATCGACATGCTGCAGGTATCCGCTCTTCGCGCACGGCACGATCGCGCCAGTCTCAGCCTGGCGCAGAATCGCCGCATCATCGGGCACGACCCCCGTGCCCTCGCCGGGGCCGGACACGTGCGCTCCGCCGGCCGCAACGTATAAATCGTCGACGATCGCGCCGATCATGTCGGGGTTCTGGATCGATTTCGCAACCCGATGGCTGTAGTAGACGAGGAACCCGAAGCTGAGCACGACGAGCATCCAGGCCGTGATCAGCGAGATTTGCGGGATGAACGACGACCGCGGATCCTGATGCGTGACGAGGAAGACGAGGCAGATGTACACGAACGTGCCCATGAACATGCCGATCGTGACCTGGGTAACCCAGTCCTGCAGGAACCGGTAGAGCAGGCGCGGGCCAAACAACGTCGAGACCATGGACAGCACGAGTAGTGCGACCGAAAAAATCAGTGCGAGCACGGTCGCAACCGCGCCCATCATGGCCGATAGAATGGCACGCGCGTCGTCGATGCTGCCCATCGTCAACCACGAGGGGATGTGAACGACGCCATACTTGTCGAGGATGTCCGGAATCAGGGTGATCGCGAACAGACCGACTGCGGCGAGCGAGAGCTGCAGGGGGATTCGCCACAGGTTAATGTCGCGTTGCGAACGGAGCTTGGTGGGGCGAGGGGCGAGCATGCGATGTGAATTCCAAACGCTCTATCTTCCCAAGAGCAATCGTTCCAGTACGGGGCCGAGGGCCAAGGCAGGAAGATAGCTCAGGGCCACCATTACTATCAAGCAGGTCGTGAGTAGCACCCCGAACACAAAAGAATGAGTCGGAAGAGTTCCCGACGAAGAAGGAGTGTTCCTCTGACGACCGAAGAGACCAGCAAACGCCAATGCAGGAATCGCCAAGCCGAACCTGCCTACCATCATCGCTAACGCTGTCGTGAGGTTGTAGAACGGAGTGTTCGCACTCAGACCGGCAAAACTTTGTCCATTGTTGGCAAAGCAGGAAGTGTAAGCAAACAGAATCCCCGTGAAACCATGTGGGCCGGTGTTGACCGTGAGCCCGGACAGGCCCAGGCGTGTGCTTACGGCAATCGCAGTGAGCGGCAAGACGACCAGCGGCGCGGCCAAAGCGTAGAGCATGATCATTTTGTTCTCCGCCGGCCCGATTTTCTTCCCCAGGTATTCAGGCGTGCGCCCAACCATGAGTCCTGCTAGAAACACGGCGATCGCAGCGGCCATGACCATGCTGTAAAGGCCCGTCCCCAGTCCTCCGAATACAAGCTCTCCCAACAGCATGTTCACCAGCAACACCATGCCGCCGAGCGAGGTGTAGCTGTCGTCCATTGAGTTGTTTGATCCCGTGGCCGTGTTGGAGGTAACGACAGCCGTAAGGGTGGAACCGCCAATGCCGAAGCGCACCTCCTTGCCCTCCATGTTCCCACCAGACTGGAGGCGACTGTGTCGGGAATCCACCTCCCCGATGTGGGGGAATCCCCGTTGTTCAAAGTGATGTACAAAGGCCAGTCCGCAGATGAAGAGAAGCAGCATCACGTAGTAGAGAAGCCATCCTTGTCGAGGCTGCCCAACCATCCTGCCAAAGGTATTGGTGAAGGCTGCAGGCAAGAGCACGATCGCCAGCATTTCGAGAAAGTTTGTAAGGGGCGTAGGGTTCTCGTAGGGATGAGCCCCGTTTGCATTAAAGAAACCGCCGCCGTTCGTGCCGAGATTCTTGATGATCTCCATTGCGGCTACCGGACCCTGCGGTATGACTTGCTGCGTGCCTTCCACGGTAGTAACCACCGTATAGCGGTGAAAGTTCATCGGAACGCCCTGCCAAACCAGCAGCAAGGCTCCGATAAGTGCTCCGGGCAACAGAATCCAGAGCAGGGCGCGTGTGAGATCAACCCAAAAGTTGCCGAGCGTGTCGGAGCGTTGTCTGGCGAGCCCACGGATAAAAGCAACGCCGACCGCTAAACCCGCAGCGCCAGCCAAGAAATTCTGCGCGCAGAGTCCAACCATCTGGCTGAAATAGCTCATCGTGTTCTCGCCAGCGTAGGCCTGCCACGTCGTGGTCGTCGAGAAGCTGATCGCCGTGTTCAGAGCCAAATCTGGGGATAACGGCGTCGTGTGGTACTGCGGAAAGAACCAGGGCAGAAACTGCTGCAGTCTGAGAATGCCATATAACAGGAGCGTGCCGAAAAAGCCAAAGAGCACGAAACACATCGCGTACTCCTTGCCGGACATCTCCACATCAGGACTAACCGCAGTGATGCGATAAATCAGCCGCTCAACCGGAAGACAAAAACGATCAAGTACCGTTCCCTTCCTGGAAAACACCTGCTCCATGTATCCGCCCAGAGGCTTTACAAGGGCGGTAACGATGGCCACGAACAACACGTATTGAATTGCGCTGTAGAAATCCACGATCTACTCAGGAGCAGCCCGACCGAAGCCTCATCAAAATCAATTACCGGTTCTCGGAACACGCAATGTGCTCTGTGGCCCTTCCCTGGGAGCATTCTAGTGAAGCGTCGGTGTGTTTGAAAGCGAGCATGTTGTTGGTTACGAAGTCAGTTCGAAACGTAGGGCCGTTGGAAATTATTCCATCGCGCAAACCTAACACCCAAAAGCCAACAAAGCCTCATGGGATCGCTATCAATAGGCCGCCGCTCATTCCAAGCGATTGCTCATGCCCGCGCCCAAAGTTGTACTCGTAGCCCGGTTCGAGATACCAACCGAATCTATGCTTCGCGGAGGGCCAGAACATAAAATCCAGCACGACTTCACCGCTGACGGAGTTCGTTGTTATGCCGTATTTCGTCGTATGAACCCACTCGGGACCGACGCCCAACATGAACTCTGCTTTTTTCGACAGCGTCCAAGGCTTCTTGAACAGAAGGTCGGTGTTCCATTCTGTCGAATGACGAGTGAAAAGAGGTGTAACTCCGGCCTCAAGTTCTAGCCAGTTCTCGATCGGCGTAACTTCAACCGCGATGGTGGGTCCGAAGCTCGATCCGCCGTCTTTGACATTCCAGTCAGCAGCTCCCCCAAACTCCACAACTGCGGCAGGCTCCTTTTCGACCGACTGGGCGATGGCGTTTCCCGCGCACAGAAACAACGATGCTATCAAGACGGTTTTTGTCCCGTTCACTGGTTGTCGACCCGCGTCGCAATGATCTGCACCATATCAAGATTAATCGTCGTGCTCAATTGACCAACTACCTGTTTTTGCCTAATAACCCCAGCCTAGCGACGGATCGCCTGAAGGCGGAATGAATAACCGATCCCAATGAGATGATCGACGGCGGCCGACGATAAGCCCACGCCGACATGGAAGTCAATCTGTTGCTGCTCGGTGATCTTTAGAGCTGTTCCAAAATGCAGCAATTGTCTCGGACCGCCAACCTCCGGAAAGTCACCCGCGTACTCAACAAACGCATCCCATGGTTTTGTCAACTGCCGATCTAACAAGAACGTGGACTCGCCGGTCACATTTCGCGTGTGGCCCTGAGTCGGCCAATACACCGAGAACATTCCGGCCGCCGTCCAGTTGGTGGACAGCGCGCGCGACCACGGCACTTGCGAGCCCGGATCGTACCCGCCGCTGG
>PKXU01000065.1 GCA_003132445.1 Acidobacteriaceae bacterium | reverse complement strand
TGGCGGAATTGGCAGACGCGCATGGTTCAGGTCCATGTACTCGCAAGGGTGTGGGGGTTCGAGTCCCTTCGATGGCACCAAAGATTCCAGAAATTGCTGATTTATTGATTGTTAATTGCTGAATAAAACCTCAGTCTCGGGTTTCATTCAACAATCAAAAATCAGCAATCAGCAATTTCGGCGCAAACGTGAAAAAGGCGATCTCTGGTTGGAGATCGCCTTTTTGCAATAAGGGGTATGGTCTACAGCGGCTGGACGTTCTCAGCTTGCCAGCCCTTGGGGCCCTTGGTCACGTCGAACTGCACGGTTTGGCCCTCTTGCAGGCTACGGAAGCCGCCCGCTTGAATTGCCGAGAAATGCACGAAAACGTCTTCGCCAGACTGGCGGCTGATAAAGCCGTAGCCCTTGGCGTCGTTAAACCACTTTACTGTTCCTTGTTCTGCCATGGTGTTAGGTGTTCCTTTTTTAATCGATTTACGCTGGAGAGAAGCGGAGGTACTGCGAGAGGTTACTAGCTTTTGGGCAAGAACTGCTCACGTCCGATTCGGACTAACGTACGAGGTCATGTTACCCGTAAAATAGGGGAATAGCAACTGGAAAGTAACTGGGCAGTTCTGACACGAATCGACCGCAATTTTCCCGAGGCCCGGTTGGCCGTTTCAGGAGGGGTTATGCAAAAACTTCAGTTCGCCCTTTCACTGCTAGGTCTGTTCGCGATTTCCTGGGTGGCGTTGTCGTGCGGCGCGGCTTCGCCTGTAAATCAGGGGCCAGTGCAACCGGGTCAGCTGCAATCGATCACGCTGAGTCCGGCAATGGCCGACGCGCAGGATTATCCCGACGGGCAGGTTTCGTTCCTCGCCACCGGTGTTTATGTGAATCCGGCCCATACGGTTACTCCACAGCCCGCCGTTTGGGGCGTGTGCCAGAAGAACCTGGCGACCGACGAAGTGTCGGTTACGAATGCAGGAGTGGCGCAATGTGCGAGCGGAGCAGTGGGCGCGTACTCGGTCTTTGCATACCAGTTGACCAACTGTAATGTGTTGAACCAGTGCGGCGGGGGATGCACGGTGGTCGGCACCGCGCAACTCAATTGCCCATAGGAAGAAGTTGCACTGCCGACGGCAGCACTCAGAACAACGCACTGTTGCGTCTCGATCCCGGAGATCGGGAGCGAGGAGGCAGGTGGCCAGCCTTCAAGTTCGATGCATGCGGGAGATCCTTCGCTCCGCCTGAAAACCGGCTCCGCTCAGGATGACTCCTCTACGGAATTTGGACGCTCCCACCGCCGGGACTGTGATCCCGATGCGCGCTGTCTAATCTGATTCAGCCTGCGCCGCCGTTTGCGCAGAGCGGTGTGTGGACAAACAGGGTATACTTGAAACACTTGACCTCGAAGACCATCTTTAGTTTTTTTGCGCCTTCGCGATTGAGAGATCGAGAGGCGTCTTTTCTGTAGGGGCCGGTGTGCCTCCACAACATATTTTGCGCGGACACTTTGCGCGGGTGGGGCGCAAGCGTTTTGCGAGCACGTGTTCGGAATCGAGTGGTTTCGATCGCGTTCTGTCATTGTCCCAAGAATGGTTTTGGCTCATCCATTTTCAAACTGCCCGATCACAGGAGTCGACTATGTCTGGAGTTAACGGCGATAAATCGCGGTTCAACCGAGTGCGGAAACAGAAACTGGCGCGGCGGATCCGCAACCGCGAATTGTTCAAAGCGGCGTCACAAGTGAAGCCGCCAGCGGCGTCGGCGTCTCACAAGAAACCGGTGGGAGCATAAATCAACCGGCGTCGGTTTCTTGGTTGCGCCTTGCGCAGTCTTTGGAACTTGAGTTGGCTGAAGGCTAAAGATTTTTGATGATTGGCTGAAAGAGGAAATGGAATGAAGAACCTTTATGTAGGAAATTTGCCCCACAGCACAACCGAGTCGGAGTTGCGAACTGTTTTCGAAGCTCACGGTGCCGTGGAAAAAGTCAGCATTGTCACGGATCGGGAGACAGGCCGAGCTCGAGGCTTTGGGTTTGTGGAGATGACGAACGCCGCCGAAGCTGATAAGGCGGTTGCCGCGCTGAACGGAACCG
The DNA here is from genome assembly GCA_003132445.1 of Acidobacteriaceae bacterium. GTDB lineage: Bacteria > Acidobacteriota > Terriglobia > Terriglobales > Acidobacteriaceae > Sulfotelmatobacter. The sequence continues at coordinate 97,923 of PKXU01000065.1, read as the reverse complement.
AATTGGGAGGCAGAGCGTTGAAGATCAACGAGGCGCAACCCAAGACCGATCGTCCCAGGGGCGGTGGTGGTGGCGGAGGGGGAAAGCGTTTTGGCGGCGGGGGTGGAGGCGGCGGACGTGGACGCGACGATTATCAGGGACATGCGCGGCAGCCCCGCGAACCGCGGTGGTAGTTTTCTTGTTTTCCGGAGGCAGCCGGACGCGTGGTTGCGCGAGCCGGCACCGCAAGCGAAAAAACTGAGGAGGGATTGTGAATGCCGAGAGGAAGATCAACTTTTAATAAACGTCAGAAGGAACAGACGCGTCAACAGAAACAGCGCGAGAAGGCTGAGCGCAGAGTTCAGCGTAAACAGGATAAGCCGGAAGGCATTGTCGTTGATGAGATGCAGGAATTGCGCGAGCATGCTGAGGCACAGGCTGCGCTGTTCCGGGTTGGATCTGAGGACGAATCGGATTCGGAGGAAGTGTTAACCCCGGGGAATAAATTGGGCCGGTAACACCTTCAAGGGAAAAGTCCCATGTCTCGCAAAATCAGCAAGACATGGGGCACCCCAGTTTGTTTTACCCCCTTCTGTTTTACTTACTTCAATTTCTTCAGCTTTTCGTTCTGCGTTCTCTTTTACTTCTGCTGTTTCTTCTCACGCGAAACTAACTTAGACAAAGACTTCGCCGGGCAGCGCGGTTAAGGTGCGCGAGGCGAGTGTGTTTTGCACGAAGCGTTTTGGCTGGACTGCGCCTGAGGGATCCATCTGCATGCGTTCGATGCGCAGCTTCAGGGTGCGTTCGATGTTGCGGAGTTCCACGACTTCGACTCCGGCAGCCAGCGTGGTGGCGCGTCCGGTCAGTCCGGCGCGTCCGGTGCGGCCTACGCGGTGGATGAAATCTTCGGCCATCTTCGGCAGGTCGTAGTTGATGACGTGAGCAATGTCGTCGCAATGCAGGCCGCGAGAGGCTATGTCGGTTGCGACGAGCACCTGGAAGCGGCCTTCCTGAAATCCGCTGAGGGCGCCGTTGCGTTGCGATTGCGAGCGGTCGCCGTGAATCATAGTAGCGGTAAAGCCGTCGCGGGCTAATTCCTGAGCGAGCCGCTGAGCGCCGCGCTTGGTGCGGGTGAAAATGAGAGTCTGTCCCTTTTCCGCGTAGAGAAGCTGGCGCAGAACGTCGAGCTTTTCGCCGAGACGCACTTCGTAAGCTTTGAGTTCCACGCTTTCCGCTGGCTTCAACACGGAACCAAGCGCCACACGAACTGGATCGCGCATGTATTCGTGAACCAGGCCGGCGACGGATTGCTCGAGCGTGGCCGAAAAACACAACGTCTGGCGAGTTTTGGGCAACAGGGCAAGGATGCGGCGAATGGCCGGAAGAAAGCCCATATCGAGCATGCGGTCGGCTTCGTCGAGGACCAGCATCTTGATGTGACGGAGGTCGGTGAAGCGGCGATCGGTGAGATCTTGCAGGCGGCCGGGAGTGGCAATGATCAACGATGAGCCGTCGCGCAGGCCCTGGATCTGACCTTTTTCGGAAACGCCGCCGATGACGAGCGCGGCTTTGGGCATGCCTTTGCCGCGCAGGTTTTCATATTGTTCGTGAACCTGCATGGCTAGTTCGCGCGTAGGCAATAAGACCAGAGCTCCGGCCTGAGTGGAAGGTTCGCGGCGAAGCATCTCGATTACGGGAATCAGAAACGCGAGAGTTTTGCCGGTGCCGGTTTGGGCAGTGCCGATTACGTCTTTGCCTTCCAGAGCGGGCGGAATGGCGCGCTCCTGGATGGGGGTTAAGGTGATAAATTGAGCCGCTGCCAGCCTGTGCTGCAAAGCAGCGGACAAGGGCAGTTCGGTAAATGTGGTCATTCTAAATTGTTCTTTCTGGAGGGGCCTGTGAATACACTGGTGGATACACGTGAAGCTTCCATGCCGCTCGCATTCAACATTTTGATTTAACTTATTGGTGTAACGCTGGAACTAAACGGCGGGCAGGAAAGGCGGAGATGAATCTGATCCAACGTGGGACCACCGCGTCACGAGCAAACCGTGGAAAAAGCGTCGAGAACAGTATAGCACAGGGAATCGGCACAGTCAGTTACGGGGGTAATCGGGTGTCAGCAGGGAGGCAGGGCGAAGAGCTTGTCGAGCTTCGCTCGACCGGACAGCCGAGGGCGGCTGTCCCCACATGAATCTCAACTGGAGAACTTGGGGGAAGCTGTCCACATGAATCTCAACTGGGGGGCTGTCCTCTCATACATCTCGACTGATCGGCGGTCCCTACATGAGGCTTCCAGTCTGAATGAGTCAACTTCTGGCATCTAACTGGTTTGAGGCTGCGAGCGTAAAGAAAAGTCGCTAAGGAAGCCGTCGTAGGCTAGAATCGAAACTCCCGCATTCAAAAACAATTGCCAATGGCCGAAACAAAACTCTCTTGCTTCTGGCATGGACCGGACCTTGGCACGTCGGCACGGGTTGCGGTTTCACTTCACGGGCACACCAACCGCTCCAAAGAAAGCCTGCGGCTGATTCCGCAATTGGCGCGAAAAGGGCCGATGCTGCATGAGGCTCTGGAAAAACAATGCCGGAAGTCGAGGATTCCCGTGGATTTTTCGCGGGCCTATTGGACGCCGCCACTCTCGCCGAAGCTGGCGTATGAGACGGAACGAGATCAGATCGAGAATACCCTCGGGCTGAGGGCGATGGTCTCGCTCACCGACCACGACAATATTGAAGCGCCGGTATGGCTGCGCAGCCGCTGCGATAGCAATACGCCAATATCGCTGGAGTGGAGCGTTCCGTTCGCCGGAACCATTTTTCACCTTGGAGTGCATAACCTGCCGAGCGGCCAGGCGCAGGCGACTGTGCAAGATTTGGCGGCGTATACGCAGAATCCGAATGATGTGCGGTTGAGAGAATTGCTCGGCGTGCTGGATGAATTTCCGAATGTGCTGGTGGTGTTCAATCATCCGTTGTGGACGCAATCGTGCGTGGGAGTGCAGCGCGGTCCCGACGACCTGGATCGATTCTTGAGCTGGGCGGTGCAATTCTTGCATGCTTTCGAAATTAACGCTGCGCGAGGCGAAAAAGAGAACCAACGGGTGAGGGAACTGGCAGCGAAGTGGAATCGTCCTTTGGTATCGGGCGGCGACCGGCATGGGTGCGAGGCCAGCGGCGCGCTGAACCTGACGAGTGCGGAAACTTTTTGCGAATTTGTCAGTGAGATCCGGCGGGAGCAACGCAGCCACGTGCTGCTGATGCCGCAATATTCCGAACCGCTTGGGATTCGCACGACGCGGACCCTGCTCGATATCATTCGCAACTATCCGGAATATCCGATGGGATCGAGGCGCTGGGATGATCGCATTTTTCATCCCGACGAAAATGGCGGGGCGGCGCGGCCAATTTCTGCGCTGTGGAAGGCGCCGCCGGCATACGTGGAGGGTATTCTGTCGTGCATCCGATGGCTGGAAAATGCCGCCGTGCAGCGGGCTGTGGAGCGCGTTTTCAGGCTGGGGATGGTGTCGGAAAGTCCGTGCGAGACGGCGGTGGAGATTGTTCCCGAAGAGCTAGTCGCAATAGAAGCGGTTTCGTCGGAGGCGCTGGGGTGAGGACAGATCGTGCACGCGTCGCGTTTTTTCCCTGCGTCTACCACGAGGTAGATGGGGTGGCGAAAACCAGCCGTGAATTTGAAGCCTTCGCCAGCCGTAATCAGATTCCTTTTTTCATGGCGCATGCCGGACCGCGGGATGAGATCACAACAGCGGGAACGATTACTCGCGTCCAATTGCCGCGTGGTCCGGTGAAATTTCCGCTCGACCGGGCTCACGAGTACGACCTGCTTTTCTTGAGGCATTATCGCAAGCTGGAGCCGCTGCTGCGCGACTTCCGTCCGGATGTGGTGCAAATTACGGGGCCGAGCGATGTCGGCACGCTGGGAGCGTACGTCGCCCACAAGATGAAAATTCCGCTCGCGGCATCGTGGCAAACCAATCTTCATCAATATGCGCGCAGGCGGATGGCGGCTGCAGTGTCGTTTTTGCCCAAGACTGCCGTTGAGAAGTTAGCCGATGCTGCGGAGCGTGGGAGTTTTCGCGCTTCGGCGCGCTTCTATAAGATTCCGCGGTTGTTGTTTGCGCCGAATCAGGAAATGATCACGGTACTGGAGGCGGCTACGGGCAAGCCTTGTCACCTGATGTCGCATGCCGTGGACACGACGGTTTTCAATCCGGAATTTCGCAATCGACCGCCTGGCGGACCGTTTCGAATCGGCTATGTCGGGCGACTGACGGCGGAGAAAAATGTGCGGGCGCTGGCGCGGCTGGAGCAGGCGCTGTTCGACCGAGGGCATCGAGATTTTCAGTTTGTGGTGGTGGGCGAGGGCGCGGAACAGGAATGGCTGCGGAAGAATATGCGGCAGGCGGAATTCACGGGCGTGCTGACCGGCCCAGAACTGTCGCGCACGTTTGCAAACTTCGACGTGCTGGCCTTTCCTTCGGAGACTGACACGTTTGGTCTGGTGGTGCTGGAAGCGTTTTCTTCGGGAGTTCCGGCTGTAGTGACCAACAGTGGTGGGCCGCAATATACGGTGCGCCATGGGAGTTCGGGTTTCGTGGCGCGGGACGGCGCGGAATTTGCGGGTTACCTGGCGAGATTAATTTCGGAACCGGACTTGCTCTCGGCGATGCGTGCGGCTGCGCGAGCGCAAGCTCTGACCACGTCGTGGGATCGCATTTTCGAAGGAATGTATGAAGCGTATGAGGGGTGCCTATCGTCCCAATCTGTGGAGAGCCACAGCGTTCTGCACGTGGCTACCACCTGATTTTCTGCATACGTCCCTCAGGGGCTAAAGCCCCACGTCATTCGGAGCCGTACCCTCTCACGATTCGAGCGGCACGGGCTGAAGCCCGTACCCTATCCGAGTCAAGCGGGTCGGCTAAAGCCGTGACTTTCCCGATGCAACGCCACGTTGTTATACCTTCGACCTTATAAAGATGCTAGGCAATGCGTTCGAAATGGGGCACAATCAGGGCGAGCGGGAGGTGCGGCAAATTTGAAGATCTCGCAAAAAGGGCTGTACGCGCTGCAGGCGACGATGACGCTGGCCCGGCGACACGATCAGGGCGCGATCAAGATCCGGGAAATCGCGGCGGAGAGCGATTTGCCGGAGAAGTTTCTGGAATTAATTCTTTTGGAGCTGAAAAATGCGCGTATCGTCGACAGCGTGCGCGGCGCGCACGGCGGATACCGGCTCAGGCGCGATCCGGCGCAGCTTCCGTTGAGCGATATTATCCGGCTGATTGATGGGCCTCTGGCGCCGATGGGCGATGCGGAACAGTTGCGAGGGCTGATCGCCAAGGGCGGAGATCATCGAGCGCTGTATGCGGTCTTTCTCGAGGTGCGGGACGCGGCGGCGAAGATTTTGGAGAATACGACCATCGCGGACATTGTGCGGGGCGGCAAAGTGAAGAAGGGCGCTGCGGGGAAGAGTGCGGCGGGAGCAGAAAAGAAAAAAGCCACCGGGGTGTAGCCTGCCGAAGCTATTTATCCAGAGAATGGGACATCTCGGCTAAGGTGCTAAGCACGAATAGAACCCTCCAAATGACCGTAGACCCCTTCACCGGAAGAATATTCTCGCTACATCCGTATCGACTAGGCAGGCTGGGCTGCCTCATTTGACGAAATTGCTCTCCGAATAGAATCTCGAAACCCTTTAGCCAAGCGTCGAGCTGCGCTCGACGGACAGCCGAGGGCGGCTGTCCCCACATAAGGCACAATGCAAATCCCTTGCTGGGCGCGGCAAGCGCGCGATATTCACAGGCGGGCGGCGATCGCGGTCCTGAGGCTAAATATTGATTCTCGCCGATGATTGCGTGGAAAGCCGCATCTGGCGCGGGTTATGCGCGAACATGCTTTGCGCAGGTGCACAATTTTCGGTCACCGGCCTGTGGACGGCGTGCACTTGATTGAAAATAGGTGTGTTACGAAGGTCGATTTTCCATTGACGGAATTAATAGAAGGATTACAACAAGATCGTTCTTTGACAGCTTCTTAAGTTTTTCCGGTTGGTGCGGCGTCCGGGGCTCAAGCGGAGTCACTTTCCTGATCGCAAGATTGGGAAGGAGGGTGAGCGAGGGTCTATAGCAAAGCGCTGGTCGAGGAGAACGGAGAAGAATTGTTGAAGGCAGGATAGAGTTCCGAGGCGTAAGGTAGGTTTATCCGGTTGGCGGTGAGCCCGGAGCCCAAGCGAAGATCGCGCGCAGCGCCCCGCAAGGGAAGCCGCGAGAGCAGGTCGAGCAAGGGTCAAACGCGAGCTACTGGCCGAGACGAATGGACCTTACACCACCTCGGAACTCTCTTACTTTTTGGGCGTCTTCCTTTTTCGTCTCTTCTTCTTGTTCTCTTCCTTGAGTCGCTTCCCACAATATTTTTTCGCGCTAGATAATCCCCACGTTACCTGGATTGCGCACATTACCTGCGCAGCCGGTGTCTCTAATCACTGACATCCGCGATGCGATTGAGGTGCAATGATGTGGACGGGACGCTGCCCTGTCCGGAGGCGCCTGTGCGAACTCAACACGCATCATTGGAAGCGATCGAAGATTTTCTGGCACAGAAGCGGATTGCCGTCGTGGGGATCTCGCGTGATCCGAAAAACTTTAGCGTGCATCTCTTCGATGAATTGGCCGGCCGCGGATATGATGTGGTTCCAGTTAATCCCGGCATGCAGGAGATGCGCGGACGGCGCTGCTACGCTCGCGTGCAGCAGATTCAGCCTCCTGTTGATGCGGCTTTGCTGATGACCTCGCCGAATGCAACGGAAACAGTAGTGAATGACTGCGCGGAGGCTGGCGTAAAGCGAATTTGGATGTACCGAGCCGGCGGCAAGGGAGCGGTCAGCGACAAGGCGGTTGAGTTCTGCCGGGAACGAGGGATGCAAGTCATTCCGGGTGAATGCCCGTTTATGTTTCTGCCGGCCGCAGCCGGGTTCCATCGCTTTCACGGATTCATGCGCAAGATCACCGGCAGGTTTCCACGGCGCACGTTTTCGGCGATCGCGGGCGGAGCCAGATGAGTGAGACTGGCCGGGGGCGTCTGGCCATTCTCAGCGGGCCTTCTTGTGTGGGAAAGAGTCCGCTCTATAAGGCCGTCGGCAAGTTTTATCCTGATTTGCAATCCAAGTTGCACAAACTGGTGCTCGTCAACAGCCGGCGTCCGCGCCCCGGCGAGGAGGATGGGTTTGACTATCACTTTCGCACGCAGGCGCAAGTCGAGGCGTTGAGGTCAGACAGCCGATATGCAGTGCTAGCGGCACGCAGTGATCTACAAGCGGTGGATATTCAGGAACTCGAGTCAATCCTGGCGCGCGGGGATGCTCTGTTCGAAGGCAATCCGTATGTGGCGCGGGCACTGCAGACGCATCCGCGGCTCGCAGGGGTGGAGCGGCTCAGCATTTTTGTGTCGCCGCTGTCGAAAGAAGAAATTGTGTTTCTGAAAGCGCCCGAGAGAAACATCTCTCTGCCCGATCTGCTCACGGATTTAATGCGGCACAAATTGTTGCGGCGAACACGGCGCCAGAAGCAGGAGCTCTCAGCCAAAGATCTTGAGGACATCGAGACTCGTGCCTCAAGCGCTTACCGGGAACTACAGGAGGCCTGGCACTTTGATCACCTGATCGTGAATCACGACGGAGAAGACAGCGATAATTGGGAAGCGTTCTATTACCCGCTCGGGGACGCGCGTAAAACGCTGGAGGCCTTCGCGGTGCTGCTGAGGGGAGCGGTTCCGGCGGGGGTGGAAAAGTGGGAGGAAGATTTGTTGCCTGGTGGGGTGAGTTGAATCTTAGCTGCCTTAGCTATGGAGTTGTTTTCGAGAGACGATGATCCAGACGGTGCCGCGGCCCTCGCAGTGGCGGCAGCGTTCCTGCTCCATCAACGTTCCGGTTCCGCGGCATTCCAGGCAGTTGGCCACGATGCTTAACTCTTGCAAGGAACTTTCGGGAAGTTTCGCCGGGTCTTTGAATGTTTCGGCATGATGGAACTGGCGCAGCCAGAAAACCAGCTTAGCTTCCTCGATTTCGCGATCTTTGGCGCCGAGTTGCGCGCAATGGGTCGGCCACCATTCGTGAATGCAGCCGTAACAAACCGGTTCGCCAGCGTCGAGGAGGGCTCCGGGATCGGTGCGGCGAAAAAACCTTTTACACCAGGAACACGGACCGACGCCAAGCAGGGCGAGAGCTTCCTTCATCCGATCAAGCTCTAGCTGCTGACGGGACAGGATCTCCTGCAGCGGATCTACTTTGTCGGACATGGTTAATTCCGGAGAGGGAATGGTAGCACTCAGAATATTACAGTTCGGCGAGGGCCACGAGGATTTCGAAAACGCGGTTTAGGCAAGGGGAGGCGTTACGACGTTCCTTTCAAACATACGTCGAGCGTGGGCAAGGTATAGGGATGCTTCGACTTCGCAGGGAGGATCGCTGCGCTCTCCTCGCTGCTGCGCTCAGCATGACACATAATTCACGGGAAGAGGCTAGCTGTCTTAATCGACGTGCTCGCCTTCGGCGAAGCCGTGCTCAGCCGCGGGGAGCACATCGTGGTCGCCGGCGATCCATACGTAAAGCGTGGGCAAGAGGAAGATGCTCATGACCAGAGCTGCGGTGAGGCCGCCGACAATTACGATGGCAAAGGGACGTTGCGAGTCCGAGCCGATGGCATGAGACATGGCAGCCGGCAACAGGCCCAGAGTCGCGACTAACATTGTCATCATAATTGGCCGAAGCCGCAGTACCGCTCCTTCCACGGCCGCGTCTTCGATGGTAAAGCGCCGCGCGCGCAACTGGTTGATGTATTCGAGCATGATGACGCCGGTTTGCACCGAGACTCCGAATAGAGCCAGAAATCCGACGCCGGAGGAAACGCTAAAGTTCGTGCCGGTGAAAAGAAGCGCGAGCAGACCGCCGATGGGCGCGATGGCGATGTTGGCCATGATTAGCATCGCCCATTTAAACGATTTGAACATGGTGTAAAGAATGATGAAGATGATGAGGATAGTGATGGGCAGCACGATCAGCAGCCGCGCGTTGGCTCGCTTCTGGCTGGCGTATTCGCCCTCCCATTTGAGGTGGTAGCCAATGGGGAGTTTTACTTTGGCGTCTACTTTTTGGATGGCCTCTTCGACGGTGCTGCCGAGATCGCGGCCGCGGACGCTGTATTTAATTGCGATGTAACGCTCGTTGCCTTCGCGATAGACTTCAGAGGCGCCGTCGGCGACCTGGATTTTGCAAAGTTGTGCGAGCGAGACGCGTTCGCCGCTGGGCGAGAGCAGGCGAATGTTTTCGATTGCGTCTTTGGTGTCGCGAAATTGCGGGAGATAGCGCAGGACAAGGTCGTAACGCGCTTCTTCCTGCAGGACCTGCGTGAGGGCGTTACCGCCGACCGCGGTTTGAATGGCGTCCTGCACATCGGCGACATTGATCTGATAACGCGCGGCGGCGTTGCGATCTACGGTGACGTTTAGGTTAGGCTGACCTAGCACGCGAAATACTCCGAGATCTTCGATGCCCGGAATTTGGCGCATTATGCCGACAATTTCGTCAGCCTTTCCTTCCAAGACTTTCAAATTGGTGCCAAAGACTTTGGTGGCGAGTTCGCCCTTGACGCCGCTCACGGCTTCTTCCATGTTGTCTTCAATGGGCTGGGAAAAGCCCCAGAGGACTCCAGGAATTTTGTCGAGTTCGCGCTGCATGGCGGCGATCAGTTCGTCTTTGTTTTGATGAAAGACTGGCCGCCACGCTTCCTTGGGCTTCAAGTCGACGAAGTATTCCGTATTAAAAAAGCCTGTGGTATCGGTGCCATCGTCGGGACGTCCGACCTGGCTGGTGCATTGCGGAACTTCAGGAAAAGAGCAGAGCACGATGCGGGCCTGGTTGGCGACGCGAATGCCCTCGTCAGGCCCGGTGCTGGGGGCGAGTGTACCGCGAACCCAAAGAGCACCTTCGTCCAAGTGAGGCAGAAATTCGGAGCCGATCGCGCCGCTAAAGGCTAGATAGTTTCCCACTGCCACGCCGATCAGGCACACGCCAATGGTGACCGCGCGATGACGAATCGCCCAACGAACCGCGACGCGGTAACGCTCCGTCAAGAACACCATAACCGGGTTGTGCCACTCTTTCGCGCCTTTGGCGAACGCGAAGCTGGCCAGCACGGGAGCGATCAGAATTGAGAATACCAGCGCGCCCAGCAGGGCGAAGGCGACGGTCCAGGCCATGGGCTGAAACAAACGGCCTTCCACGCGCTGCAGCGTGAAGATGGGCAGGTAAGCGGTGATGATGATGGCGATCGCGTAAAACACGGGGCGCTGGACTTCGTGGGAAGCTTCGCCGATGCGCTCGGTGGGAGTATCGGTGCCATTGGCGAAACCCATGTGGCGGACAATGTTTTCGATCATCACGACTGCACCATCGACCACCATGCCGAAGTCGAGCGCTCCGAGAGAAAGAAGATTGGCGGGGATGCGTCGCAAGTCCAGGCAGATCGACGCAAACAATAGAGAGAACGGGATTGTCGCGGCAACAATCAGGCCCCCGCGCACGTTGCCGAGAAATAAGAAAAGAATGATCGAGACCAGAATCATTCCTTCGGTCAGATTGTGTAGCACGGTGTGGCTGGTGAAGTGGACAAGATCGCTGCGGTCGATGAAGGGAACGATCTTCACTCCGGGCGGCAGGATGTGATCGTTCATCTCTTGAATTTTTTCGTGAAGGGCTTTGAGCGCGGGATCTGCGGCTGCGCCTTTTCGCAGCAGAACGATGACGGAGACGACGTCGTCGTTATCGATGATCTTTCCGTCTTCGCGGGCGATTGCACCGTGGGGACCGTAGGGGCAAGCACTACAAGCCCGCGCAAACTGGCCGAGCCTTATTTTTGGGCCCTGCGAAACCACGGCAATATCTTTAACTCGAAGCGGCGTGCCGTTCTTAGTGAGGACGACCGTCTCTTCGATGTCGTGGACTTTATCGACCTGCCCGACCTCGCGGACATTAATCTGCTGCAGGCCTTCCTGAATAAAACTGCCGCCGGCGTTGGCATTGTTATTGGTAAGCTGCTGCTCGATCAGGGCCAGACTTAAGCCGTAGGCGACGAGCTTGTTGGGATCGACGCGAACCTGGTATTCGCGAGTGGGTCCGCCGAAGCTGGCAACGTCGACGATGTCGGGAACCGATTTGAGATTTTTTTCGACGACCCAATCCTCCAACGACTTCAATTCCATAGGGTCGTATTTGGGATTGGCGCTATGCAGGGTGAAGAAATAAATCTGGCCCACCGGGCTCCAGTCGGTGCCCATCTGCGGCGTAACGCCGGCGGGCAGAGTGACCTGGCTGAGACGCTCCAGAACCCGCTCCCGGTTCCACGCGTTATCGGTGCCGTCTTCAAAAACAAGTTTTAAATCGGACAGGCCGAACAGAGAAAAAGAACGGAGGTGCACGACTCCGGGGATACCGTTCATCACGGTTTCGAGAGGGATGGTGACCTGCTGTTCGATTTGTTCCGCGGAAATTCCCGGCCACTGGGTAATGATTTCGACATAGTTATCGGCTACGTCAGGGTAGGCCTCGATGGGCAGATTGTGGAACGAGATGATGCCCCACACGAACAACACGAGCGCCAGCCCCAGAACCAGGAGGCGATTGCCCAACGCGAAATCGACGACGCGGCGAATCATTGGTTAGTCCAGTTCTCAGTTCTCAGTTGCCGGTTCTCAGTACTTCGTACTTCTACTGCGCGGCTTATGATTACAGCGAGTGTTTGCGGGAGATTCCTCGCTCCCCCTGAAGAGCGGCTACGCTCGGAATGACGCATCTATAACGGTCGCTGACGCCCCACAAAATTCACTGACGCATCCATAAAGGTCGCTGGTCCAGTTTCGAGTCAACCATTCCTTACTGCTCTACCGTGTTCTGCAGGTCGAGCGCGTTCGACACCACTTGATCGCCGGGCTTGATTCCGGAGACCACTTGCTGCTGGTTATTGGGCAACATGCTTCCAGTCACTACTTCCACGCGCTTGAAGTGGCCATTGCCCAGCGGCGTGTAGACCCAGTCGCGATCGTGCAAATGCAAGATCGCGCTGGCCGGGACTGCCGAATACGTCTCCGGTTTCTTGCCGAAGAAGGTGGCAGTCACGAACATTCCAATACGCATCAGGCCGGGATTCTTTACCTCGATGCGAACCTTGGCGGTGTGAAGACTGGGATCGAGAACGGGAAGAATATTGTCGATGCGCCCCTTGAAAACCTGGTTGGGATAGGCGCTGAGATGGATATCGGCAACATCGCCGACGCGCACGGCGTCGAGATCATTTTCGTAAACGTCGCAAACAATCCAGACATATGAAAGGTCCGATATGGTGAACGGATTCGGAGAACCTAACCCCTGAACGCCGGAGGAGTTCGTTACTTGCTGGTCGGAAATAATTCCGGAGATGGGGGCAACGATGTTTACGATTTCTGACGGGTGGTCTTTATCGATGCCGAGCACGCGCAAGCCCTCGAGGGCGTGTTGGAGGTCCGCCTTGGCATCCTGTTCGGTAGCTTGGGCTTGTTCAAGGGCGCTCTTGGCAACCGCGCCCTTCTCATAAAGAATCTGGGCGCGCTGCAGTTGGACAAGAGCCAGCCGCTCATCATTTTCCGCTTTGAGATATATCTGGTAGGCGCCGGAGACGTCGTTGCTTTGAACCCGAAGTAAAAGCTGCCCTTTCTTGACCACGTCGCCGAGCCGGGCGTCAATCTCGACCACGCGCCCTGCAGCGAGCGAAACGACGGGCACAGACCGGGAAATATCGGGATTAACGACTCCGGTGACGTTGAGGGCGGGAACGGCTTTGTGCTCCACAGCCGTGACCAAGGGAAACTGTTCAGGGTGGTCGATTTTAAAATTATTGGCATCGAGATCGGGTTCGACGACAGACTTGGGCGGAGCTTCTGCCTGCGGATCGGCCTTGCCGCTGTTGCAAGCGATGAGCGAGAGCGCCAGAAGCGAACATAAAGCTGGCGACAAGATTCGGAGTATCAAATTCATCTTCATGGAATGACCTCGCGACCCACCGCCTGATTCAACTGTGCTGCTGCCGTGAGATAGGAGCCGACCAGATTGACGTAGCTCAGTTCCACGGTGCGGTAATCGCTTTCTGCATTCAGGAAATCGAGCAACGATGCGCCGCCGTGCTGATAAGAGAAAAGAATGGTGTCGCGCACGCGCACGGCCTGAGCCAAATACTTTTGCTTGTAAGGACGCAGCAAGACCAGATTGCTGTTCAGGGTGGCGTAGGCGGAGTCGACGTCGCTGTACACCTGAGTTTCCGCGGCGCGGCGCAGCTTTTCGTTGCGGTTGACGTCAATTTTCGTGCGCAGCTTCTCGCCTTGATTGGTGTCGAAAATGCGCAGCGGGATGCTGACACTGGCGCCAAGGGTGTTCAAGGCGTCAGGATTGTTGAAAGAACCGTTATGCGTGTACCAGACTTCGATAGTGGGATCGGTGGAACCGTCGGCTACGGACAGCTGGTAGTTGGTTTCAGCTTGTTTGACCGAAAGCACGGCCGCTCGCAGATCAGGGCGGGTATCCAGAGCCTCTTTTCGATAGTCGTCGAGCGCCTGAAGATCCTCGGTGAAATCGAATACTCCCTGGACATCGAAGCTATCGACCGGGCGGCGATCATCGAGCAAGGCGAGCAGATTGATCTTGCTGGTGCGCAGGTTCACGATCGCCGTTTGCAGGTCGGACTCGTATTGCAGGCGCTGTAGTTCGAGGCGGTCGAGATCAATCTGAGCGATGTCTCCAGCATCGTAGCGATCGCGGCTGACCTTCAGCAGTTTGTCGTAGTATTCCAGATTCTGTTGCGCGAGATTCACCACGGCTTTTGCCTGGAGAACGCCGACAAATGCCGTGCGGAGATTGAAGAGCAAAGTGCGTTCCGCGTCGGCAGTCTGGGCGACGCCGACGGCGGTGCCTTCCTTGGCGGCCTGGTAGCGCAGATTGCGCTTATTGCGTCGCTCAAAAAGCTGACTTACACCGGGAGAGATAAAAGTGCCGGCAAAGGGCTGCCAGACGCCATGGCTGGGAGCGATCTGTGTGCCGTCGGCACTGAGGGTGAAATCGGGGTTGGGACGAAGATGGGCAGTGATTTCCTGCGCTTTCAGTTCGTCAATATTGAGCTGATTCGCCTGCAGAGTTGGGTTGTTCAACCGGAAATTATCTTTGACCGTATCCCAAGTCCAAACCGTCGGGGGTGAAGGTGCGGCCTGCGGCGCAGGCTGGGGCGCGACCTGGGCAAACAGGCCGATCGTGGCGAACGCCAGCGCGGCGCCAAAAGTTTTGGAGAATCTCGAGCGCATTCAAACTCCGTGCGGCATCCATTTGCCCACCACAGCAACAGGGATGCGGCCTTGGCGGTCGCCGGTGCACCGGCGACAGAGCCGACGACACCACTATCTCGTTTCCCGCCTAAAAAATCCCGAAGAAACAACCAAGAAGTCGCCGTTTTTCTTCTGCGTGCGATCGGCGATTCCACAGGAACTAGCCGGGGAAAGAAGGTGGAGGAGCGCGAGCGGCCCACTGGATGGAAGGGGCAGCCGGCAGTGAAAACACGGGACCGGGCAGTGGCAGACCGCTTTGATCACTTATAATCGAGAAATTTGCAGCCACCGTCTGGGCCGGCGGTGTCTGCCATTTCCATGCTGAAGTCTTGTCGCTGGTGGTTTGACGGATCGTACGCTTACTGGCCGGCGATTCTTCCATTTCGCTGCGGATGGCGCGGAGATCGTCGGTAGCTGAAACTACAGGAAAGAGAACGACCAGCATGCATCCCAAAGCGAGGAGACACTGCAAGGCAGTAAATGTGCGCCTCCGCGAAGCGGTTCTGGAGCCGCGCCATAGCCAGAAGGCAGGCAGCGCCAGAGCCAACCACGCGAGATTGAGCAGCAATTCCATGAATGCAGTTCGTTTATGAGACGATCAAAAGAGGCTGAAGGGTGCTCCCCGAAGATCATTTTTTCAGAAACTTCAATTTGAAGTCAATGTGACCTCGGTGACCGAGACGCAAGTTTGGGCTTGGGAAGCATTCTTAGGACGAAGGGACTGTGGGAAGAGTGGTTCTGAGAGGCTGTCGAACAACTCCAGGGATGATTTGCGAAGGCGCGCTCAGGTTGATAAAGGGATGATTCATTTTCAGAAGTCGCGGCGAATTATTGTTCTGGTGATCCTGTCGTTTTGCGTCGGGAGCGCAGGACAGTTGGGATTCGGCCAGACTTCGAGTCCCGCGGGCCAAGACGCGACGGCGGCTGCGCAAAGCGCCCAAGGGGTGGTCATCGAGAACGATTCGGAATTGCCGGTGACCTATCCGCATGCGAACTATCAACTGCACTTCCGAGCGCATGGGGGCGTTCCCCCGCTGCATTGGCGGCTACTGAATGGCTCTTTACCGCCGGGAATGAATCTGGAAGACAACGGGGTTCTGCATGGCCAGCCGCAACGTTCGGGAGAGTTTCAGTTTACGGTTGCGGTGAATGACAACGGCAACAAGCAAACTGCCGTCCAAAAAGGATTTGTGTTGCGAGTCATTTCGGCGCTCGCTATCAATTGGAAAAATCCGGCTCGGGTAAACGGGCGGCGGATCGAGGGCAGTGTGGAGGTTTCGAATACGTCGCCTGACGATATGGATTTGACATTTGTGACCATGGCAGTCGCGGCGAATGGACGGGCCACCGCGATCGGATATCAACATTTTGTCTTGAAGCGGGACACGACGGCGATGGAGCTGCCATTTGGCGAGGATTTGCCCAGCGGAGGCTATGTGATCCACGTAGATGTTGTGGGCGAAGTCGCGCCCAAGAATTTGATTTACCGGGAGCGGTTGCAAACACCGAGCGCGCTTCAGGTGACGGTGGGGCCGTAGAGCGGAAGCGTTGTGCTCCGTGCCTTTATTGCGAGAAGATCCCATCGAAAAAGTTGGCTCCTAAATCATAGGCATTCCGAGGAAGAATATTTGTCACAGTTGCAAGCTGCGATCATTGGCGCCGGATTTGTGGGCCGAGCCCACGTGGACGCCCTGCGCCGTCTGGACATTCCTGTGGCCGGAGTTCTGGGAAGTTCCGCGGAACGTTCTGAGAGCTCGCGACGTCTGCTGAACCTGCCGCGCGCCTATGGTTCGCTGGAAGAGTTGGCGAGCGACTCGGAAGTTCATGTGGTCCACATCTGTACGCCGAATCATCTCCACTTTGAGCAAGCTTCAACCCTGCTGCGCGCCGGCAAACACGTGATGTGCGAAAAGCCGGTGGCGATGACGACGCAGGAGAGCGCGGCGTTAATCGATCTGGCGCGCGAACATAAACGCGAGGGCGGAGTGTGCTACAACCTGCGTTACTATCCGCTTTGCCAGGAAGCTCGCGCCCGCCTGGCCAGCGGAGCGATCGGGGAACCGCGGCTGGTGCATGGCAGTTTCCTGCAGGACTGGCTGTTCTATCCGACGGACTGGAACTGGCGGCTTGAGACTGAACTGGGAGGAGATCTGCGCGCGGTCTCCGATATTGGAACGCACTGGCTTGACCTCGCCATGTGGCTCACCGGGCGGAAGATTCTGGAGGTTTGCGGAGATCTTGCCACCACTATTCCGGTGCGGCAGCGGCCGCGAGGCCGGGTTGAGACGTTTCAGGCCGCGGCGGCCGTCGCCAGCGATGCCGTGAAAATTTCAACTGACGATTATGCGTCAGTGCTGCTGCGATTCGAGGCGAATCTGCGCGGTTGCATGACGGTTTCTCAGGTCAGCGCGGGACGTAAAGCCTCTCTATCGTTTGAAATCGACGGGTCCGAGGGCTCGCTGGCATGGAATTCGGAGTCTCCGAACCAGATGTGGATTGGGCATCGCAATCAGGCGAATCAGGAGCTGTTGAAAGATCCCTCGCTGATGACACCGGCTGCGAGAGGCTACGCCGCTTATCCTGGCGGGCATAGCGAAGGTTATCCGGATACCTTCGTGCAATTGTTCAAGGATTTCTATGCCCATATTGAAGGCGGGGGAGCTTCGGTTGCCACATTTCCGAGTTTTCAGACCGGACATGACGAACTGGTGCTCTGCGAGGCGATCGCCCGGAGCGCGCGCGATCGGCGGTGGGTTGAAGTCTGAACATTCGGCCAGATCCTTCCGGCAACAGTCTTTAACGTGGGCGGGTCGCATTTACGCTGGCGATCGGCGGTTTGCGTCCTGAAGATGCTCGATTTATCGCAATCACATAAAAGAGTGATTCAGATCACGCACCGATGTGCGAGAAATAACCCAGATTCGGCTGGTTAGGCTTTATTAAGGGAGCACGCGATTCCCGCCTGTCACGATAACTCACACTTTTATAGAGACTTAGAGGCACCCAAAAACCGAGGTAGCAGATGGTACCGAATGGCGCGCGGCGTGCCCTTACTCATTCTGGAAGGGACGGACGGCAACAGCTTAGGCAGGTTCCTTCCCAGAGGAGGTTGTGATGCGAGCTCCCTACGGTCTTAATATTTTGGATAATTGCGTGAGTTGCCCGGTACGAGGGCAGCATTTGTTTTGCAATCTTTCTCCCCAGGCGGCGCACCGGCTGAACGAGGTGAAGTCGACGGCGGTTTATCCTAAGGGAACGATGCTGTTTATTGAAGGGCAGCAGGCGCGCGGGGTGTTCGTACTGTGCGTAGGAAAGGCGAAGCATTCCACTTCTTCGCGCGACGGCAAGACCATTATCACGAAGATCTCCGACGCCGGCGATATTCTGGGCTTGAATGCGGTGATGTCGAACCGGCCTTATGAAGTGACGGCCGAGATGATGGAGCCGGGCCAGGCGAATTTCATTCCTCGCGATTCCTTCTTGCAGATGCTGAAAGATTTTCCGGACGTGGCCATGCGCGTAGCCCAGCAGTTGAGCCGTAACTATTACACCGCCTATGAGGAGATTCGCACCCTGGGACTGTCTGCTTCACCTTCGGAAAAGTTCGCCAAGCTGTTGTTGACGTGGTCGAGCAAAAGCGCGCAAGAAGATGGTTCGGCGCAAGTTAAGCTAACGCTGACCCATGAGGAAGTGGCGGAGATTATTGGAACGACACGCGAGACCGTCAGCCGGCTATTTTCTGAATTCAAGAAGAAGCAGCTGATGCAAATGAAGGGCGCGACGCTGGTGATCCGCAGCCGCTTCGCGCTGGAAAAGATTTGCCAGTCGTAAAGTTCTGCGGGCGGGTCACTGAGCCAAAGTTAAAACAATGACTCGGTCGACCTCTTCGCTCTTCGCTAGAGTTGGCGGGAGCGTCAAAATAATGTCGTCCGGCCTTTGAGTGAACGCTACATTTTCTCCCTCGAGTAGAAAGCGTGCTCCCGTTACCTTGGAGGTAATTGGCGGGAGCGCGAGCAGCGGTGCGGCCCAGTTCAGCACGTGCACGTAGATCTTATTTTCCTTCTGAGTGCTCACTCCCCAGTCCCCGGGCGGGATTGGACCTCCGCGAGTTTCGTAGATCGAATCCCCATACTTTGAAAGCCACTCGCCTACGGCGTGCAGGCGCGTTACAAATTGCGGGTCAATCCCCCCGTTCGGATATGGCCCGATGTTCATCAGCAAGTTGGAATTGCTGCCAGCCGCGCGGACGAGCCTGCGTTCCAGTTCTTCCGGGCTTTTATACTTACTGTCGCTGATGTTGAATCCCCAGGAGCCGTTGAGCGTGTCGGACATCTCCAGCGGGAGTTGCTTGCTGACATAGCTGGTGTTGAAGCCCGCCGTGTTCTGACCGGGGAGGTCGTGCTCGAAGGTCTGCACATCCTCACCCGGTTTGGGAGTCTGATGATGATTGGGAATGATCAGCGCGGCCGGCTGCAGTTGATGGATGAGGGCGTAGGTTTTAGGCAGATGCCAGTCGGCGTCTGGCTTGTCCCACATGCCGTCAAACCAGATTCCGCCAATTGGGCCGTAGTTGGTGAGAAGCTCGCGAAGTTGGCCGTCCATGTAGGTGTCGAGATAGGCGTTCCAGTCGCCGTGATCGGGACGGCCGCTATTCCAGTTGGTGGCGCCGCGCGGGTAGTAGTCGGGATTGTGCCAATCGAGCTGTGAATAGTAGAAGAAGAGCTTTATTCCCTGGCGGTGACATTCGTCAGCCAGCATTTTCAGCGGATCTTTTTTGTAAGGCGTGCGCTGGACGATATTCCAGTCGGAGACTTTTGAATCGAACATGGCGAAGCCGTCGTGATGACGCGAGGTGATCGTGATGTACTTCATGCCGGCGGCTTTGGCGAGGGCGACCCAAGTCGGGGCGTCGAATTTTTCGGGCTCGAAAAACGCGGGCAGGCGATTGTATTCGTCGAGCGTGAGATGGCGCTGTTCGAAGACCCACTCGCCATCGCCGAGAACGCTATAGACGCCCCAGTGGATAAACATGCCGAATTTCATGTCCTGGAATTCGCGGCGGGCTTGCAGGTTTTCTGGAGTTGGCTGGTAGTCGGTTTGAGCGGATGTGTCCCGCACCGTCAAAATTACGGTCGCCGCAAAGGCAATCGCTAAGGCAAATGTGCGGACAGAGGACTGGCGTTCGTGGAACATGTTTCGATTCTCCCCGCCTAGTCTACCCGACGGTTCGTCGAAAACACGGTCAATCTATTCCGGTGCAATCTATTCCGGTCCAATCCTTGCGATTTCGTTCGCGAGGGGAATGATCAGTGCGATCGCGATTCTTTCGCGATCAAACCGACTTCCTGCATGGCCTCAATAGCCGTGGGCGACGCCGACCGGGACTTCGCCGCTGGGGATGATCAAGTGCGTTCTGACGATAACGCGATTGACGATGTCCTCAGCGCAATCGCGAAACAAAGTGTGTAACGTGCTGCGCCAGCCTATCAGCTCGCCACGCGCGAACTCAGTTTCCACTCCGTCGGGATCTTTCTGGTGCTCATTATGAAAACTCTTGAGAAGAAATTCGCCTTGGTCCACCAGACGACTGATAGTCTCTGCGTTTTGAAGCGCTAAGTGCATGGATAGCTCCTGGGTGCAGTCGGATGGGTGCTATGTGTTGGGCCTGAGAAGGCGGATATTTACTCCGCCTCCTCGGACCAGACAGCGAGTGTTCTACGCTGCTACGAGAACATCGTGGTTTTGGAAGGTCGAGGTGACGACGTCAAAGGTGTGAACCTGGGGCGTTCCCTCGATGAATCTGGCCAGCGTCTTCAACACTTGTGGGTAGGTATTGGTGTTGTAGGAGTCGGCATTGTTCTTGTTATCCCACAGACTGATTGCCGTTACATCCACTCCGCTGGGACCGGCGAGCGTGATTTCGTCCTTAAAACCATTCTGTTTGCGGAGCAAGGGAAGAACGTCCTTCTCAAAAGTCTGCGTGTAATCGGATAACATATTGGATTTCAAATGAATCGAGACATTGCGCGCATACATAGGCAACCTCCTTAGGTTGGGGTTGCTAAGAGAGATAACTTCAGATGGGCTGACTTAGTTCAGGAAACCTGAAATGAGGAGAAGGTGGGAACCACCTCAACTACAACCCTAGTCTTATGTGGCGGGACTGTCAAACCGCCGGTCCGCGAGTAGCGGCCTATTTAGCGGCAGGTACCGTAACATCGGTCAACGGAACTCCCAGTGTTCCGGCGGTGCTCGACTTGAGATCGTAGATGCCCGTGCGCAGATATACGTATTCTTTTGGCACATCGATCTCCTTGTGGATCTGCAAACCGACCTGTCGCACGCTGGCATAGAGCTTGGCGTCGAGTTTGACGTCGCCATGAGTGACTACAAAGTTCAGGGGTTTGCCCTCGCGATCATAAGCGAGGAGAACAATTTCAATGTTGCCGTGGCGCGCACCGTCTGGAGTGGGCTCGAGTGTGAGGTCTTGCGCTGCGATCGCGAAGTCGACGCCGTAGCGGGTGAACGGTCCTTTCAGGTCGGTGTTGCTGCCGATGCGTGCCGCGCTCGGCGGAGGTTGCGGGTCCGAGGGCTGCACCCGGATCTTGTAAAGAATTTGGGTATAGTCGGGCAGGTTGCGTCCCATGAGCAACAGCAGCGGATCGGAGTCCGGTTTTTGCCCGGAAGCAAGCGCGGCTGCGAGGTCGTCGGCATAGTATCCGCGGCGGTAGGCAAGCGTGTCTTTCCCGCTGAGAAGTTTCACCTGGATGCGCCGATATTTGCCATCCAGCGCTGGATTGCTGGGAGTATACGACAGCGAGTAGTAGCGGGTGCCGTTATTGATCACGCGAGTCAAAGCATCGTTCAGTCCGTTTGTATTGTAGAAAGCTTGGCCTCCGGTATCCTTGGCCAACTCCTCCATGGCACTATGGTTCGAATCACGAGCCACGCCGGCGTTGCGGAGGTCGCGGACCTGATCGCGCAGGGCAAACTGGCCTCGTTTTTCGCCAATCTCTTTGTCATTCGCTTGGAATGCCGAATCCGGAGCGAGACCCTCTACCGCGATGGGATAAATAGCGACTTCAGCGGCAGTCAGCAAATCGGCGGTCTTTCGAATGTCATCCTGGAAACTGTCTGTAAAAGTAAACGCGTCGGGCACATCGGGGTTGGGAAAAATACCGACCGGAAAAGAGCCTGAGAACCAGATCACATTCTTGCGACCTGGGACGCCGGCGAGATAGCGAGCGAGTTGCTGCAGGGCTTGGAGTGTAATGGCGATGCGTTGTTCTGTTTGCAGGACAGCCGTGTCGGACAGGAACTGTTTCATCGCGTTGATGGGATCGACGGCGGCCTGCGCCATGGTCTTCGGAGCAGATCCGGGTCCGGCGCTATTCTCGATCATGAAGTCAATCATGCGCTGGTTTGCGTCGGTCTGGGCGTCGGAGGGAAGAAGGCCGGAGGGATGCGGACCGGCCTTTGCGCTGTTGAGAACTGCCAGCAATTCCGAGGAATCGGTGGTGACTCCCTGCAGCATGCGCAAGCGCGAGGCCAAAGTGAAAATAGCAACTCGCGTGCCGGGCGGGATGGCCTTCAGATACTTCATCATTTGCGAGTGGACATAGACCTGGTCTCGCGTCGGTGTGTTCAGGGCGTCCAGCAGAAGGACATTCACTGAGTCGGCGGTCCTGGTGACGGGATAGTTGGTATATACGTGGGGCGGCATTGCGGGGAGCTTGATTTGAACCGGCGGTGATCCGTGGTGCTCTTCAAAAGTGGAGATTGTTTGCGGCTTGCCATCTTCGAGGACTTCGAAGTCTTCTTTGTGGAGGCCCGTAACGGCTTCGCCTTTCCCGTTGGTCGCTACCACGTCTACCAGGACGAGTCGGACTTTGGTTTTGATGGTCGTAAGTGGACTGCCAGGTCCCGGAGGGGCTGTCTGGGAGTAAAGCGGCAAAGCAACCAACAGAAGCAGGGTTACGCAAGGGAAACAGCGGCAGCGAAGATACATACCGGCCTTCTTGGAAAGGAACTTTATCATGGAGATGGACGACATGGCGAAGAGAATGGGTTACTTCCAGTTCGGAGCCGGAATTCGGCGGATGAGACTGTGCGACAACTGGAAGCTGCGTTTACGGCCAGAACGATTCACACTTGTTCCAACTTCTGCTGTTGCCGGTACCGCAACTCATTCCTCCTCTGTTTTCCGTACAATCTCATAGGCTTTAGGTCATCCCGAGGATGGTGAGCGATATGCCTGAGGGAAATGGTTTGGTCAGCATAGGTAGTCACTCTTCTGTAGAGGAAACAGTGCGGCGATTACAGGCCGCATTTGCAGCGAAAGGGCTGCAAGTGTTTGCCGTTGTCGATCACAGTGGCGAAGCTGAAAAAGTTGGACTGAAGATGCGGCCGACGAAGGTTGTGATTTTTGGCAGCCCGAAGGCGGGAACTCCGTTGATGGTTGCGGCGCCCACTCTGGCAATCGATTTGCCCTTGAAGGTTTTGATTGCGGAGGATGCGGAGGGCAAGGTTTCGGTCACTTACAACAGTCCGGAATATTTGCAGCATCGGCATGGCGTGCCCGCGGAGCTGATGAAGAATCTCGCCGGAGCGGGAACTGTGATCGCGAAAGCTGTGGAATAATGCAGGCGGAATGTGAGCATTGCGCGCCAGGAGAACACGGTGACGGAAAATTCCAATTCGAATCGGGCAAGCGATCATCTGGCGAACGAGCGTACGTTTCTGGCCTGGGTGCGGACGGGAGCTGCGATTGTAGTGTTTGGATTCGCCATTGGGCGGTTCTCGATAGCGATGCGGCAGTTGACTGCGTTGCAGGGGCACGCGGTGAAGAGCGCTGGAATTTCCGTGATTATGGGATCGTTGACCATTATTGCGGGCGTGGCGCTGGTGGTGGCGGGGCTGGTGCGCTATCGCAGGACGCGCGCTCAGTTGAACGCGGGCACGTTTGAGCCGGCGGGGTTTGTGGTGGATCTGATTACGATTTTGACGGTGCTGCTGGGTTTGGCGCTGGCGGGGTATTTGATTTATACGGAGAAGATTCTAGGCTGAATACCGGCTCGGAATCCCGCTTCTCTTTTGCTCAATCCAGACCGGAATGAAAGCACGGAAAAAAAGACTGAATCGGCAGCAAGCGCGTATTGAAAAACCATGGCGACCGATCAAATTAAAAACAATCAGGCGAAAAACGATCCGGCAAAATCCGAGCAGGAAAAAGAAGCGGCGGCGCGGGCTAGTTTGCAATTTGTGAAAGATGGGCAGGTTGTCGGGCTGGGGACGGGATCGACTGCGGCTCACTTTATCAAGTTGCTGGGCGAAAAGGTCAGGAACGGTTTGCGGATTCGAGGGATTCCGACTTCGATCCGGTCGCGAGAGTTGGCGCTCAGCCTGGGCATTCCGGTGACCACGCTGGACGAATGCCAGGAGATCGCGGTCACAGTCGATGGGGCGGATGAGGTCGATCCGCAGCTGCGGCTCATCAAGGGCGGCGGTGGGGCGCTGCTGCGGGAAAAGATTGTGGCGTCGGCGACCAAGCAGTTGGTGATTGTGGCGGATGCATCGAAGCAAGTGCCGGTGCTGGGCAAGTTTCCGCTGCCGGTGGAGGTAATCCGGTTTGCGCAGGCGCTGGTGGCGAAGCGAATTCGAGCGTTGGGAGCGGAAGTGCAGTTGCGGATGGGTCCGGATGGGAAGCCTTATGTGAGCGACGAAAATAATCACATTCTCGACTGCCGGTTCGGGCAAATTTCCAATGCAGAAGGGCTGGCGCGGCAATTGGATGAGATGCCGGGGGTAGTAGAGCACGGGCTATTTATCGGCATGGCGAAGGTGGTGTTGTTTGCTCGGGGCAATGAAATTGTGGAGTTGCGGCGGTAGACACGCGAATCTGCGTTCGGCTTTGTCTGGACCGCGAGAGGGACCGCTGAATCGGTCCCTCGCAAAGCACAGTCTTCTTGGTGCAGTTCAGATCGGAATGAAACATCTCGATAGCGGACATGAACGCGAACTCAATGGCGACTGACGCTCAAGTTGGCGGGTGGATTGGACCTTCACGGCGGCGGGAGCCACGGTTCCCGCTGCAGGTCGTGCTGGACGTTACGGTGCTGCGATCGGGTATTCCTGACACCGTGCCGGGACGTTCGATGAATGTTTGCGAAAGCGGAATTGCAGCGGTGCTGGCGCAGGATTTGGTTCCGGGTGAGACGGTGGCGATTGAGGTGCAACTGTCGCCGGTGAGCGCGCCATTGCGAACCCGGGCGATGGTTCGCTATCAGGACAAACTCAGCAGCGGCCTCGAGTTTATGGGATTGCCAGCGGAGCAGCGTGAAGCGATCCGAAAGTGGGCCCGGGAGACCGAAGTTAATGCGAGCCCCGCTCTGCTTGCGATTAAAGATGTCGTGGCTGGGGCAGTTGATCGAAGAACCTTCAGCAGCACCACCAGTCGCGGTACCCCCCCGCCGAGAAAGAAGCGACGCGCGCTGGGATTGACGATCTTTCTCGCACTTTTGTTGATTGCAGGAGTTGTGTTCTGGTGGCGCTGGAATCGCGGTTGGGAAGAGTTGGAGACAGGACTGAAGGCTCGCGAGACGGGGTCGGCGGAAAAGCCGGTGACGGTTCCGGCGGAGGCAATTGAGAAATTACTGATTCACCGCGTCGAGCCGATTTATCCCGCGGACGCGCGGCGGAAAGATTTGCAAGGGATTGTTGCGCTCGACATTGTCGTGGGACCAGATGGATCGGTGGTGAGCATGCACCCGCTGAATGGTCCAGATGTTTTGGCGCGGGCGGCCATGGACGCGTTGCGCTGGTGGAAATTTGAGCCGTATCGCGTGAACGGGCAGGCCGAGACGGTGGAAACAACGGTCGCGATTGAGTTCAAAAAGTAACGGCTTCCGGAACTTGGCTTTTGGCTTCTGGCTTCGGGCTTTCAGCACTTGGCTTCCGGAAGATTGTTCCCGAATATAGGCTTGTGCATCTGCGGTCGCCGCGATTGGCGTAGGTGTGTTCCGAAAGCCGGCAGCCGGACCTCAGTTTTTCTTCCTGCGCAGAGCGTGCAGCACAGATGTTCCGCTGATTCCAAAGCAGAGCACTGCTCCCAGCGCCGCGACCAGCAGCAGATTGGCGCTGAGATGCAGAACGTCGGCGAAGACGGCGGCGATCGCAAAGAGAAGTCCCAAGACGTTGAGCCAAAGCGGAGCGCGAACTCGTGTGGGCAAATCTTTGCGCAGACGGAGTTGAAGCAGCAGAGCGGCCAGACCGATGGCTGCGACCACAACCAAGGCAAGCGGGCTGAAGAACGCGGAGCGGCTGGTGTAAATCACCACCAGAGCGAGCGCGAGAAGCAGCAGACCGGCGGCAACGATGCTCCAGCGGCGAGGCCGGGGTGAGGCCGGCGGATTTGAGACGACGTCGGGCAAGGAGTTCGTCCCAAGTTATACAGGGCACAGGTCGAAGTTTTCAAATGCACTTCGGTGGGACTGGCCGCACGGGACTGAGTTTCAAGGGCGCGACCACGCTGGAGACTCACGCGCTGGGCAGGGTGCGCCTGGCGCCGCCCATCCACTCGTCTTGGCGGGAATCCCCATTATTCACGGCGTAAAGTACGAGTTCGACGCGGGTCGAGACTCCCAGCTTCTCGAAAATCCGGAAGAGATATTTCTTGATGGTGTGCTGGCTGAGATTTAGTTCGTTGGCGATCTGGCGGTTGCCCAGGCCTTCTGCCACCAGCGCTACAACTTGTTCTTCGCGCGGCGTGAGCAGGCGCCGGCCGTGGGAATTGAGAACCCGCAGCGAAGGAACCTCAGAGATGAGCTCCATTACATAGTTAAGTTGCTCGATGTTGGCCCAGATGTGCCCGGCGGCCACGCGCAGCAGGCACTTGCATAGCAGGCGGAGGTTGTTATCGGTAATGGAGAAGATGCCCCGCGCGCCGGAGCGATAGGCGCTGACCACCAGTTCACGGTCGTAGGAGTCGACGAGAAGAACTTTTGGAATCTCCGGATGCGAAAAATGAAAGCGGCGCAGGGTCACTACGATTTCAGGAATGTTTGCAGACGAGTTGAACGACAGAACCGCAATCCGCGGAGGCTGGGATGCGACGGCCTGGAGTATAGAGATGGTATCGATCTGGCAGGCGGTGATGTGGAATTCGGAGTGACGGCGCAATGCGCTGCTCAGCAACTGGGCCTGCATTCGGTTGGAATCCGCGATAAGGACAGCAATGGCATCCGCAGTGGCGCCCGACGAACTGGTCAATGAAAGCTCCCCAAAAAACGAAAGAGAAACGATGCGGCGATTGTAGGCAGTGATGCACGCTTCCACAAGCAAAGCAGCAACAAAATGTGAGTACCGCACTCAAAACGGGAATTTCGATTTCCGTATAGCCGCGATTCTGCGGTGAGAGATTGTGCTGTGCAAAGTCGAATTGTCCACGCTTCCCGTGCTTCGTGAGCGAAAAGCGAAAGGGCGCATGACACGCGGCCTCCGCTGAGATACTCCGCGCAAAATGATTTGAGGTTCGACAAACCTGAGAAACATTTGTTCTCAATCCTGTGACATCACAAACAAGCAAGTCCACTTTTGTGGGTACTCCTTCTGGACCTATGCATTCGAATGTTGCTGCGCGCTTCGCAGCGTGCAAGTCGTTGCGTTAACAAGACCATTCAGGCGCTCCGACCTTTTCCCGAATTTGGAAACGCAGTCCACTTTCGTAGACGGAACTTACCATGTCTTGTGCCTGCTGACGAAGCAGCTTAACTTGCGGGAGTAGTCACCAATGTCATTGAGCTGACGCGAAAGTGTTGGTGCGAGGGAAAGTGATGCGCGTATCCATAATCGCTCGGTTCGCGGCAGTTGCCCTATTCACTCTTGAGGGTTGTTCGGCCGTTTTCGCGCAGGGGAGCAATAACGACCTGAACGGAAACCAAAACACTTCCCGAGCCGGCTTTACCGGGGCAGGAGCGGGAGGCAGCAACACAACGGCCGAAAAAGCCGGAGGAGCGGATGGTCTGGGAAACCCCTTACTCGGAGGGCAGCGCCATCCGCTCTATCGGTTACAACCGAGCGACGTAGTCGAGATCGATTTTGTCGTTGCCCCGGAGTTCAACCAGACGCTTACCGTCCAGCCGGACGGTTACATCATGTTGAAAGATGCGGGCACGGTGGAAGTGCAGGGACTGAACCTGCCGGAATTTCGGGCAGTGGTGCAGAAAGCGTATCGCGGTTATCTGCACGATCCGGAGGTCGCGGTAGCGCTGAAAGATTTTGAGCGGCCTTATTTCATTGTGGGCGGACAGGTCGGAAAGCCCGGCAAGTACGAATTGCGATCGGATACGACAGTAGCCGAGGCGGTACAGATTGCGGGAGGATTTACCCAACAGTCGAAACATTCCCAGGTGGTGCTGTTCCGGCGGGTCAACGACGACTTGGTGGAAACGCACTTGATGAATCTTAAGAAGATGCTGAACGAACGCAGCCTGAAAGAGGATGCACAACTTCGGCCCGGCGATATGGTCTTTGTCCCGCAGAACTCGATTTCGAAAATTGCTCGCTTCCTGGACAAGCCTTCGCTCAGCATGTACATGAATTCCACACAATTCTAGAAAAGGATTTGCTCGCATGGCAGACGAAGACTTAATGCGCGCGCGGGAGTCGACATCGCCGCCAACCCTGCGGGAGTTGGCCATGGTGCTGTTTCGCCGGAGGAAAGTCTTCGTCTGCACTGCCGGTTTTGTTTTGGCACTTGCGGTTCTATACGCCATCTCGGGGACAAAATATGAAGCCAACATGAAAGTGCTGGTGCGGCGAGGCAGGGCCAATGCTCCGGTGACCGCGGAGCAGAATGCTCCGCTGGATCTGACGCGGATGGTAATCACCGAAGAAGAATTGAATTCGGAGGTGGAACTGTTGCGGGATGACGAGGTGCTGCGCAAGGTGGTGAAGGAAACTGGAATTGGCGGGCGCGATTGGTTTCACTTTCTTCGCATGAATGAGGGAAACCCAGAGCGAGTGGAGCGGCTGGCGCGGCGACTCGGCAAAAAATTGCAAGTGGAATCCGTGAAGAAAACAAATTTGATTGCCGTCAGCTATGCGGCAGACGATCCGCAAACTGCGGCGAAAGTTCTGCAAACGGTCGAAAAAGTGTATTTGGAGAAGCATATGGAGGTACATCGTCCGCTGGGCGAGCAACGCTTCTTCGAGCAACAAACGGCCGAGTCGCGGCGGCAACTGGAAGAGTGGAAGGAAAAACTGACATTGTTCACTTCGCAACATGGGGCCATCGCGGCAGCGGAGCAACGTGATCTGGCCCTGCAGAAGTGGAGCGAGATGGACGCCAGCTATCGCCAAACGCGGATCGATCTGACGGAGACTCAGCAGCGGGTTTGGGAGCTGGAATCGCAGTTGAAGAAGTTGCCAGCGCGCACCACCACGCAGGTTCGCGTGGCAGACAATCCGGAACTGATGAAGGCCTTAAAGTCGAGTTTGCTGGATCTGGAACTGAAGCGAACCGGATTGCTGACGAAGTTTGAACCTGGTCATCGCTTGGTGTAGGAAGTCGACCAGCAGATAGCGCAAGCACAGTCGATGATTACAAGTGAGAACGCGCTACCCGTGAAGGACGAAACTACGGATAAGGATGCGCAATACGAATGGGCGAAGTCAGAGTTGCAGAAGATGCAAGTGCAATTGAAAGGGCTGCAAGCGCGCGAGGCGGCAACGGGTGGGCAACAGGACGCGTACCAAACGCTGGCGCGGCGACTGGGCGAGGACGCGATTACGCAGGATGACTTACTCAGCTCAGAGAAGGCGGCGGAAGACAACTATCTTCTGTATGTGAAGAAGCAGGAAGAAGCGCGGATGGACGACGCGTTGGACGAGGGTGGAATCGTCAATGTCGTGATCGCCGAGCAGCCTGTGGCTCCGGCCTTGCCGGTATGGTCAACCTGGGCGGTGCTGGTGATCGGGTTGGCAGCGGCGGGAGTTGCTGGGACGGGCTCGGCTTTTTCGGCGGACTATCTGGACCCAGCGTTCCGCACGCCCGAGGATGTTGTGGCTTATTTGAATTCGCCGGTTTTGGCATCGCTGCCGCGAAGGGCGCGAGGGAGGCTGCCATCATGAGAGAAGCTGTCATGAGTCCCGCAATGTTTGTTGCGACCAGCACCGCACCGGTACGTCCGGCTCCGCAGAGCCTAAGGCAAGAAGGAGGCTGGAATCCGGAAGACTTTGCCCGAGAGCAGATTAGAGGATTGGTGCGAAAGATTTTTTTCCCGAACGTCGAACGCTCCGTGTCTCAAGTAGTATTCAGCGCGGCCGAGTCGGAGACGGAGGTGCTGAATCTCTGTTGGCGAGTCGGTGAAGCGTTGGCGTTGGAGACGACAGGAAGAGTCGCCCTGGTTGGAGAATACCCGCAGGCGCTGGGGGACATGCAGTGGGATGCCGCGGAAATCAAGGAGCAGAGCTCCAATCATGCAAGTGCGAGGCGGCGTCGAGCCACTCGGGTGGGAAGCAATCTCTGGCTGGTGCCGCCGGCGGGAAACGGCCGCACCGAAGTTACGACTACCTTTCTGCAAAGACATCTGGGCGAAATCCGCGCGGAGTTTGAATATTCGATCATCGCTGGGCCAGCCGCAGCGGACTCGAATGCGGCGACGTCGATAGCACGACTCGCGGATGGAATCGTTTTAGTTTTGTCGGCGCGTCATACGCGCCGGATGGCGGCACGCAAAATTAAAGAAAAGCTGCAAGCGGAGCAGGCGTGCTTGCTGGGAACAGTATTGAGCGACAGAGTTTTCCCGATCCCAGAGCGGATTTACAGGCGTTTATAGATTTGATTTCACCTGCCGGTTGAAACACGGAAAAGTCAGCGAGAAAGGTGTCCGCATTTAATTAAATGTGCGGAACAAGGTGTCGAAGTGTCTTTGCCTTTTCTTAATTCCGAGCAATACAAAATGCAAGCGGTTGACTGGGCCCGGCTGATTCCGGGAGAAGTTCCGCCATTCCGTGCGGGGGAAAGGAAACGGGTGCGGCCGGCGCGGCCATTCGAGTCGGAGAAAGTATCGCCGATTGTGTCTGGGGTTGGCGTGAGCGCGCCCGAAAGCCCATTGAGGCTGCTTCTGCCCAGCCCACTGTATAGCCGGGCAGCATCAAGATGGGTGTTTTCCATGGCGAACGACTTCGCCCTGGTGGCACTGAATTGGTTGCTGATCGGGGCGCTTGAGGTGCCTCTGCGAGAGTCCTTTCCCCGTGTGCGTCTCTTTCGCTATGCAGCCGGAGCACCCGTTTCTCTTTTAGGTATCGCGTTGCTGCACGCCGTTCTAATCACCCTGATGGGTTACGCCGAAGGTCTCCATACCGGACATTTCGATCAGGTACGGCAGGCCCGTATTCTCGCCCGATCGGTTCTGTGGGCTACGCTTTTATTGTGCGCCGCGTATGGTCTGCAGGGTGCGCCCTGGCCCACGAGCGTTCTATTTTGCGGAGCGGGGTTGTTACATTTCGCTTCCCTGTGGACCTGGCGATGGCAGAGCGCGAGACAGAACCATCGCACGAACCTGCGGAACGTTTTGATTGTGGGAGCGGGCAGCGTAGGGCGGCAGGTCGCTGCTTACATTGAGAAGCATCCGGACGCAGGGCGAACGGTGAGCGGTTTTCTGGATAACCAGAGGCCCTTGAGTAACCAGGTGATCGGGCGAGTGCACGATCTGGCGAGGCTGGCGCGTACGGGATTTGTGGACGAGGTGATTCTGGCCGCGCCGCGCGACCGAGAATTGACCTTGCAGGTATTGCGCGAAGGGCGCCGTTTGCGGCTGGATGTGGAGATTGTTCCCGATTTATTCGGATGCAAACCTGCGGCAGAGTTCGAAAGCGTAGGGGATCTGCCGGTGATTTGCCTGCATGCCGAGCGATTGCCGTCGGCGGCACTGGTTTTAAAAAGAACGGTAGACGTGATCGGATCCACCTTAGCCCTGGCGTTGCTGGCGCCTGTGCTGGCAATGATCGCGACTTTGATCAAGCTGGATTCGCCGGGACACGTTTTCTATTGTGCACAACGAGCCGGACGGAAGGGCCGATTATTCCGCTGCTATAAATTTCGCACCATGGTGAGGAATGCGGATGCGTTGAAAGACCGCTTGCGCGGAAACAATCAGCGGTCAGGGCCCTTTTTCAAGATAGCGAGCGATCCCAGGATTACGCGGCTGGGACGCTTCCTTCGCCGCTATAGCCTCGATGAACTGCCCCAGTTGGGGAACGTTTTAAAGGGTGACATGAGTTTAGTTGGGCCGCGGCCGCATCCTCTGGATGATGTTGCCGCCTACAAGATCGAGCATCTGGCCCGCCTCGATGTGACGCCTGGAATCACTGGATTGTGGCAGGTGTCGGCGCGGCGTGATCCGTCATTTCAGCGAGGTATGGAACTGGACCGCGAGTATATCCGGACCTGGAGCGTCAAGGCAGACATGCGAATTCTCCTGAGAACTTTCCTGGCTGTGGCGCGGGGGAGTGGGGACTGATGGGCGCGATCTCTCTACGTCCGGCAAGTTCGGGGATCGGAGAAGATGTCTCCGTCTGGGTGGCGAAGCTCGTGCTGAGTCCCCTCCAGCTGCTGATGGCAGTTCCGACGTTGTTGTTTTTAGCGGCGCTGACGGCGATGCTGCTACGGCATCCAGACGTTGCGTTTTACGAGATCGACCGTGTGGCGTTAGGGCTTCTTGTGGCAGGAGTGGTGGGACGGGCGATGGTTCTGCGGCAGCGGGTATTCGTTTTGGAACGCATAACCTGGCCGATGATGGGGCTCACAGTGCTGGCGCTGGTAAGCGTGCTCGGTCAACCGTTCGAAAAGGAAACGTGGAATCTGCTGGCGTCGAAGCTGATTGTTCCATTTGTCCTCTTCCATCTGGCAGGACTGGTATTCACGAACGAACACCGCTTCCGGCAATTTGAGTTGTTTGCGTTGATGGTGCTGGCGTATTTGAGTTTTACCGCGATCGCGTTTCTTTCCGGCGCGCATTCGCTCATCTTTCCCCGTTTCATTTTGGATGAGAGCCTTGGGTTTCATGCCGATCGGGCGCGGGGGCCGCTTCTGCAGGCAGTGGCTAACGGCGTTTCGCTAAATATTCTTGGACCGCTGGCGCTGCACGCCTACCTGCGGGGGCGCTTGCGGGGTCTAAAGATAGCGGTCCTGCTGGCTTCGGTCCCCATTGCGATCCTGGCCACGATGACGCGAGCGGTGTGGCTGTCGTTCGCCGCGACGGTTGTGGTGATGCTTTTTCTTTCTCATGGCCGTGCGCTGCGCTGGGCCTGTCTCGGTTTGGCTTTACTGGCGGCAGGGGGAGTGATTGTAGTTTTGAACTCGCACGAGTTGTGTGCGGCCTTGTGCGATCGTCTGGGCGAACGCGGGCCCGTGGACTATCGCGCCGCGGTGTACTCGGGCGGCTGGGACATGTTTCTGGAACGGCCACTGACCGGGTGGGGCTTTCACCAGATGCCGGCCGAGTTGCCGCGACATGTCACCGGATACGAAGAAGGCGTTCTGTATCCGCACAACACATACCTGGAAGTACTGGTGGAGC
Source organism: Acidobacteriaceae bacterium (assembly GCA_003132445.1). Classification (GTDB taxonomy): domain Bacteria; phylum Acidobacteriota; class Terriglobia; order Terriglobales; family Acidobacteriaceae; genus Sulfotelmatobacter. The sequence goes on along the minus strand of PKXU01000065.1, from coordinate 64,949 downwards.
TTGGGGTAGTGGGTTTGGCGCTCTATGTATGGCTGATGGTGGAGATGTGGAGGCTCGGTCGAGGTGCGATTCCAAAGGCTGAGCAAAATGGATTCCTGGATTCGCATTTTCACCGCATGTGGCCGGTTCTATTGGCGGTGTACTGGGTGAACGCGGCAATGGTGGTGATGAGCTATCAGTTCGTGAACGCATTGCTGTTTACGATGGCGGGAATGTTGGCTGCACAGCACCGCAGGATGGAGACTCCCCGGCAATGCTGACGATCGCCTATCTGGCCAATCTTTTTCCCTCTGCAGTCGAGCCTTACGTAGTGGAAGAGGTCGAGGAGTTGCGGAGGCGCGGAGTGCGCGTGATTACGGGCAGCATACGGAAGCCTATGAACGATAAGGCCGGCCGAACGAACTGCCCGTCCGACATCGTTTTGTGGCCCATTCGCGCCACCGTGATGTTACGCGCGATCGGACTGTGTATGCGGCGATGGAGACGGATCTCGTTACTGATACAGCGGGTCGTTTTTCACGGCAGCGAGAGGGCGGGGACGCGGTTAAAGGCCTTGGCGCACACCGCCTTGGGCGCTTATTACGCGGTGCTGCTGCAAGAATCCGAAGTCGACCACATACATGTTCACCACGGATATTTCGGATCATGGGTTGCGATGGTTGCGGGCCGGCTGCTGGGAGTGGAATTCAGTATGACGCTTCATGGTTCGGACCTGCTATTGCACGGAACGTATCTGGAGGTGAAGCTTCAGAACTCTACGCTGTGCCGGACGGTATCCGAGTATAACCGGTATTTTATTTTGCGGAATTATCCGAGAGTAAACGCAGAAAAAATAGTGGTGGCACGGCTTGGAGTGAACCTACCCGAGTGTAAGCCCGCGCGCGCCTCAGAACTGAAGTCCAAGGGCGATCCTTTCACGTTGCTTGCAGTGGGGCGTCTGCATGCGGTGAAGGATCATGCATTCCTGATTCGCGCCTGTGCCGAGCTGCGAAACGTGCGCTTCGAATGTTTGATCGTGGGCGACGGTCCCGAATGGCGCACCCTGCAATCTCTCATTCAAGAGCACGGTCTGGAAGGGCGAGTCTCTTTACTGGGACATGTGAGCCGCGAATGCATGGATTCGTGGTACGACCGGGCCGACTTAGTGGTGCTGACAAGCCGCAGCGAAGGTATTCCGCTGGTCCTGATGGAGGCGATGGCTCGCGGGCGGATCGTGCTGGCGCCGGCCATTACTGGAATTCCTGAACTGGTAATTGCGGGTAAAACGGGGTTTCTCTATGAGCCCGGCTCTTTGCAGGATTTTGTGGCGCGACTGCTTTTCATTCGTTCGCTGATGCATGCCCCGGAAGCGGCTCAGTTAAGTCCCTACACCCGTTCCGCAGCCACGCAACTGGAACGAATGAGGCAGGCGGCCGTAGTGCAGGTTCGCCAGAATTTCAACCGCAGCAAGAATCTGGAGTCGTTCGGCGACTTGCTGCTGCAGCGGATCGCCCCGCAGACCGAGAATCTACCCGATGAGAATTTTATACATCAACAAATATAACTACCGCTTCAGCGGGACCGAGGTCTATCTGTTTGAACTGATGGATCTGATGCGAGAGCAGGGTCATGAGGTGGCGCTGTTTTCCATGGCCGATCCGCGAGGAGAGCCAACTCGCTACCATCAGCACTTTGTCCCGCTTATCGACTTCAAGGCCAACTCAGGCTGGACGCGGACCGTTGGGAATGTAGGCCACGCCATTTATTCCACGGATGCGCGGCGGCGGATCAGAAGCATGATCGAGGAGTTCCGGCCGGACGTGGCCCATGTGCGGAATATCTACCACCATTTGTCGCCGTCAGTTCTGTGGGAGCTGAAAGCGCAGAGAATTCCGGTCTTGTATCACCTGAATGACTTTAAGCTGCTGTGCCCCAGCTACAACTTAGTGGCGCAAGGTCAGACGTGCGAAGCATGCAAGGGCGGCGCGTTCTGGCACGCTCTCACCTTAAGGCCGAGCTGTTATCCCGGCCTAGGCGCGCGCATTGCTTTGACCACAGAGGCTTATGTGCACCGCTGGCTGGGGACGTACCGTGAGTGCGTGGACCTCTTTCTAGCTCCAAGTGAATTTGTGCGCGATAAGTTCGTAGAGCACGGATGGGATGATGGAAAGTTTGCTGTGCTGCCTCACTTTCAGAAGGTGCATGACTTGAAGGAACGTGACCTGAAGGAGCACCGCGACCAGGCCGACGCGCCCGTCCTCTACTTTGGAAGGCTGTCGGCAGAGAAGGGCGTGGACGATCTGCTGCGGTCAATGCAGAAGATTGCCCACATGCGCCTTACCATTGCCGGCGAAGGACCGCAGCGTGCAGAGCTGCAAGGGTTGGCAGACTCTCTGCGATTATCGAATGTGAAGTTTATTGGACAGGTGGGGCGCGAGGAACGGGACGCGCTCATCGCCCAATCGCGGTTTACGGTTTTGCCTTCGCGCGCTTACGAGACTCTGGGAAAAACGATTCTTGAATCCTATGCGGAGGGACGAACGGTGGTTGCGTCGGATCTGGGATCGCGGCGCGAACTGGTTCAACCGGGCGAGACTGGATTACTTTATCGAAGTGGCAATGTGAATCAACTGGCGGCGGCGCTCGAGTCGCTAGGGTCAAAGCCGAAGTTAGCGGAAAAAATGGGACGTGCTGGTTGGCAGATGCTTCGACAGCGCTTCACGCCCGAGGGGCATTACTTAAAGCTGATGAACCTGTACGAAAAATTGGTGGCGCAAAAGATGCCGCGCAGCCCGCGAATGAGCCTCCCGAGCAAGGGCTTAGTGCGACGAGCGCCGCGAGCAACCTCTGAGCTACAAAATCCTGTTTCCGATTCGACCCGAACAGAGGGCCGGCTCCGAGTAGCGTTTATCGGAGGACGAGGCGTGATCTCGAAATACAGCGGGATTGAGACTTATTACGAGGAGGTAGGAAAACGCCTGGCAGAGATGGGACACGACGTTACCATGTATTGCCGCAGTCACTTCACGCCGGCGGTGATTGAATACGGCGGCATGCGGCTGGTGAGGCAGCCCACGATACGATCGAAACATCTGGAGACTCTGATTCATACTCTGCTCAGCACCATGCATGCACTGACACAGCAATATGAGGTCGTGCACTATCACACGCTGGGGCCTGCGCTGTTTTCGTTTGTGCCACGATTGTTTGGAAAAAAGACCGCGGTCACTGTTCAGGGACTGGATTGGCAACGAAAGAAATGGGGAAGATTCGCATCGGCAGTGCTGCGACTTGGAGAGCGAGCTTCGGGGCGATTTCCCAATGCTACGATGGTCGTCTCGCCGACCCTGCAACGACGTTACCGCCAGATTCACGGAACTGAGACGTTCTATGTGCCCAACGGAGGCCTGCTGCGTGAGCGAACCCAGCCGAGAAAGATTCTTGAGTGGGGACTTCAACCGCAGAAGTATGTTCTGTTCCTGGGGAGATTTTCTCCGGAAAAGGGCTGCCATTTGCTGGTCGAGGCTTTTGAACAGATCGACACAGAGGTGAAGTTGATTATGGCGGGGGCGTCCAGTTACTGCGACGAATACACGCAGGAATTGAAAAAGCACGCCAGTGACCGTATCCGCATGCTCGATTGGGTTTCGGGGGAAACCCTGGACGAACTTCTCACCAATGCGATGATCTTCGTTCTGCCGTCGGATTTGGAGGGTTTGTCGCTCGCGCTGCTGGATGCCATGGGGGCGGGCGTCTGCGTGCTGACCAGTGATGTTCCGGAGAACCGCGAGTTGGTGGACGGCGCAGGCTTCACGTTTCGGCGCGGAAGTGCGGCAGATCTGGCTGAAAGGCTGCGCTTCTTAATTGCAAATCCGGCGGTTCGCCAGGCGGCGGCCAAGATAGCCAGGAAGCGAATCGAAGAGCAGTATCAGTGGCAGAAGGTCGCTGCGGACATTGAGAAAATATATTTGCAGTTGACGGGGCGGGAACCTTTACCGGAAACTGTCAGAAAAACTGCCGGTCGCGCGTTGGCGGACCGCGCGAGCACAGATTCCGAATGCAAGGCCGGCTAGGTTGAGTGCTCGGGCTGGTTCCTCGCGCACCCAGAAGTGCAGAAATCTCTAACTTTCAGGGAGTCCACAGGGCAAAAGAAATCTCGACTATCTGAGCTAGGACGGGGCGAATCCCGTCCTTTTTTATTACAATCGAGTATTTCTCGCTCCAGAAATGGCAATCTGGAGTCTCGGCCCGGGAGCGGGCCACCTTCTCCATGCGAAATGTCATTCTTGTTACCGGGGGCGCGGGTTTCATCGGATCCAATTTTATTCTGCAGCAAATGCAAGGTGGCGATGATTCCAATTTGATTATCAATCTGGATAAACTCACATACGCAGGAAACCTGCAAAATCTGGCAAGTATCGCAACCAATCGCCGTTATGAATTCGTTCACGGCGATATCGGTGATCGGGATCTGGTGCGTCCACTGTTGGAAAAACACAAGCCCCGCGCGATTGTGCATTTCGCGGCAGAAAGTCATGTGGATCGGTCGATCCGCGGTCCAGAGGATTTTATTCGCACCAATGTGGATGGGACCTTCGCGTTACTCGAAGAGACGCGAGCCTACTGGAATGCATTGCCGGAAGGCGAGCGGACGAAATTTCGGCTTCTGCACGTATCCACCGACGAAGTGTTTGGCTCGCTCGGCCCGGGCGATTCGCAGTTTTCCGAAACTACGCCTTACGCGCCCAACAGCCCATACGCCGCGTCGAAAGCGGCGTCCGATCATCTGGTTCGCGCCTATCATCACACCTACGGGTTGCCGACCCTCACCACGAATTGTTCGAATAACTATGGACGATTCCAGTTCCCGGAAAAATTGATTCCGTTGACGATCCTCAACGCGCGGGATGGTAAGCCGCTGCCGCTCTATGGAGATGGAAAGAACGTGCGGGACTGGCTTTACGTGGAGGACCACTGCGAGGCAATCGCCACAGTTCTGCGCGATGGGCGGCCCGGAGAAACCTATAACATTGGCGGCTGGAATGAAAAGCCGAATATTGAAATTGTCGAGACCATCTGCGACCTGGTGGATGAGATGGCACCGCGTGTCGGCGGACGGCGTCGTGCGCTGATCACCTTTGTGAAAGACCGCCCGGGGCATGATCGCCGCTACGCTATGGACGCCCGCAAAATAGAACGGGAACTGGGATGGAAGCCGAAAGCGACATTCGAAAGCGGCATTCGCAAGACGGTTCGCTGGTATCTTGAAAACGACGAGTGGGTGCGGAACGTAACCAGCGGAAGCTACCGCCAGTGGGTAGCCACGCACTATTCGAGTTAGTGGAATTGAGTCGGCGCGACGCGAAAGATCAAAACAGATCATGATAGAAAGCACGAGATATAAAGGCATCATTCTGGCGGGAGGTTCGGGCACGCGGCTTTATCCCGTGACGCAGGCTATGGGGAAAAGTCTGCTTCCGGTTTACAACAAGCCGATGATCTATTACCCGCTGTGTACGTTGATGCTGGCCGGTATCCGCGACATTCTGGTGATTTCGACGAAGGAAGACGTTCCCCGATTTCAGAGCGTCTTGCGCGATGGGAGCCAGTATGGCATCCGTCTGACTTATCAGGTGCAGCTCAGGCCGGAGGGAATCGCGCAGGCGTTTGTGCTGGGAGAAGAATTTATCGACGGTAGCCGCTGCGCATTGGTGCTGGGAGATAATATCTTTTACGGCCACGACTTAGCCAAAGATTTGCGGGAAGCCACGAAGAAAATGGATGGGGCTCGCGTGTTCGCCTATCCGGTGCACGACCCGGAACGTTACGGAGTGGTGGAGTTCGACGACAATGGGCGCGCGCTCAGTATCGAGGAAAAGCCGAAGCAGCCAAAATCGCGATACGCGGTTACGGGCCTCTATTTTTACGACAGCCAGGTGGTGCAGATCGCGAAATCGTTGAAGCCGAGTGCGCGCGGCGAACTCGAGATTACGGATATCAATCAGGCTTACCTAAAAAAGGGGCAACTGGAAGTTGTGGTCATGGGGCGTGGCATGGCATGGCTCGACACGGGCACGCACGAATCCCTCATGGATGCTGCTCTGTACATTCAAGCGATCGAAAAACGCCAAGGTTTGATGGTGGCCTGTCCCGAGGAGATCGCGTTTCGCTCGGGCTACATCACGGCGGCAGATGTTGAAAAGATAGGAAGCACCATGAAAAATAGCAGCTACGGCGCCTATTTGCTGCAGCTATTACGGGAAAAAGTGTTCTGAGATCGCGATAGTTTGCAGGCATGGATGCTTTCAGAAAAATTTCGACCTCTCTGCCCGGCGTCGTCATTCTGGAGCCGCGGGTGTTTGGCGACGTGCGCGGATTCTTCCTCGAAAGCTATAACGAAAAAGCTTTTGCTGAATTAGGGATCGACGAGCGGTTCGTTCAGGACAATCATTCCAGTTCGCGACGAAATGTGTTGCGCGGCCTGCATTATCAAATCAAACAGCCGCAGGGAAAGCTGGTGCGCGCGGTGGAAGGCGAAATTCTCGACGTCGCAGTCGACGTGCGCCGCAGCTCGCCCACGTTCGGCGGCTGGGAAGCCGTGCGCCTGTCGGGCGAGAACAAACGCATGCTGTGGATCCCTGCAGGCTTTGCGCATGGATTCCGCGTGCTCTCGGCGACAGCGCAAGTGCTTTACAAAGCTACGGACTATTACGCTCCGGAACATGAACGCACGGTGGCGTGGAACGACTCAGATTTGAAGATCGATTGGGAGCTGGAAGGTGAGCCACTTATTTCAGCGAAAGACCAGCGCGGCGTCGCTCTGCGCGACGCCGAGATTTTCGAGTAGCCGCGGGTAATTCTGAAAATGAAAGCAACGATCTTTGGCGCTTCAGGTCTATTGGGCAAGGAACTTATGCGTGAATGGACCGGCGATGAAGTAGTCGGTCTTCGCTCGACCGACGTCGATATTCGCGACGCGGACCAAGTGCAGCGAGTCGTAGAGAAGCGCAAGCCCGAATGGATTGTCCTCTCCGCCGCATACACCAACGTGGATGATTGCGAGAGTCATACGGAGCTTGCCTTTGCGGTGAACCGGGATGGAGCGGTGAATGTCGCGAAGGCAGCGATGCGGACGGGTGCGGAACTTTTATTTCTCAGTTCCGATTACGTCTTCGATGGAAAGAAGACCACTCCGTATGAAACAGGAGACCAACGGAATCCGCAGAGCGTTTACGGGCGGTCGAAAGCGGAGGCAGAAATTCGGTTGCTGGAAATCCTGCCGAAGTGCTGCATCGCGCGCACTTCATGGCTGTTTGGCACGGGCGGGAAGTGCTTTCCCGATACGATTCTAAAGCTGGCGGCGAGCCGGCCCGCTTTGGATGTAGTGAACGATCAGCGCGGGTGCCCGACTTATTCCGTGGACTTGGCGAGAGCAATTATCGCCTTGTGCCGCAATCACGCCACCGGAATTGTGCATACGACGAACGCAGGTGAATGTTCCTGGTTTGAATTTGCGCAAGAGATTGTGAAAGGCGCGAAACTCAAAACTGAGGTACGGCCAGTCAGCAGTCAACAAATGGCACGCCCAGCGCCGCGACCGGCGTATTCTGTTTTGTCGCCGAAGAGTTTGCAGCCCTATGGAGTTGCCATGCCTTCATGGCAGGATGCATTGCGACGATATTTGTCGGAACGCAAGAACTGAGCGCCCTCTTGGGCCGTTGCTTCGTCGAAGGTGAGGCTGTTACGATGCGGCGGGGTTCGTGCCATTGAAGTCAATCCTCAATTACATCGATGGACAGTTCGTGCGCGGGACGCGGGAGTTTGCGGATGTGAATCCAGCCGACGGCAGCGTGATCGCGCAGGTCTCGGAAGCGGACGAAAGCCTGGTGGATGATGCAGTTCAGGCCGCTCGCAAGGCCGTTCGAGGCGAGTGGGGCCGCTCAACGATCCGCGAACGCGCCGCGCGTCTGCATAAAGTTGCCGATGCAATCGAGGCGCGATTCGATTGTTTCGTGGCAGCCGAAGTTGCCGATACAGGCAAGCCTGTAGCGCTCGCTTCAAGATTGGATGTTCCGCGCGCGGCAGCGAATTTTAGAGCGTTTGCCGATCTCATCAAGACGGCGGGCGTGGAAAGTTTTTACACAGAAACTCCGGACGGCAAGAATGCGCTGAACTACGCTGTGCGCAAGCCTCTCGGCGTGGTTGGAATCATTACTCCCTGGAATCTTCCTCTCTTATTGCTTACATGGAAAGTCGCTCCCGCGCTGGCGTGTGGCAACAGCGTGGTCGTGAAGCCTTCTGAAGAGACTCCGGCCACTGCGACGCTGCTGGCTGAAGTAATGAAGCAAGCCGGAATTCCCGACGGGGTGTACAACGTGGTCCACGGATTTGGACCGAATTCCGCCGGCGAATTTCTAACAAGGCATAGTGATGTGAACGCCGTGACATTTACCGGAGAGTCGCAGACCGGGGCCGCGATCATGAAAATAGTTTCGGCTACGGTGAAGCCAGTTTCTTTTGAACTCGGCGGCAAGAATGCCGCGATCGTGTTTGCGGACTGCGACTTCGAGGAAACCGCGAACGGGGTCAGCGAAGCCGTGTTCCTCAATACCGGTCAGGTCTGCTTGTGTGCGGAGCGAGTGTACGTTGAGCGCGCGATTTTCGATCGGTTCGTGGACGCACTGAAAGGCAGCGCAGAGAGTTTGCATATTGGATCACCGCTCGAAAGGAAAACGGAGCTGGGGCCTGTCATCTCGTCGCAGCATCGCGAGAAAGTTCTTTCCTATTACAAGTTGGCTCGCGAAGAAGGAGCGACGCTGATCACCGGAGGCGGTGTTCCCGAGTTTGGCAGCGCTCTCGATGAGGGCTTTTATGCGCAACCGACGATCTATACTGGGTTGCGCGAATCGGCCCGCTGCGTGAAAGAAGAAATTTTCGGACCGGTATGTCATGTCGCTCCTTTCGACACTGAGGAGGAAGCGGTGAGCATGGCGAACGACACGAAGTATGGCTTTGCCGCGTCGATCTGGACCACGAACCTGAAGCGCGGCCATCGCGTAGCTCAACAGATGAATGTGGGAATTACCTGGGTGAATTGCTGGTTCTTGCGAGATTTGCGAACGCCGTTTGGCGGGGTCGGGCTCTCAGGAATTGGACGCGAAGGCGGCATGCACTCTCTGAATTTCTATTCGGAATTGAACAATATTTGCATTCGGCTGTAATCGCAAAGCAGGTCAACCGTAAGGGTATGGGAAAAGTCGAAAGCAAAGTGATCGCTGGAAAGGCGAAGCCACGAGGCAACTATCCCCATATCAAGCGCGCCGGGGATTTTCTTTTTGTATCGGGAACCAGCGCGCGCCGCGCGGACGACACGATTTCCGGCGCGGATGTGAATGAGCTTGGCACCGCCGAACTCGATATCCGGGAACAAACCAAAGCCGTTATCGAGAACATCCGGGACATTCTGAGAACTGGGGGCGCGCAACTCGAAGATCTGGTCGAAGTGACGACATACCTGGTGAACATGAACGATTTCGCCGGATACAACGAGGTTTACGAAAATTATTTCAGTCACGACGGTCCCGCTCGCACTACGGTTGCGGTGCACCAGTTGCCACATCCGCATTTGTTAATTGAAATTCGGGCGATGGCGTACAAGCCCGAGAAATAGGAGTCCTATGCCGTCGATCAAGACGCTTAAGGCATTTAACTTTCAAGGATGGATCGAAGCGAATAAAGAAAAGTTTAAGCCGCCCGTGGGTAATGCGCAGGTGTGGGAGGACGGCGAAATGATGGTGACTGTCGTCGGAGGTCCCAACCACCGCCGCGATTATCACGACGATCCGACGGAAGAGTTTTTCTACCAGTTGAAAGGCAACATTTTTCTTCGCGTGATGGAGACTCCCGGCAAACCGCCGCTCGAAATTCCGATTAAAGAGGGCGAAGTGTTTCTGTTGCCGAAGCACATGCGACATTCGCCGCAGCGACTGCAGGAAGGCAGCATCGGTGTAGTGGTGGAAATGCCGCGTCCGGAGGGCGCTCTCGACGGGTTCGAATGGTATTGTCAGAATTGTCATCGGTTATTGCATCGGTCGGAAGTGAAGCTGAAAAGCATCGTGCGCGATTTGCCGCCGTTATTTGAGCAGTTCTACAGCGACGAAAAGTTGCGCAAGTGCAAACATTGCGGCGCGGTCCATCCCGGCAAACAGTGAAAATGCCAGTCATCGACATCCATAATCATTTTTTTCCCCGCACCTGGCCCGATTTGGCGGCGCGCTTCGGCACTCCCAACTGGCCGTGGATCAAGCATACCGAGCCGGGAAAGGCCGAGATCATGGTGGGCGATCGATTGTTCCGCCAGATTTACTCCGCATGTTGGGATGCCGAAGTGCGGCTGAACGAAATGGACCGGGACGGCATCGAAATGCAGGTGCTGTCGGCTACACCGGTTCTGTTCGCATATGAGCGTCCGCCGCAGCATGCGCTCGATTGCGCGCGCCTGTTCAACGATGCGGCGCTGGAATTGTGTGCCCAGGGCAAGGGCCGGTTGAAAGCATTGTGTCAGGTTCCTCTGCAGGATATCGATGCGTCGTGTCAGGAGTTGAGCCGGTGCATGCGCGCGGGCCATCTTGGAGTGCAGATCGGCAACCACGTCGGCGAAAAGAATCTTGACGATCCGGGCATCGTGACATTCTTGCATCACTGCGCCAACGAAGGCGCGGCGGTGCTGGTCCATCCATGGGAGATGCTGGCGCCGCAGCGGATGCCGAAGTACATGATGCCTTGGACCGTTGGTATGCCAGCGGAAACGCAACTCAGCATGGTTGCGATGATCCTCAGCGGAGCGTTCGATAAGTTGCCGACGAAACTTCGAATTTGCTTTGCACACGGTGGGGGAAGTTTCGCGTTCTTGTTGGGACGATTAGAAAACGCCTGGCAGCATCATCCCGCTGCGCGCGGTGTCTGCGAGTTGCCGCCCAGCAGCTACTGGAATCGCTTCTATGTGGATTCGGCCGTGTTTGACCAGCGCGCATTGAAGTTCCTCGTGGAATCCATGGGAGCTGAGCGCGTGATGCTTGGCTCGGATTATCCCTTCCCGCTGGGTGAGCATCGCGTCGGTTCTCTGATTCGGGCGAGTAATTTTCCGGAAGATACGAAACGTCATTTGCTGGGCGAAAACGCAGTTTCGTTTCTGGGATTACAAAACGACAATGTTCTCCCCGAACAAGTAACCGGTCCACGAGCAGCGGAGCCCATCATTCCACAGAGCGAGCGGCTCACTTACAGTTCTTATCTGAGAGTTCCTGAGCTGCTGCAGTTGCAACATCCACAATCTTCGCCGCAGCACCACGATGAATTGTTATTCATCATTGTGCATCAGACCTATGAGTTGTGGTTCCGTGAATTGCTGCACGATCTGGATGCGGTAGTGGCAAATTTGCGGGCGGCGGGTGGCGATCCGACGTCGCGTGACGAGGTCTATGAAGCGGCGCGCCTGCTGCGACGCTGTACAGAAATTACGCGAGTGCTGGTGGAGCAGTTCACGATCCTTGAGACCATGCTGCCGACGCACTTCCTGGCGTTCCGCGGCAAGCTGGAGCCGGCCAGCGGTTTTCAGTCGGAGCAGTTTCGCGAACTGGAATTCCTGTGCGGCTTAAAGGACGAAAAGATGCTGCGCTATCACCATCCCACGCCGGAGGCCTACGCCCAGCTTGAGCGGAGATTGCGCGAACCGTCGCTGCACGATGTTTTGTTCGATGCGTTGCGGGCGAGGGGCAAGCTGCGATTTGACGACGATGCGAGCGAGCGGGAGCGATTTGAAGCTCGCGCACGGGCAATTCTGTCGCTTTACCAGGATGAGCGCAGCCATCGCGACTGGATTGATGTGTGCGAAAGGCTGACGGAGTTTGACGAACTGATGGTGAGCTGGAGGCTGCGGCACATTCAATTAGTGGAGCGCGTGATTGGCGTGCGCATGGGAACTGGCGGAACTGGGGGCGCATCGTATTTGAAGCACACCCTCGACAAGAAATTCTTTCCGGAATTGTGGGAAGCGCGCACGTTATTAACTGAATAGCCGCGTGGTGGTTTCGGCGCCATCTTGGTTTCGTTTTTCGCTTCATGACCACTAAGTCAGAAACCGTTTCACTCATTGGCGCCGGGCTCAACGGGCCTCTGCTGGCTCTTGGACTGATTCAGCGCGGATTTCGCGTCGAAATCTATGAGCGACGACCGGATATGCGGCGCGTTCGCATCAGCGCAGGGCGCTCGATTAACCTGGCGCTCTCAACCCGCGGGATTTATGCGCTCGACCAGGCCGGACTGTGGGACGAAATGCGAAACATTGCGATTCCAATGAAAGGCAGGATGATGCACTCGGCGAAAGGCGATCTCACCTTTCAGCCCTACGGCCGCGACGAGATAGAAGTCATTTACTCGATTTCGCGCGCGGAATTGAATATTGCGCTGATGAATAGCGCGGAGCAGCGGGGAGTGAAGATTCATTTTCAACGGCGCTGCACTGGGATTGATCTGAAGACTGCAGCTCTTCGGTTGCAGGACGGACACACTGGCGAGGAGAGGACGCTTGAGTCTGACGTGGTAATAGGTTGTGATGGCTCGGCGTCGGCCATCCGCGGCGAGATGCTGAAGCTGAACCGTTTCAACTTTTCGCAGCAATACCTTGACTACGCCTACAAGGAGCTTACGATTCCTGCCGGCCCGAGCGGAAAGCACGTACTGGAGAACAATGCGCTTCACATCTGGCCGCGTGGTAACTATATGTTGATCGCGCTGCCCAATGTTGACGGCACGTTTGCTTGTATTCTCTTTTTGCCATTTGAGGGCCCGGACAGCTTCGCTCGATTAAACACTCCCGCTGCAGTGCTTGAGTTCTTCCAGTCGCGATTTCCCGATGCTGCTCGCCTTATGCCCGATCTGGCTGACAACTTCTTCGCCAATCCCACAGGGACGATGGTGACGATTAAATGCTCGCCATGGCATGTTGACGGGCGCGTTCTGCTGTTAGGGGACGCGGCGCATGCGATCGTTCCTTTTTTTGGCCAGGGTATTAATTGTGGGTTTGAAGATTGCACGTTCTTTTTAGAATTATTGGACCGCCATGGAGCGGATTGGAAGCGGATCTTCACTGAGTTTGAAAGCGCTCGAAAAATCAACACCGATGCGATCGCCGATCTGGCGGTCGAGAACTTTGTGGAGATGAGAGATCGCGTGGCCGACCCTCATTTTCTTTTTCGCAAGAAAGTCGAGCTTGCGCTCGAATCAAAATACCCTGGCGTCTTTGTTCCGAAATATGCAATGGTGACCTTTCATCGTGTCCCCTACGTCATTGCCCTGAAGCGCGGAGAGATGCAGGATTTGATGCTGACGGAACTTTGTGCCAGGATCGACCGCATCGAAGATTTGGACTGGAGTAAAGCGGACAGATTGATTCGCGACGAGCTCACACCGCTGGAGCTGGCTTCGTGACAGGTCGTCGTCTGCAGGCAAGCGAAGCCTTTGCTATCGAAATGGACGCCCACGATCCGCTCGCACATTTCCGCGAACGGTTTTTCATTCCAAAAACTAAGAGCGGCGATGACTGTATCTATCTTTGCGGTCACTCGCTCGGCCTGCAGCCAAGAACTGCGCGATCTTATCTGGATGAAGAGCTTCAGAGCTGGGCCGAACTCGGAGTGGAGGGTCACTTCCATGGGCGGAATCCNNATGAACTCGCTCACCGCGAACTTGCACCTGATGATGGTGTCGTTCTATCGTCCCACGGCCAAGAGACACAAGATTCTTATCGAACACGGAGCGTTTCCATCCGATCAGTACGCAGTAAAGTCGCAAATCCGGTTCCATGGTTTTGATCCCGCCTCGTCGCTGCTGGAACTCACGCCGCGGCATGGCGAAACTTGCATGCGCGATGAAGATATCGAAAACTTTATCGAACGGGAAGGCGAGTCCATCGCGCTGATCCTCACTGGAGGTGTGAACTATGTCACCGGACAAGCGTTTGACCTTGCAGAAATTACCAGAGCAGGGCAGCGAAGAGGATGCGTCATAGGTTTTGATCTGGCGCATGCCGCGGGAAATGTCCCGTTGCAGCTTCATGACTGGGGGCCTGATTTCGCGGTCTGGTGCAGCTACAAGTACTTGAACGGCGGTCCGGGATGCGTGGGAGGATGTTTCGTTCACGAGCGTCACGCGCACGCAGAGCTGCCGCGGTTCGAAGGATGGTGGGGACATGATGAGGCGGCCCGCTTTCGCATGGAACCGGATTTTCATCCCATGCGGGGCGCTGAAGGCTGGCAGTTAAGCAATCCTCCGATTCTGGCGTTGGCCGCCCTGCGCGCGTCGATGGAGATGTTCTCGGAAGCTGGAATGCAACAGCTGCGGGACAAAAGCATGGCGCTGACGGGATATATGGAGTTTTTGCTCGGCCAATTAGCTTCGTCCAAGTTTTCCGTCATCACGCCTTGCGAGCCGGAGCGCAGAGGCGCTCAGCTTTCGATCCGACTATCGAATAAGGGCCGAGAGGTATGCGATCAGCTATCCGCGGCGGAAGTGGTCGCGGATTGGAGGGAACCGAATATTCTTCGTGTGGCAGCGGTGCCGTTGTACAACTCGTATTGGGACGTCTGGCATTTTGTGCAACGTTTTTCTGCGCTGCTTTCGTAAAAACGTAAGGCTGTCACCGCCTCGAATCCGCTTCTTTCATTACCTCGGTAATACCTGCTCGAATCGTCGCGACCTTACAATTCCAGGGTGGGGAAATTTCCGTTCAAAACCGCTAACAAGTGGGCGGCCGTGGTATGCGCGGTTGCAGGCATTCATATTTTGCTCTCGCTGCTGGTGCCGCGAGGGTTTGCTCTCACCGCGTTTGGCGATCTGCTGCAAGACGTTATTCTTATCTGCGCCGTTGTCGCCGTTTTATCGAATGTAAAGAAAGCTTCGCCAAAGGCCCGGTTTTTCTGGGCGCTTCTGGGTCTAGGTTTCGGCATGTGGCTGACAGCGCAGCTCATGTGGACATATCTGGAAGTCTACTTGCGGCACGAGGTGCCCAATCCTTTTATCGGAGACGTAATTCTCTTTCTGCATATTGTCCCGATGATGGCCGCGGTCGCCATCCAACCCCACGTTCGCCAGGATGAACGCAGTCGGCGAATGGGAACGCTCGATTTCGCCCTTCTGTTTACGTGGTGGTTGTTTCTATATCTGTTTGTGGTGATCCCCTGGCAGTTTGTGCACCCGGTTGAGTCCGCGTACGGAAGAAGTTTCGATTTGCTCTACGTGGCGGAAGAGCTCGTGCTGGCTCTAGGGTTAATGATAGTGTGGCGCCAGAGCCGCGGCGCATGGCGCATCCTGTACTTCCAGTTATTTGCGGCCACGTTGTTTTATTGCGTCGCTTCGCTGGCAGCCGGTGAGGCGATCGATCTCCATATTTATTACACAGGCAGTTTCTTCGATGTGCCGTTACTGGTTGGCATGGTCTGGTTTGTGAGGATCGGTTTTTTGCCGCGCGACCTCATGACACAGAATTCGTTCGAAGAAGTACCCAGTCGCGGTCACGAAATTTGGAAAGCGCGACTCGCAATGCTGGCCGTGTTCATCACACCACTCATGATGGCGTGGGCGCAATTCGGAGGAGATGCGCCGCCGAGCGTCCGTAAATACCGGCTGTTATTGACCGTGAGTGTCATGCTAGTGATGGGCGCCCTGGTGTTTGTACGGCAACATTTGTTGGATCAAGAGTTGCTGACTCTTTTGCGATTATCGCGACAAAACTTGGAAGAAATGTGCCGACTGAAAGATGAACTAGAGAACAAAGAACATTCGCTGCGGTGGCACAGTCTGGAGTTGCAGCGAAAGAATTTGGAACTACAAGAGATTTCTTTCACGGACGCTCTCACGGGTGTATGGAACCGCCATTATCTGGAGGAGATTCTCGCAGCTGAGGCAGGACAAGTGCTGCGAAACTATCAGCGCCTGAAAGGCGGTGATCTGCAAAGGATGGATCATCGAGATCTCGTCTTCATCGTGGTCGACATGGATTTTTTCAAAGAAATAAACGACCGGCACGGCCATCCGGTCGGGGACAAGCTCTTGCAACTTGTGGCGCAAAGGCTCTCCACGGTTGTTCGCAAGTCGGACGTGCTGGTGCGCTGGGGCGGCGAAGAATTTCTTATCATGAGTCGTTCGGCCGATCCTTCGGGAATTCCGGCGTTTTGCAGCCGGATTCTGGAAGTGATCGCCTCGGCTTCATTCGAACTCGGGCAAGGAATTTCAGTCAGAAAGACCTGCTCTGTGGGATGGGCTGCCTATCCCTGGAGTCGGGTTGCATTCGAGGCCATGTGCGCTGAGGAATCTATTGCGTTGGCAGACGCGGCATTGTATCGAGCCAAGGCGCTGGGGAGAAACCAAAGCGTGGGCATCGTGTCAACCGATGCGGCAAACCACAATCCCGAAGCCATTCATTTTCTAGCGGTGCGAGACGGAAGCCCTCCGCTTGCGCGAACCATAAGAACCGAGTGCCCGGTCGGGCAAAGCCTGGTGAAAGCCGCCGTTGAAGCCAGTGAGATTGTAGAAAAATCCAGCTCCTAACATCTTTTGTGAAACCGGCTGATTCAAGCCGTCCATAAGGCATGGGCGCGTACTCCTAAACTTGACCTCTGCCAGCCGCTTGACTACATTGGGTAGCCGACTTTTATCCATCGAGGCCTCGTACTGATGAATGCAAAAGTTCCTTCGCGCAAGACCGGTCTTCGCCAGAAGGCGCAACTGATGTCCGCATCTGAAATTGAGCGTACGCTGGTGCGACTCGCGTACGAAATCGTGGAAAAAAATAGTGGAGTCGCCGGTCTGGGACTGGTTGGAATTCGGCGTCGTGGAGTTCCGATCGCCGAACGGTTGGGCAAAATTATTACGCGTATCGAAAATGCCAAAGTACCGGTGGGGACTTTAGACATTACTTTTTACCGGGACGATCTTTCGACGTTAGGTCCCAAGCCAGTGGTGCAAGAGAAAGAAATTGGGTTTGAGATTGAAGACAAGAATATTGTTTTGGTCGATGATGTTCTCTTTACCGGACGCACCACTCGAGCTGCGCTCGACGCGCTCTTTTCGCATGGCCGGCCGCGCAGAGTGCAATTATGCGTGCTGATCGACCGTGGCCATCGTGAAATTCCCGTCGAGGCTACGTTCGTGGGGCGCAACGTACAGACCACCACCAACGAAGTGATCGAGGTGAAGCTCACCGAAGTCGATGACGCGGAGAAAGTTCTACTGATGGAAAAATAATCGGTCAAAAAACGAAGGCAAAAAACAAAGGACGGTGGGAACGATCCCGCCGTCCTTATTCTTTGTATTCTCCTAACGGAAATCAGAAACCTTAGTCTTTAAGCGATTCTGGCGCAGACTGATTTCGTTTGCGTGTACAGGTTGAGAACATCGTGTCCCATCTCGCGTCCCCAGCCAGACTGTTTGTACCCTCCGAAGGGCAGGGCTGCGTCGAAGATGTTGTAGCAATTGATCCAGACCGTGCCTGCGCGAAGTTGTTCCGCCATGCGGTGAGCCTTGCCGATGTCGCGCGTCCAGACTGCAGCGGCCAAGCCGTACTCGCTATCGTTCGCGCGCGGAACGATTTCTTCCGGATCCGTAAATGGCATCGCCGTCACCACCGGTCCAAAGATTTCTTCCCGCACTACTTTCATATTCTCTTTTGTATCCACCAGCACGGTGGGCTCGACAAAGTACCCGCGACCGCCGGACTTGTGTCCGCCGGCGACAGCCTTTGCCCCTTCGGAGAATCCCGACTCCAGATATCCGCAGACCCGATTCATTTGCTCTTCTGAAACTAACGGACCCATTTGCGTGTCCGGATCAAGACCCGATCCCACTTTAATTTTCCGGGCATGCTCGGCGACGCCTTCGACGACTTGATCGTAGACCGATTTCTCCACGTAGAGCCGCGACCCGGCGCAGCAGCACTGGCCGTGGTTGAAGAAGATTGCGCTGGCGGAGCCGGGAATGGCAGTCTCGAGATCGGCATCTTTAAAGATGACGTTCGGAGATTTGCCTCCCAATTCCAAAGACACTTTCTTCAGATTGCCGGCGGCGGCGTGCACAATCAGCTTTCCGACCTCCGTGGATCCCGTGAAGGCAACCTTGTCCACGTCGGGATGATCGGCCAGCGCTGCGCCAGCGGTCTCGCCATAACCAGGCACAATGTTGACCACGCCTTCGGGGAATCCGGCTTCCAGGATCAGTTCGCCCAGACGCAGCGCGGAGAGCGGGGTTTGTTCGGCTGGCTTCAATACAACGGTGCAGCCCGTAGCCAACGCAGGACCAAGTTTCCATGCGGCCATCAGCAGCGGAAAGTTCCAGGGAATAATTTGGCCAACAACTCCTACCGGTTCCCGCAAGGTATAGGCGAGAAAGCCCGGCGCTGAAATAGGAATCGTATTGCCTTCAATTTTGGTCGCCCATCCCGCCATGTAGCGGAAAAGGTCAACCGCCAGCGGAACATCGGCAACCTTGGCGATGTTGAGAGGCTTGCCGTTGTCGAGGCTCTCGAGGTAGGCGAACTCCTCGGTATGCTGTTCGAGAAGGTCGCCAAGCTTCCAGATGCGGCGGCCACGCTCTGAGGCAGTCATGCGACGCCAAGGGCCGTTGTCAAACGCCTTGCGAGCGGCTTTCACCGCTTGATTAATGTCTTCGCGATCGCCTTCCGCGACCTGCGCAAGAACTTCGCCGGTCGCGGGATTGTAAGTAGGAAACGTTTTGCCAGAGGCGGCGTTGACCCACCTGCCATTGATCAACATTTTTCGTGGCTGGTCGATGAACTCCGCGACGTGGGGATGAATTTGAGGGGAAACTGCGATGCCCATAGGTCCTCCTTGGTGAAACAGACAAACACTTGCCGGAAAGGATGAAGCACTTGCGAGGGGTATGCTAGCGCCGGGTTGGAACAAATGCAAATCGCGTTTGCCGCCCGACGACTACTCGCCGTATGGAACCCAGATATTTTTTACCTGAGTGGCGTGCTCGAGGAACCAGCGGCCTTCCGCCTGCTTCGAATCGAACCAGTCAATGGCGCGGCCTTCATTCGTCCAGACTTGTTTCAAGTTTCCGGTGGACATCGCCTTCGCGGCCGAAACTGTAGCTTCATCGCCGTAGCACCAGATGCCATCGACGTCGTCGTGTTCAGCGAGCGTCTTCAATAGCGGCGCCACGTAGCCAGTCACAATGTTCACGGCCCCTGCGGGTAAGTCACTGGTGTCGAAAAGTTGGTAGAGGTCGGCAGTTATCAACGGATATTTCTCTGAGGGGACAGCAACTACCGTATTACCTGCCGCGAGCAGCGGCATTACGAGAGAAAGAAAACCGAGCAGTGGAGCTTCTGAAGGACAGATTACACCGACGGTCCCGATCGGCTCGTTCATCGCGATGGCGATATTGCGAAAGGGAGGGTTGTGCACGGCGCCATCGAATTTATCGGCCCACGCGGCGTAGGAAAAAATGCGCTCGATGCCCGACTCAACTTCTGCCTTGGACTGCCTCTCGCCAACGGCCGCCGCGAGCCGATGGGCGATTTCACTTCGGCGCTGCGCCAGGTTTTCCGCGCAGTAATATAAAACCTGCGCGCGATTGTGCGCCGTTGCCTTTGCCCACCCTTCCGCTTTGCGAGCGGCTTCCACTGCGTTGCGAATGTCTTTCCGGTTACCCAGCGGCGCTTCGCCCAACAAGCGTCCATCGAGTGCGCGCACTTCCATGCTGTAACCGGAATCGGGGCGCGACTGCTTGCCGCCGATGTAGAGTTTAACGGTGCGATCGATTGCAGGAGCGCCGGTAAGACTGCCGGCCGGAGCGCTCGGATCAGGTCCTTCCTCTGCTTGATCGGCGGCGAGAGTCTTTGTGGCTGGAAGTTTCGGGGCGTGCTTGAACCAGGCCGGATCCATGTATTCGAGCAAGCCTTCTTTTCCGCCTTCGCGGCCATATCCACTTTCGCGGTAACCGCCAAATCCGCAGGCCGCGTCAAACAGATTGGTGCAGTTCACCCATACCACGCCGGCCTTGAGTTGCGCGGCCACTTGCAGCGCCACGTTAATATTTTCGCTCCACACGCACGAAGCCAAGCCGTAGACCGTGTTGTTGGCCAGTTCCACCGCTTCTTTCGGAGTGCGGAAGGTCATGGCCGCAAGAACCGGACCGAAAATTTCCTGCTGCGCGCAAATAGACGTTGGGTGCACATTGCTGAGCAGGGTTGGCGGAAAATAAAATCCGCGCGAGGGCAACGCAACTTGCGGTTGCCAGCAGGTTGCTCCGTCCGCGACTCCTTGCGCCACCATGCGATGAATTCGATCCAATTGCACGCGGGCGACGATTGCGCCAATGTCGATGGCCTTGTCCATAGGGTCGCCGATGCGTAAGCTGCTCATGCGCTCGCGAATCTTCAACATTAACGGCTCCGCAATGCTCTCCTGCATCAAAAGCCGCGAACCCGCGCAGCACACCTGACCCTGATTGAACCAGATTCCATCGACCAGACCTTCGACTGCGCTGTCAAGGTCCGCATCTTCGAAAACAATGAATGGAGATTTTCCACCGAGTTCGAGGGAGAGCCGTTTGTGGCTTGCCGCAGTCGCGCTGCGAATTGCGCGGCCGACTTCCGTCGATCCCGTGAAGGCAATCTTGTCGACGTCAGGATGCTTCACCAGCGCCTCGCCGGTTGAGCCATCTCCAGTCACGATGTTGACGACGCCCGGCGGCAACCCTGCCTCCGCGCAAAGTTCAGCAAAGGCAAGCGCGGTGAGTGGAGTAAACTCGGCAGGCTTCAAAACAACTGTGTTCCCCGTCGCCAGCGCAGGCGCAATCTTCCATGCCAACATCAGCAGCGGAAAATTCCACGGAATAATCTGGCCTACGACTCCGCAGGGTTCATATTCTGGAAACTCCTGCGCAAGCAATTGCGCCCAACCGGTGTGGTAATAAAAATGACGCGCCACCAGCGGAATATCGATATCCCGGCTTTCGCGGATGGGCTTTCCGTTGTCCATAGTTTCGAGCACCGCGAGCAGCCGCGAATGTTTCTGCACCAGCCGTGCCAGTGCGTAAAGATAGCGGGCACGGGCGTGCGGAGTAAGAGCACGCCACTTGGGAGCAGCAGCGCGTGCCGAGCGAACGGCAGCGTCAATGTCCGCAACACCGCCTTGAGCGACCGCTGCTAGCTTTTCGCCATTTGAAGGATCGAGTGTGTCGAAATATTGTCCGTCGATGGGCGGGCACCAAGCTCCGCCGATAAAAAGTCCAAAGCGCCGACCATGGTGCTCCAGCCACGCCGCCGCCTCTTTCGGATCTTCTGGAGCTGGTCCGTACTCCATCGCGACAAATTTGTCTGCAATGCTCATTGGGCTCGGCTCACTTTTTCTCGTTGCGCTTTTCTCATATTGATTTGACCACTGGCCATCCAATGTCCCTTAAGCAATGGGATGGCGATATTCCGCCGAGTATCGTCCGGTTGCGTAATGCTCCAGTTGTCGCTCAATGTCACCCAGCAAACCGCTCGCCCCAAAGCGAAAAAGTTCCGCGCGCATCCACGACACATCGAGCTCTTCTTTCATCATGGCAAGCCAGTCGATGGATTGTTTTGCCGTGCGAATGCCGCCGGCAGGCTTGAAGCCTACCGCCATTCCAGTTTGCTGCGCGTACTCGCGAATCGCGCGAACCATAACCAGGCTCACCGGCAGCGTCGCATTTGTTGGTTCCTTACCCGTCGAAGTTTTGATGAAGTCCGCTCCCGCCATCATGGCGATAAAGCTGGCGCGCGCGATATTTCGTAATGTAAGCAGATCGCCCGTGCCCAGGATGACCTTCATGTGAGCCGCCCCGCACGCTTGTTTGAAGGTAGCTACCTCATCGTAGAGAGCCTGCCATCGTCCGCCAAAAACATGGCCGCGAGTGATCACGACATCAATCTCATGAGCGCCAGCTTCCACGGAGCGGCGGATTTCTCCAACCCGTTCCGCAAGTGGAGACAGGCCCGCGGGAAATCCAGTCGAAACGGCGGCAACGCGAACACCGCTTCCCTCAAGGGCATGCAGCGCGGTCTCAACGAACGTGTGATAAACGCAAACGGCGCCCACCTTGATGCCGAGCTCTTCCACTTCGAGTCTCTGTGCGAGATCCTGTTGAATGGGCTGCCGTGCCTTTGCGCACAATCGTCGCACACGCTCATCGGTGTCATCGCCCGATAGCGTAGTCAAATCCATGCAGGTGATCGCCCTCAGAAGCCACGCGGCCTGCCATGCTTTCTTTACCGTACGACGGGCAACCTGCGACTGCGTCCGTCGTTCGACGGCGCTGGTGTTGACTCGAACGTCCTGAAGCCAATTCAAATCGAGAGGAACGCCAGAGTTTGACAGGAGCGGACGCCCGGCGAGCGTGGCGATCGCGTTCGGAGTGTGTTGCTCGCGAGAAGCTAGAGTGCTGCCTGGCTGGCCTGCGATATTGGAACGGTGGTGATCGAACGCCATAGCAATTCGGAGATATCGCTTTTTGGAATGCGGCCCGCGGACTCCTGAGCAGGAACTCACATCCCTTGAGTTGCAATTGTACGGCAGGCAATCGCGCAACGCGAAATTCAATGGCCCGCGTTCGGCTCGAGTCACCGGAGAAGAAAATACGGGAATTAACTCGAGCCTTTACATCGAGGGTTTACAATGGCGCACAATTCGGCGATCGCAGCGCGTCATCGCTGGATTGCCCAATGCATTTAATTTTTTTATGAGTAAAAAAAACGTTTCGGCAAGCCTGCGGAAGAAGCTGGAGCAAGCGGCCGTCAAAGTGATGAAGAACGCCCATGCTCCGTACTCGAAGTTTCACGTAGGAGCGGCGATCTTGCTAACCAACGGCAAAATCTTTGCTGGCTGCAACGTAGAGAACGCTTCCTACGGAATGACGAACTGCGCGGAGCGAACGGCGATTTTCTCGGCAGTCGCCGAGTTGGGTCCGAAGATAGAAATTCAAGCCGTTGCTGTTGCCAATGATCACGGAGTTGCCTGTTCGCCTTGCGGGGCATGCCGTCAGGTGATTTACGAATTTGGTCCTGACGCCACGATCTTTTTCCTGGGCGCGACTGGGCCTAAACAGGCCCACATTACCGAACTTCTTCCCGACGGATTTCGACTCCAGTGAAGCAGAAAATTTCTCTTCCGCAATCCTTTCGCGCGATCGATGTGATTCGCAAGAAGCGGGACGGGTGCGAGCTATCGCAGAACGAAATCGAAGGCCTCGTCAACGCCTACACCAGCGGCGACATTCCCGACTACCAAGTGTCGGCATGGCTGATGGCGGTGGTGCTGAAGGGCATGACGCGGGCAGAGACGGCAGCGCTTACCGACGCGATGCTTCACTCAGGCGATGTGCTCGATCTTTCCGGGCTGAAGGCTAAGAAAGTTGACAAGCACTCGACCGGCGGCGTGGGCGATAAAACGTCACTGGTTCTGGCTCCGCTGGCTGCGGCAGCCGGAATCGCAGTTCCAATGATCAGCGGGCGGGGCTTGGGACATACCGGCGGAACGCTTGACAAGTTGGAAGCAATCCCCGGATTCAACGTGAATCTTTCCGTGACGGAATTTCGCCGTGTGCTCGAAACTTGTGGCTGCGCCATGATTGGGCAGACGGCAGAGATTGCTCCCGCTGATCGCAAACTTTATGCGCTGCGTGACGTCACCGGCACGGTCGAGAGTCCATACTTGATTTGCGCGTCCATTATGAGCAAGAAGCTGGCGGAAGGCATTGATGCGCTGGTGCTCGACGTGAAGACCGGGTCTGGCGCATTCATGAAGAGCGAAAAAGACGCGACGTTCCTGGCGGAGTTGATGGTTGAAACCGGCGAGCGAATGGGCAAACAGGTGGTGGCGCTCATCACGGATATGGATCAACCGCTGGGGAATAAGATTGGCAACGCCATTGAGGTGCTCGAGGTTCTGGAAGTCTTGCGCGGCGATGGACCAGAAGATCTGAAGGAACTTTGCCTCGAACTTGCCGCATGGATGTTGCATCTCGGTGGCGTTGCGAGCACGGTTACTGACGGACGACAACAAAGCGCCAAATTAATTTCTTCCGGCAAAGCTTTGGACAAATTTCGCCAGATGATCGAACTGCAGGGCGGGGATGCGAGAATCGTTGACGATCCGAAACTGCTTCCGCAGGCGCAGCACATGACGGACGTGCTGAGTACAAAGGCTGGATATGTAAACTCAATGCAGTGTGAAGACATTGGCACCGCTTGTGTGATTCTTGGCGGCGGGCGCGAGCGCAAGGAAGATTCCGTCGATCCAGCGGTGGGAATTGTGCTGCACAAAAAAGTTGCAGATCGAGTTTCCGCCGGCGAGCCGTTGGCAACCATTCACTACAATGCGGAGGCCCAAGCCGCTCGGGCCCGGCAACTGATTGAGGCCAGTTGTGTTGTAACCGACGCGGCGCCTTCAGCAAAAAGGCCGCTCATTCACAAAGTTATAGGCAGCGGAGTCATGGGCAAGTCCGCGGAGAGAAGCTGAAATGGGACGATTCACTGGAATTCTTGGCCTCCTGACGATGCTCGGATTTGCCTACATTTTTTCCACGAATCGTCGCGCCATTCGCTTGAAAACAATTGCCTGGGGTTTAGGCCTGCAATTCGCTTTTGCGGTCATGGTATTAAGAGTGAACGCCGGGCGAATTGTTTTTCAGAAGGCCGGTGACGGCGTTACCAGGCTGTTGAGTTATGCCTATGCAGGGTCGCATTTTGTATTTGGGGATCTGGCCAAGCCCGGGTCGCAACTCGGATACTTCGCCTTCGGAGTATTGCCCACCGTCGTCTTCATTGCCGCATTCTTCGCCGTGCTGTATCACTTCGGCATCATGCAGATCATCATCAAGATCTTTGCCTGGGTCATGACGCGCGTAATGGGAGCGAGCGGCGCGGAATCCTTAAATGTCGCAGCCAGCATCTTTATGGGACAGACCGAAGCACCGCTGACGATTCGACCGTTCTTGCCAGACTTGACTCGATCGGAACTGATGACTGTGATGACCAGCGGCATGGCGCATGTCTCCGGTGGAATCATGGCAGCCTATATTGCGTTTGGCATTGATCCCAAGCATCTTTTAAGCGCGGTAATCATGACCGCGCCGGGAACTCTGCTCATGGCAAAAATGTTGGTGCCGGAAACGGAGCAGCCGCGTACCGCGGGAAAGGTTGTCATGAGCAGTGAGGAAGAGAAAACGGAAAAAGAGGAAAATCTGCTGGGAGCGATTTCGCGAGGCACGACCGATGGCTTGCACCTGGCGCTCAACATCGCCGCGATGTTGATTTCATTTCTGGCATTGATCGCGCTCACCAATGGAATCTTCGGCGGCATTCATAATCACATCACGTGGTTTCCACAGAGTCTGGAACAAATCTTTGGAGTCATCTTCGCGCCTGTAGCCTGGGTGATCGGCATTCCCGCGCATGACTGCAGAGTCATCGGCAATCTTCTCGGCACTCGCATGGTGATCAACGAACTGGTGGCATTTTCCATGCTGGGAGCCCAAAAAGCCGCGCTCGATCCGCGCTCAGTAACAATTGCCACGTTTGCGCTGTGCGGCTTCGCCAATCTCAGTTCGATTGGAATTCAGATCGGAGGGATTGGCGCTCTCGCTCCCAACAAGAGAGGCGAACTAGCGCGGCTGGGAGTGCGCGCGATGCTTGCGGGAACAATGGCTAATTTAATGTCGGCCTCCATTGCCGGCATGCTGCTATAAAAGCTCATTGCAAAATTATTTTTTAAGAAGGACTTCCGCATGAAGCGAATCTCCGCTGTTTGCGTTCTGATTTCATTCTTTCTGATGGCAAGCGCGTTTGGCCAGACGCCGCAACGCGTCATTATCGATACCGATCCCGGCGTCGACGACGCGATGGCGATTCTGCTGGCTCTGAATTCGCCCGAACTCAAGGTCGAAGCGCTGACGGTTGTGCCCGGAAATGTAGACAGCCAACTGGGCCTCGAGAACGCGCTGAAGTTGGCCTCTTTAGCTGGCCGTTGCGACTTGATTGTGGCGCGTGGAGCGCACCATCCACTAAATCAGAAGTTGATTACTGCCCAGTTCTGGCATGGCAAGAACGGACTCGCAGACGTAGAGTTGCCGACCTCGAAGTGCAAAGCCGATTCGCGCTTCGGCCCGGATCTGATCATCGAAGTGGTTCACAAATATCCACACGAAGTTACGCTGGTTCCCATCGGACCGCTGACGAACATTGCACTCGCCGTTTCCAAAGATCCATCGATTGTGCCGCTGGTAAAAGATATTGTGATCATGGGCGGCTCGATCAGCGGAGGAAATGTCGATGGAGCCGCCGAAGCAAATATCTATAACGATCCGGAGGCCGCAGCCATCGTGTTTAAAGCCGGTTGGATGGTCACAATGGTCGGGTCAGATGTGGGAGAGCGCACGCTCATCACGCGTAAGTATCTCGCGGAATTGCAGTCGTTGCATGGTCCGCAAAGTGACTTCATTGCCAGGCTGGCGGATTTTTATCTAACGCGTTCCGAAAAGAGCGGCTACCAGGGCGCTGCCATGTACGATCCTTTGGCGGTCGGAGTTGTAATCGATCCCACGCTGGTGACCCTGAAAGACATGCACGTGGATGTAGAGACCAGAGGCGAGTTCACACGCGGAGAAACCGTCGCGAATCGCATGGGCTCGAACGAAAAAAACGTGCTTCACGGCGATCATTACGAATCGAAGGTGTCGTTGAATTGCAGCCGAATGCCCGAGTCTGTCTGCCATCAAACGCCGACCGCTTCCTTGAACTATTCATCAGCCGCATCAAGGGAAAATAGATCCGCGCTCCCCGCTTATCCATTTGCCCGCGCCACCAACAGAATCGCCAGGCCGTAGAAAACAAACATGAGCGCAAGATAAATTTTCGCGCGCGTACCTGATCCCGCAAATTCCTTCCAGGCCAAAACTCCCCACAGTGCCGCGACCATGGGCGCGGATTGTCCAATGGCATAGGAAATCGCGACGCCTGTGAAACTTGCCGCGACGAGATTAAAAACCATACCCGTGCCCCAGATTACGCCGCCGGCCAAACCAAGCAGATGCCCTGATGGGGGCCCGCTGAAAAAACCGCTGAAATTGACTGGCTCGCCGACCAGCGGCTTCTTCATGAAATAAATATTCCAGATAAAACACGAGAGCAGAGCGCCAAGCGTAAGAAAAACAGCGACGCTGTAAGGCCCCAGTGTGTTGCCGTGCGTCATCGAACGAGTCACAAACGGCGCCCACAGACCCATCAATACTCCAGAGACAATGCACGTAATAATGCTCTTGCGCGACACCGAGCGGCCGGCACTGGCGAGACTTCCATAAGCTTTGCCGTCGAGGATCACGGCAACAAGCGCGCATGCGACGCCGATCGCCAGAAATATTGCATGACCCTTGGGCTGCAGCGCATAACTCAATATCGTTCCCACGACCAGCGCAATTCCAATCGATACAGGGAAGGCGACCGCGAGCCCTGCCATGTCGATTGCCGCTACCAGCAGCAGGTTTGCCAGGTTGAAAATAGCTCCGCCTACGAGCGTGGAAACAATGTTTGAAGTGTCCGCGGATTGAACATTGTTCGCGAAACTTGTGGAGTCGTGGCCGCTGCTCCCCATGGTGAACGCGAGAACAAGAGAAATCAGAAAGATGCCGATCGCGTAGTCCCAGTAAAAAAGTTCGAAACGATAATTCTTTACACCCTTGTAAGTGTTGGCCCAGGAACCCCAGCAGACTGCACTGGTGATCATCATCATCAGCGCAATCGATAGACTCGGCGGCGTGAACATTGTGATCTCCGATGGAACCGTGAACTTTACTCTTGTTCGCCGCGAGTCACAAGTCAGTGCGACAAGCCGGCTGATAACTCACCGACTGCGAACAGAAAAAATCTCCGGGTCTGCTATGCTACGCGCGTGGCTCGCACGTTTCTGATCGATACCGATACAGCGTCCGATGACGCTGTCGCGCTGATCATGGCTTTGCGGGCGCCAGACGTTCACGTCGCCGCGATTACCGTCGTTGCCGGTAACGTCAACCTGCAACAGGCGACGTGCAACGCTCTTTACACAGTTGAACTTTGTGGCGCGAATGTTCCGGTTTATTCCGGAGAGGCGAAGCCTTTGCTGCGCCCCTATCAGGATGCGACCTGGTTTCATGGCCGGGATGGACTGGGCGATCACAATTATCCCGCGCCAAGGCAATCTGCGGAAGAATTGCACGCCGTTGACGCGGTCATCGAGGCGATTGAAAAAAATCCCGACCTTGTTCTCGTAACGCTCGGACCTCTAACCAATATCGCTATGGCGTTGTCGAAGAGTCCCGGAATCGCGGCAAAAGTCAGCCGCTGCGTGGTGATGGGCGGAGCGCCGTGCTGCGAAGGCAATGTCACTCCCGCCGCGGAGTACAACATCTGGGTCGATCCCGAGGCGGCGCGAATTGTCCTGCATAGCGGCCTTCCCGTGGAATTGATCGGATGGCAACTTTGTCGCGGAGACGCCGTGCTGGACGAAGCCGATATCGCGTACGTTCAAGGATTCAAAACCAAACTCGCCGATTTCGCGATTGAGTGCAACAGTCACGCCCGCGAGGCCTACAAGATTCAAACCGGGGAGGATGGAATTTGCCTTCCTGACCCGGTCGCGATGTCTGTAGCCCTGGATCCGACAGTGGGCACGGAGTGGGGCGAGCATTGGGTAGAAGTTGAAACTCAGAGCGACCTGACGCGCGGTATGACAATTGTGGATCGCCTGAACGTTGCCGAGGATGAGCGGAACCGAGCGGTGTGGGCGAAAGCGCTCGCGGGGCGAAAGTCGAAGGTGTGCTGGAGAATCGAGAACACGCGCTGGAAAGAATCGCTTTACACCGCGCTGCGATGAAACGATAGCCACTAACGAACTAGCCGTTCACCTCCGCGTAGGTTGAGCGCCGCAGAAATTCTCCCTGTCCCGCGCGTCCCAGGAATTTTTCCCCATCCACAACAATTCGTCCCCGCGACAGAACTACGTCCGGCATGCCCGTTACCTGAATACCCTCGAACATCGAATAATCGACGCGCATGTGGTGAGTCTTGGCGCTGATCGTGTGCTTTCGTTTGGAATCGAAAATCACCAGATCAGCATCACTGCCAACGGCGATCGTCCCCTTGCGCGGATATAAGCCAAACAACTTGGCAGGAGTGGTCGCAACCAATTCCACGAAGCGGTTGGCATTAAAGCGGCCACTGGCGACGCCGCCGGAATAAATCAAACTCATGCGGTGCTCTATGCCCGGACCGCCGTTCGGAATTTTGGTGAAATCTTCCCGACCCAATTCTTTCTGTTCCTTAAAACAAAACGGACAATGATCGGTGGAAACAACCTGCAGATGATCGTACTTGAGCCCATTCCACAGTTTCTCCTGATTCCATTTCTCGCGCAGCGGAGGAGTGAAAACGTACTTCGCGCCTTCGAAACCGGGTGCGTCCATATTTTCGAGCGAGAGATATAAGTACTGCGGACAGGTCTCCGCGTAAACTGGCAGTCCCCGATCGCGCGCCTCGCGCACTTTTTCGAGGGCATCGTTGCAACTCAAATGCACGATGTAAATCGGAGCGCCCGCCATCTCGGCCAGCGCAATGGCGCGACCGACTGCTTCCGCCTCGGCAGTCGTGGGTCGAGTTAGCGCATGATATTTCGGTGCACGTTTTCCCTCCGCCAAGGCTTGCTGAACGATGACATCAATCGCACTGCCATTTTCCGCGTGCATGCAAACCAGTCCGCCGTTTTTCGATGTGGTCTGCAGCGCTTTGAAGATGCTGCCATCATCGAGCATGAACACGCCGGGATACGCCATGAAAAGCTTGAAGCTAGTCACACCCTCGTGCACCAGATCGTTCATCTCCGAGAGTTGTCCGCCCGAAACGTCAGTCACGATGCAATGGAAGGCGTAATCGCAGGTTGCTTTGCTCGAGGCTTTGCTCATCCACGTATCAAAAGCCTGGCGCAGGGGTTGGCCTTTATATTGAATGGCGAAGTCGATGAGCGTGGTTGTGCCGCCAAAAGCCGCGGCCCGCGTGCCGGTTTCAAAATCGTCGGCGCTGGTCGTGCCGCCGAAAGGCATGTCAAGGTGAGTGTGCACATCGATGCCGCCAGGGAGAACGAGTTTGCCCGATGCATCCAAAATCTTCGTTGCGTTCTGCCCAGGAAGATCGGTTCCAACGGCAGTGATCTTTCCGTTTTCGATGGCAACGTCAGCCTTGTACGTATCGGTGGCCGTCACTACGGAGCCGTTCTTAATAATTGTGTCGAAACCCATCGAGTCCTCCGTTGGTTAGTCGTCTGCGCTTGGATGCGAGAAAGAACTCTATGCTACACTGCCGGACTTTACTTGTTCACCGCGACTTAATCAGGGCGATTTGTTCACATCGACTTGTTCACATCGATTATTCATAATGTTTTGGTGAAAGGGATCCAGCCATGAAATTCGGTTTTGCATTGAAGCCGGACATCTCGATCGAACGCATCGTTGGCCTGACGCGGCAGGCGGAGAGCGCCGGATTTGAATACGGCTGGGTTTTCGACTCGCACGTTTTGTGGAAAGAACCGTATCCGCTTCTTACGCTTATGGCCATGAACACCCAGCGCATGCGCCTGGGAACGTGCGTCACAAATCCTGCAACGCGCGATCTGACCGTGACTGCGAGCTTATTCGCTACTCTGAATCTTATTTCTGATGGACGAATGGAACTGGGGATTGGCCGCGGCGACAGTTCGCGGCGCGTAATGGGCAAGAAGCCGGTGAGTTGGTCGCACTTGGAAGCGTCCGTCGCGGAGTTTCGCGATCTTACTTCCGGAAAAGAAGTGCAGCACGATGGTCAACCCACGCGTCTCAGCTGGGCAAAAGATTCTCCGCGAGTTTGGATTGCCGGCTACGGCCCCAAGGTTCTGCACATGGCCGGGCGAGTGGCGGACGGAATCATTTTGCAGTTTGCCGATCCGGCGCTAATCGCATGGTGCATGAGCTTCGTAAAAGAGGGCGCGCGCGCCGCAGAACGGGACCTGAGCAGCATCGAAGTGATGTCGGCCGCTCCGGTCTGGATGTCGAACGACTTGAGCGTTGCTCGTGAACGAGTCCGCTGGTTTCCCGCCCTGGTCTCGAACCACGTGATGGATCTGATCCGGCAATACAAGCCTGAAGACCTGCCTCCCGCGTTGACTTCGTTCGTGCAGGATCGCGGCCACTACGATTATCAGCATCACTGTGAAGTCGAAAGTGACAATGCGGATTTCGTGTCCGATGAAGTGGTAGATCGCTTCTGCCTCGTTGGTCCGGCCGAGGCTCACCGAAAAAAGTTACGCGAACTCGCGAATGTCGGCGTCACGCAGTTCAATATTTATCTGATGTGCGGAGATGAAGAACAAACGTTAGTGGATTACCAGCGCGAGATCTTGCCGGAATTCCTGGGGAAGAAGTAGTTTTCGGCGCAGCGAAACGCCGCGCCCTTTTAAATCGCTGTTGTTAAAGCAGTCCGCGACCCGCGCATCATCGCATAGTAAGCGATGAAGGAAACGGCGAAGCCTACGAACCACGAATAGTCATAGAGCACGCGCACCGATGGAATCGCCAGTCCGGCGAGAGCAGTACCCGCGCCCAGCGCCAGCGCGATCACGGCGCGCCAGTTGAATCCGCGGGAATACTCGTAAGTCCCGTTGCGAAGATATAAATCGTTGACCAAGAGTACACGCCTGCGTATGACGAAATAGTCGCAGATCATGATTCCTGCCACCGGTCCGAGAAATGCCGCGTAGCCGCCCAGCCAGCCGAGAACAAATGTGCTGTAGTTGGCAAGCAGTTTCCACGGCATCAGCGCAATTCCCATGAAACAGGTGATGACCCCGCCTGTGCGAAAACTGATTCCGCGCGGCCACAGATTAGAAAAATCATTCGCCGGCGAAACCACGTTGGCGCCAATGTTCACATTGAGTGTCGCCAGCAGAATCGCGATCAGCGAAATCACCACGGCCACGGGAGAATGAAAGCGGCTGAGCAGTTGCACCGGATCCCAAATCGCGGTTCCGTAGATCACGACCGTGGCCGACGTCACCACGATTCCAACGAACGCATAGAGCGTCATCGTCGTAGGCAACGCCAGCGCCTGACCAATCATCTGCTCCCGCTGATTGCGCGCGAATCGCGTGAAGTCGGGAATATTCAGTGAAACCGTGGCCCAGAACCCGACGGTGCCGTTGAGAGCTGGAACCAGAAACTTCAAAAACTCGGGAAGCGTAGCGAACCGTGATGGCACCGAGAACATGGGGCCGAACCCCCCGGCTGAACGATAAGCCCATCCCAATAGCAACAAGCCTACTCCCAGCAAAATTGGCGCGCTGATGCCTTGTAGAACTCGGACGTATTCGATTCCTTTGAGCACCACCGCCAGATTGATGAGCCAGAAAACAAAAAAGCAGATTGCTGGTCCATAGGCGAAGTTCTTCCAGCCGGGAGCCAGCGTCGCCAGCAAAGTGCTGATGGCCTCGCCGCCGATCCAGGCTTGAATGCCGAACCATCCGCACGCGACCAGCGCGCGCAACACTGCCGCGATATTCGCGCCCAGTACTCCGAACGAGGCGCGAGCCAGGACGGGGAACGGAATTCCATACTTCGCGCCGGGATGCGAATTCAGCAGCATCGGCGCCAGCACGATTACGTTGCCGATAAAAATGGTCGCGATCGCCTGCCGCCAATTCATTCCCCCTTGAATCAAACTGGCAGCCAACATATACGTGAGGATGTTGACTGACATCGAAATCCACAATGCGGCAAAGTTATACGTGCCCCAGTGCCGGCGCTCGGCGCTGGCGGGCGCGAGGTCTTCGTTGTAAAGAGGGCTGGATTCGATACGGGAGCGGAGTTCAGTCATTGGCGTGCGGGATTCGCAAATCAGTCAGCCGCGGCGGAGGCTCGGCTCTGGGTTGTCAATGGTCCGTAGCTTTCCGGCCGCCGGTCACGGAAGAACTGCCAGACTTTTCGAACTTCGGCGATCATGTCGAGATCGAGATCTGCGACTACAACTTCGTCTTTATCGCGGCTGGCCTGAGCGATGATCTTGCCCCGCGGATTGCAGAAATAACTCTTGCCATAGAATTCGCCGATGCTCCATGGCTTCTCGGTCCCGACGCGGTTGATGGCTCCCACAAAGTAGCCGTTGGCGACGGCGTGAGCGGGTTGCTCGAGTTCCCACAAATATTCTGAAAGTCCGGCGACGGTCGCCGAAGGATTGAAAACAATCTCCGCGCCGTTTAATCCGAGGATGCGAGCGCCCTCAGGGAAATGGCGGTCATAACAGATGTACACGCCTACACGCGCGTACTTGGTTTCAAAGACCGGATAACCAAGATCGCCGGGAGTGAAATAAAACTTCTCCCAGAATCCGGGATGACAGTGCGGAATGTGATGTTTGCGGTACTTGCCGAGATACCGACCGTCGGCATCGATTACAGCGGCAGTATTGAAATAAACGCCCGGCATCTGTTCCTCGTACACTGGAACCACGATGACCATATGGTGCTTGGCCGCAATTTTCTGCATTAGACGCGTGGTCGGGCCGTCGGGCACGCGTTCGGTGAGTTCGTACCAGCGCGCGTTTTGCTCCGCACAAAAATACGGGCCATAAAAAAGTTCTTGTAGGCAAAGCACCTGCGCCTTCTTTCGGGCAGCCTGTTCGATTAACTTCAGATGCTTGTCGATCATCGCCTTGCGGATCTCCGCGAGTGGTCGGTCGGTGGGAATTGCGTTGCTGGCTTGAATCAAGGCACAACGGACATTGCGGGGCATTGGAACCTCCCAAAACGTGACTATAGAGGAACCAAACTATAGCAGAAGGGGCCTCGTGATCCGGGAGTGGCAGATCAGGATTGGCTGATCTGCTGGCGGCACCGTTGACAGCCTCTGTGCGCGCTGAATAGACTCGGCGTTTCGCAACGTAGCGGAAACAAATGGCCCATCGCCCGAAGATCGCAGTGGTTGGCAGCGCCAACATCGACCTGACGACCTTCACGAATCAGTTTCCAAAGCCCGGCGAAACCATCTTCGGCCAGAGATTCGATCTCGGTTTTGGGGGCAAGGGGGCGAATCAAGCAGTGGCGGCGCGTCTGTGCGGAGCGGAAGTTTTTATGGTCGCGCGAGTCGGCGACGACTTGTTCGGTCCCGCGACGATCGAAAATTTCCGCAAGCTGGGAATTGATACCACCCACGTTAAGCAAATTGAAGGGCTGTCGAGCGGCGTGGCACCAATCTTCGTGGAACCGAATGGCCAGAATCGCATTCTGGTGGTAAAGGGAGCGAACGATGCGCTCAAGCCCGCCGACGTTGACGCCGCTGCCGAGACGCTGAAGGCGGCTGACTGCATTGTGCTGCAGTTCGAAATTCCGTTGGAGACGGTTTATTACACAATCCAATTCGCACGCCGACATGGAATCCGCTGCATTCTCAATCCGGCGCCGGCTCAGTCAGTCGAATTATCCGAACTCAAGGGCCTCGACTATTTCGTTCCCAATGAAAGCGAGGCTGAGACCATAACCGCGCAATCGGCAAAAGACCTTGCCGACGCGAAGAAGTGTGCCCAGCAACTTTTGGCTTCTGGCGTGAAGCGCGTGATTATTACCTTGGGTGCGAATGGATCTCTGCTGGCCAGCGCTGATGGAAGCGAACACCTGCCGCCGTTCCAGGTAAACAGCGTCGACAGTTCCGGCGCGGGCGACGCTTTTATTGGAAGCTTTGCCGTTTTTCTGGGAGAGGGCGTTCCAGAACGAGAGGCGGTTCGCCGTGCCAATCTCTATGCTGCCTTATCCACAACCGGCGTAGGAACGCAAAAATCGTTTTATGACCGTGCGCGCTTCGATGATGAGTTAGACGCGCGATCCTAAGTCCCACAGCTTCCGTTTTTTTCTAATCAGTAATCGGTTTTCTGAATTCGCGGCTGCAAAAGATTGGGCCGCAACCCTCCCACTTCAGCGACGAAAAATCTTGACTTAACCGCGAACGGCGATTTATAAGCAGCAATCTGCATCCCGGCGCCTTCCAGTTCTCTCTGAGCGGGGAAGGTCGTTTTCTTTTCAACTGCGACCACCGAGAAGGGGTTCAAGAAATGTCGAGCCAGAAGATGCGTCTCGCAGTGTATCTCTGTTCGCTGGTGTTCCTGTTTAGCGCCCGGCTGCACGGTCAGGCTACCGGTAGTTTTTCGGGCACAGTGTCCGACAACTCCGGTGCCGTCGTGGCCGGCGCCAAGGTCACTGTCACCGCTCAAGCCACGAACCTCTCGCGCGATACAACGACCGACGATAGCGGACACTTCCTCATCCCTTTGCTCTCGATTGGCGATTACGCAATTCGAGTCGAAGCCTCAGGCTTCAGGCCATCCGAAGCCAAGGACGTCCGCCTGCAGATTGATGAACACCGCGAACTCGATTTCAAACTCGTCCCCGCATCGGTCACCACCAGCGTGCAAGTCAACGCGACGGAAGTTGCGGTCGAGACGACGACTCCAACCTTGGGCCAAGTCATTACCTCCGAAGAAGTCGCCGAACTCCCGCTGAATGGGCGCAATTTCGTGCAACTCGCGACTCTCACCCCGGGTACGACTGCATCCACCAGCCCGGTCAGTTTTTTCACCAATGCAGCCAGTAGCGAAGCGGCGACGCGTGGCTCGTTTTCACTTTCTGTGGGTGGTTCTCGCGAGCAAGAAACCGATTGGCTGCTCGATGGCAATGACAACAATCAGTTGGATGAGGGCGGAATCGCGATTTTTCCCGACATCGACGACATCCAGGAATTTAAAGTGCTCACGTACAACTATTCGGCGGAATACGGAGAGCGCGCTGGCCCGACAGTATTGGTCACTACGAAATCGGGTGCAAATCTATTTCATGGATCTTTGTTCGAGTACTTCCGCAATACCAAACTCGATGCATCTCCGTATTTCGCTACGTCGGCACAGAAATTCAATCTGAATCAGTTTGGCGGATCGCTGGGTGGCCCCATCAAGAGGGACAAGACTTTTTTCTTCGCCGACTATCAGGCAAAGATGCAGAGAGAGGGCGTGACCTTTACGGGTTTTGTCCCGACGCCGGCCATGACGACGCCCGACGCCAACGGCGATTACGATTTCACCAATAACCCCCTTGGTATACAGCTTGCGAACCCGTATGCAACGGGGACAGAACCTACGACTTTTCAGTGCTCCTCCGGCACCACTCCTGAGCCTGTGCTTCCAGATGGCAGCCAGACACCCGGCACGACCTGCAATGTTATTCCCAAAGCTTTAATCAATCCGATTGGGGCGAAGGTGGCCCAGCTTTATCCCTTGCCCGATGCCAGCAATTCGAGCTTTAACTATGTCAACCAACCCGTGCGGAAGCTCAACGAAGGAACCTGGGATATTCGGCTCGATCACAATTTCTCCAATAAAGATTCGGGGTTTGCTCGTTTCAGCTACGATCAAGCAACAAACTTCGTCCCGGGCGGTTCGCCCACGTGGTCGGAAGCCAACGCCTTCGGAAGCAACCAGTACATCAACAACCACGGGCGCAATGCGGTCATAAACGAAACTCACGTCTTTTCCCCTAACCTTATCAATCAAGCGATGGTCGGCTACAGCCGCATCTTCAATCACATTCTTTCGTTTGGCACCGGCAGTTGCGAAGCTGCGAACATCGGTATTCCAGGCGCCAACCTGGGGGCGAAGTGCGATTCCGTTACCGGGTATCCGGCAAGCCTGAATCAGGCGACTAAGGATTGTGAAAGCTGCGGCATGACGTCATTCCAGATGTCGAGTTATTTCTCGGTGGGTGATCGCGGATACGCGCCTTACCAGGGGGGAACAAACGTCTATTCCGTTTCCGACACGCTCGACTGGATTCGCGGCAAGCACAATATCCGCTTCGGTGCGACCTATCGCGCCGAAGAAATGAACGTGCGCAACAATGCCTTCCAGGACGGCTACGTGGTGGAGGCCGGCTTGGGAACCGGAGACGATATTGCCGATCTGTTGTTAGGAAGTACGGGAGTCTTCGCCGCCCACGATCAAACATTTCTCGGCGCTACCACCGGCCGCCGCTGGAAACTTCTCCGTCCATTCGTCCAAGATGACTGGCGTGTCACTCCTAACCTAACGGTGAACCTTGGACTTGCCTGGGCACTAGCTACTCCGGAGACCGAAGTTGAAAATCGGCAGGCGAACTACAACATCCAAAATCTGAAATGGTATGTGCCGACTGGCAGTCCCACCCTGAGTGGCTGCAGTAACTGCATCACGACTGACGGGCGCGTCGGCATTCAATTCGATAAGACTGCTCTCGAGCCTCGCATCGGCTTCTCGTGGAAGCCCATGGGCAGCGATAAGACCGCAATTCGAGCGGGCTATGCCATTTTTCACGATTCCGCCTGGAATCAGGGCGGACAAGGGCTATGGCAGAACCCTCCGTATTACGCGGAAATTGATCCCGACAGCTATCCGAATGTTCTGTTAACTCCATTTTTTTCCTCTACAGGTCTCTGCAACCCGTTTGGAAACACAGGTTGCGGTCTGTCGTACGGCTTCCAGGAAATCGCTCCGACAAATCCAGCGTGTCCGCCAGCCGGCATCCTGACTGCGCCTGTCAATCCCGCCTGTTACACCGGCACCATTCAATCCGCGAACCTTAATTTCAAACAAGGAATGATCCAGCAGTTCAACCTTAACGTTGAGCGCCAACTGCCCGGAAATGTTGTGCTAACGATCGGATACGCCGGCTCTCGCAGCCAACATATTCTTGTCAGCCAGGAAAACGAAAACCTTAACGACCCGAATGCGTGCCCCGACGGCTTTTCTCCTGTGGCCGGTTATACCCTGGGCTGCGGTCTTGGATATTTCCCCTTCGCCGCGCCGTATCAGACCGTTGCCAGCAACAACAGCGTAGGCAATGCCCGCTATGATTCTTTGGAAGTCAAGGCTGAGACCAAGAGTGCGCGGCATGGCCTGTATGCGCTGCTAGGCTATACGTGGTCTCGCACATTTGATTCCGGCATGCCGGACGGCTTGGGAACGAATCCCGGCGCGATTTATTGGCCACTGCCCGGTACCACGCGGCTTGACTGGGGTCTTTCGCAGTTAAATTTGAATGACAGCTTCACCGCCAGCGTTCTCTACGATTTACCGTTCGGCAAAGGGAAACACTTCGGCGGAGATTGGAATGGCGCAACGAATGCAATCCTGGGCAATTGGCACCTCGATCTGATCGAAAGGGCGACATCCGGATTCCCGTTGTTTGTCGTCGACAGTGCGGACGAATCAGGAACTTACTTCTCCTACAACGGGTTCACCCTGCAGCGTCCGAACGAGGTGGGCGACCCCAACAGGCCAGGGCCCGAGGCTGGAGGCGCGAACTGTCCCACGCAGATTCATACTCTGCAGCACTGGTTTAATCCCTGCGCCTTTGCCCCTGCGCCTGCAGGAGAGCTTGGCACCGCCGCCCGTGCGCCAGTCTACGGCCCTCGATTTGTGAATACCGATTTCTCGGTAATCAAGAATTTCCCACTATCTTTCCGCGAGGGAATGAATGTGCAATTCCGCGCCGAATTCTTCAACTTGTTCAACCATCCGCAGTTTTATATGGATGGCTTGGGCGATAGTGGCCAGCAAGATATCAACACGCCGTCGAGCTTTGGAGTCATCAATAACACCGTCAATAACCCTCGCCTGGTTCAATTTGCCCTCAGGCTTGCCTTTTAGGTCGTGAGATATCTTTTCCGGGCAGAGTGGGTGCCGTTGGCGTCCGCTCTGCCCGTTGATTGGAAACAGAAAATCGCAAGCGTCGCCGGTGTGCTGGCAGCGAAATGGCGAACAGCATACAATACTAGATTGTCACTTTTCTGAATATGTCTCCCACTCCAGACGATCTCACCACGGTAAAAGACGATATGGTGGCTTTTATCGAGGGCCACGGCATGCGCCGCTTTCACGGCTATGTGGATTACGACGAGGTGCAATGCGTGATGTGGGAAATGGGCGGCAATCCAGACGGTTGGAAAGATTTTGTCGAACTTGCCAAAGCCTCCGCCGCGCCTTTTTTGACCATGCATTCCTGGACGTTGGAGCGCACCGAGTTGGATGAAATGGTGCAGCGCTTAACCAACTCGGAATTCACCGATGGGGACGACGTGGAAGATGCCCGCTGGCTCCGTGCTCACATCGGCCGCGTCGGATTTCTGCAATTGGGCTGGGCCTATCAGGGATCGATGTTCCTTTGTGAGGTCAGCACTGAATGGTACGAGCGTTACCAGCGCCTGCTGGAAGTTTCCGACGAATTCGGGGGCCTCACCATGGATGAGCCGGATCAAGACGAAGAAAACTAACCAGTCTCCGCTCTCCGCAAGTAGTAAACTCTCCTCTGTCACCCTGTGCGAAGCGAAGGACCTATTTAATTTTTCCAGGCGGATTACATAGATCCTTCGCGCAAAAAAGCGCGCTCACGATGACACTCAATTAATGCAGTGGATTCAAAAAACGACCGACCAGGAGGCCGTCTCATCCCTGATCGCTGCCCTGCGCGCGGATTCAACGCTTCGCGGCGTCTCCAACGCAGCCCATGTCCTCGCGCCGCTGCTCATCCGTCGTGGCATCAACGATCCCGAGGCCGCCAGCAGCTTTCTATCGCCCTCGATCTGTCATCTGCATGCTCCCGAGCGCATGATGGGCCTGCGCGCCGCCATCGATCGCATCGAAGCCGCCATCGAGCGTAAGGAATCCATTCTCATTTACGGCGACTATGACGTCGACGGGACCATGGCCGTGATCATTCTCAAAACGGCCATCGAACTTTGCGGCGGCTCCGCCGACTTCCACGTGCCCCACCGCATTCGCGAAGGCTACGACATGCGCGACGACGTAATCGAGCGCGCTGCCGCGGCCGGCATTCGCCTGATCGTTAGCGTCGACATGGGCATCCGCGCTTTCGCACCTGCGGAAACGGCGCAACGGCTGGGAGTCGACCTGATCGTCACCGACCATCACCTGCCCGGTCCCAATGGCGTGCCTCACGCGCTGGCTGTTATCAATCCCAACCAGCAGGGATGCGACTATCCGTGTAAAGATCTGTGCGGCGCGGGGGTTGCGTTTAAGCTCGCGCAGGGGCTGATGCAACGACGGCTGGATGCGAGCGTCCAGAACAAGCTGCTCCTCTCGTTTATGAAGATTGTGGCGATTGCCACCATCGCCGATGCCGTCCCGCTCACCGGCGAGAATCGTGTCTTCGCGTCGCTAGGTCTGGACGCATTGCGCCGTGCGGTGAATCCTGGCCTGAAGGCGTTGCTGGAAGTCGCGCAGATTTCCGCCAAGCGCCCGCCAACCTCCGGCGAGGTTGGTTTCCGCATCGCGCCGCGCATCAACGCGGCTGGCCGCATGGACATCGCGCGCGACGTGGTTGAACTATTCAGCGTGAAAGATCCTGTACGCGCCCGCGAACTCGCCGCCAAACTCGATCATCTCAACACCGACCGTCAGGAAGAAGAGCGTCGAATCCTGCGCGCCGTCGAAGAACGTTTTACGGCCGACCCGGCCTTGTCCGACGCCTACTGCATCGTCATCGACGGAGAAGGCTGGCACCGCGGGGTGATCGGCATTACCGCGACGCGCATTGTCGAGCGCTACAACCGCCCGACCGTGGTGATCTCGCGCGACGGCGTGGAAGCCTTCGGTTCCGGCCGATCCCTTCCCGCCTTTCATTTGCTGGAGGCAATCGAATCGTGCAGTACTCTTTTTTCCCGCTACGGCGGCCACTCGCACGCCTGTGGCTTCGCCATGCCCTCCGCCAACGTCGCCGAGCTGCGGACGAAGCTGGATGCGTTTGCCCGCGCCCGCCTGTCATTGGCGGACTTCGAGCCCATCCTCGATCTCGATACAGAACTGGATCTGGCCGATGTGACGCCGAAATTATTTCGAGCTCTCCAATTGCTGGAACCGTACGGCATGGGAAATCCCGAGCCAGTATTCGCCGCTCGCGGAGTTCAGCTAACCGCGCCTCCGCGCATTCTGAAAGATAAACACGTCAAGCTGAAACTTAGAGCCGGCGCAATGCGAAGCGATCCAGCGCCGGTTGAACCCGAGGAACTCGCCGCAGCAGCCGTCCTGGCCACGCCGCGCTGCCATCCCGATGGGTCGACCGTCCGGCGCACTGAAAAAGCCGCAGCCGTAGCCGAAGGCTACGGGCGCAGCGTTCCGCTGAGAACGGAGAACGGAGAACCGAGAACTGGCAGTCCAGAGCTGCGATCTAAAATCACGTTCGACGTCCTGGGCTGGCACATGGCCGAGCGCCTGTTGCAGAATCCGCTCCTCGCAGGTGACACGATCGACATTGCCTTCACCATCGGGAACAACGATCATCCCGACTATGGCGGCCTGGA
This sequence comes from Acidobacteriaceae bacterium, assembly GCA_003132445.1. Taxonomy (GTDB): domain Bacteria; phylum Acidobacteriota; class Terriglobia; order Terriglobales; family Acidobacteriaceae; genus Sulfotelmatobacter. The sequence continues at coordinate 23,480 of PKXU01000065.1, read as the reverse complement.
ACTTTCCTTACGCGACCTCAGGAGTCCGTCTGCGGGCAGGGAATAGGGGCGGCCCGCTGTAACCGAGTTTAGGCAAGGCAGTCAATGGCCCGGAAGTGGCGTAGCTCCCTGAATTTTGAAGATTCTGAAGCAATTTTCCTCGCGCTGGCATGCGAGTAGTAGAATGCCCGAGCTTAAGTAATTTCTCGAAAGCCTAAGGGCTAAAAAATGAATGTTCTATTCCTGCTGTTCGTGATCGCGATTCTGCTCGTTTTAATTTTCTGGGAACTGAGCAAGATTAATAGCCGACTCAAAAAGACGCTGGTCCCTCTGCCCGACGCCGCCAAGGACAAACCACGCAATTAAGCCTGAAGTTATCCTGAATTTGAAGGATTGGCCAAGGGCGTCGAAAGGCGAAGAACGCTGAAACAGCGAGCAAGCGCTGCAATCCGTACTGTGTCGCTGCCTTACCAAAAAAAATAGTGCCCGTCGCGTCGCGCCATCTCCACGCTTACGCCGAATAGCGCTGCCAGTCGCTCGACCTGCAGGACCTCATCCTTGGGGCCGTCGGCTACTACTCTTCCGCCGCTCATCAGAACCACGCGCTGAATCTCCGGGACAATGTCGGCCAGTTCATGCGTCACAAGAATAATGGCCGTTCCCGAATTCGCGAGCGCCCGCATCGTCTGCCGTAAGCTCTGCTGCGCCGCCAGGTCGAGCGAGTTGCACGGCTCATCGAACAGCAATGCACCCGGTTTGTGCACCAAGGCTCGAGCGATGAGCACGCGCCGTGCCTCTCCCGATGACATTTCAGACACCGCACGCTCCGCCAGGTGCTCAATCTTCAACTCGGCCAGCGCGGCGTTCGCCAACTCGTATTGCCTCGCATCCACATTGTGATTGGAAAAAATCCCGATGCTACTGAAGAATCCCGACAACACCACATCCCGGCCGGAAGCATCCCCCGTGCACGAGAGCATCAGATCATTGGAAACGATGCCTAGTCGGGCTCGCAGCGCGAATACGTCCCAGCTCTCTTCGCCAAAAATCGACATTGACGAATCCGGCCGCGCAATGGGGTAGCACTCGCGGGTAATGGTCTTGATCAAGGTCGACTTGCCGCAGCCGTTGGGCCCGAGAATGGCGACGTGCTCGTCGGCGCCAATGCGCAGGCTGAAGTCGTCCAGCGCGATCTTCTGCCCCCGCATTACGCGGAGGTTCCGGAAGTCGAGCAGGGCTGGTGTATCGGTCATGCTTGTCAAAGTGTGGCGATCCAAGTGTAGATGAAGTGACGCGCCAGTTGATCCTGAGGCCGGGATCTCCGCCTGCGCGCCATGTCCCTGACGTCGTTGCGCCTCGGGTTACGCCCACGGCCGCTAACCACAATGACGCGGCGCTCCTTGCATTACACTGAACCCAGATGCCGCTCAAAGTCTACCGTCTGCGCCGCCTGCTGGCTGCCACCGCCATACTGCTCACGCTGGTCGTGGCCGGAATGTATTTCTACGCGCGTTCGCGGGCGACTAACGTGTTGAAGCAGATTCCCGGCAAGATCGGATATGACATCAAGCAGACTGCCAGCGGCTTCCAGTTTTCCAAGTCTGATGGCAAGCGCACGCTCTTTACCGTTCAGGCCAGCAACGTAAAAGAATTCAAACTCAACGGCAACGCCGAATTGCACAACGTCAGCATTGTGCTCTACGGCCGCGATTCCTCTCGTTTCGATCGAATTTACGGCGACGATTTTGCGTTTAATCAGAAGACTGGCGACGTCACTGCCAAAGGCGAAGTCCAGATCGATCTCGTCGCCAATCCGTCGGGCCTAACCAGTCCAGATCAGACCACGCCCAAGGAACTCAAGAATCCAATTCATTTAAAAACTCGCGATCTGGTTTTCAACAAAGATAGCGGAAATGCCATGACCACTGCCCGAGTTGAATTTCAAACGCCGGAAGCTACCGGCTGGGCGATGGGTGTGCAATATGCAGGCAAGAACAACACTCTGACGCTCTCCTCCCAAATTCATGTGGTGCTCAGTGGACGGAATGCAGCCGTCATCGAAGCGGAGCATGGCGTCATCACCAACGATCCCAGGGAGATTACGCTTGAGCATGCCCATCTTCACCGAGAAGATGGAACTATGCAGTCGGATCAGGCCGTCTTTTATCTTGGCCGGGAAAATCAGGTGGAGCGAGTTCTGGCCACGGGAAATGTGATCAGCGAAACCCGTGAGGAAGGCAAAAAACGATCCGGCCTACGCTCGGGCAAGAATCCAGGTTCCGCCGATGCCGCGCATCAGCCGCAGCCAACTCTAATTCGCACTCGCGCAGATCAGGCTGATTTCTTTCTCGAAGGAAGGAAGAACCTGCTCCGCAGCGCGACCATGACTGGTAATGTTCATATCGAACAAGACGGGCCTCAGCCCATGCAGGGCGACGCCGGCCGCGTGATCCTGGATTTCGACGGCCAGAATCAGTTGCAAAAAGTTCACGCGATGGATGGTGTGCGCCTGACGCAGAAAGCCGCCGAAAACCAGCCGGCACAAAAAGGCCTGTCAAGCGGTTCGCCGGATTTCGAGCTGACGGCGCCCATCATCGACTTCAAGGTCACGCAAGGTCACATTCTCCAGCATGCCGTAACCTCCGGCGCTGCGCGAATTACGATCACGCAAACGTCGGAATCTGGCTTGCACTCGGCGCAGAGTCACGCGCCCCAGCGAACCGTCGTGACCGCGGGCAAGTTCGCAGCGCAATTCGCCTTTTCGGATGGCCGAAACTGTTTGACCAGTCTTCACGGCGCTCCGGACGCACGCATCGTCAACTCCGCCCCCGGCGAGCCGGCTCGCATCAGCACCAGCCAATCGGTGGATGCCAGTTTCCTTCCGCAAGGTGGCATCGACTCTATCACGCAACAGGGCAACGTCGCCTATACAGACGAGCAACCGGCGGATAAGCGCCTGCAAGCCTGGGCCAATTCCGCGCACTATACGCCCTCTGATCAAATGCTGGTTCTTACCGGCAATCCGCGGGTGGCGAACGGAGGCATGGCGACCACGGCCAATACCATCCGCATCAATCGCGCAACAGGGGATGCTCTCGCCCAGGGCGACGTCAAAACCACTTATAGCGAGCTCAAGGAACAACCGGACGGCGCGCTGTTGGCGTCCTCCTCGCCGATTCATGTGACCTCCCAAAGCATGACCGCCAAGAATAGTCCCGGCATTGCTCTCTACACCGGAAACGCTCGCCTCTGGCAGGACGCCAACATCATCGAGGCGCCAACCATCCAGTTTGACCGAGACCGCCGCTTTGTCACCGCCCAGGGAACCCCAACCCAGCCCGTGCGAACGATACTGGTGCAAACAGAAAAAGCTCCGCCGCCAGAAAAGACTTCGCAGGACGAAAAAAATAGCGAAAAAAGGGTCGGAACAGTGGGCGAAAATAGGATCAAAAAAAAAGGCGAAAAAAAGAGCGAAAAGGGAGGGCGAAAGGGCCCTTCGCTCTCCGGATCGATGCCCATTTCCATAATCGCGGCAAAGCTCACCTATGCCGATTCCGAGCGCAAAGTTCACTACGAGGGGGATGTCGTTGCCAAAGGCGCCGACTTCACTGCCTCTGCAAAAACTGCCGACGCCTACCTCTTGCCTCGAAGCCAAACCTCAAGCAATCAAGCGTTTAGCGGCCCCGGGCAGCTCGACTACATGGTTGCGCAAGACAGTGTTGTCATCCAGCAGCCTGGCCGGAGAGCTGAGGGTGAAAAGCTCGTTTACACGGCCGCAGACGACAAGTTTGTACTCACCGGCGGACCGCCTAGCATTTTTGATGCCGAACAAGGCAAGATTACCGGCGTTTCATTGACTTTCTTTAGACGCGATGATAGGGTGCTCGTAGAAGGCAAGGCGAGTTCTCCTGTGGTAACTCAAACCCGAGTGGCTAGGTAAGACAAATAGATGGCAAGATAAATGCGTACCTTGGCCACAGATGAAATTGGCAAGTCGTATCGTGGCCGGCGCGTTGTAAATGGCGTCAGCCTGCGGGTCGACCAGGGAGAAGTGGTTGGCTTATTAGGCCCGAACGGCGCCGGCAAGACCACCACCTTTTACGCCATCGTTGGCCTTATCCCTCCCGACACTGGCCGCGTATTGTACGACGGTCAGGATATTACCGACGTTCCCATGTACCTGCGGGCTCGTCAGTATGGCATTAGCTATCTCCCTCAAGAAGCTTCGGTCTTTCGCAAACTAACGGTAGAAGAGAACGTCCTCGCGGTTCTGGAGGCTCAACCCATGTCCTGGCACGAGCGCCGCGAGAAGATGGAAAAATTTATCGATGAGCTTGGACTCGAGCACATCCGACAGAACCGCGGATACGCCCTGTCGGGTGGGGAACGTCGACGCGTGGAAATTGCGCGCTGCCTGTGCATCAACCCTACATTCATTTTGCTGGACGAACCGTTCTCTGGAATCGATCCCATCGCCGTGCTGGATTTGCAGAAGATAATCAGCAGCCTGCGCGCCAGCGGCATCGGAGTACTGATTACGGATCACAACGTGCGCGAAACGCTTACCGTGACTGACCGGGCCTACATCATCGATGACGGCAGGATCTTCCGTCACGGCCAGCCCGGCCAACTGGCCAGCGATCCCGAAGTAAGGCGCGTGTACCTGGGAGAAAGTTTTTCACTTGTATGAAGTCTCAAAGTTTCAGAGTTTCAAGGTTTCAACGAATGCGAAAGCCTTGGATCATTGAAATATTGAGACGTTGAAACATTGAAACATGGTTCTCTTACAGCACAAACTCAGCGTAAGGCTCTCCCAGCGCCAGATCCTCACTCCCGGCCTGGTGCAGATGGTCTCCGTCCTTGCGCTCAACAAGCTTGAGCTGAAGGACATGATCAATGCTGAGATGGTCGAGAATCCGGTTCTCGAGGAACTGGAAGAGTCGGTTCCTCTGCTCGACGAAGTCGGCAAAAAAGAAGAAGACCGCGAACGTGCCGCTGCCGCGAGCAACGAAGAAAATCCCATCAGTGCCGTCGAAAATAAAGATCCCTTCGAAGAGATCGATTTCGGTTCGTTCTTCCAGGATTATCTCGATCCCGGCTATCGCACCCACAGCGAGATGGAGGACATCGAGCGCCCGTCGTTCGAAAATTTTCTCTCCAAACCATCGAATCTCACGGATCACCTGGCTTGGCAGCTTGGTGCGCTCAGCCTCCGCCGCGAAGTGCGGGAGGCGGCAGACCTCATTATCGGCAATTTGAACGAAGACGGATACCTCATTGCCAGCGACGACGAACTGCTCGGTGTCGCCCCGCCAGCGGCGCCCGAAGCCGACGCCGCAGCCGCCAAAAGTATTGTCAGCGAGGCGCAGGCGTTAGGCTTGGCCGAAGTTGCAGACTCGGGCGTGGATGAACCCGACGCCCTCGAAATCTCCGACTCAGCGGAAATCAGTAGCGGTATCGATCTACACGCTACCGAGCCTGCATACGGCGAAAGCCCCATAAGCGCCGTGAGCGCCATAAGCAATGACAGCCCCGCCGTCACTCAGCCAAGTCTCGCTGACCCAAGCCTTGCTGAGCAACGACCTGCCGAGCAACGACAGGAAGCCTCGTTCGCCTCGCACATGGCCGATTCTGCCGCTGCGGTCGCTCCCGCCCGCCAGCCCGCGACCCAAACAGCGCCGGCCTACAGGCCAGGATTTACGCCCGCTGATCTCCAGGAAGCTCTGGAGGTCGTGCGTCAACTCGATCCTCCCGGCGTGGCCTGCCGCGATCTGCGCGACTGCCTGCTGCATCAGCTTCGCTACCATCAGGCACAACTAGCGCTCCATAAAAACGGCAACGGAACAGAGCAAATTCTGAAAGATGCGACGGCGGTAGTCGACCAGCATCTGCGCGGCGTGCAGAACAAACAGCACAAAGAAATTGCCAAAGCAATCAGCCGCCCTATTGAAGCGGTGCAGGCCGCTCTGGATTACATTCGCACTCTCGATCCTCGCCCCGGCTTGCGCTACAACAAAGTTCAGCCTCGACTCATCGAGCCCGATGTCGCTTTCGTCAAGCATGGCGACGAGTGGCTGGTCATCATGAACGACGAAGATCTGCCCCAGCTTCGCCTGAATCCGGCGTACAAGAAGCTGGCCACGCGCGACGGCACCAACGAAAAAAGCACGCGCGATTACGTGAAAGAGCGCTACAAGAGCGCCATCCAGCTCATCAAGAACATCGAGCAGCGCAAGCAGACTATCACCAAAGTCTGCTATTGCATCGTCGCCCGCCAGCAGGATTTCCTCGAACGAGGCATCGATCAACTCAAACCCATGATGATCAAGGAAGTGGCCGAAGAAATCGGCGTACATCCTTCCACGGTGAGCCGTGCTGTGGCCAACAAATACGCGCACACACCGCAAGGTGTATTCGAGCTGCGATATTTCTTCAGTGAGAGCGTGCAGGGGCCCGAGGGCGGCGGTACGTCGCTATTGATCCTCAAGCGCCGGGTCAAGAAGCTCATCGAAGAAGAAGATCCCAGCCGTCCGTTGACCGACGAGCAGATCACCCGCATCCTGCAGTCTCAAGGCATTCAAGTAACGCGCCGCACCGTAGCCAAGTATCGCGAAGACATGCGCATCCCCAGCACGCACCAGCGCCGGGTAAAGAAATAGAACACGAAGGGCGCGGCTTCGGCTGTGCCGCGAGAGTTGCAGTTAAAGAACCGGGCTTGAGCCCCTGAGGCCGTGAAGCGATGAAGCGGTTAATCAAGGCTGCAAATCGCGACTTGTTTTACTCCTGCCATTCAATCTCTTACCGACTTTCACAGGCTTTGTCTTCGATGCCGCTCGAATGCACATCCCGATCCAATGAATGATATTTAGAAAGGGCACTTCATGAACGTGGAATACACTGGCAGACATTACGTAATCACTCCCATCATCCGCAACGAAGTAGAAATCGGCCTCACAAAAATCCGCAAAATTCTCGGCGATCGCTTCGAAACCAAAGTCATCCTCGCCGTGGAAAAGCACCGCCACAAAGCAGAAATCACCATCAGCCCGCGCAACGGCCCGTTGGTCGGTCTCGCCCAAGCCAAGGACATGACTATCGCCGTCAACGAGGCGCTCGGGCATCTCGAGAAGCAAGCGGTGAAATATAAAACGCGGTGGCAATCGAAGAAGCGCTCGGCTCGCAAGAGCGAAGAAGTGAAAAAGTGGAACGGTCACTCGACCACCAGCGACGACACCGAAGTGCAACCCGCAATCGGTCTATCCGCGAAGACAGCTGTCCCCGTGATGGTGCACAAATATCCGTCCGTAGCCAAGACTACTGAAGTCCACCTGGTCCGCTCCGAAGACGCCGTAGCCATGCGCCCCATGACGCTCGAAGAAGCCATCAAAGAGGCGCACTTCCGCGATCGCGACGTCTTCGTCTTCCGCGATCCCAAAGGCAAAGTGATGATTCTGCACCGCACCAGAGATGGAAAGATGGAACTGATCGAAGCCCCTTAGAACCGGCTTGGGGCTTCTCGCAAGCCGGCGCTGGAAACTACTCATGTGGGACAGCCGCCCTCGGCTGTCCAGCGGCCCGGCTTTATCGGGCTGCGGCGAGACCGGAACATTCATATCAATCAATAATCAGCAATTTCTTTATCACGATTTCCCAATCAGCACGCCTGTGATAAACACTAGGACTCCGCCTAACCCCACCTGCAACGCGGCTGAAATCCAGGGCGTGTCCATGTAACGCTTGCGAATCCATGTAATCACGCCAAGTTCTGCCACTACCACCGCGCCCGCGGCCCACAGCGCCGCGCGGAAATCGCGAATCAAAAATGGAAGAGTGTGGCCAATCCCGCCGAGCGCAGTCATCGCGCCGCAGATTAGCCCCCGAACCCACGGATGTCCCCGCCCCGTCAGGCTGCCGTCGTCGGAGAGAGCTTCCGCGAACCCCATGCTGATGCCCGCTCCCGCCGAAGCTGCCAGACCCACCAGAAACGCGTCCGCACTTTTCTGCGTAGCAAAGGCCGCCGCAAATACAGGAGCCAGCGTTGAGACCGAACCATCCATCAATCCCGCCAACCCCGGTTGCACAATCTGCAGAACGAATAAACGCCGCTGCGCGACCTCTTCATCCGCCTTCACATTGGCCGGAAGTTTTTGTTTATCCAGTTCCTGCGCACGCTCTTCATGTTCGCGCTCTTCCCTGGCCAGATCATCCAATAGTTGGCGGATGCTCGCGTCCTGCGTCCGGGCCGCAGCCTTCTCGTAGAAGCGTCTCGTCTCGACTTCCATGGTCGACGCTTCCTTGCGCACCGCTTCGATGCGCAGAGGACGCACCAGCCACAACGCCGGCCGATCCACAAAGCCGCGCACATCCTGGCGGCGGATCAACGGAATATGCTCGCCGAATTTTTTCTGAAACAGTTCGAGCAGACGGCGCCGGTGTCCCGACTCTTCCTCCCGCATGCCGTCGAACATCGAAGCTGTCGCCGGATAATCCTGCCGCAAACCTTCGGCAAAGTCGGAGTACACCCGCTCATCCTCTTCTTCCAGCGCAATGGCCAAAGCAAGCACTTCGCGTTCCGTCAACTCCTCGAACTTTTTCATGTCGCCATAGCTTACCTGTCGGCGCACTGCGGAGACAATCTCGATTTCCGCTTTTCGTCGGTTCATCGCTGACTGCGAGCGGCAAACGCCGGTTGAATTTCAGTTCGACAGTCTCGCAGGCAAGGCGAGATTTGCGCCCGAATGCTACTATCCTGTGGATGAAGCCGCGCCCTTCTCGCCAGATTCGAAAGAAATCGAACAACGAAGCCAAGAAGCCTTCTCGCGCTCGGCGTCCGTCGCCCGAACTGGTCATCATTACCGGCATGAGCGGTTCGGGAAAAGCCTCCGTGTTAAAAGCCTTCGAAGATCTCGGCTACTACTGCGTCGACAATCTTCCCGTCCAACTCATTCCGCAGTTTGCCGACCTAGCCGTGCAGTCGAGTGAGATTCGCCGCACCGCGCTGGTCGTGGACGTTCGGGAAGGATCGAAGCTGGAAGAGCTTCCCAAGATTTTGAAGACAGTCGGACGCCTGATTCCGACCAAGGTGGTTTTTCTCGAAGCGTCCGATGACGTTTTGGTCCGGCGTTTCAGCGAGACCCGCCGCCCTCATCCTCTAGGGACCGATTCCCCCGTAAAATCGGCGCTCAAAGCCGAACGCCGCCACCTCAGCGCCATTCGAGCGGTCGCCGATTTCGTTATCGACACTTCGAAATTCAACGTTCACGAGCTGCGTGCGCATATCACCGAGCGTTTTCAGCAGCAGTCGTCCGACAAAAACATCCTGGTTTCCTGCGTGAGCTTCGGATTCCGGCAAGGCGTTCCCGAGGACGCCGACCTGGTATTCGACGTGCGTTTCCTTCCCAATCCTCACTTCGTTCCCGAATTCCGTCCGCTGACCGGACGCGATCCCCGCGTGGCGAAATATATCCGCTCGTTTCCCCAGACACGCGAATTCGTCTCGCGCATCTCCGATCTGCTCATTTACTTGCTCCCCCACTACATTCACGAGGGCAAGAGTTATTTGACTATCGCCTTCGGCTGCACTGGCGGTCAGCATCGCTCCGTGATGATCGCCGAGGAGGTGGGAAAACATCTTCGCCATGCTGGATATCGCGTGAAAATCGTTCACCGCGATAGTCCTCAGTAGAAGCGAAGACCAAGGCGCGAAAATGCAGGTCTGGAGCACGGGAAACCTCTTTTCGCTCGCGCACTCAGGGAAACTGAAACGCCATTCCTTCTAAACACGACTCAAGTAGAATAAAGCCTTGCAACTCATGGCCATTCGACCGGCAGCAAGCGCTTGCGGCCTGCCCCGCGCGGGAGTCCCATGCGCCAACTGACGCGACTGGTACGCTACGCTCTGCCGTACTGGTGGCAGATCCTGTCTTCCGTTCTGCTGATGGCCGCTGTCGGCGGTCTCGACGCGTTCAAATATCTGCTGATCGGTCCGGTTCTTGATCGAGTATTGCATCCCGCGACGGGTTCGCAGAACATCCAGCTTTTCGTGATTCCACGCACCCAACATCCTATTTATCTACAGCAGTTCGTGCCTTCGCATTTCACCAATGCCTGGACCATCGTGGCTTTCGCGCTGGTCGCCTCCACCGTTCTGAAAGGTATCTGCGATTACACCGGCACCTACCTGGTGAATCACGCCGGCTTTGGCATGATTACCGACCTGCGCGATGATCTTTACACCGCGCTGCTGCGCCGCTCGGCTGCATTTTTTTCGAAGCACACTACCGGAACTTTACTTTCTACTGTCATCAACGACATTGAGCGCGTTCAATACGCCATGTCGACGGTACTGTCGGAACTGCTGCAACAGTTCTTCACTTTTGTTTCCGTCGCGATTGTGGTCGTGATCCTGGGCGGAAACCTGTCTTGGGTGTTGCTTCTCTTTGTTCCAATCATCGTGTTTTCGTCGCGCAAGATCGGCATTCGCGTGCGCCACACCACCCGGCATGGCCAGGACAAGCTAGCTGAAATTCAAAATATTCTGCATGAGACCATTACCGGTAATCGCATCGTCAAGGCCTTTAATACTGAAGACTGGGAAATTTCCCGCTTCCGCGGCGCCGCGGGCCGCCTGTTCCGCGCCAATCTACGCTCCGTGGCAGCTACGGCAATCAGTTCGCCATTGATGGATGTCCTGGGGGTTGCTGGAATTGCTCTTCTCATCCTCATTGGCCGGGGCCGCATCGCGCATAATCAGATGGCGCCCGGGGACTTTGTCGCCTTCATCGCTGCCGTTTTCAGCCTTTATAATCCGGTCCGCAAGTTCGCGCTTTTCTATAACAATTTTCAGCAGGCTCTCGGTGCTTCGTCGGAGATCTTCAGGTTCATGGATCTCGAAGACGATGTTCGCGAGAAGCCGCGCGCCAAAGTTTTGCCACAGTTTTCCAGGAGCGTCCGCTTCGATCAAGTCAGCTTCGCCTATGCCCACGAGGGTGAAGAAAAACACGACGTTCTGCACGACATCAACCTCGAAGTGCAAAAAGGCGAAGTGCTGGCCGTTGTCGGCTCCAGTGGCGCGGGCAAGAGCACTCTCGTTCATCTGATTCCGCGATTCTTCGATGTCACCGGCGGGCGCCTTCTCATCGATGGAAACGACGTGCGCGACGTCACCCTCGCCTCGTTGCGAGCGCAAGTCGGCATCGTCACTCAGGAAACGGTTTTATTCAACGATACTGTCCGCAATAATATTGCCTATGGCCAGCCCAACGTTCTCCAGAAAGAAGTCGAGTCCGCGGCTCGTGCGGCGCTGGCTCACGATTTTATTGTGGCCCTCCCAGCAGGGTACGATACTGTGATTGGAGAGCGCGGCGTGCGGCTTTCCGGGGGCGAGCGCCAGCGGCTGGCGATTGCGAGAGCACTGCTCAAGAACGCTCCCGTGTTGATTCTGGATGAGGCGACATCGGCACTCGACAGTGAATCGGAAGCTTTAGTGCAATCGGCGTTGCATAATTTAATGAGCGGCCGCACTGTATTCGTGATTGCTCACCGGCTTTCGACCGTGAGGCGTGCTGATCGTATTGTGGTCATTGAAAGTGGAACCATTGCCGATGTCGGGCGCCATGAGGACTTGATGAAAAAATTAGGAACATACAGGCGTCTCTACGAATTGCAATTCGCCAACGCAGATTCGCCGAAAGCAACCGCGGCAAAGTGAGATCACGGCTCTTATGCTTATTCGCTCGATGACAGGTTTTGCGCAGGTGAGAGGTGAAATTCTGCGGCAGGATGTACCGACCTCCGCCATCGCCGCTGAAGCTGTCCCATCCCACGGCCGCGTTGCTTTTTCTCTCACGTTAAAGTCTGTCAATCATCGTTTTCTGGATTTGCATTTTCGCCTGCCCTCCGGCACCGATTCTCTCGAGATGCAACTGCGGCGTCTGCTCAAGGAAAAAATGGGCCGCGGCCACGTCGAGGTTTCCCTCAGCCTGGAACGCACGATCCATGAGACTTTTTCTCTGAATCGCGAAATTGTTGGCGGCTACATTACTGCCTTTCGCGCCGCGGCCGCCGAGTTTTCGTTGGCAGCGCAACCCGACCTCAACGCGATTCTTCGCATGCCGGGCGCGCTCGACTCCGCCAACGAAAGTGCCGATGGTGAGATTGAATCTGCGGTGATGGAAAAAGTTGGTGAGGCTCTCGACCGGCTGAACCAGATGCGCGAGGAAGAAGGCTTTGGGATTGCCCGCGAGTTGCGCGAGCGTATGGACCACTTGGCCGACGCCGTTAAGATTGTGCAGCAGCACCGCCGTGCGGTTCTGCAAAATTATGGCGAGAGGTTGCAGTCCCGGCTCCAGGAATTATTGGGCACAACCGTCGACCGGGAGCGGGTTTTGCAGGAGGCTGCGCTGCTCGTCGATCGCAGCGACATTCAGGAAGAAATTGTTCGCCTCGAAACTCACGTGCAACATTTCTTGGGACTACTAGAAAAAGGTGGCGAGATCGGGAAAAAGTTGGACTTCCTGCTGCAGGAAATGAACCGCGAGGCCAACACGCTGCTTTCGAAAACATCAGGACTTGCCGGCGAGGCTCTCAAGATTACCGAGGCGGGATTGGCCATGAAGGCAGAAATTGAGAAATCTCGCGAGCAGGTGCAAAACCTGGAATGATCCCAAACACTGGAATGAACGCAGACTACAGACCGCTGATCTACATCATTTCGGCGCCTTCCGGCTCGGGGAAGTCGACCCTGGTCAACGAACTGCTCAAGCTCGTTCCCAATCTCGATTTCTCCATCTCTTACACCACGCGCGATCTCCGAGGCAGCGAGCAGAACGGCAAGCAGTATCACTTCGTTACTCGAGAAGAATTTGAACAGATGATCCGCAACGATGAATTTCTGGAGCACGCCAGCGTCTTCGGAAATTATTATGGTACAGCGCGCCGGTTTTTACAGGAGGCAGCCGAGAAGAAACACGATCTATTGCTCGACATCGATGTGCAGGGAGCCGAGCAGATGAAGCGAAAGCTGCCCGAAGCAGTCAGCATTTTTGTGCTGCCTCCCGACCGCAAAACACTGGAGTGGCGACTGCGCAAGCGAAGCGAAGATGCGGAAGAGGTGATCGCTCGCCGTTTGGTCACGGCCACTCGTGAAATTGGAAACTATGACAAGTACGACTATATTTTGATCAACGATGATCTCGAAGAATCGATTGAGAGTCTACAGTCGATCGTTCTGTCGGAACGCCTGCTGCGGTCGGGACGGCCGCTTTCCCCCGAGGAACACAAAACCGTGCAACAGGCCGGCCCCCATCGCTTGGCCAATGTGCGCGACCGGGTCGGACCGATCCTCGCGTCCTTTCGTGACCATGCACACTCGGCACGCTCTTGAATTTCGCGGTATCATTTTAGTGACTCCGGAAGGCGCGTTAGAGTCGAAGATAGAATACAGCGGGGCAAGCCTGAGAGTTGGCCGCATTACGAAATGCATTTGACATTCAGCGGTAATAAAACTTCGAATTTGTTTTTGAGGGAGAGTCCCAATGAAGTTGATCGAAGGCTTTGACAGCAACTATCGATACATTTTGGTGGCGGCGCGGCGGGCGCGGCAACTCCAGTCGGGAGCGCCTCCGGTGGTCGACACCAATTCCCGCAAGCCGTGCCGCATCGCGCAAGACGAGATTCGTGCCGGCAAAGTGAAGTGGGAAATTCCTGAAACCCGCAGCGCCGCCGAACAGGCGGAAGACGCGCTCGACAAGGCGCTGGGCCAGGACTAAGAACACTGCTGATTTTGTGATTGTTGATTGCTGGCTGCAAGACTGGTTGGTCACCAGCGGCTGCAACATGAATCAATAATCGAAAATCGACAATCAGGAATTCATGAAAATCGCGCTCGGTGTCACCGGAGGAATCGCGGCCTACAAAGCAGCGGAAATTGTCCGCCTGCTGCAGGATCGCGGTATCCGTGTGCAAGTCGTTATGACTCGCGCTGCGCAGGAATTTGTTCGTCCCCTCACCTTTGCTGCTCTCTCCGGTGAAAAAGTCATTACCGAAATGTTCTCGTCGGGCGAATTGCAATCACCCAACATTGATTCCGCGATCGAACACATCGCCGTTGCCCAATCCATCGACGCGCTCGTTGTCGCCCCGGCGACCGCTGACGTCCTTGCCCACTTCGCGCAGGGAATTGCCAGCGATTTTCTGACCACGCTTTATCTCGCAACCACTGCACCCGTGGTGGTTGCTCCGGCCATGAACGTCAACATGTGGAATCATTCTGCCACGCAGGCCAATCTCAAAATTCTGCGGCAGCGGGGCGTGAAGATCGTCGAACCGGACGCGGGCTACCTCGCTTGCGGCATGACGGGGCCGGGACGCCTTGCGGAAAATGAAACCATTGTCGCCGCCGTGATGGAAGCGCTGGGCGCGTCCCAGGATCTCAGCGGCGAAACCGTACTGATCACGGCGGGTCCCACGCGTGAAAAGATCGATCCCGTTCGCTATCTCACCAATCGCTCCAGCGGTCGCATGGGCTATGCCGTCGCCGAAGCCGCTTTGCGTCGGGGAGCAGGAGTACTGTTAGTCAGCGGCCCCACTTCGCTCAATCCGCCTGCCGGTGCCGAGATTACTCGGGTCGAGTCGACCGCCGAAATGCGCGATGCCGTGCTTAAACTTCTTCCTCAGGCGACCATCGTCATCAAAACGGCGGCCGTGTCCGACTATCGCCCGAAAGCCCAGGCCGAGCACAAAATCAAGCGCAAGGGCGCAATGACGCTGGAACTCGAAGCGACTCCCGACATATTGAAAGAAATTTCTCTCAAGAAAGAGTCGCAAATCATTGTGGGCTTCGCCGCCGAAACGGAAAATGTTCTCGAAAACGCGCGCCAGAAATTAGTGTCAAAAAATCTCGACGCCGTCGTGGTCAACGACGTTTCGCGCGAGGGCGTCGGCTTCGATTCCGACCGCAACGCAGTCACCATCATCACCCGCGAAGAAGTCATCGAAATTCCCGAAACTACGAAATGGGAAGTTGCCCAGCGTGTTCTCGATCAAGTCGCCCGTTTGCGCCAGCAGCGCAAATCGCCCGCCAAAGCCTGACAACCACCACCTAGACTTGTCATCCTGAGCGAAGTCAGTCCGCAGCGAAGCGCGGAGTGACGCAGTCGGAAGCCTGCCCTGAGCGAAGCCGAAGGGATACCTGCCGTATCACCGCGACATGGTTCTACCAGCTATAATGACACCGCCCATGCCATCTTTTCTTGATCCGGATTTGCGGCGCGCTCTCGCCGAACGGGTGCGCTACTGCCACGAGATGGGCATCTACGATTTCTACTGGCGCGAACCACGAACGAATGCATCCGCCACTGTGCAAGCTGACGCCGATGATCCGGCCTTATTGCCATCCCAGGAACTGCGAGACGAAGAACTGCGAGAGGAAATGCCCGCGAAACGATCCGTCGTAGTTGCGAAGGACGCCAACGAAAACATTCTCAGAGTTCTAGCCCCGCATGCAGAGCAGAACGTCACTGATCCGATCGCTGCGCTTCAACTCATTCGTGAAGATCTCGGCGAATGTGTGCGCTGCAAACTGCATCAGCAAGGCCGGAAACAGATCGTCTTCGGTGTGGGCAATCCGCGAGCGGAGTTAATGTTTGTCGGCGAAGGCCCCGGCGCCGACGAAGACACTCAAGGCGAACCCTTCGTAGGCCGCGCGGGACAGTTGCTCAACAACATGATTAAAGCGATGGGCATTCGCCGTGAGGACGTCTACATCGCCAACATCGTGAAGTGCCGTCCGCCAGGCAATCGCACGCCCGAGCGCGACGAATGCGAAACCTGTTCTCCGTTTTTGATGCGACAGATCGCTGTGGTCAAGCCGAAAGTGGTGGTCGCGCTGGGAGCGGTCGCGGCGAAAAATCTCCTCGCCATCAACGCGCCCATGTCAGAACTGCGCGGCCGTTTTTATGACTTTATTCCCGCCGGCGCGCAAAGCAGCGATCCATCCTGGCAGGGAACGAAACTCGCGGTAACCTATCATCCAGCGTTTCTTCTGCGCGATCCGCGCCAAAAGGGCGAAGCCTGGAAAGATTTGCAAATGGTTATGAAGTACCTGGGCCTGAAGCCGCCAAAGAAAGATGAGTGATCCCAAGTCGTGGTCATGCTGAGCGGAGTCGAAGCATCCCGACCAAAAAATGTCGTAAACGCGAGCCGCACTCCTGGCAGCAAGAATGCTTGCGACGAGAGCGCCGGCACTTCCGTGATTTATCCTTCCAACAATGCCCGAATTCTGTGACGTCGCTGTCCCCGTGCCGCTGGATATGGTCTTCACGTACCGCATTCCCGCGGACGCTACGCCGGTTGTGGGCGGGCGAATCCTCGTCCCATTTCGCCAGCAGCGAATGACGGGCATCGTCGTAGAACTACACGATCGCAAACCTTCTGTCACCGCGAAAAATATTCTTGCCGCACTCGACGCGACTCCGGTCCTCGACGAGCAACTCCTGCAGCTTGGCCGCTGGATTTCCGATTACTATCTCGTCCCACTCGGCGAAGTCTTCCGCACTATGCTCCCGCTGAACGCCGAGTTCAAACGCACCATCGGTTACCGCCTCACCGACGAGGGCCAGATGGCGCTGCATCAGGCAGGCATCTCCGGATCATCCGCCCGTTCAAAGCGTAGTCCGGAAGACCAGGCATCCGAATTCCGCGTCCTCGATTATCTGGCCGCATGCGTATCCGATAGCGACGACGGTTCGGAGAATCGAGTCGGACGGGACGCATTTCGCAGTAGCGCGGTTGACAATGTCACGAACGGGAAGGGCTCGGCTTCAGCGGTGCCGTTAGAATCCGCAAAGGATAAGGCCTTAGCCCCTCGGGCCGCCGGACTCGTCCGCGAAGAGACGCTGCGTTCCGCCACTCGCGTATTCAAGTCCCTCCTCGCCGCGATGGTTCGCAAAAAATGGTTGGCTCGCGAAGATCTCTCCGCACCTCGCGACGCGTCCCGCACGGTCAAGATCGCTGTTTTGAAATCCGCCGAAGGTAAACTAAACGAAAACCAGCGCACACTCATCGAGACCCTGGCCGCTTCGGGCGGAAGAGCTCAAGTCTCCGCGCTGCAATCGCTTGAGATTCCTCGCACCACTTTGGCCACGCTGGCTCGCCGAGGCCTCATCGAGATTCTGGAAGAGCCTGCGGAGTTCGCAGTCTCACGTTCCAGGCCGCGGCCATCGCTCTTCGACTTCGATTTGAATCTCGCCCAACAGTCGGCGCTCAAGCGGATAAAAGACGATGTCGCAGCGCACAAATTCTCCGGCATGTTGCTGCACGGCGTTACCGGATCGGGCAAGACGGCAGTTTACCTGGCCGCCATGCGCGCGGTGCTTGAAGCAGGCCGCTCTGCGATTTTACTGGTCCCCGAAATCGGTCTCACACCGGCAGTCGCAGCCGACCTGCACCAGATCTTCGGCGATGAAGTCGCCATTCTACACTCTGCATTGTCCGACCGTGAACGTGCTGAGCAGTGGCACCGCATTAAGCGCGGTGGCGCCCGCATGGTCGTCGGTACCCGCTCGGCCGTCTTCGCTCCTGCGGCCGATCTCGCGCTCATCATCGTTGACGAAGAGCACGACTCTTCCTACAAGCAGGAGGAAACTCCGCGCTACCACGCTCGCGACATCGCCGTGATGCGCGCCAAAATGGCGAACGCCGTCGTCGTGCTCGGCTCCGCAACTCCGTCGCTTGAGTCTTATTTCAACGCTAGGAAAAATAAGTACGCACTGGTGGAGTTGCCCGACCGCGTTGAGCAACGGCCGTTGCCAGAAGTCGAAATCATCGACATGCGCCAGGAATTTCAGGAGACCGGACACGAACAAGTCATCTCGCGTAAGCTCGCCGCCGAAATCAAAGAACGGCTCGACCGCAAAGAACAAGTCATGGTGCTGCTCAACCGCCGCGGATATTCTCCGGTCGTTCTCTGCCGCACCTGCGGCAAAAAACTGGAATGCCGGAACTGCGCCATCGCGCTCACCCATCACAAACGCGAGCACAAAATGGTTTGCCACTATTGCGGCTTCACCGCTCCCGTGCCGAAATCGTGTGTGCACTGCGGAAGTGAGTACGTGTATTTTCTCGGCACCGGCTCGGAAAAGCTCGAAGAGTTGCTCCATGGAATGTTTCCGCAAGCGCGCATCGCCCGCCTCGATCGCGACACCGTGCGCAGCCACGAAGATTTCGAGCGCGCGCTAAACGCTTTGAACGAAGGTGAACTCGATCTTCTCGTGGGGACGCAAATGATTGCCAAAGGTCACGACATTCATGGTGTAACCCTGGTGGGCGTGGTCGGCGCCGATGCCGCGCTCGGCCTTCCGGACTTTCGCGCCGCCGAGCGCACGTTCCAGTTACTGACGCAGGTTGCCGGTCGCGCTGGCCGCGGACAAACTCCGGGTAAAGTTGTGCTGCAGACTTATTTTCAGGATCACTACGCCGTGCAGTATGCCGCTCGCCATGACTTCATCGGCTTCTATGAAAAAGAGCTGCAGTTTCGCAGTTGGATGCACTACCCGCCCTACTCCGCGCTTGCCAACGTGCTGGTTCGCAGCGACAAACTTGACGACGCTTTCCAGTGGTCGGGAACGCTGGGAAAGTGGTTCGAAGGGACTCGTCACGAAGGCGTGCGTGTGCTCGGCCCGGCGGCGGCTCCTATCATGCGCCTGAAGCGCGACTATCGCTACCATTTCGTGCTCAAATCGCCCAGCCGCGAAAAATTGAATACCACCTTGCGCGCGATGCTGGCGCACGCCGCGCAGAAGAAAATTCCGCGCACCCAAATCATCGTCGACGTCGACGCACTCTGGCTGATGTAAGAATCAGCTTTGCTATCGGCCCCAAGCTTTTTTGGTTTTTGTGGGGACAGCCGCCCCCAGCTGTCCGCGGAGCGGAGCTCCGCAATCTCTTTCGGCCGTCAGTTCATCTGGAACGGTGAGATCGTGAAAGTGAGAATCAGCATCACCATCGCTACTACGGCCAGGACCATCCGGTTGGCAGGCATTGGCGGAAATTCCGGGGCTTGCCGCTGCCGATAGGTAACCACATTCATCGCGATCAATAAACCTCCCCATACGTACCATCCCACGTATAGGTGCCCCAGGTAGAGGAGCGCGAACACGGTGATCCACGAGACGACGCGGTGCGCTCGCGGCGCCAGCGCGTACACGATGTGTCCCCCATCGAGTTGACTGCTGGGCAGCAGATTCAGCGCCGTCGCAAACATTCCCACCCATGCTGCCAGGGCCGTTGGATGCATGTAGATCCGCGTGAGCGGCAGCGCCGCGATGGCATTGCTTGGGGCAATCATGTGCAGCAAGCTATGCACGACCTGGAAGATCGCCGGAAATCCTAACTGCAAAACGGACTGACCCATCCCGGCCGAGAACGGTTTCGAAAGCGTCATAGCGACAGCCAGCGTCGCCACCGCCACCACAAATCCCGCGATCGGTCCCGCAATGCCAATGTCAAACAAGGCCGCGCGCGATCGAATTGGCGCTTTGATCCGTATCACCGCTCCCAAAGTTCCAATCAATGTCGGCGCAGGAATAAAGAAGGGAAGCGTCGCGCGCACTCTGTAGTAGCGGCAAAACAGGTAATGCCCCATCTCGTGCGCGAACAAAATGACCAGCAAAGTCCCCGAAAATGGAATGCCGAGCAACAGGCGCGAGGGCTTCGCGATCACCCATGCTAGAGGGAAAAATGGAATCCATTCATCGCCCTGAACAAATGGCGGCAAGTTATGCAGGAAGTTAAACTCCATGCGCGCGCCCACCACCAGCGTCGTGAAGCAAGTCGCAGCCAGCAACAGCGCGTGAAGCCAATACCGCTCAGGCGGCCGCCTCCGTGTCGGGCGCGGCAGCGCGTAGTAATACTCAATTGTGGAAGTGGGAATCGGGGATTCAGGCTCCGGCATGATTCTTGGGCGCGGGACCGAAGTGCAGCGCCTTCTTTGATGCTACTACGACCGAAGAAAATGCGGGCGCCGGGAGCGTAGAACCGTCAGCCCGCGATTCGACAAAATAGTTTCGACGAAAATTATGTTGGGATGAAACAGATGATGAAAACTAAGAATGTAGGAACTGACGAAAGCTGAAAATGTGGGGACAGCCGCCCCCGGCTGTCCCTCGAGCGCAGCTCGAGGTTTTTTGTTCGCTGTCGAAGAAAACGACCGCTGGCGGAGACACGCTCTCAGTCGATCGACTGCAATTCTTTCCCCGGCTTGAAGCGCACCGCTCTTCCCGGCGGAATGGACACTTCAGCTCCGGTGCGCGGGTTGCGTCCAATCCCCGTTTTTCGCGGACGCACATTGAACACGCCAAATCCCCGCAGCTCAATGCGATTGCCGCCGGCCAGCGCCTTCTTCATGCTTTCGAAGACGGTTTCCACGGCCAACTCGGCCTTGGTCTTGGTGATACCGGTCTTGGCCACCACTTCGTTAATGATGTCGAGTTTGATCACAAGCGACTCCCGCGTGCAGGGTCAAATATAGTGCTTCAAGTGATTGATGCTAAGGAAGATAAGTAAGATTGTCAACGGGAGCATCAGCCCCGTAACGGTCAAGGTCCTTCCCGTCCTTCAGGATGGGATCTGCAGGTAGAAAAATTTGACCTCTGATGCCCACACAAAAAGTGGGCGTCTAGCGCTGGTTTTCCCCTTCTTTGAACATGTACTTGATCGCAGGTTTGTAGATCATCAGATTGGGCTCGCCATTCTCCCGGTTCACCTTAATGCAATTGCGGTCGTACCATTCAATAATGCCATGTACTTCTTCTCCGTCCCGCAGCACAATTACCATCGGTGTACGGGACTGCATCTGTTTTTGATAATAAAAATTCTCGGCATTGGTCTGCTCGGGAGGCGCCGCTTTTTTCCCTGCGCCGGTCATGGAACGATCTCCGCGATCCGGACGCTCCGGTCGTTCCCGCGCCGCCGTCGCACCAGAATTGTGATTGTTGTGATTGTCCACCCGCGCGGGCAGAGTCGGCCGGATCAGTTTCCGGTTGGCGAAGTTTTCCTTCTCAGAGATTCCGGCTGGGACGGGATCCATAATTTCTCTCATAGTGGCGCACCTCGAATACACTCATTCACGCAAACCACAACAGCCCGGGACCTTCTGAATGTATTACAGGCGTGAAATTTTACTTACCGTACCACAGGATGCCGAACCTGACAATGCTTCCTTCGTGCTACTCGCGGCAGTTCCCAACCTTTGCACATCCCCTACAATATCGATTCGGCCCGCTACTTTGTCTCCGACAAGTCCGCCCCGCGGTTTTCTTTGCCGCCCCATGTTACCATCGCTACCAAACTGGCTACGATCAGCACCGTCCAAGCGAGCACTGGAGGATAACCTCCGCCATAGCGTTGTTCCACGAGTTTCGCTTGTAAAACCGAATTCTTCGAAGAAAGAAAATTTCCCAGCTGATACGCGAGCCCCGGAAACGTTCCGCGCACCGCCGGCGGCGACAATTCGTTGAGATGCGCCGGGATCACGCCCCACGCTCCCTGCACCATAAATTGCATCAGAAATCCGCCCAGCGCCAGCATGGGAACTGTCTGCGAATACGCCCAGAGCGGGATCACTGGAATCGCCAGCAGTGCCGCGATCACAATGGCCCGGCGTCGGCCAATTCGTTCCGACCAGTTGCCAAATAGAATGCCGCCCAACAGCGCTCCGATATTGGCGATTACCGCAATCAACATCACTGGGTGAGGCCCAAGTTGATGCCCCTTGGTCAAAAACGTGGGATAAAGGTCTTGCGTACCGTGGCTGAAAGAATTAAATGCAAACATCAGCAACGTCATAAGCAAAAACGGACCAATAAACTTGACGATGTCCGTCTTTAGTCCGCTCTCCGCATTTCTTGAAACGCGTCCTTGCAACCACGCCGGGGATTCGTCCACCGTCGAGCGAATGTAAATCACCAGAAAAGCAGGCAGCGCCCCAATCACAAACATTCCCCTCCAACCCACCAACTGGAAGAAAATTCCGTAAGCTAACGCTGCCATCAAAAAACCCACGGCGTAACCTTCCTGCAGCAGGCCGGAGAAAAATCCCCGCTTCTCCGCGGGTAGCGTCTCAAACGCCAGCGCCGCGCCCACGCCCCATTCGCCGCCCATGGCAATTCCGAACAATGCCCGCGTAATAATAAATATCTTCAGTGACGGAGCAAAAGCCGACGCCAATTCGAAGACCGAATAGGCAATGATGTCCGCCATGAGTGTTAAACGGCGGCCAAACCGGTCGGCCATCATTCCAAAGAGAAATGCTCCCACCGGGCGAAAAGCCAAAGTAATGAACACAGCCTCAGTCACGGCGGAAACTTTCGCCTGAAACTGCGTAGCCAGCGCGCTGATGCAAAATGTCAGAATAAAAAAATCAAACGCATCCAGCGACCACCCCAGAAAACATGCGATAAACGTATTGCGCTGCCCCGGAGTCAACCTTCGAAAGTGACCAATCAATTCCATTCAGCTCAACTCATCCTCTATAGACTCGGTACCCTCTGTGAAATTAGGGTGTCCTCTGTGAACTCCGTGCCCTCTGTGGTTAAGTTTCTCGCAGCCCCAAAGTCCCGCGGATGCTAGCATATGTTTTCAAATCAGCAATCAGCAATCAGCAATCAAAAATCCCGCCATGCCCGAACTCGATCTCCCACAACGCCAGGCGCCCGACTCTCTCATGCTGGCCGGCTTCTGGTATCGCGCCCTGCCCGCCGATCGGGTTCATCGCAACAAGCTGTACAAGGCAACTCTGTTGGAGATTCCGCTCGTCATCGGCCGTGACCGCCTGGGCCAGCCCTTCGCCCTGCGCGATTCCTGCCCGCATCGTGGCATGCCCCTGAACTGCGGCCGCTTCGACGGAGAAAATCTCGAGTGCGGCTATCACGGATGGCAATTCGATGTCCACGACGGCCAGTGTCAACTCATCCCCTCGCTCACCGCCGATCAAAACCTGAAAGTGGATCGCATCTACGCGGGCAGTTATGCCTGTGAAGAACAGGACAGTTTTATTTGGGCTTTCATCCCAGATCCCGCTCCGCCCGGCGCGGGATTCGTCCCGCGAACAGAAGCTCCCGAGCCTTCGCCGCAAATCGAAAAATTCAGCAGCAAATACAAATTGGCCTACCTGCAAGCCGAAATGCCCGTCAGCATCGATCACGGAATCATCGGCCTCATGGACCCAGCGCACGGCCCATTCGTCCATCAGGCGTGGTGGTGGCGTAGTCAACACAGCATTCACGAGAAGCACAAAAACTTCGAGCCCATCCCGAATGGCTTTCGCATGAGCGCGCACACCCCCAGTTCCAACTCCGCGCCCTACAAACTATTGCGCCTCTACGCCGACGCCGATTCCATCACCACCACCATCGATTTCGTCCTGCCCAACATTCGTACCGAAACCATTCGCGCCGGAAAGTATTGGTTCTCCAGCCTCACCACGGTCACGCCCATCACCCGCA